>NZ_JZKH01000045.1 GCF_000961885.1 Streptomyces rubellomurinus
GTTCGACCGAGAGGCAGTGCGCGACGACCTCGTCGCCGGGCTTCCAGGCGTTGACCCCGGCGCCGGTGCGCAGCACCACGCCCGCGAGGTCGGAGCCGACGACGTGGTACGGCAGGTCGTGGCGCTTGGTGAGCGGCGACAGCCGGCCGTACCGCTCCAGGAAGCCGAAGGTGGAGACCGGCTCGAAGATCGAGCTCCAGACGGTGTTGTAGTTCACCGCGCTGGCCATGACGGCCACCAGGGCCTCGCCGGGGCCGAGTTCGGGCAGGGCCACCTCGTCGAGGTGGAGGGACTTGCGCGGGTCCTTGTCGCGGCTCTCGAGGCCGGCGAACATCTGCTCCTCGTCCTTGTGGAGCGTCACGGCCCGGTAGGACTCGGGGAGCTTGATGGCCGCGAAGTCCGCCGACGTGGCGTCGGCGCTGAGGATCGCGTCGAGGATTTCCTGCATGGCTGCCTCCGAAGGCGTACCTGTGTGAGGGACACAGGGCGTCTGGGGGAGCCGGGAGCGGACACCGGCTTCGCTGGGACGACGGGTGGTGGGCTGGTCAGTTCGGGTGCCCGGGGTGGATCGGGCGGGTACTGGCACTGCTCCCGGGGTGTGGGAACGCCGGACGACGGCGCGCCGAGGTGGGGAGCCGCGGCGCCGCGACTGGTGAGTAACAAGGTAGTGGCACCCTGTGCCAGGCGTAAAGACACCGGGTGTCACGAATTTCGACTCCCCGGAGAGGCCTGGAAGGGCACGCGACGCGCGTCGCACGGGCATGCGAAAGGCCCGCGTCGACTGCTCGACGCGGGCCCTCGATATCGCTCTGACCTGCTCTTATGTGGGGTTCAGGAGTCCCGGGCGCCGCTCAGTGCGGCCCGGATGCTGTCGACCACCACGTCCAGCGGAGCGTCCGTCCGGGCGACTGTGATGAGCACCTCACCTCCAGGGCTGGCACTCAGTGCGCTTTCCGCCACCGCCTCCCCGAAGGTCCCACTGGCACCCGGTGCCACCAGGGAGCCGCGGCGCCTCGCACCCGGCGCGCTGGCCGCCCAGAAGGTCCGCCGGATCACCTCGAAGGAGTGGTCCAGCTGCGCCTCCACGTCCCCCCGGCCGCCGGCCCGCAGCCAGCGCCGCAGCACGTGGTTGTGCGCCGCGACGACCGCCGCCGCCGACACCTCGGCCAGCATCGAGTCGTCCTCGCCGCCGATCTGCCAACCGGTCGGGATCGGCTCGCCGGTGTCGAAGCGGCCCAGCAGGTAGCGGGTGAACAGCCGCTCGTAGCGGGCCACCACGGCGATCTCCCGCTCGCGCAGCGCCGGGACCTGCCGGATCAGCTGGTACCGCGCCACCGACACCCCCGGCGTGGAGGCGTACATCCGCAGCACCTCCTTGATGCCGCGGCAGACCACGTCCAGCGGGTGTTCTTCCGGCTCGGCGCTGGCCAGCAGGTCGGCCACCCGGATCAGGGTGTCGTCGTGGTCCGGGAAGATCGCCTCCTCCTTCGACCGGAAGTACCGGAAGAAGGTGCGCCGGGCGACTCCGGCGGCGGCCGCGATCTGGTCGACCGTGGTCTCCTCGTAGCCCTGCGAGGCGAACAGGTCCATCGCGGCCGTGGCCAGGTCCTGGCGCATCTGCTGGCGCTGGGCCGCCGCCCGGCGGCTGCCGGGCCCGCCGTCCGGTCCACTGCCCCCGGTCGCGGAGGCCGTCCGGTCGCCGCCGCGGGGGCCGGCGGGGTGCTGCGGGGTGGCTGACTGAACCCGATCCATGCCCGGAACGCTACACGGCCCGGGCGCAGGGGCCGCGGCCCTTCCCCGCCGTACCGGCGCGACCGGGCCGGTCACGGCCGGGCGCGGCCAGCGCGCGGAGACCGTGCCCGGGGCCCAGCCGGGCCGGGCGGCGCCCAGCGGCGCCGCGCCGTTGCCGTGGGCGGCGCCACTGCTCTGCGGCCCGGCCGGGCCGGGCGACGGCGAGGCGCCGCTCTGAGGCGTGGTCACCGGCGCGCGTGGTCGCGGAAGCCGCGGCCGGTCTTGCGGCCCAGGCAGCCCGCCGCGACCAGGTGCTCCAGCAGCGGTGCCGCGGCCAGGCCGGGCTCGCGGAACTCCTGGTGCAGCACCCGCTCGATGGCCAGCGAGACGTCCAGGCCGACCACGTCCAGCAGCTCGAACGGGCCCATCGGGTAGCCGCAGCCGAGCTTCATCGCGGTGTCGATGTCGTCGACCGTCGCGTAGTGCTCCTGCAGCATCCGCACCGCGTCGTTCAGGTAGGGGAACAGCAGCGCGTTGACGATGAAGCCGGCCCGGTCGCCGCACTCCACCGGGTGCTTGCGCACCTTCGCGGTCAGCTCCAGCACCGTCGCCGTGACCTCCGGCGCGGTCAGCACGGTGGAGACCACCTCGACCAGCTTCATCGCCGGCGCCGGGTTGAAGAAGTGCATGCCGATCACGTCCTGCGGCCGCGAGGTGGCGGTCGCGCAGCTGATCACCGGCAGCGAGGAGGTGGTGGTGGCGAGCACCGCGCCCGGGCGGACGACCTTGTCCAGGGTGGCGAACAGCTCCCGCTTGACCGCCAGGTCCTCGGCGACCGCCTCGACCACCAGGTCGACGTCCGCCAGCTCGGCGTACTGCCCGACCGGGGTGACCAGCGCCAGCGCGGCGTCCCGCTGCTCGGCGGTCATCCGGCCCTTGGCGACCGAGCGCTCCAGCGACCTGGCCAGCTGCTCCTTCGCCCGGTCCGCCTTCTCCTGGCTGCGGGCGGCCAGCAGCACCGGGTGCCCGGCCTTGGCGAACACCTCGACGATGCCGGTGGCCATGGTGCCCGAGCCGCAGACGCCGACCGTGCGCACCTCGCGGCCCGGCCCCTTCGGCCGCGCCGGCCCGGTCGCCGCGTCCACCGGCTTGGACGAGCCCGGCGCCTCGTACGCGTAGAAGCCGCGCCCCGTCTTGCGGCCCAGCAGCCCGGCCGCGACCAGCTGGCCGAGGATCGGCGCGGGCGCGTGCAGGCGGTCCCGGGACTGCTCGTACATCGCCTCCAGCACGGTGCGCGCGGTGTCGATGCCGATCAGGTCGAGCAGCGCCAGCGGGCCCATCGGCAGGCCGCAGCCGAGCCGCATCGCGGCGTCGATGTCCTCCCGGGAGGCGTACTTGGACTCGTACATCGCGGCGGCCTGGTTCAGGTACGCGAAGAGCAGGCCGTTCACCACGAAGCCGGCCCGGTCGCCCGCCGCCACCGGCTCCTTGCCCAGGTCGCGGGCGAAGGCGGCGGCGTCCTCGGCGGTCTGCGGGGAGGTCAGCACCGTGCGGACCACCTCGACCAGCTTCATGCTGTGCACCGGGTTGAAGAAGTGCAGGCCCAGCACCCGCTCCGGACGGGCGGTGGCGGCGGCGATCCGGGTCACCGGGAGCGCGGTGGTGCCGGTGGCCAGCACGGTGGACGGCGGGCAGATCCGGTCCAGCTCGGCGAAGACCTCCCGCTTCAGCTCCAGCTGCTCGGGCACCTCCTCGATCACCAGGTCCGCCTCGGCGGCGGCCGCCAGCTCGTGCCCGACGGTGATCCGGGCCAGCAGCGCGGTGCGCTCCTCGGCGGTGATCCGCTCCCGCTCGACGGCGTGCGCGGTCGCCTCCTCGATCCGGGCCAGGGCCCGGGCGGCGGAGTCCTCGCCGGCCTCGATGCCGATCACCCGGCGGCCGCTCTTGGCGACGGCCACCGCGACACCGGCACCCATCGTGCCGAGGCCGACGACCGCGACCGTGGGGAAGGGACGCTCCATGTCCTGACTCCTAGTCATGAAGGGCCCGCGCGTGCTCCGGCGGGCGGCCGGCGCACCCCGTCGACGGAAACGCCGTCGACGAACGGGCACGCGGCCGCCGCCGGAGGAGGGTCCACGCGCGGGGGCTGGGGAGATGACGGTTCCGGCGCACCCGGGCGGCGGCCGGTCCGCTCCGGCCGTACAGGGGGTGTGCCGTGCTGTACAGGCGCTCAGGTGTGAAGGAAGCGACGCTGGTACGAGACGGGGATCCGGTCGGCCGCCGTGCGCGGCACCGGCCGGTGAAGACGCACCGCGCGAGCGCCGTGGACGCACGGCGACGCGGATCCCGCCGGTGCGGCTCCCGAAGCCCGGCGGTGGTGCGTGCGGCCACTGTAGCGAAGCTACTCACCGGTAGGAAGGGGTCCGACCTGGAAAATCATGGTCCGCTCCCCGAACGGGTGAACGGGTGGACGGTCGTCCGTTTGGACCACTCGATAGGGGAGTTACCGAACCCGGGGGAGCGGGGCAGCATGGGTGACATGACCACCGGAACGAGCGCCGGGTCGGCCGCCCGGGCCGCCGACCCCGCACCCGCACCCGCACCCGCGACCGCCGCCGCGACCGCCGCCGCCGTGGCCGCCGCCGCGACCGCCGTCGCGCTGCCCCCGCGGGCCGAGCGCGCGGCCAGGGCCGAGGACGCCGCCGACCGGCTGCGCACCTCCGCCGTCGAGGCGGTGGCCCTCACCTGGATCGACAACGCGGGCATCGCCCGGGTCAAGGCCGTCCCGCTCGCCGGCCTGCGGCACGCCGCCGAATGGGGCGTCGGCGCCGCGCCCTGCTTCGACGTCTTCCTCGCCGACGACGCGACCACCACCAGCACCCACATCGGCGGCCCCACCGGGGACCTGCGGCTCTACCCCGACCTCGACCGGGCCGTCCCGCTGGCCGCCCAGCCCGGCTGGGCCTGGGCCCCCGCCGACCGCTACACCCAGGCCGGCGAGCCGCACCCCGGCTGCCAGCGGCTGTTCGCCCGCCGGACGGAGGCCGCCGCGGCCGCGCGCGGCCTGAGCCTCAAGGCCGGCATCGAGGTCGAGTGGGTGGTCGCCCTCACCGGGAGCCCGGCGGAGCCGCCGGTGTACCCGACGGACGGCCCCGCGTACGGGATGCACCGGCTCACCGACCTCTCCGACTACCTGCGCGACGTCCTGCGCGCCCTCGGCAAGCAGGGGCTGACCGTCCTGCAGGTCCACCCCGAGTACGCCCCGGGCCAGTTCGAGGTCTCGGTCGCCCCCGAGGGCCCGGTCGCCGCCGCCGACACCTCCGTCCTGGTCCGGCACACCGTGCGGGCCGTCTCCGCCGCGCACGGCCTGCGGACCTCCTTCGCCCCCGTGGTCGAGGCCGGCGCGGTCGGCAACGGCGGGCACCTGCACCTCAGCCTCTGGCGCGACGGCCGCAACCTCGGCCACGGCGGCCCCGGCCCGCACGGCCTCACCGCCGAGGCCGAGGCCTTCCTCGCCGGGGTGCTCGACGCCCTGCCCGAACTGCTGGTGCTGGGCTGCTCCAGCCCCGCCGGCTACCTGCGGCTGGTGCCCCAGCACTGGGCCGGCGCCTACCGGTGCTGGGGGCTGGAGAACCGCGAGGCCGCGCTGCGCCTGGTCACCGGCTCCACCGGGGAGCGGGCCGCGGCGGCCAACGCCGAGGTCAAGTGCTTCGACGCCAGCGCCAATCCGTACCTGGCGGTCGGCGGGGTGCTCGCCGCCGGCCTCGCCGGGCTGGACCGCCCCCGCGCCCTGCCGCCCGAGCTGACCGGGGACCCGGCCGAGGCGCCGCCCGGCACCGTCCCCCGGCTGCCGGGGAGCGCGCTCGAGGCGCTGGCCGCGTACGAGCGCTCGGCGGTGCTCCGCGAGGCGCTGGGCGAGCCGCTGTACGAGGCGGTGCGCGCCGTGCGCCGGGCCGAGGCCGAGCAGTACGCGGCGGCCGCGCCCGAGGAGGTGGCCGCGGCCACCCGCTGGCGGTACTGAGCGGTGGGCCCCGATCCGGCGGCCGGGCTCGCGGTACCGGCGCTGGTCGACCACCACTGCCACGGCGTGGTCGCGGCCGAGCTCGCCGACGACGCCCTGGCCGGGCTGCTCACCGAGTCCGACCGCCCGCCGGCGCCCGGCTGTTCGCCCTTCGACAGCGCGCTCGGCCTGGCCGTCCGGCGCTGGTGCCCGCCCGCGCTCGGCCTGCCCGCGCACGCCCCGGCGGCCGCGTACCTGGCGCGGCGCCGGGAGTTGGGGGCCGCCGAGGCCACCCGCCGGCTGCTCGCGGCCGCCCGGCTGGACACCTGCCTGGTCGACACCGGCCTCACCGCCGCGGCCGGCCACGCCCTGCTGCCGCCGAGCGAACTCGCCGAGGCCGCCGGCGCGCTGGTGCGCGAGGTGGTCCGGCTCGAAACGGTCGCCGAGGCGGTGCCGGCCGGCGCCGGGGACTGGCCCCGGGCCGTCGCCGAGGCGCTGGCGGCCGCCGCCACCGGCGCCGTCGCGGTGAAGTCGGTGCTCGCCTACCGGCACGGCCTGGCCGTGCCCGCCGAACGGCCCGCCCGCGCGGCCGTGGTGGCCGCGGCCGGCGCCCGCCTGCGCGCCGGGCGCACCCGGCTCACCGACCCGGTGCTGCTGCACCACCTGCTCTGGACGGCCGTGGACGTCTGCGCCGAGCTGCGCCTGCCGCTGCAGCTCCACACCGGCTTCGGCGACCCCGATCTCGACCTGCACCGCGCCGACCCGTCGCTGTTGGCCGATTTCGTACGGGCCGCCGAGCCCGGCGGCGTCCCGCTGGTGCTGCTGCACGGCTACCCCTACCACCGGCAGGCCGGCTGGCTGGCCCAGGCCTTCCCGACCGTCTACACCGACCTCGGGCTGACCGCCTCCTACACCGGCCCCCGGGTCGCGGCGGTGCTGGGGGAGATGCTGGAACTCGCGCCGTTCGGGAAGCTGTTGTTCTCCACCGACGCCTACGGGCTGCCCGAGTTGTTCCTGGTCGGGGCCGAACAGTTCCGCCACGGCCTGGGCGCGGTGCTGGCCGAATGGCAGGCGGACGGCGCCTGTTCGGCCGCGGACGCCCGCCGGATCGCCGAGCGGATCGCGGCCGACAACGCACGCCGGCTGTACGCCCTCTAGCGCGTCCCGGCCGGTGCCGGATCCCGCGTCGGCTCGTCGGCGAACCATCACTTTTTAACAATCTTCTTTTCTGTTGCGCATGTTGACCTGCGAACTTCCCTGGGGTGCTCATGGTCAAGATGTGACGATTAGATGACTACCTCTTGCGCTTATAAGCCAATCTTCATTAGCGTCCCGGTCATTCCCTGTGCACCTGCCACCGCAGCTGCCGCATGACGACTCGGGAGGGCCTACCCCTATGAGAGTTTCTCGGATCAGCCGGACCCGGTACGCGGCGGTGGGCCTCGTGCTCGCCACCGCCGGCGCCCTCGCGCTGCCGGCCGGCAATGCCGTCGCGGCCCCCGCGGGCGACCCGACGACCGGTCCGCTGCTCAGCTACGTCGTCAACACCAAGGCCAACCACGGCCAGGTGCAGAAGGTCGAGCAGGCCGTCAAGAGCCTCGGCGGCACCGTTGTCTACTCGTACGAGCAGATCGGCGTCGTCATCGCCCGCTCGAACGACACCAAGTTCGCCGAGAAGCTCCGCCTCGCCAAGGGCGTCGACTCGGTCGGTGCCAGCCGCACCAAGGGCATCACCGCCGCCGACCAGGGCAAGGCCGAGGTCGCCGAGGCGCCGACCGGCACCAACGCCGCCGCCCCCGGCCAGGAGCCGTACGAGCCCAACCAGTGGGACATGCGCCAGATCGGCGTCGACAAGGCGCACAAGATCTCGCTCGGCAGCCGTGACGTCACGGTCGGCGTGCTGGACTCCGGCATCGACGGCACCCACGAGGACCTGGCCGCCAACATCGACGCCGCGCAGTCGGTCTCCTGCATCGACGGCGGCAAGCCGAACACCGACTGGAAGGCCTGGCAGCCGGGCCCGGACGGCGACCACGGCACCCACGTGGCCGGCACCATCGCCGCCGCCAAGAACGGCAAGGGCATCGTCGGCATCGCGCCGAACGTCAAGCTGGCCGCGGTCAAGGTCGTCGACGACGGCGGGTTCATCTACCCCGAGTACGCCATCTGCGGCTTCGTGTGGGCCGGTGAGCACCACTTCAAGGTGACGAACAACAGCTACTACGTCGACCCGTGGATGTTCAACTGCCCGAACGACAAGGACCAGTCGGCCATCTCGGACGCCGTCCGCAAGGCCGTCGCCTTCTCGCAGCGCAAGGGCGTCCTCAACGTCGCCGCGGCGGGCAACGAGAACATCGACCTGGCGCACAAGACCGTTGACGTCTCCAGCCCGGACGACACCACCAAGACCACCCGCCCGGTCACCAACGACTGCCTGTCGCTGCCGACCGAGCTGCCCGGCGTCATCGCCGTCTCCTCGGTGGGCGCCAACGGCGACAAGGCCTACTACTCCAGCTACGGCAAGGGTGTCGTCACCGTCACCGCGCCGGGCGGCGACCGCCGCTACCAGATCCCGGACACCCCGGACAAGAACGGCCGCACCCTGTCCACCCTCCCCGGTGGCAAGTACGGCTACATGCAGGGCACTTCGATGGCGTCCCCGCACGCCACCGGCGTCCTCGCGCTGCTGGCCAGCACCTTCCCGTGGGCGAGCCCGGAGGAGCTGACCGAGATGCTGACCAGCCAGGCCGAGTCCAAGCCGTGCCCGACCGGCGACTTCAACCCCGGCGGCGCCGGCGAGTGGAAGGCCACCTGCGAGGGCGGCGCGGACGACAACGGCTTCTACGGCGCCGGCCTCATCAACGCCGAGAAGGCCGTCCAGTGGTGGCGCTGACGTCGCCGACGCACTGACGTCGCCGACGTGCGGACGCACTGACCGCGGCGACACCTGAACACTGAGGCGGGGAGCGGGGCCCACTGGGTCCCGCTCCCCGCTCGGTTTTGAGTACGGCTACTCAGGCCCGGGCCGCGGCCGCCGGCCAGGATGAGTCCGTCACCAACGGAGTCGTCACAGGAGTCGATCGACATGGCACGGACCCTTTCCGGCAAGCGGAACCCGCTCGGTCTCGCCCTCGGCGTCGGCCAACTGCTTCTCGCCGCCCCGATGTTGGCGACGCTCGCGACCGGCGGTCTGGTGATCGCGGTGATGGGGATGGCCGCCGGCTCCTCGGCGGTCGTGGCCGTGCCCGCCGCCCTGCTGATGCTGCTGGGCCCGCTGCTCGGCCTGGGCCTGGCGCTCCTGGTCACCCGGGTGCACGACGTCCCCCGGCACGTCGTGTTCCCGGTGATCAGCTTCGGCCTGCTGCTCGGCACCGCGATCGAGTACGTCGGCATCTTCCAGCAGTAGGCTCCGTCACTCGAAGTGGTGCTCCCAGACCGTCTCGACCGCCGGCTTGCCGTGCAGGTCCGGCACCTCCTGGAGCCAGGCCGGCCGCCCGGCCCTGGTCCGGGCCGCGCGCCGCAGCTCGGCCTCGCGCAGCTGCTCGGGGGTGGCGAAGCCCTCCGGCAGCCACTGCTCGGAGAGCACCGCGCGGGCCGCCAGGTGCGTCACGTAGGCGCGCCGGACGGCGTCCGCGGAGTCGAAGCCGGGTTCGTCGGCCAGCCACTCGTCCGGGACGAGGGCCAGCACCTCCTCCAGCAGCGGGACGGTGACCAGCGGCCCGAGGTCCTCGTCGGCCAGCCGGACGTCCGGGGCCGAGGAGCCCAGCGCGTGCGCGCTCAGGTCGTACCGCTTGCCGACCGCCGCCTCGGCGCCGGCCCAGCGGTGGTGGAAGATCAGCGCGGCGCCGTTGTCGATCAGCCAGACCCGCCCGTGCCAGACCACCAGGTTGGGGTTGTGCACCGTGCGGTCGACGTTGCCGGTGAGCGCGTCCAGCCAGACCACCCGCCCGGCCTCCGCGGAGTCCACCGGGACCATCCCCGGCCGGTAGTCCCGCGCCCCGGGCAGCAGGTCCATCCCGAGGTTGAGGCCGCCGCTGGCCCGGAGCATGTCCTGGATCTCGGTGTCCGGCTCGTCCGCCGCCACCGCCGGGTCGAAGTCGACCAGCCGCAGCTCCGGCACCCGCAGCCCCAGCCGCCGGGCCAGCTCCCCGACGATCACCTCGGCCACCAGCGCCTTGCGGCCCTGCGCGGCCCCCGTGAACTTGACCACGTAGGTGCCCAGGTCGTCGGTCTCCACCACACCGGGCACCGAGCCGCCGGCCCGCAGCGGATCGACGTAGCGCACTGCTGTCACCTGATCGAGCACACCGGCCACCCTACCCGCCGCGTCACGGGCCGACCGCTGTGATTGGCTTGCCGCAGAGCGGTACGGACAGCGGTACCCCCCACATGAGGAGAGCAAGGCCATGGGACAGGTGCAGGCCACCACCGAGCGGACGTACGACGCCGCTCCGGAGCGGGTGTACGAGGCGCTGGCCGACTACCAGGTGACCCGCCCGAAGCTGCTGCCCGCGCAGTACAGCGAGTACGAGGTCCGGGTCGGCGGCACCGGCGCCGGCACCCAGGTGCACTGGCGGCTGCAGGCCACCGAGAAGCGGGTGCGCGACTGCCTGTTCACCGTGTCGGCGCCGGAGCCCGACCAGCTGGTGGAGAAGGACGCCAACTCCAGCATGGTGATCACCTGGACGGTCGCGGCGGAGGGCGAGGGCCGCACCAAGGTCACCGTCACCGCGACCTGGCAGGGCGCCACCGGCATCGGCGGCTTCTTCGAGCGCACCTTCGCCCCCAAGGGCCTGAACCGCATCCACGACCAGGTGCTCGCGAACCTGGCCGCCGAGGTCCGCTGAGGTCCTCCCCCCGGGCGTGTTCGGCGGGGAGCGCCGCTCGCTCGGGGATTCGAATGGTCCGCCCACCCGTACGAGCCGAAAGCCGTACGGGTGGACGGCCCGCCACCTCCGGGTGACGAGGGCGGCCCGGCACGGGGGAGCGACCCTAGGCTCGCCGCCGTGCATATGACGATCCTTCACGTTTCGCAGCCGGTGGACGGCGGAGTCGCCCGCGTCGTCGTCGATCTGGTCCGGGGGCAGCGGGAGGCCGGCCACCGGGTGCTGGTCGCCTGTCCGCGCGGCGGCCGCCTGGCCGCGGAGGCCGCCGCGGTCGGCGCGCTGGTCCGGGACTGGCCCGCCGACCGGTCCCCGGGCCCGGCCACCGCCGCCGAGGCCTGGCGGCTGCGCCGGATCGTCCGGGCCGCCGGGCCCGACGTGGTCCACCTGCACAGCGCCAAGGCCGGGCTGGCCGGCCGGCTGGCCGTGCGCGGCGCGGTGCCGACCGTCTTCCAGCCGCACGCCTGGTCCTTCGTTGCCGTGGACGGCGCGCTGGCCGCCGCCACCCTGTGCTGGGAGCGCTTCGCGACCCGCTGGGCGCAGCGCCTGCTGTGCGTCAGCGTCCAGGAGCGGGCGGACGGCGTGGCCGCCGGGGTGCACGCCGACTGGGCGGTGGTGCCCAACGGCGTGGACGTGCGCCACTACGCACCCGCCGACCGCCGGGCCGCCCGGATCGCGCTCGGCCTGGAGCTGGACGCCCCGCTCGCGGTCTGCGTGGGCCGGCTGTGCCGGCAGAAGGGGCAGGACGTGCTGCTGGCGGCCTGGCCGGAGGTGCTGCGCCGGGTGCCGCAGGCCCGGCTGGCGCTGGTCGGCGGCGGGCCGGAGGAGCAGCGGATCGCGGAGCTGGTCCGGGAGACGGCCGAGCCGGCCCGGGTCCGGCTGGTCGGGGACGTGGCGGATCCGCGCCCGTGGCTGGCGGCGGCCGACCTGGTGGTGCTGCCCTCGCGCTGGGAGGGCATGGCGCTCGCCCCGCTGGAGGCGATGGCCGCGGCCCGCCCCGTGCTGCTGACGGACGTGCCGGGGGCGCGGGAGTGCCTGCCGCCCGCCGAACGGGCACAGTCGGTCGTCCGCGCGGATGATCCGGAGGCGCTGGCCACCCGAATGGCCGAGGCCTTGTCCGATCCGATCGAGTGCGAGCGACGCGGCTCCCGGCTGCGCGAGCACGTGTCGGCGCGGCACGACGTGCGAACCGTGGTCGAACAGGTGGACGGCCTCTACCGCCATCTGCTGGGGGCCGGCCCGGCTGCCGGGCGGCGCCGGACCCGTGTCCCGGAGCGGATCTGATCGTTTCACATGCCGTGAATGCCCGCCGCCGAGGCGTGGTCCTATTCGCACCCGCAACCGGATTCTCGGGCGGGGTGGCAAATCAGAAATACCTATTAATGGGCGGCTGGAATGAAACGGCAAGTCACCTTCCGGCCCGTCAGGTTCGGTTCGGTATTGTCTGATTTTGCCTGCTTCATTTCGTTTTCACGCTGGGAATTCGCGATCGATCCAATCGCGACCGAGTCCACTGCGACCGCCGCCCTCGCGAGCGAACCGAAAGCCGCCAGCGGCAGCAGGTGCAGTCAGGACCGCGCCCACCGGGCCGGGACGGCCGCCCCCCGCCATCCGGTGCCGGGGCGCCGTCGCCCCGGGCACACAGCAGGGGAGTTCGTGCGCTGATGACCATTGACCACGACAGTGTGCCGCGACCCGGCGGGCCCCTGGCGGGCCCGCACCGGCCGGGCACCGGGCTGCTCGACCGTCCAGCGAGGTCCGCGCACACCCGCGCGGTACCGGCACCCCGCAGCCACCGCCGCCCGGTCCGCTCCCGACTCGCCCTGCCGCTCACCCTGCTCCAGGTCGACGCGATCGCGCTGTGCGCCGCCACCGGCATCGCCAACCGGGCCGTCGACCCGGCCGCCCCGCTCGCGCCACTGCTCGGTGTCGCCGCCGTCCTGCCGCTGCTGCTCCTGCTCAACCTCACCGGCGGCCTCTACCGCACCCGGCTGACCCTGTCCGTCCTCGACGAGCTGCCCGCCCTCGCCGTCCGCGCCGCGGTCGCCACCGCCTTCGCCGTCACCCTGGCCGGCTGTCTGGACGGGCGCTGGCCCGACTGCGGCCCGGCCACCCCGGCCCGGCTCACCGTCCTGCTCGGCGCCCAGCTGCTGATCGCCGCCGTCGGCCGCGGCTTCCTCTACCACCTCGTCCGGCGGATCCGCCGCGGCCGGCCCAGCCCCGTCCTCGTCCTCGGCGCCGGCCGGCTCGGCCGCAAGGTCGCCGCCGCCCTCGGCGAGCACCGCGAGTACGGGATGCGCCCGGTCGGCTTCCTCGACGCCGACCCGCCGCTGCTGGCCGGCGACACCGACCTGCCCGTCCTCGGCGGCCGCGAGGTGTTGGAGCGCGAGGTCCGCCGGCACCGGATCCACCACGTGATCGCCACCGCCGGCGCCGCCGACGAGGCCGAGACCGCCGCCGCCCTGCGCGACGCCGCCCGACTCGGCTGCCAGGTCTGGCTCGTCCCCGCGCTGCGCGAGTACGGCTCGCTGCCCACCGCCCCGATCGCCGGCGCCGACCACCTGTGGGGCTTCCCCTGCCTGCGGGTGGGCAGCCCCGCGCTGCAGCGCCCCGGCTGGGCCGCCAAACGCGCCCTGGACATCACCGCCGCCGCGTTCGGCCTGCTGCTGCTCGCCCCCGTGCTCGCCCTGTGCGCGCTCGCCGTCCGCTTCGACACCGGCTCCGGCGTGCTCTTCCGCCAGCAGCGCACCGGCCTGGACGGCCGGGTCTTCACCGTCCTCAAGTTCCGCACCCTGCGCCCGAGCAACGAGCACGAGTCCGCCACCCGCTGGAACATCTCCCAGGACCACCGGATGGGCACCGTGGGCCGGCTGCTGCGCAAGAGCTCGCTGGACGAGCTGCCGCAGCTGTGGAACGTGCTGTGCGGCGACATGAGCCTGGTCGGCCCGCGTCCCGAACGGCCGTACTTCGTCATGCGGTTCAGCCAGACCTACCCCGAGTACGCCGACCGCCACCGCGTCCCGGTCGGCCTCACCGGCCTCGCCCAGGTCAACGGCCTGCGCGGGGACACCTCCATCGAGGACCGGGCGCGCTTCGACAACCGCTACATCGAGAGCTGGAGCCTCTGGCAGGACGTCAAGATCCTGTGCCGCACCGCGGCGTTGATGCTCCACCCGGACGGGAGCTGACCCGCGTGGCCCTGACCCTTCCCGCCGATCCCGCCCCGGAGGCGAGCGGGCGAGTAACAGCGTTACGGAACACCCTCGCGGCGGCCGCCGACCGGCCCAGCCTGTTGGCCGCCGCGACCGTACTGCTGGTCTGCGTGCCCACCGGCGAGAAGGACGTCACGGCCGCCGTCCACATCACCGCCGCCGACCTCGCCTCCCTGGCGCTGGTCGCGCTCACCGCGGTCAACCTGCTGCGCGGGCGGCTGCCCGCCCTCGACCGCACCACCTGCGTGCTGTTCGGCGGGATCGTGGCCGCCGCCGCCGTCGCCACCGTCGGCTCGATCGACCCGGCCACCAGCGTCACCGGCTTCGTCCGGCTCACCCAGGTGTTCGTCCTGGTGCCCGCCTCGGTGCTGTGCTCGCTGCGCGACCGCACCGACCAGCGGCTCGTCCTCGGCTCCTTCGTGCTCGCCGCGCTGATCGAGGGCGCGGTCGGCGCGCACCAGTACCTCACCCGCACCGGCGCCTCCTACACCGGCCAGCCGATCCGCGCGATCGGCACCTTCGGCGCCCTCGACGTCATGGCGATGTCGACCGTGGTCAGCTACGGCCTGCTGGCCGCGCTCGCGCTGGCGCTCGGCGAGCGGGGGCCGGGGGGCGATCCCCGGCTGCGCCGGGCGATGTTCGGCGCCGCCGCGTTCCTGGCCTTCCCGCTCGCCGTCTCCTTCAGCCGGGGCAGCTGGATCGCCACCGGCGTCGCCGCCACCGTGCTGCTGCTGCGCGCCGACGCCCGGCTGTTCGTGCGCGGCACCGTCCTCGGCCTCGCCGCCGCCGTCGTCCTGGTCGGCGGCCTCGGCCTCGGCGCCTCCGGCGTCACCGCGCGGATCAGCTCGATCGGCTCCGTCTCGGCCGCCCCCGACCAGTCCGTCTCCGACCGCTACGACCTGTGGGCCACCGCCGGCCGGATCTGGCAGGACCACCCCGTCCACGGCGCCGGCCCCAAGGCCTTCCCGCAACTGCGCGACAGCCACGCCCCGCTGCGGCTCTCCTCCGGCAGCGACACCACCGACCCCACCATGGGCTTCCAGCGCGAGCCGCTGCTCTCCCCGCACAACATGTACTTCCTGGTGCTCAGCGAGCAGGGCCTGATCGGCGTCACCGCGTACGCGACGCTCTTCCTCGCCCTGCTGCTCGGCTGCCTGCGCAACCGCCGGGGCTTCGGCCTGGCCGCACTCGCCCTGCTCACCTGGGTGCTGGTCGACTTCCTGTACGCCGACATCGGCGGCACCACCACCGTCCTGACCTCGGTCGTCTTCGGCCTGGCCGCCCGCGCCTCCACCTCCGCCGCCGCCGGCGAGGTGACCCCGTGACCGCCGACCGGCCGACCGTCCTCGCCTCCCCGCTCCCGGCCCCGCGCAGCGCCCCCGAACCGCCCCCCGGGCCGGGCCGGGCGCCGCGCGGCGGCTTCCTCGCCAAGGCCTTCGGCATCACCGCCGTGCTCAGCGCCGCCGGCTCCGGCCTCGGCCTGCTGCGCGACCTGCTGCTCGCCCGCTACTTCGGCGCGAACCAGGGCACCGACGCCTTCCTGGTCGCCTGGACCGTCCCGGAGACGGCCGCGCCGCTGCTGATCGAGGACGCCATGTCCTTCATCATGCTGCCCGCCTTCGCCCTCGCCCTGGTGCTGCGCGAGGAGGACCCGGACGCCCCCGACCCGGTCCGCCAGCTGGTCCGCGCCACCCTGCCCTGGCTGCTGATCGCCCTCAGCGGCCTCGCCCTGGCCGCCGCCCTCGGCGCCCCCGAACTGGTCGACCTGCTCGCCCCCGGCCTGACCGACCCGGGCCTGGCCGTCACCTGCACCCGGATCACCGCGATCACCGTGCTGCCCTTCGGCGTGGCCGGCTACCTCGCCGCCGCGCTGCGCGCCCACCACCGCTTCACCGCCCCGGCCGGCATCTACGTCGCCTACAACCTCGGCATCCTCGGCGTCCTGCTGGCCGGCCACGCGTACCTGGGCGTGCGCTCGGCCGCCCTCGGCGTCGCGTTCGGCAGCCTGCTGATGGCCGGCCTGCTGGTCGGCCCGTTCCTGCGCCGGCTGCGCGAGGGCGCCGCCGGCACCGGCACGGGGCGCAGCCGCCGCTCCCGCAACGCCCTGGTGCTGATGCCGCTCGCGCTGCTGCCGGTCGCCTCCTTCACCCTGACCCGCCAGTCGCAGGTCTTCGTCGAGCGCTACCTCGGCTCGGCGCTGCCGCCCGGCACCATCTCGCACCTCAACTACGCCGCCAAGGTCTCCCAACTCGCCATGACGGCGGGCATCCTGATCTGCACCGTCACCTTCCCGCTGGTGGCCAGGGCGCTCGCCGCCGGGGACGTCACCGCCGCCCGCGACCGGGTCGAGAAGGACCTCGGCCAGGCGGCCGCCGTCGTGCTGCTCGGCACCTCCTTTCTGATGGCCTGCGCCCCCGCGGTGGTCTCGCTGCTGTTCCAGCGCGGCGCCTTCGGCCCGCGGGACACCGAGGCCACCGCCGAGGTCATCCGGGTCTACAGCTTCGGCCTGCCCGCCCAGGCGCTGATCGGCGTGATAATCCGGCCGTACTTCTCGCTGCGCCCGGTGGTCCGCCGCGCCGACGACCCGGGGGCCGGAGCGGGCGGCAAACGGCTGCTCGACTGGTACCCGGTCGCCGCGATGCTGCTCGGCCTCGCCGTCACCGTCACCGTGGGCCTGCTCGCCACGCCCCGCTTCGGCGCCCTCGGCCTCGCCGCCGGGAACGCGGCGGGCATCACCGCCACGGCCGCGCTGCTGCTGCGCGGCCTGGTGCTGCGCGGCATCCCGCTGCGGCTGCGCCGGGTGCTCGGCGGGCACGCCCGGCTGGTGGCCGCCGCCGCCGGAGCCACCGTGCTCGGCGCGGCCGCCGCGGCCCCGGTCGACGACCCGCTGCTCGACACCCTCCTCGGAGGCCTCGCCGTGGTGCTGGCCTTCGCCGTCCTCGGCACCTGCCTCGGGGCCCGCGAGGTGCGCGGCCCCGTCCTCGCCGCCGTCCGGGCCGTCCGGCGCGCGCCGGCGCCGGCCCTCGCGCCCGCCGGGGCGCCCGTTCCGAACCCGCCAACCGTCGCCGACGAAGGGAAGACCCCCCATGGACAGTGAACGGGGAACCGTCCGTTCGGCAAGGACAGGCGTCACCAACGCCCCACCGAACCGGGCGCGTCTGCCCAGGAGCCGCAGCCCGCTCGGCGAACCGACCGCCCCCGGCTCCGCCTCGCCGTGGATCCTGATGTACCACTCGGTCGCGGTCGAGAAGGAGGACCCGTACCGGCTCACCGTCAGCCCGGAACGCTTCGCCGAACAGGTCGCCTGGCTGCACCGGCGCGGCCGGCGCGGCGTCTCGGTCCGCGAGCTGATGCACGCCCGCACCCTCGGCCGCGCGGACGGACTGGTCGGCCTGACCTTCGACGACGGCTACGCGGACTTCGCGCGGTACGCCGTACCGATCCTGCAGGCGTACGGCTTCACCGCCACCGCGTACGTGGTCGCCGACCTGCTCGGGCAGGACAACGGCTGGGACGCCGAGGGCCCGCGCAAGAAGCTGCTCACCGTCCAGGAGGTCACCGAACTCGCCGCCGCCGGCTGGGAGATCGGCTCGCACGGCCTCGGCCACCAGGCGCTGCCCGGCCTGCCCGCCGAGGCCCTGGAGGTCCAGGCCCGGGAGAGCCGGCGGCTGCTGGAGGAGGTCGTCGGCGGCCCGGTCACCGGCTTCTGCTACCCGTACGGCGCCGTCGACCTGGCCGCCACCCTGGCCGTGCGGGACGCGGGCTACGACTACGCCTGCGCCATCGCGCACTCCTCGCTCACCGGCCGCTTCGCGCTGCCCCGCTGCTACGTCGGCGACCGCGACGGCGCCTGGCGGCTGCGCGCCAAGCAGGCCCGCCACCGGCTGCGCGACACCGTGACCGACCTGCGGCGGAAGGCCGGGCGATGAGGGTCCTGCACATCGTCACCGGGCTCGCCTCCGGCGGCGCCGAGCGCCAACTCCACCTGCTGCTTCGGCACTTGCCGGCCCACCAGCAGTGCGAGGTGCTGGCCCTGACCAACCCCGGCACGGTCGCCGAGGCGCTGCGCGCGGACGGCGTGACCGTCCACCACCTCGGCATGCGCGGCAACCGCGACCTCGGCGCGCTGCCCCGGCTGGTCCGGCTGGTCCGGGCCGGCCGCTACGACCTGGTGCACACCCACCTCTACCGGGCACAGCTGTACGGCCGGCTGGCCGCCCGGCTGGCCGGGGTGCGCGCGGTGGTCGCCACCGAGCACTCGCTGCACGCCGGGGTGATCGAGGGCCGCCCGGTCACCCGGGGCGTCAAGGGCCTCTACCTGGCGGCCGAGCGGCTCGGCAGCACCACCGTCGCGGTCTCCCGGCAGGTCGCCCAGACTCTGCACTCCTGGGGCGTCCCACCGGCCCGGGTCGAGCTGATCCCGAACGGCATCGACGCCGCCCGGTTCCGCCGCCCGCCCGCCGAGCGGGCCGCCGTCCGCCGCCGGCTGCGGGCCGAACTCGGCCTGCCGGAACGGAGCTGGGTGGTCGGCGGGGTGGGCCGGCTGGTCCCCGGCAAGCGCTTCGAGGTGCTGGTCGAGGCGCTGGCCGAGCTCGACCCGGCCGCCCGGCTGGTGCTGGTCGGGGCGGGCCCGGAACGGGCCGCGCTGGAGCGCCGGGCCGTCGAACTCGGCGTCCGGGAGCGGCTGGTGCTCACCGGCGAGCGGGACGACGTGCCCGAGCTGCTGACTGCCATGGACGTGCTGGCCGCGCCCTCCACCGCGGAGACCTTCGGCCTCGGCGCGCTGGAGGGCCTGGCCGCCGGGCTGCCGGTGCGGCACAGCGCCTGCCCGGCCCTCGACGAACTGCCGCCCAGCGCCGCCCCGCAGGCCCGCCGGATCCCCTCCGAGCCGGCCGCGTACGCCGCCGCGCTGCGCGACCTGCGGCACCTCGACGACCACACCGCCGACCCGCTGCCGCACCCGCCGGCGGTCGGCCACTACGACATCGCCCGGGTCGCCGCCGACCTGGGCGCCCTCTACGACCGGCTGGCCCGCGCTTGACCGCCCGCTGCCGGCACCGCCCTCGCATATCCAAGGAGCAACACCCATGACCACACCGCGCCGAAGCGCCCGCCGCCTGGTCCGCCGCTGGTGGCCGGTGGTGCTCGCGGTGCCGCTGGGCGCCGCGGCCGGCGGCGGGTACGCCGCCGTCTCGCACCCCTCGTACGCCGCCAGCGCCTACGTGCTCGTGGTGGCGCAGAACCCGGGGGAGGCCGCCACGGCGACCAACTTCGCGCAGGCGTACGGCCGGCTGGCGGGCCAGCCGCAGGTGCTGGCGGTGGCGGCCGCCGAGACCGGCCACAGCCGCGCCGACCTCGAAGCCCTGGTGCACGGCACGACCTCGCCGGACGCGCCGATGATCGAGATCACCGGCACCGGCACCCGCCCGCAGGAGGCCGCCCAGACCGCCGACGCGGTGGCCCGGGCGCTGGTCTCCTTCGCCAACACCAGCAGCCGGGACACCAACGTCCGGCTGGTGACGCTGGCCCCGGCCGCCGAGCCGGACAAGCCGACCACCCCCTCGGGCAAGCTGGACGTCGCGGTCGGCGGCGCGGCCGGGCTGCTGCTCGGCGCGCTGGTGATGATGACCCGCCGCCGCGCCGGCACCGAGGCGGCCGAGGCCGTCGACGTGCCCGAGACGCCCGAGGCACCCGAGACGCCCGAGGCACCCGAGACGCCCGAGGCACCGATCACGCCGCGCCCGCGCGGCGAGGCGCGGCCCGCGAAGGCCGAGGCGGAGGCCGAGGCGGAGCCCGCCGAGCAGCCGGCGAAGAAGCAGGCGGAGGAGCAGACGGCGAAGCCGGCGGCGGAGCTCGCCGCGAAGGACGCCCCCAAGGCCGGGCCGAAGACCCCGGCCAAGGAGAAGACCACGGCCGGGAGCGGACGATGAGCACCGAGACCCGCCGCGCGGGCCTGCCCGCCCGGCAGACCTCCGGTTCGGCCGAGCCCGCCGTCTGGACCACCGAGCTGCGCCGCGAGGACGACGCCCTGGACACCCTCGCCGAGGAGTGGGACGCCCTGGCCGCCCGCTGCCGCACCGCCACCTTCTTCCAGGCCTCGGCCTGGCAGCGCTCCTGGTGGCGCCACTACGGCCACCCGGGCGCGCTGCTGGTGGTGCTGGTCCGCCGGGACGGCCGGCTGGTCGGCGCGGGCGCCTTCCGGCGGCGCGGCCGGCTCGGCGGCCTGACCGGCCTCGGCGCCGGGCTGATCGACTACACCGACGTGCTGCTCGACGACGAGTGCGCCGACCGGGCCGCCGCCGAACTCGCCGCCGCCCTCCCGGTCACCCGCCCCTGGCAGTTCCTGGAACTGCGCGAGGTGCACCCGGAGGCGGCCGTGCAGAAGGTGTACGAGCACTGGCGCGGCAGTCGCCGCCGCTTCCAGGACTCGCTCTGCCAGCACCTCCCGGCCGTCCCGATGGACCGGCTGCTGAAGCGGCTGTCCGGCAAGACCGCGCAGCGCAGCCGGGTGAAGCTGCGCAAGATCGCCGAGGCCGGGGTGAGGGTCCGCCCGACGCCGGTCGAGGAGGTGCCGGAGGCCCTGGAGGGCCTGCTGCGGCTGCACTTCCTGCAGTGGCAGGACCGCGGTGTCACCCCCGAGCACCGCACCGAGCGCTTCGCCCGGCACCTGAACGAGTCCACCGCCGGCCTGGTCGCCACCGGCCGGGCCGCCGTCCACCAGTTCCACCTGGACGGCCAGCTGGTCGCGGTGAGCCTGCTGCTGCTCTGCCCGGCCACCAGCGGGCTCTACCTGTACGGCGTTCACCCGGTGCTGCGCGAGCGGCTGGACGTCGCCGGGCTGCTGTTCAGCGCGGCGCAGGACGAGACGGTTGGCGCGGGCATCCCGGTGTTCGGCCTGCTGCGCGGCCAGGAGCCGTACAAGCAGCGCTGGCGGCCCGACCAACTGCGCAACCAGTGGCTGCTGTTGGGCCCCACGGGGGTGGCGCCGGCGGCCGCCGTCAGGGCCGCCCTGGTGCGCGGCCGGCAGGCGGCGGCGCACCTGCTGCGGACCCGCTTCCCCCGGCTCAAGCAGGCCCTGCTGGCGCGCGGCCTGCGCTGATCCGGCCATCAGCGCCGGGCCGGCTTGGCGGTGCTCGACGGCGACGGTGAGGGCGATGACGACGGCGACGGTGCCGGCGCGGTCGGGGCCGGGGTGACCGGCGCGGTCGGGGTGGCCGGTGCGGTCGGGGTCGGCGCCGGGGGCGCCGTCGGCACCGCCGCCGGCGCCCCCTTCGAGCCGGACATCAGCTGCCGGAACCGCGCCGCCGAGCGCGGGTTGCGGTCGCACTGGAAGAAGCCGTGCGGGCAGTAGTCGGTGATGGTCTGGTACGCGGTGTCGTGGGTGCGCATCCAGTCGACCATCCGCTGCACGAACTCGGGGTTGTCGCCGTTGCGGAACAGCCCCCACTCCGGGTACGAGACCGGCTTGCCGCGCCTGGCGGCGAACTCCACCTGGTCCTGCAGCCCGTACGGCTCGCGCACGTAGTCGTCGAAGCCGGCCCCGGCGGGCTGGTCGTAGCTGTCCATGCCGATGATGTCGACCACGTCGTCCCCGGGGTAGCACTTGGTCCACGGGATCGCGTCCAGGCCCCGGTTGGGGGCGAAGTCGAAGCGGAACCGCTGCCCGGGCACCGAGCGCATCACCCCCACGATCCGCCGCCAGTACGCCTTCCAGGCGGCCGGGTCGGGCTTGCAGCGGTGGGTGTAGGTGACGCCGTTCATCTCCCAGCCGAGGGTGAGCACCGTGTCCGCGCCGCCGAGCGCGACCAGCCGGCGGGCGAGCCGCAGGAAGTGCACGTCGAAGTCCCCGCGGGCGCCCTGGCCGAGCAGCTTGGCGACCTCGCCGTCCGGCACGTTCGCCTCGTTGGGCACCAGCATCGGCACGCCGAGCACGAGCAGCCGGGACGGGTCGGCCAGCCGCCACTGCGACCACATGCCGAGCACCACCGGCTCGCCCTCGATGTCGGCCCAGCCGTTGCCCGCCAGGTAGGTGTGGCCGACCTGCAGGTTGGCGTCGCCCAGCCAGCGCGCGTACTGGCCGATCTGCGGGATGTAGTTGTCCCAGGAGCCGACGAACGCGCCGAACGGCGGCTCGTGCTTCGGCCGCTGCACGGGTGGCCGGGGGGCGGCGCCGCGCGGCTCGAAGGCGTCCGAGGAGAGGCTGTGCCGCTCGGGCTGGCTGAGCGGCGTACCGCTCGGGACGCTGGCCGTGGCCATCAGCAGCAGGGCGGCGGCGGCCATCGTCAGGCGGCCGATTCGCATGGTCTCTCCTCCGGACGGCGCGGGGCGGGCGGACGGGCGACGGTGCGGACGGACCGTGGTGACCCGTTCGCCGACAGTAGGGCCGGCGGGCGTCGGAAAAGCCGAATGTCACTCCAAAGTGGGCGGTATTCGAACGCCGTCTGCCGCAACGGCGGCCGCGTCGCTCGGCGTGTCCCTGCCACGGGGGTCGTGTATCAGCTCTGTAACGGTCCGGTGCGCCGCTCCCGCCCCGGGCCCCGAGGCCCCACCGACCGGTCGGGGCCCGACCATGCAGGTGGGCGGGCGGGCGCGCGGGGAGGGCGCACGCGGCCGCGCGCGCCGTGGCCGGCCCGGGCGGCGGCCGAATCCCGGCTGACTCGCCCGGCCGCCGTTGGATACGCTCCGGCTGTGTCCCGGAAGCCGCTGCGTGTACTGACCCCCCGCTCGATCCTGCCTGCCCTGGCGGTGATGCTGGTCCTTGCGGCCGGAGCGGCGGCGCACGCCAACAAGCCGGAGCCGTTCGGCGACAAGGTGGCCGGGCCGGGCGACGCGGAGGCCACGCCCGTCAGCTCGCAGTCCCTCACTGCCGCGGACCTCGACCTGCGGGTGGTCGGCGGTGGCCTGGAGGCCTTCCACCTGCAGACCGGCGCGCAGGCCTGGTCCTACCGCCGGGAGGGCGCCGAGGCGCTGTACCTGGCGATGGCCGGCGACAACGCGATCGTGGTCTGGGACGACGGCCTGCTCACCTCGGTGCGCCCCGGCGACCACGAGGTGCGCTGGCACCGCGCGGTGCCCGGCCTCGCGGACTGGCTGCGCGGCTCCGGCGAGCCCGGCGCCGACAAGCGGACCGACGACCAGCGCAAGGAGCTCGCCAAGCAGCGGGCGAAGGCCGCGCTGCACACCGTCCAGCGGGCCGGCTCGCCCTGGCTGGCCGTGGTGACGCCGAGCCTGACCATGGGCCTGCGCGACGCGGACGGCGACCTGCGCTACAACGACAAGCCCGCCAACGGCTGCGTCTACGACCCGCTGCGCACCGTGCACACCGGCTACGCCGTGCTCGTCCCGCGCACCTGCACCAACAGCGCCGGCCTGGCCGTCTCCGGCGCGATCACCGGCTACCGGCTGGACAGCAGCGGCTGGGCGATGAGCACCGGGCCGGCGGCGACCGTCAAGGTGCTGGACGCCAGCCGGGTGGAGATCTCGGACGGCCCGGTCGTCCCGCCGCGGGTGTTCGACACCAGGGCGGCCGCGCCCGAGACGGGCTGCGGCAGCGCCGCCGCGCCGTTCGCCGCCGTCCGCCCGCAGACCGGCTGCGCGAGCCCGGCCGCTCCCGCCGCTCCGGAGACCGCCCCCGCCCCCGCCCCGGGCACGCCGCAGCCGCAGCCGTAACCCCGGCAGCCGGTTACCCCCGGGTGGTACCGCCCCGGGGGCTTCCGGCGCGGCCCGGTAGACTTGCCGGCATGCCTAACTTCTCCGGGCAATAGCGGGCGGCGGCCCCCTGCCGCCGCGCCGACCGCCGTCGAAGCCCCTCGTTCCGCTCGCCCGGCCCCGGGACCTGCCCGGCCGCCCGCCCACGCCCCAGGAGAAGTTCCCCGTCATGATTTCCGCCAACGCCCTCGAACTGCGCGCCGGTGCCCGGATCCTGATCGAGTCCGCGAGCTTCAAGGTCGCCGCCGGCGACCGGATCGGCCTGGTCGGGCGCAACGGCGCCGGCAAGACCACGCTCACCAAGGTGCTGGCCGGCGAGGGCCTGCCCGCGTCCGGCACGGTGACCCGCTCGGGCGAGGTCGGCTACCTCCCGCAGGACCCGCGCACCGGCGACCTCGACGTCCTCGCGAAGGACCGCATCCTCTCCGCCCGCGGCCTCGACACCGTGCTGAAGAAGATGCGCGAGAACGAGGACCGGATGGCGAACGGCAAGGGCGCCACCCGCGACAACGCGATGAAGAAGTACGCCCGGCTGGAGACCGAGTTCCTCACCAAGGGCGGCTACGCCGCCGAGGCCGAGGCCGCCACCATCGCCGCCGCGCTCGGCCTGCCGGACCGCATCCTCGGCCAGCAGCTGCACACCCTCTCGGGCGGTCAGCGCCGCCGCGTCGAGCTGGCCCGGATCCTGTTCTCGGACTCCGACGTGCTGCTGCTCGACGAGCCCACCAACCACCTGGACGCCGACTCGATCGCCTGGCTGCGGGACTTCCTGAAGACCTACAAGGGCGGCTTCATCGTCATCTCGCACGACGTCGACCTGGTCGAGACGGTCGTCAACAAGGTCTTCTACCTGGACGCCAACCGCTCCGCGATCGACGTCTACAACATGGGCTGGAAGCAGTACCAGCAGCAGCGCGAGGACGACGAGAAGCGCCGCAAGCGCGAGCGGGCCAACGCCGAGAAGAAGGCCGCGACGCTGAACGCGCAGGCCGACAAGATGCGCGCCAAGGCGACCAAGACGGTGGCCGCGCAGAACATGGCCCGCCGCGCCGAGAAGCTGCTCTCCGGGCTGGAGCAGGTGCGCCAGAGCGACAAGGTCGCCAAGCTGCGCTTCCCGGACCCGGCCCCGTGCGGCAAGACCCCGCTGACCGCCGCGGACCTGTCCAAGTCCTACGGCTCGCTGGAGATCTTCACCGGCGTGGACCTGGCGATCGACCGCGGCTCCCGGGTCGTCGTGCTCGGCCTCAACGGCGCGGGCAAGACCACCCTGCTGCGGATGCTGGCCGGGGTGGAGAAGCCGGACACCGGCGAGGTGACCCCGGGCCACGGCCTGAAGATCGGCTACTACGCCCAGGAGCACGAGACGCTGGACCCGGAGCGCACCGTCCTGGAGAACATGCGCTCCTCCGCGCCGGACACCGACCTGGTGCAGATCCGCAAGATCCTCGGCTCGTTCCTGTTCTCCGGGGACGACGTCGACAAGCCGGCCGGGGTGCTCTCCGGCGGTGAGAAGACCCGTCTGGCGCTGGCCTCCCTGGTGGTCTCCTCGGCCAACGTGCTGCTGCTCGACGAGCCCACGAACAACCTCGACCCGGCCAGCCGCGAGGAGATCCTGGGCGCGCTGCGCGAGTTCACCGGCGCCGTCGTGCTCGTCACCCACGACGAGGGCGCGGTCGACGCGCTCCAGCCGGAGCGGATCATCCTGCTGCCGGACGGGGTGGAGGACCTCTGGAGCCCGGCCTACGCCGATCTGGTCAACCTGGCCTGACCGGACGTAGACGCCCTCTCCGCTATTCGGACCAGAAAAACTGGTACTCACGGCGTGTCCGGGAATGAAGTAGCCCGGTATTCCGTTTGAGGACTTCCCGTCGGCCCGCCACTCGATCGTGGTCGGGCCGACGTTGCTGATCAGCCCTTTCCCGGCGGATGGCGGCATCCGCCCGGGGGCGTGCACTCTGTGTGAGCGCCCTGGTGCGCTCGGATCACCACCGTAGGTCGGGGCAATCCCGACATCGACCTTGTCGAATGGGTGGCCAGGACGCGGTGTATGGGTGATCATGGGAATCTGACCGAGCAACGCAAATGAGGAGGCACGGGTGGCCGAGACTCTGAAAAAGGGCAGCCGGGTGACCGGTGCCGCGCGTGAGAAGCTCGCGGCCGATCTCAAGAGGAAGTACGACGCCGGGGCGAGCATTCGCGCTCTCGCGGACGAGACCGGTCGTTCCTACGGCTTCGTGCACCGGATGCTGAGCGAGTCCGGAGTGATCCTCCGGGGCCGCGGAGGTGCCACGCGGGGCAAGAACAAGGCGGCTGCCGCGGCCGGTTCCTGACGGTCCGTCAGCTCTAGCGATGGCGCGGCGGCAGGGCGTCGGCCGAGGGTGCGGCGAGGTCGTCGTCGACCGTACGTCCTCCCCCGGGCCGAGTGGACCGGCCGCCGATCGTCATGTCCGGGGCGGCGGGATCGGTCCGCCCCTTCGTCCTCACTTCACCGGCGCGAGGCCCTGCCGCCGCGCGTCCGGGTTTGTTACTCTCCGGTAGCCGCATCCCTCGCCACCGGAGGTTCCCGCATGACCGCCCCCGCCACCGACCCGCAGGCCCCGAGCTGGGAGCGGGACGGCGTCCGCCTGGAGATCGAGGGCGACCTCGCCGTCGTCACCCTCTGTCAGCCCAAGCGGCGCAACGCCCAGTCGCCCGCCCTGTGGCGCGCCCTCGTCGCGGCCGGCCGCGAACTGCCGGGCAGCGTCCGGGTGGTGCTGCTGCGCGCGGAGGGCGTCTCCTTCTCCGCCGGGCTGGACCGGGCGATGTTCACCCCCGAGGGCATCCCCGGCGAGCCCACCTTCCTGGAGCTCGCCGCCTACGGCGACCAGGAGCTGGACGCCGCCATCGCCGCCTACCAGGAGGCCTTCACCTGGTGGCGCCGGGCCGACCTGGTCTCCATCGCCGCCGTGCAGGGGCACGCCGTGGGCGCCGGCTTCCAGCTCGCCCTGGGGTGCGACCTGCGGGTCGTCGCCGAGGACGTGCAGTTCGCGATGAAGGAGACCTCGCTCGGGCTCGTCCCGGACCTCGCCGGGACCAAGCCGCTGGTCGACCTCGTCGGCTACGCCCGGGCGCTGGAGATCTGTGCGACCGGGCGCTGGGTCGGCGCCGACGAGGCCGCCGCGATCGGGCTGGCCAACCTGGCCGTCCCGGCGGCCGACCTGGACGCCGCCGCGCGGGACCTCGCGGCCGCCCTGCTGGCCGCCCCGCGCGGGGCCGTGATCGAGACCAAGGCGCTGCTCCAGGGCGCCGCCGGGCGCTCCTTCGACGAGCAGCGCTCCGCCGAACGGGCGGCGCAGGCGCGCCGGCTGCGGGAGCTCGCCGGCATCGGCGACTGACCGAGGTCGTACGTTTCGGGCCCGGCCCCGGGGGACCACTCCCCGGGGCCGGGCCTTCGCCGTTGCATGGGTGGACGCTCCCGGCGGGCGGGGGACGTGGCGCGATGTCAGAGTTGGGGTGGTTTGCGATATAGCTGGAGCCGTACGACGGGAGACCCGCCCCATGCCTGACACTCCGACGCCCGCGACCCTGCACAAGCACGCCGGCAACGCCCCGACCCCTGGCGCGCCGCCCGCCGGGAGGACCGGCCCGGCCGGCGGCACCGGCGACGGCGGGCGGCCGGTCGCCGAGCGGGGGCGGACGGCGCTGGCCGTGGGCGTGGTCGAGAAGATCGCCGGGATGGCCGCCCGCGAGGTCGCCGGCATCCACGCGCTCGGCTCCGGGCTGGCCCGCACCTTCGGCGCGATGCGGGACCGGGTGCCCGGCGGGAAGTCCAGCGTCGGGCGGGGAATCAAGGCGGAGGTCGGCGAGAAGCAGACCGCCATCGACATCGCGCTGGTCGTCGAGTACGGCGTGGTCATCCCCGATCTCGCCCGCCAGGTGCGGGAGAACATCATCGACGCGGTGGAGCGGATGACCGGCCTGGAGGTCGTCGAGGTGAACATCGCCGTCAACGACGTCCACCTCCCCGACGAGCCTGAGGTCGAGGAGGAGGAAGAGCAGCTGCTCGCCCCGGGGCAGCGGCCCAGGCTCAAGTAGCGCGCGGCGGTGGACGGTTCGGCAGTCGAGCACGAGGAGGAGCGGATGAACCTGGCCATCGTCGGCCTGGTGGTGGGCATGGCCCTCGGTTTCGCCGGGTACTTCGGCGGGTTCGCGGCGTTCCTGCTGGTGGCGGCGCTCGGACTGGTGGGGTTCGTGCTCGGGCGGCTGGCGGAGGGGGACATCGAGCTGGGGGACCTCGGTGACCTGCTGCGCGGGCGGGACCGGCGTCGTTGACGGGGCACACCGCGGCCGCCGCGCGTACGGGCGGCGGCCCGGGGCGGCTGCGGATCGCGGAGCGGGTCTACGCCCGGATCGCCCGGGCGGCCGCCCGGGAGGCGCTGGCCGGCGTCTGGGCGGGGCGGTCGGTCCGCGGGGCGCCGCCGCGCGTGTCGGTGAGCGTGCCGGGCAGCACGGTGACCGTCCGGGTCGAGGTGGAGCTGCCGTTCCCCGCCGACCTCGGGGCGCTCGCCCGGGGCGTGCGTGAGCGGGTGGCGGCGCAGGTCCTCGGGCTGACCGGGACCAGGGTGTCGGACGTGGTCGTCGTGGTCGAGAAGTTGATCGGCGGGGGAGCCTCGTGAGCGGCGCGGAGGAGGAGGCGCCGCACGGGAAGGTGCCGCGGCTGCGGGCGCCGCGGACGGCCGCGGCGGCGCTGGTCTCCACCGCCGTGCTGGTGGCGGCCGGGGCGCTGCTGTACGACGTGGTGGCGGTGCGGGCCGGGCAGCCGGCCCGGCGGTGGCGGGCGCAGCTGGCGGACGAGCTGGCCACCCGTCGCCTCGACGACGTGTGGGTGCTGACCGGCGCCGGGGTGGCCGTGGTGCTCGGGGGGTGCCTGCTGTGGCTGGCGCTGGCGCCCGGGCTGCGGCGCTGGCTCCCGCTGCGGCCGTACGGGGAGACGACCGCGGCGATCGACAAGGGCGGGATCGCGCACCTGCTGGCCGACCGGGCGGCCGGGCTGACCGGCATCGAGGAGCTGCGGATCCGGGTCGGGCGGCGGCGGGTGCGGGTGCGGCTGGTCGGGGCGGCCGATCCGGCGTCGGTGCAGCGGCAGTTGCGGGAGGAGCTGGCCCGGGTGGGGGTGGCGCGGCCGCTGCGGCTGGACGTGCGGGCCGCGCGCGGGGCGGGCGGTGCGGTGGGCGGGGACGGGCGGAGCGAGGTGGCCGGGTGAGGCGGGCGGTGGTGAACCGGGTGCTGCTCGGGGCGGTGGGCGTGCTGCTGCTCGGGGTGGGGGCGTTGGTGCTGGCGGGCGGGCTGAACCTGTACCGGCACCTCGGGGTCCAGCCGCCGAGCCGGTGGCCGCTCGTCTCGCCGGACCGGCCGCTGCTCAGCGAGCGGTCGCGGATGCGGTGGGTGGCGCGGGACTGGTGGTGGCCCGCGGTGATCGGCGGGCTGTCGGTGCTGGTGGCCGGGATGGCCTGGTGGCTGGTGGCGCAGCTGCGGCGCACCGGGCTGTCGAGCATCGCCGTCCCGACGCCGGGGGCCGGCGGGCTGCGGCTGCGGGTGACGGCGCGGGCGCTGGAGGACGCGCTGGAGCGGGGGACGGCGGTGCTGCCGGAGGTGGAACGGGCGGGGGTGCGGCTGGTGCGGGCGCCCCGGCACCCGCGGCTGCGCGGGGCCGTCCGGCTGACGCCGGGCGGGGATCCGGTCGGCCTGGTCGAGCACTTCGAGGACGGGCCGCGGGCGGACGCCCGGGCGAGCCTGGGGCTGGCGGAGCTGCCGGCCGAGCTGCGGATCAGGGTGCTGCAGGCGGCGCCCGTCGAGCACCGGCACCGGCGGCACCGGCGTCGACGGAGGCATCCGCGCGTGATCTAGCGTCCGCTACGGGGTGCGCAGGGCGCCGCCGTCGACCGGGACCATGAGGCCGGTCAGGTAGGAGGCGGCGGGGGAGAGCAGGAAGGCGGCGACCTTGCCGAACTCCTCGGGCGTGCCGTAGCGGCCCAGCGGGATGCCGGCGCTGGCGGCGGCGCGGGCGGCCGCCGGGTCGGGGGCGAGGCCGTCGAGCTCGCGGACCCGGTCGGTGTCGATCCGGGCGGGGAGCAGGCCGAGCACCCGGATGCCGCGCGGGCCGAGCTCGTCGGCGAGCGCCTTGGCGGCCATCGCCAGGCCGGGGCGCAGGCCGTTGGAGACGGCGAGGCCGGGGACGGGCTGGCGGACGGAGCTGGAGAGCACGAAGCCGATCACGCCGCCCTCGGTGAGCTCGGCGGCGGCGGTGCGGGCGAGCCGGAGGGCGCCGAGGAAGACGGACTCGAAGGCGTCGCGCCAGGCGGACTCGGGGGTGTCCTGGACGGTGCCGGCCTGCGGGCCGCCGACGCTGATCAGGATGCCGTCGAAGCGGCCGAAGCGGTTGCGGGCCTCGGTGACGAGGCGCGCGGCGGTGGCCGGGTCGGCGTTGTCGGCGACCACGCCGTGGGCGGTGCCGAGGGTGTTCAGCTCGGCCACGGCGGCGTCGACGGCGGCCTGGGTGCGGCCGGTCACCAGGACGTGGGCGCCGTCGGCGGCGAGTTCGCGGGCGGTGGCGAGGCCGAGGCCGCGGGTCGCGCCGGTGACGATGTAGGCCTTGTTCTTGAGTCCGAGATCCATGGGGACCATCCTGCCGTCCGACGACTGGCGTTGACGTCCGGGGCAAGGTTTACGGTCGGTGTCCGGAAGCACGGGAGGCGGCAATGCGGATCGGGGAACTGGCGGAGCGGGCGGGGACCACCCCGCGGGCGCTGCGGTACTACGAGCAGCTGGGTCTGCTCCCGGCCCGGCGGGCGGGCAACGGGTACCGGGCGTACGACGAGGCGGACCTGCGGCTGCTCCGGGAGATCCGGATGCTGCAGGACTTCGGCTTCGAACTGGAGGAGACCCGGCCGTTCGTGGAGTGCCTACGGGCGGGGCATCCGGAGGGGGACTCGTGCCCGGCGTCGCTGGAGGTGTACCGGCGCAAGCTGGCCGAGCTGGACGCGTGCCTCGCGCGGCTGGAGGCCGTCCGGCAACAGGTCGCCGGGCAGTTCGAGCGGGCGGTGCGGGCGCGGGACGCGTTGGCGGCGGAGGCCGATCGGGCGCCGCTGTGCGAGCTGACCACGGAGGAGGAGTAGGCGATGGTGGAGATCGCAGGAGTGCCGGCGGTGACGGACGACACGTTCGCGGCGGAGGTGCTCTCGGCGGACGGGCCGGTGCTGGTGGACTTCACGGCGGACTGGTGCCCGCCGTGCCGGATGATGGCGCCGGTGCTGGCGGACATCGCGAAGGAGGAGGCGCACCGGCTGCGGGTGGTGAGCGTGGACGTGGACCGCAACCCGCGGACCCAGGCGGCGTACGGGGTGCTGTCGATGCCGACGCTGATGGTGTTCCGGGACGGGCAGCCGGTGCGGTCGGTGGTGGGCGCCCGGGCGAAGGCGCGGCTGCTGCGGGAGCTGGCGGACGTCCTGTAGGGACGGGTCCCGGGGACCGGTCTCAGGGACCGGTCTCAGACGGTGACGGGCTCGGCGTCCGTCTCGGGCTCGGCCTCGGCGGCCTGCTTGGCGCGGTCCTTGGCCTCGCGGCGGGCGAGGACCCAGACGCCGACCGGGATCATCCCGGTGAACAGCCACCACTGGACGGCGTAGGCCATGTGCGGGCCGATGTCCGAGTGGTTGGGCTCGGGGACCAGCTGCGGCTGGTCGGCCGGCGCCGGGTTGGTGCCGGTGAGTTCGAGGTAGCCGCCGAGCAGGTCGGTGCCGGTCTCCTTGGTCTGCTGCGCGGTGTTGATCAGGTTGAACTGGCGGTCGGGCAGGCCGGCCCGGTCCTTGACGAAGCCCTCGCTGCCGCCGGTGGTCTCGTCGGGGCGCAGCCGGCCGGTGAGGGTGACCTCGCCGGTGGGGGCGGCCGGGACGGCCGGGTACTCGGTGGCGGTCGCGGCGGAGGCGACCCAGCCGCGGTTGACCAGGACGCTGCCCTTGCCGTCCGAGAGCTTCAGCGGGGTCACGACGAAGTAGCCGATGGTGCCGCTGGAGTCGGTCCGCTTGCGGACCACGAACTCGTGCGCCGGGTCGTACTGGCCGGTGGCCGTCACCGCGCGCCAGACGAGGTCCTTGGGGACGGCCCTGCCCGGGGCCGCCGACAGGGTGTCGTAGGGGACGGGTGCGGCGGTGAGGGCCTGGCCGATCAGCTCGTTCCTGGCCACCCGCGCCTGGTGGCGGTGCAGCTGCCAGAAACCCAGCTCGATCGTCGCGGGGATCAGCAGCAGCGCGATCAGGATGGTGATCAGCCACTGGCGGGTCAGCAGAAAACGGTACACACCGGAACGGTACGCCGACCTCACAACCGGCTCACGCACCGGGGTGCGGGGCGACCTCGCGCAGCAGCTGCAGGAAGGCGTCCTCGCCGACCACCGGGGTGCCCAGCTCGCGGGCCTTGCGGGCCTTGCCGCTCCAGCTGTTCGGCTCGTTGGTGACCAGCAGGCTGGTGAGCCGGCTCACCGAGGTGGCGATGTGCAGGCCGGCCTCGACGGCGCGGTCCTCCAGCAGTTCGCGGTCGGTGGCGGTGTCGCCGGTGAAGGCCACCCGCATGCCCTGGACGAGCGGCTTGCCGTCCTCCCAGCGGCCCGGGTTGGGGTACGGGCACGGCGGCCGCTTCTTGGACTGGCGGTACTGGGACCCGGTCCAGGAGGCGCGGCCGGGGGCGGCGGGCTCGTCCTCGCCGAGGTCGGTGACCGCGACGCAGTTCTGCAGCGGCAGCGGGACGCCGCCCGAGCGGGCCAGGTGCAGGCTGGGGCGGAAGGCCTCGGCGAGCACCCGGGCGTCGTCCAGGGCGTTGTGGGCGTGGCGCTGCTGGACGCCGAAGTGGGCCGCGAGCGAGGAGAGCTTGCCGTTGGGCAGCGGCAGGCGCAGGTCGCGGGAGAGGACCATGGTGCACAGCCGCTGCTCGACCGGGGCGCGCAGGCCGGCCCGGGAGAACTCGCGGGAGATCATGTTCCAGTCGAAGAGCGCGTTGTGGGCGACCAGGACGCGGCCGCGCAGCCGCTCGGCGAACTCGTCGGCGACCTGCGGGAAGGTCGGGGCGGTGGCGAGCAGCTCGGCGGTGAGGCCGTGGATCCAGACCGGGCCCGGGTCCCGCTCGGGGTTGACCAGGGTGTACCAGTGGTCGATGACCTCGCCGTCGTGGTCCAGCTGGTAGACGCCCGCGGAGATGACGCGGTCCGAGCGGCCGAGACCGGTGGTCTCGACGTCGACCACCGCGAAGCCCTCGGCGGGGGCGGCGGAGCGCTGGGCGGGGACCGGGGCGGTCCGCGGCGCGCCGTACGTCTCGGGCTGGATCGGTTGCATGGTCCAACAGGATAAGGGGCGGGGCGGCGGGCCCGGTCGAAGTGTTCGGGCCGAGCGCCGGGAATAGAGTGGTCGACGGGGGAATTCGGACTGCTGTTCCGACTGCTTTCCGGCAGCCGGTCCGTTTCTGCTCAGCTCCCGTGAGGACGAGATTCCATGCGCGCCACCGTGATCCACGGCCCCAACGACATCCGGATCGAAGAGGTCCCGGACCCGGTGATCCAGCATCCGACCGACGTGGTGGTCCGGGTGCTGAACGCCTGCATCTGCGGCAGCGACCTGTGGGCGTACCGCGGGGTGGCGCAGCGGGTGGCCGGGCAGCGGATCGGTCACGAGTTCCTGGGGACGGTCGAGGAGGTCGGCGCCGAGGTGCGCGGCTTCGCGAAGGGCGACCTGGTGGTCGCGCCGTTCGTCTGGTCGGACGGGACGTGCGAGTTCTGTCGCGAGGGCCTGCACACCTCCTGCCCGCACGGCGGGTTCTGGGGGCAGGTCGGCTCGGACGGCGGGCAGGGCGAGGCGGTCCGGGTGCCGTTCGCGGACGGCACGCTGGTGAAGCTGCCGAAGGAGGCGGCGGGCGACGCGAAGCTGCTGCCCGGGCTGCTGGCGCTGTCCGACGTGATGGCCACCGGGCACCACGCGGCGGTCTCGGCCGGGGTGCGCGAGGGCGCCACGGTCGCGGTGGTCGGCGACGGAGCGGTGGGCCTGTGCGGGGTGCTGGCGGCGCGGCGGCTGGGCGCGGGCCGGATCATCGCGCTGGGCCGGCACCCGGCCCGGACCGAGCTGGCCCGGCGCTTCGGGGCGACGGACGTGGTGGCCGAGCGCGGCGAGGCCGCGGTCGAGGCGGTGAAGGAGCTGACCGGCGGGCAGGGCGCGCACGCGGTGCTGGAGGCGGTCGGCACCGAGGAGTCGATGCGCACGGCGATCTCGATCGCCCGGGACGGCGGCGCGGTCGGCTACGTCGGGGTGCCGCACGGTGGCAGCGCCGGGGTGGATATCGGCCAGATGTTCGGGCGGAACGTTTCGCTGAACGGTGGCGTCGCGCCGGCCCGCGCGTACATCCCCGAGCTGCTGCCGGACGTCCTCTCGGGCGCCATCGAGCCGGGCCTGGTCTTCGACCGGACCGTGGACCTGGACGGCGTCCCGGACGGCTACCGGGCGATGGACGACCGCTCGGCACTGAAGGTCCGGATCGCCTTCTGACCGGAGGTCGAGGACTGACGATTCGTCAAAGACCCGAAGGGGCGGCACCGCTGGGCGGTGCCGCCCCTTCGGCGTGTGGCCCTTCCGCTTGTGGAGGTCGTGGCGGTTTTCGGCCAATTGGATGGTGCGAGGGGGTGAACGACTGGCCGATCGCGATCAACCCCTTCCGGGTTGGGCACGACGCTCCTAGCATTGCGCGGCGCGCACGAGAAATGTGACGCCCCTCACGTTCGATCGTTCCCCACGTGTGACCGCTACGCCGAAGAGGTGAGGAGTAAGAGTGGATTCGCCGCCGATCACCACGACCCCCACGGACGTCCAACTCATCGACAGGAGCGAGGAGTTCCGCACGCTGCGGCGCTCGTTCCGGAGCTTCGCCTTCCCCGTCACCATCGGATTCGTGCTCTGGTACCTGCTGTACGTCCTGCTCTCCTGCTACGCCCCCGGGCTGATGGGCGCCAAGGTGGTCGGGCACGTCAACGTGGCCCTGGTGCTCGGGCTGCTGCAGTTCGCCACCACCTTCGCCATCGCCGCCTGGTACGCCCGCTACGCGGACCGGCGGATCGACCCGACCGCCACCGCGATCCGCGAGGCGCACGGAGCCGTCGTCCACGCCCCCCGGGAGTCCGCCGAATGACCGAGCTCGCCAGCTCCGCCACGGAGCACCGCGGCCTGACCATGGCCCTGTTCGGGGTCTTCGTCCTGGCCACCCTGGTCATCACCGTCTGGGCCGGGCGGCAGAACCGCAGCGCCGCCGACTTCTACGCCGGCGGCCGCGGCTTCACCGGCTTCCAGAACGGCCTGGCCATCTCGGGCGACTACATGTCCGCCGCGTCCTTCCTCGGCATCGCCGGGGCCATCGCGCTGTCCGGCTACGACGGCTTCCTCTACTCGATCGGCTTCCTGGTCGCCTGGCTGGTCGCGCTGCTGCTGATCGCCGAGCCGCTGCGCAACTCCGGCCGCTTCACCATGGCGGACGTGCTGGCCTTCCGGATGCGCCAGCGCCCGGTGCGCACCGCGGCGGGCGTCTCCACCATCGTGGTGTCGATCTTCTACCTGCTCGCCCAGATGGTCGGCGCCGGGACGCTGGTCACCCTGCTGCTCGGGGTCAGCGGGGACGCCGCCAGGCGCTGGACGGTCGTCGCGGTCGGCGCGCTGATGGTCGTCTACGTGGTGATAGGGGGCATGAAGGGCACCACCTGGGTGCAGATCGTCAAGGCCGTGCTGCTGATCGCCGGCGCCGGGCTGATGACCGTCCTGGTGCTCGCCAAGTACCACTTCAACCCCTCGGAGCTGCTCGGCGCGGCCGCCTCCGCGAGCGGCAAGGGCGAGGCCTTCCTGGAACCCGGGCTGAAGTACGGGGCCACCAACACCTCCAAGCTCGACTTCATCAGCCTCGGCATCGCGCTGGTGCTCGGCACCGCCGGCCTGCCGCACATCCTGGTCCGCTTCTACACCGTCCCCACCGCCAAGGCGGCCCGGAAGTCGGTGCTCTGGGCGATCGGCATCATCGGCGTCTTCTACCTGATGACCCTGGCGCTCGGCTTCGGCGCGGCGGCGCTGGTCGGCTCCAAGGAGATCAAGGCCGCCAGCGCCTCCGGCAACACCGCGGCCCCGCAGCTCGCCGAGGTGCTCGGCGGCGGCGCCGGGACGACCGGCGGCGCGATCATGCTCGCGGTGATCTCGGCCGTCGCCTTCGCCACCATCCTCGCCGTGGTCGCCGGGCTCACCCTGGCCTCCTCGGCCTCCTTCGCGCACGACATCTACGCCAACGTGATCCGGCGCGGGCGGGCCACCGAGAAGGAGGAGGTGCGCTCGGCGAAGTGGGCCGCCGTGGTGATCGGCGCCGTCGCCATCGTGCTCAGCCTCTACGCCGACAAGCTCAACGCCGCCGCGCTGGTCGCCCTGGCCTTCGCGGTGGCCGCCTCGGCCAACCTGCCGACCCTGCTCTACTCGCTGTTCTGGAAGCGGTTCACCACCGCCGGCGCGGTCAGCTCGGTCTATGCCGGCCTGATCACCTCGGTGGTGCTGGTGGTCTTCTCCCCGGTCGTCTCCGGCGCCAAGACCTCGCTCTTCCCGGACAGCGACTTCCACTGGTTCCCGCTGGAGAACCCCGGCCTGGTCTCCATCCCGGTCGGCTTCCTCGCCGGGTGGATCGGCACCCTGCTGTCCCGCCAGCAGCCCGACCCGGCGAAGTACGCTGAACTGGAGGTCCGCTCGCTGACCGGACTGGGCGCCCATTGATCGTTCCGCGATGACTATGCTGGCCCGGCCCCGCCGTCGACGGTGGCCGGGCCGGTCGCATTTCTCGGGAAGGGGTCTACGTGCTGCTGGACACGTTCGGTCGGCAGGCCGTCGATCTTCGGGTCTCCCTGACCGACCGGTGCAACCTGCGGTGCACCTACTGCATGCCGGAGGAGGGCCTGCAGTGGCTGGCCAAGCCCGAGCTGCTGACCGACGAGGAGATCGTCCGGCTGGTCTCCCTCGCGGTGCGCGAGCTGGGCGTGCGGGAGGTGCGCTTCACCGGCGGCGAGCCGCTGCTGCGGCCCGGTCTGGTCGGCATCGTCGAGGCCTGCGCGCGGCTGGAGCCGCGCCCCGAGCTGTCGCTCACCACCAACGGCATAGGCCTGGCCCGGACGGCCGCGGCGCTGCGCGCGGCCGGGCTCGACCGGGTCAACGTGTCGCTGGACACCCTCGACCCGGACGTCTTCCACACCCTCACCCGCCGTCGGCGCCACCAGGACGTACTGGACGGGCTCGCCGCGGCCGAGGCGGCCGGGCTGGCGCCGGTCAAGCTGAACGCGGTGCTGATGCGCGGGGTCAACGACCACGAGGCGGCCGACCTGCTGGCCTGGTGCCTGGAGCACGGCTACGAGCTGCGCTTCATCGAGCAGATGCCGCTGGACGCCCAGCACGGCTGGGACCGCTCCTCGATGGTCACCGCCGGGGAGATCCTGGACCTGCTCCGCGCCCGCTTCGCGCTCACCCCGGAGCCCTCGGCCAGCCGCGGCGCGGCGCCCGCCGAGCGCTGGCTGGTGGACGGCGGCCCGGGCCGGGTGGGCGTGATCGCCTCCGTCACCCGCCCGTTCTGCCGGGCCTGCGACCGGACCAGGCTCACCGCGGACGGGCAGGTGCGCAACTGCCTGTTCGCGACCGGGGAGACCGACCTGCGGACGGCGCTGCGCTCGGGGGCGGACGACGCCGAACTGGCCGCGCTGTGGCGCGCGGCGATGTGGGGCAAGAAGGCCGGCGCCGGGATCGACGACCCGGAGTTCCACCAGCCCGACCGGCCGATGTCGGCGATCGGCGGCTAGTTCGCCCCGTTCGTCCGCTCGTCCGGCTCATCCGGTTCGTCCGCGCTCAGCTCCCGGACGGTTCCGGCGTCCAGTCGGCGAAGGCGACGGTCTCCTTGAGGAAGCCGCGCACGCCGAGGAACTGCGACAGGTGCTCACGGTGCTCGTCGCAGGCGAGCCAGGTCTTGCGGCGGTCCGGGGTGTGCAGCGCGGGGTTGTTCCACACCAGCACCCACCGGGCGTCCGCCCGGCAGCCCTTGGCGGAGCAGATCGGGGTGTCCATCGGGGGCCGTCCTCGGTGCTTGGCGGGTGCGTCGTCACCGCCAGTCTGTCACGCGCCCCCGGCCCGTCAGGCTGCGGGCATGGCGACGCCGGGCAGCCACGGGGGGAGCCGCCCGGCGTCGGTCCGTCGCTCCGACGGGGGATGCGGAGCGCGTACGCAGTATGTCACGCCGAGGGCCTCGGATGGGGAGGTCCTGCATGATTAATCTGAGGTTATTCTGAGCTTTCGGCGGTTCAAGCCGGGAGAGAACCGTGCAAAACGGGCAGTCAGCTCACGTCCTGTGAAGAATCGGTGGTCGCCCCCTGAGCCCCGCCCGTACCGGCCGTCGCAGGCGTCCCACCCGCCCCACCGGTTCCGCCGGGGCCGAGCATCAGCGGGGTGTCGGCCGGGATGTCGAAGGTGCTCGGCAGACCCGGGGCCCGCTCCCGGCCCGCGTTGGCGACCAGCACCGCGAAGTACGGCAGCAGCACGGCGCCCGCCAGCGCCCCGAAGGCCAGCCAGCGCTGGACGTCCCACAGCACCACGGCGAGCAGGACGCAGACGGTGCGGAGCAGCATCGAGACGACGTAGCGGCGCTGCCGCCCCCGGACGTCCTCGCTGAGGCTGCTGCGCGCCCCGGTGATCCGGTAGACCTCGCCACCGTTCTTGCTCATGTCTCAACCGCCCTCGTCCACGCGTCCGCGCGCCTCGCCGCACGACTTCCTCACGGTACGCCGGGGGCGGTGCGGCGACGAGACCGGGTGGGCGGCGCCCACCCGGTCGGGTGTGCGGGGGCCCTACGAGCGCCGGGAGAGGTACTGCGGGGGGACGGCGTCGGTGAGCCAGACGCCGTTATCGCTGAGCCGGAACTCGTGGCCGTTCGCCGTCATCGCGGCCGCGTTGACGGTCAGCACCACCGGGCGGCCGTGCCGGGCGCCGACTCGGGTGGCCGTCTCGGTGTCCGCCGACAGGTGGACGTCCTGGCGGGCCATCGGGCGCAGGCCCTCGTGGAAGATCGACGCCAGGTGGCGGTCGGCGGTGCCGTGGTACAGCACCGGGGGCGGCACGGCGGCGGCCAGACCGAGGTCGACCGCCACCGTGTGGCCCTGGTTGGCGCGGATCGAGAGACCGTCCGCGGAGTAGCCGAAGCGGCGCTTGTTGTTGGTCGCCACGACGTGGTCCAGCTCGGCCCTGGTCAGCCGGTTGCCCTTGGCCGCCAGGGCGGTGAGCAGCACGTCGACCCGGACCCAGCCGGCCTCGTCCAGCTCGATGCCGACCCGCTCGGGCTCGTGCCGCAGGATGCGGGACAGCATCTTGCTGACCTTGACCACGCGCTTCTCGTCCGTCATGTCTCTCGTATCCCCCCGTTGGCCAGTGGCTATGAGGCCTGGCTGACCGAACTCATGTTGAAGTCCGCGACACGCACGGGTGGCATCGCGGTGCGGGTGAAGTAGTCGCTCCACTCGCGGGGCAGGCAGCGCTCGGTGCGGCCCACCTCGGTGATCCGGTTCAGCAGGTCGACCGGGGACTCGTTGAACCGGAAGTTGTTGACGGCGCCGACCACTTCGCCGTTCTCGACCAGGTAGACGCCGTCCCGGGTGAGGCCGGTGAGCAGCAGCGTCGCCGGGTCCACCTCGCGGATGTACCAGAGGCAGGTGAGCAGCAGGCCGCGCTCGGTGCGGGCGATCATCTCGTCCAGCGTCGGCGCCGCCGCCTGGTCGGCCGTCTCCAGCACCAGGTTGTCGACGGGCGGGCGCAGCGGCAGGCCGGTGAGGCCGGCCGCGTGGCGGTTGGTGACCAGGTCGTTGAGCACGCCCTCGCGGATCCACTCGGTGCCCTCGATCGGCAGGCCGTTGTCGAAGACCGAGACGTCCCCGCCGGTGGAGTGCGCGAGCACGAACGGCGCGGCCTCCAGGCCCTCCTCGCGCGGGTCGGAGCGCAGGGTCAGCGGCAGGGCGCTGAGCTTGTCGCCGATCCGGGTGCCGCCGCCGGGCTTGGCGAAGACGGTGCGGCCCTCGTGGGCGTCCCGGCCGCCGGAGGACCAGTGGAGGTAGACCATCAGGTCGGCGACGGCCGAGGGCGGCAGCAGCGTCTCGTAGCGGCCGGCCGGCAGGTCGACCTTGCGGGCGCCCCAGCCGAGGCGCTTGGTCAGCTCGGCGTGCAGGGCCGCGACGTCGACGTCGGTGAAGTCGCGGGTGGCGGCGCCGGCCCAGGCCGAGCCGGACAGGTCGGCCGTCTTGGCGTTGATCTCGACCATGCCGGTGGGCTGGTCGTGGCGCAGCCGCAGGCCGGTCGAGCTGCCCAGGTAGCTGCTGGTGATCTCGTGCCGGGCGAAGCCGTACAGCAGCTCGCCCTGGGCGGCGGCGCGGGCGAAGGCCTCGCCGAGGGCCGGGCCGAAGGCGTCGAACACCTCGATCGAGGTCTCCGCCGGGGGCTCGGTGAAGTCCGGGGACGACGGCCGGTCGGCGGCCAGCGGCTGGGCGTCCTCGGCCGGGCCGGCCGCGCGGGCGGCGTCCTCGGCGGCGCGCACCAGGGCCTCGACGTCCTCGGCGGTGACGGCCTCGCGGGAGACCACGCCGGAGGCGGTGCCCTCGGCGCCGTCCACGGTGGCGATCACGGTGAGGCGCCGGCCCCGGGTGACGCCGTTGGTGGTCAGGGCGTTGCCGGCCCAGCGCAGGTTGGCGGTGGACTCCTCGTCGGCGATCACCACGCAGCCGTCGGCGCGGGAGAGGCCGAGCGCCAGCTCGACGAGTTCGTGCGGCCGGTTCGCGGTCAGGTCGGTCATCAGTGACCCGCCTCCTGCTGGGTGTTGAGCACGTTGACGTTGCGGAACAGCGCGGACGGGCAGCCGTGGCTGACCGCGGCGACCTGGCCGGGCTGGGCCTTGCCGCAGTTGAAGGCGCCGCCGAGGACGTAGGTCTGCGGGCCGCCGACCGCGGCCATCGAGCCCCAGAAGTCGGTGGTGGTGGCCTGGTAGGCGAAGTCCTTGACCTGGCCGGCGAGTTCGCCGTTCCTGATGGCGTAGGCGCGCTGGCCGGTGAACTGGAAGTTGTAGCGCTGCATGTCGATCGACCAGGAGCGGTCGCCGACGATGTACAGGCCGTTCTCCACCTGGGAGATCAGCCCGGTGGTGTCGGGGCCGTCGGCGGCGGGCCGGAGCGAGACGTTGGCCATCCGCTGCACCGGCACGTGCGCCGGGGAGTCCGCGAAGGCGCAGCCGTTGGAGCGCTCGAAGCCCTTCAACTTGGCCATGCCGCGATCGAGTTGGTAGCCGACCAGGATGCCGTCCTTCACCAGGTCCCAGGACTGGGTGGCGACGCCCTCGTCGTCGTAGCCGATGGTGGACAGGCCGTGCTCGGCGGTGCGGTCGCCGGTGACGTGCATCAGCTCGGAGCCGTACTTGAGCGAGCCGAGCTGGTCGAAGGTGGCGAAGGAGGTGCCGGCGTAGGCGGCCTCGTAGCCGAGCGCGCGGTCCAGCTCGGTGGCGTGGCCGATCGACTCGTGGATGGTCAGCCAGAGGTTGGACGGGTCGATGACCAGGTCGTAGCGGCCGGCCTGGACGCTCGGGGCCTTCATCTTCTCGGCCAACAGGCCGGGCAGCTCGGCGAGTTCGGCGTCCCAGTCCCAGCCGGTGCCGGTCAGGTACTCGAAGCCGCGGCCGGCCGGCGGGGCCAGCGTGCGCATGGTGTCGAAGGCGCCGGTGCGCTCGTCGACGGAGGTGGCCTCCAGCTCCGGGTGCAGCCGGATGCGCTGCTGGGTGGTGACGGTGCCGGCGGTGTCCGCGTAGAACTTGTTCTCCTGGACGGTCAGCAGGCTCGCCTGGACGTGCGAGACGCCCTCCGCGGCCAGCAGTCGGGAGCTCCACTCGGCGAGCAGCGCCGTCTTCTCGGCGTCGGGCACCTCGAAGGGGTTCACCTCGTACGCGGAGACCCAGGTGACGTCCCGGTGGACCGGCTCGTCGGCCAGCTCGACCCGCTCGGTGGCGCCGGCCGCCCGGCTGATCCCGCCGGACAGGCGTGCCACCGCGACGGCCTGCTCGGCGACCCTGGCCGCGGCCCCCGGGGTGAGGTCCACGCCGGCGGCGAAGCCCCAGGCGCCGTCCAGCAGCACCCGGACGGCGAAGCCGAGCTGCAGGCTGTCGGAGGTGCCGGCGGGGCGGGCGTCGCGCAGCCGCCAGGAGGCGCTGCGGACCCGCTCCAGCCGGAAGTCGGCGTGCGCGGCGCCGAGTTCGCGGGCCCGGGTGAGGGCGGCGTCGGCGAGGGCGCGCAGCGGGAGGGCGAGGAACAGCGGGTCGACGGCGCGGTCGGCCGCAGGAGTCGTCGGAGGCAATCGGGCTCCCAGGTCGCGGGGGTGGCGGTGCGGGCACCGCACAGGGGTGCCCGCACCGCATCATTTCCCGTCCACCGGGTATTCGGCCAGCACATTTCGGCCGGCCGGCCCGTGGGGTTCGGACCTCGTCAGCTGACCGTTTCCCACCAGCCGTCCAGCTCGGGCGGGTTGTCCACGTCGACCCGCTCGCCGGGGCGCGGGACGGCCAGCGGGACGGCCTGGGTCTTGGCCTCGGCGAGCAGCCGTTCGACCGGCTCGGCCCACGGGTGCAGGCCGAGGTTGAAGGTGCACCAGTGCACCGGGACGAGCAGGCCGCCGCGCAGGTCGCGGTGGGCGAGCACGGCGTCCTCGGGGGTCATGTGGATGTCCGCCCAGGCCGCGTCGTAGGCGCCGATCTGCACCAGCGCGGCGTCGAACGGGCCGTGCTGCTCGCCGATCCGGGCGTAGCCCTCGAAGTAGCCGGAGTCGCCGGTGTAGAAGACCCGGCGGTTCGGGCCGGCGATCACCCAGGAGCCCCACAGGGTGGTGTTGCGGGTCAGGCCGCGGCCGGAGAAGTGGTGCGCCGAGGTGAGGGTGAGCACCAGGTCGCCCAGGGTGCAGGTCTCGTCCCAGTCCAGCTCGATGATGCGGTGCTCGGGGACGCCCCAGCGGCGCAGGTGGCCGCCGATGCCGAGCGGCACCGCGAACGGCGCGGACTGGGTGTGCACCAGGCGCTTGACGGTGGGCATGTCGAGGTGGTCGTAGTGGTCGTGCGAGATCAGCACGGCGTCGACCGGCGGCAGCTCCTCCAGCTCCACCGGCACCGGGTGCAGCCGCTTGGGGCCGACGTGCGCGGCGGGGGAGCAGCGGTCGCTCCAGATCGGGTCGAGCAGGACGCGGAAGCCCTCCAGCTCGACCAGCGCGGAGGCGTGCCCGTACCAGGTGATCCGCACGCCCTCGGGGGCCGGGCCGGGGGTCGGGGCGGGGCGGACGGTCGGCACCGGGTGGGCGGGGACCCGGCCGCCGCGCTCGAACAGCATCCGGCGGGCGGTGCCGGCGTCGAAGCCGGGGGCCTCGGAGGCGCGGGCGAGCGTCGAGGGGGCGTTGTGGAAGGCGCCGTCGCGGTACTGCGGCGAGTCGCGCACGCGCTCCTCGCGCTCGGCGTCCGGCCGCCGCCCGAACGCCGCCGGCAGGTCGCGCAGCGACCAGGCGGCCGCGCCGAGGCCTGCCGCCAGGGCGGTCAGGGCCAGCAGTCGTGCGGGTCGGTGGGTGCTCCCGGGCCGGGCCTTGGTCATGGGCGCTGCCTTCGTTGCTCGCCGGGACGCCTTCGGGGGCGGTGCGGTCGGTCCCGGGTCGGTCCGCACCACGGGGGCAACGGGTGCGCCCGTCCGTGTTGTTCCCGGCAGAGTGGCCGGAAAGGGGCGTCCGCGCAACCCTTCGGGGCGCCGACCTGCGGAGTCGGCCGCGGTGGCCGGGATTGTCGGATTGCGACAGTTCCTCCGGTGCTGCGCTGTCGGAGCCCGATGCGCCGCCGTCGCCGGGCGCCCGATAGCGTCACAGACTGCGTACGCATTCCGACGTACGCGCAGACCCAGGGGAGAGAGGTGGATCGTTGAGCCGCTCGGTTCTCGTCACCGGAGGAAACCGGGGCATCGGCCTCGCGATCGCCCAGGCCTTCGCCGAGGCGGGCGACAAGGTCGCCATCACCAGCCGCTCGGGCGAGGTGCCCGAGGCGCTGGCCAAGTACGACGTCCTCGCGGTGCGCTGCGACATCACGGACGCCTCCCAGGTCGACGCCGCCTTCACCGAGATCGAGGCGAAGCACGGCGCGGTCCAGGTGCTGGTCGCCAACGCGGGCATCACCAACGACACCCTGCTGCTGCGCATGTCCGAGGAGGACTTCACGTCCGTCCTGGACACCAACCTGACCGGGGCGTTCCGGGTGGTGAAGCGCGCCTCCAAGCTGATGATGCGGGCCAAGAAGGGCCGCGTGGTCCTGATCTCGTCCGTGGTGGGCCTGTCCGGCTCGGCGGGCCAGGCGAACTACGCCGCGTCGAAGGCCGGCCTGGTGGGCTTCGCCCGCTCGCTGGCCCGCGAGCTCGGCCCGCGCAACATCACCGTCAACGTGGTCGCCCCCGGCTTCGTGGACACCGACATGACCGCCGTGCTCAGTGACGAGCGCCGCGCGGAGATCGTCGCCGGCGTGCCCCTGGGCCGCTACGCGGCGCCCGCCGAGGTCGCCTCGACCGTGCGGTTCCTCAGCTCGGACGAGGCCGCGTACATCACCGGAGCCGTCATTCCCGTGGACGGCGGATTGGGCATGGGTCACTGATCATGAGTGGAATCCTCGAGGGCAAGCGCATCCTCATCACCGGTGTGCTGATGGAGTCGTCCATCGCCTTCCACACCGCCCGGCTCGCCCAGGAGCAGGGCGCGGAGATCATCCTCACCGCGTGGCCGCGCCCGAGCCTGACCGAGCGGGTCGCCCGCAAGCTGCCGAAGCCGGTCAAGGTGCTGGAGCTGGACGTCTCCAACCCGGAGCACCTGGCCGGCCTGGCCGACCAGGTCCGCGAGGTCCTGCCGACCCTGGACGGCGTCGTCCACTCGATCGGCTTCGCCCCGCAGGACGCGCTCGGCGGCAACTTCCTGGACACCCCGTGGGAGTCCGTGGCCACCGCGATGCACGTCTCGGCGTACTCGCTGAAGTCGCTGACCACGGCGCTGCTGCCGCTGATGCAGGACGGCGGCTCGGTCGTCGGCCTGACCTTCGACGCGCAGTTCGCCTGGCCGCAGTACGACTGGATGGGCCCGGCCAAGGCCGCGCTGGAGTCGACCAACCGGTACCTGGCGCGCTACCTGGGCGAGCGGAACATCCGCTGCAACCTGGTCTCGGCGGGCCCGATCGGCTCGATGGCCGCGAAGTCCATCCCGGGCTTCACCGAGCTGGCCGACACCTGGAACCACCGCTCCCCGCTGAAGTGGGACCTGAGCGACCCGGAGCCGGCCGGCCGCGGCATCGTCGCGCTGCTGTCGGACTGGTTCCCGAAGACCACCGGCGAGATCGTCCACGTGGACGGCGGTCTGCACGCCATCGGCGCCTGACGCCCGCCCCGCCCGTACGCCGCTGCCCGGCACCCCTGATCGCAGGGGGTGCCGGGCAGCGGCGTTCGCGCGTCCGGCGGGCGTCGGCCGGGCGCGGGCTCCGTCAGGCGTCCGCGCAGGCGCCGATGGCGCGGCCGGCCTCCACCGAGGCGCGCCGGCCGTCACCGGCCCGGATGGCCTCCAGGATGGTGTCGTGGCCGACGTAGCGCTCGGCGATCAGCTCGGGGCCGACGTCCTGGCGCAGGTGCTCCCGGGTGACCTCGCCGAGGTCGGAGTAGACGGCGAGCAGCACGTCGTTGTGCGCGGCGGCGACGACGGCCTGGTGGAAGGCGGCGTCGGCCTGGACGAAGGACTCGGCGTCCCCCGACTGCCAGGCGTTCTCGCGGCGGGCGAGCGCGGCGTCCAGCACGACGAGGTCGCGCTCGCTGCGGCGCTCGGCGGCCAGGCCGGCCGCCGCGGTCTCCAGCGTCGCCCGCAGCTCGGCGACCTGGGCCGGGTCGGCGTCGGAGAAGCGGCGGTGCATCACCCCGGCCAGCTCGCTGGTGGCGAGGACGTACGTGCCGGAGCCCTGCCGGATGTCCAGCAGCCCGTTGTGGGCGAGGGCGCGGACGGCCTCGCGGACGGTGTTGCGGGCCACCCCGAGCTGTTCGACCAGGGCCGCCTCGGTGGGGATGCGCGAGCCCACCGGCCACTCCCCGGAGGTGATCTGGGCGCGAAGCTGGGCGATCACCTGGTCGGACAGCGGGGTGCGCCTCGGCGAGGACAGCGCCACGGAAGTCTCCTTGCGGCTACGGCTCGGGTGGGGCCGGGTGGATGGTGTCCGGGGGATGGCCGGGGGATGGCGGCGGACGGGCGGTCCGCCCATCATGCCAATTCAAAGGTGCGTCAATTCATCCCATCATTCTATGATGGCCCACATGCCTCCCGCAGCAGACACCACCGCTTCCGCACGGGCCGGGGCCCGGCCGCAGACCGAGCGGCCCGCTTCCTCCGCTCCCGTCTCCTCCGCTCCTGCCTCCTCCTCCGCCGCCGCCAAGTACGGCGTCTGGCTGTTCGCCGTCGCGATCGCCGCCGCGACGTTCAACCTGCGCCCCGTGGTCACCAGCCTCGGGCCGCTGCTCGACCAGGTCCGCGCCGACCTCGGGATGAACCCGACGCTCGCCGGACTGCTCGCCGCCGTGCCCTCGCTGTGCTTCGCGCTGTTCGGCTTCCTCGCCCCCGCGGCGGCCCGCCGGATCGGCCCGATCGCGGTGATCACGGCCGGCATGGCCGCGATCACGGCGGGCGTGGTGGCCCGCTCCTTCGCCGGCGGCACCGCGGTGTTCCTGCTGCTCACCGCGCTCGCGCTGGCCGGGGTGGCGGTCTCCAACGTGCTGCTGCCGGTGGTGATCAAGCGGTACTTCCCGGACCGGGTCGGTCCGATGATCGGCCTGTACTCCATGGCGCTGTCCGCCGGCACCGCGCTGGCCGCGTTGGTCAGCGTGCCGCTGACCAACGCGCTCGGGGGCGACTGGCGCTACGGCCTCGGCGCCTGGGCCGCCCTGGGCGCGCTCGCCCTGGTGCTGTGGCTGGTGGTCCTGGTCGTCCGGCGCGAGCGCGGCGAGCGGGCCCCCGGCGGCGCCGCCCACACCAGGCTGCCGATCACCCGCAGCCGGACGGCCTGGGCGCTGGCCTGCTTCTTCGGCCTGCAGGCCACCGGCGCGTACGTGGTGATGGGCTTCCTGCCGAAGATCTTCCAGGACGCCGGCATCGACAAGGGCACCTCCGGGGCGCTGCTCGCGGTCACCATGGTCATCGGCGTGCCGGTGTCCTTCGTGCTGCCCAACCTGGCCGCCCGGCGCGGCGACCAGCGGCTGTTCGTGGTGGTGCTGGCCTCCTGCGGCGTCGCCGGCTACGCAGGTCTGGCGCTCGCCCCGGCCGGGGTGCCCTGGCTGTGGTGCGTCCTGGTGGGCCTGTCCAACTGCGCGTTCCCGCTGGTGCTGACCATGATCGGGCTGCGCGCCCGGACGGCCGGCGGGGTGGCGCAGCTGTCCGTCTTCGCCCAGGGCGTCGGCTACCTGATCTCGATCCCGGGCCCGATCCTGATCGGCCGGATCTACCAGGTCACCGGCGAGTGGTACTGGCCGCTCGGCTTCCTGGCGCTGCTGCTGGTGCCGCAGATGCTGTTCGGCCTGCGGGCCGCGCGGGCCCGGCACATCGAGGACGAGGCGGTGCTCCCCGTCGCTCGGGCCAACGCCTGACGGTCAGGGCCTGACGGTCAACGCCTGACGGTCAGGGCCTGACGGTCAAGGGCTGACGGTCAAGGGCTGGCCAAGGGACGTGGGCCGACGACGGGCGGGCGTGTTCGGGATGGGAGAATCCCGGACATGCCCGTTCTCGACCCGAACCCCACCGACGGCCGCAAGCAGCTCGGCCGGATCGCCCTCGTCTTCGCCGCCATCGTGGTGCTGGTGGCGATCGTCGCCTCCGTCGCCGACGCGATGGGCTGACCGGCCGCCACCGTCCGGATGACGCGCCGGTGAACGGCGCATGATGGCACCCGTCGCCCCCGCGGGTGGCGGCATCCGGGAGCATCGCGCCGCCCGGCGGCTTTTCTGCCAAGCTTGCTGGGTATGAGCGCCGAAACGCCCCGCAGGATCATCGTTCTCCGCCACGCCAAGGCCGACTGGCCGAACGGCGTGGACGACCACGAGCGGCCGCTGGCCGACCGGGGCCGCCACCAGGCCCCGGACGCCGGCCGCTGGATGGCCGATTCCGGCATCAACCCCGACTTCGTGCTCTGCTCCACCGCCCTGCGCACCCGGGAGACGTGGAAGCTGGCGGCGCACGAGCTGCCCAAGCGGGCCCGCAGGACGGTGTACGAGGACCGCATCTACGAGGCCAGCCCGGGCGAGATCATCGCCGTCCTGCAGGAGGTCCCGGAGGAGTACGCCGACGTGGTGCTGGTCGGCCACAACCCCGGCGTGCTCGGGCTGACCCAGGTGCTGGCCGGGGACGAGGGCGACCGCGACGCGCTGGAGCGGCTGCGGCTCGGCGGCTTCCCGACCGCGGCGATCGCGGTGCTCAGCTTCAGCGGCTCCTGGAAGGGCGTCGAGCCGGGCGTGGCCGAGCTGGTCTCGTACCACACGCCGCAGGACTGACCCCCGGGCCGTACGGGAGGGTCCTCGGGCCGTACGGGGGGATCCTCGGACCATACGTGAGGGGCGCGCGGATCCGATCCGCGCGCCCCTCACGTACGTCCGGCGCCGCTACTCGATCGGCGCGCAGTCGGCCGCCTCGACCTCTTCGCGGGTGATGCCCAGCAGGTACAGCACGGTGTCCAGGAACGGCACGTTCACCGCGGTGTGGGCCGCCTCCCGCACCACCGGCTTGGCGTTGAACGCCACCCCGAGCCCGGCCGCGTTCAGCATGTCCAGGTCGTTGGCGCCGTCGCCGATCGCCACCGTCTGCTCCAGCGGCACCTTCGCCTGCTCGGCGAACCGGGCCAGCCAGCGGGCCTTGCCGGCCCGGTCCACGATCTCGCCGACCACCCGGCCGGTGAACTTCCCGTCCTCGACCTCCAGGGTGTTGGCGGCCGCGAAGTCCAGCCCCAGCTCCGCCACCAGGTGGTCGGTGACCTGGGTGAACCCGCCGGACACGATCGCCACCTGGAAGCCCAGCCGCTGCAGCGTACGGATCAGGGTGCGCGCCCCCGGCGTGAACCGGACCTCCGTGCGCACCTTCTCCGTCACCGAGGCGTCCAGCCCCGCCAGCAGCGCCACCCGGGCCCGCAGCGACTCGGCGAAGTCGAGCTCGCCGCGCATCGCCGCCGCCGTCACCTCGGCGACCTCCTGCTCGCAGCCCGCGTGGGCGGCGAACAGCTCGATCACCTCGTCCTGGATCAGCGTGGAGTCCACGTCCATCACCACCAGGCGCTTGGCCCGGCGCTCCAGGCCGGCCGCCACCACCGCGACGTCCACCCGCTGGGTGGCCGCCTCCTGGGCCAGCTCCGCCCGCAGCTCCTCGGGGGCCACACCCGAGACGGCCAGCTCGACCGCCGTCACCGGGTACTTGGCGAGCCGGAAGACGCGGTCGATGTTGCCGCCCGCCGCGGTGATCCGCGAGGTCAGCGCGGAGACCGCGGCCGCGGTCAGCGGGTGGCCGAGCACCGTCACGTGCGAACGGCCCTCGCGGCGCGGCCGGTTGTCGCCGATGCCGGAGAGGATCTCGGCCTGCAGCTTCTGCTCCTCCGCCCAGCGGTGCACGGTGGCCCGCAGGCCGCCCTCGGCTCCCGGCGCGGACGGCGGGGTGACCAGGGCGCACAGCGTGATGCGGCCACGGGTCACGACCTGCTCGATGTCGATGACGTCGACGCCGAAACCGGCCAGCGTCGCGAAGAGGCCGGCGGTGATGCCGGGGCGGTCCTTGCCGAACACCTTGACGAGCAGGGTGCGCTCGTCCGAGGTCCGGGGCTGGGCGGCGGGGAGGGGCTCAGCGGCCAGGGGCGATGCGTTCATGGTGTCTCCCACGCTACCCGCCGGCCGGCGGCCCCCGGGCACCCGTCCCACGTCGCGGACCGGCACCTCGGTAGCAGCCTGGTCACAGTCACCCGGGGTGACTTTCACCCGAGGTCGGCGGGCTGGAATGATTCCTCCGTCAGTTTCAGGACAGTGCACCCCCGGCGGGGGCCACAAATCGGGGGAACCGAGAGAGCGGGGCAGGCAAGAAGTGCCGCAACTCGTCATCGAGATCAACGGACAGCAGCGGACTCTGGAGCCCGGGCGGTCCTACACCATCGGGCGCAACCCGCAGTCGGACTTCCCGTTCGACGACGCCAGGGTCTCCTGGCACCACGGGACCATGAGCTTCAACGGCAGCGGTTGGCAGCTGGACGACCACGGCAGCACCAACGGCACGTACGTGGCCGGCGCCCGCACCATGCAGGCCCAGCTGTACCCCGGTGCGCTGGTCAACCTGGGCAACCCGGAGAACGGCCCCCGGCTCGCCTTCTCCGCCCCCGTGGCCGCCGCCGCCCCGCAGGCGACCCCCGTGCACGAGGCCGTCACCAGCCGCGGGCCGGTGCCGGACGCGCAGCCGCCGGTCCAGCAGAACTGGGCGCCGCAGGCCCCCCAGCAGCCGTACCAGCCGCAGCCGCAGCCCGGTGCGTTCCCGCACCAGCAGGGGTACCCGGGGCAGCCGCAGCCCGGCTTCACGCCGGACCCCTTCGCGCAGGACGGCTTCCCGTCCGCGCCGCAGCGCGGTGGCGGCGGCCCGCAGCCGACCGTCATCCGCAACCTGACCGCCGCGATGCGGACCGTCCGGATCGGCCGCGCGCTCGACAACGACATCGTGGTGTCCGACCTCCAGGTCTCCCGCCACCACGCCGAGCTGCGCCAACTCCCGGACGGCCGCTACGAGATCGTCGACCTCGGCAGCCACAACGGCATCTACCTCAACGGCCAGCGGGTCCAGCGTCAGCTGATGGGCCCGCAGGACCGGCTGACCGTCGGCCACTCCGGCTTCCAGCTGGTCGGCGACCAGCTGCAGGAGTTCGTCGACAACGGCGCCGTCTCCTTCTCCGCCCGCCACCTGACCGTCGAGGTCGAGCACAAGGGCGGCAAGAAGGTCCTGCTCAACGACGTCAGCTTCGGCCTCCCGGAGAAGTCCCTGGTCGCCGTCATCGGCCCCTCCGGCTCCGGCAAGTCGACCCTGCTGCGCGCCCTCACCGGCTACCGCCCGGCCGACCGCGGCGAGGTGCTGTACGACGGCCGCAACCTCTACAAGCAGTTCGCCGAGCTCCGCTCCCGGATCGGCCTGGTGCCGCAGTCCGAGATCCTGCACCGCGAACTGACCGTCCGGAAGGGCCTCAAGTACGCGGCCCGGCTGCGCTTCCCCGGCGACACCGAGGCGAAGGAGCGCGACGCCCGGATCGACGAGGTGCTGTACGAGCTGCGCCTCGACAAGCGCGCCGACAACAAGATCACCGCGCTCTCCGGCGGCCAGCAGAAGCGCGTCTCGGTCGCCCTGGAGCTGCTCACCAAGCCCTCGCTGATCTTCCTGGACGAGCCCACCTCGGGCCTCGACCCGGGCATGGACCGCGAGGTCATGCAGATGCTGCGCGGCCTCGCCGACGACGGCCGCACCATCCTGGTCGTCACCCACTCGGTGGCCGAACTCGCGCTCTGCGACCGGCTGCTGGTGATGGCGCCGGGCGGCTCGGTGGCCTACTTCGGCCCGCCGGACGAGGCCCTGCACTTCTTCGGCTACGAGACCTGGGCGGACGTCTTCCAGGCCTTCGAGAACTACCCGGACCACGACTGGGCCGGCCGCTACCGCGGTTCGGTGCACTACCAGCAGTACTCCGCGCCGACCGTCGAGGCCGGCGAGGTGCAGCACGCCCAGGTCGCCCAGGAGGCCGTCAAGCCGCCGAAGCCGCAGAGCTGGGGCTCCCAGCTGTGGACGCTGATGCGCCGCTACATGTCCGTCCTCGCCTCCGACCGCGGCTTCCTCGCGCTGTCGGTGCTGCTACCCGCCGTCATCGGCGCGGTCAGCGTGCTCGTCCCCAACGAGGCCGGCCTGGCGGCGAACCCGAAGACCCAGCTGCACCTCAACAGCGGCGCCGCGACGATCATCATGATCATGGCCATCGGCGCCTGCTTCTCCGGCGCGGCCAACTCCGTCCGAGAACTCATCAAGGAACGGGCGATCTACGAGCGAGAACGAGCCACCGGGCTCTCCCGCTCGGCGTACATGATGTCCAAGATCATCGTGCTGGGCGTGTTCAGCGTGATCCAGGGCGCCATCATCTCCGCCGTCGGCTTCCTGCCGCGCAAGCTGCCCCAGCACGGCCTGCTGGTCAAGAACCTGCCGATCATCGAGATGACCATCGGCATGATCCTGCTCAGCTTCACCGCGATGATGTTCGGCCTGATGATCTCGGCCCTGGTCAAGACCTCCGAGAAGACCATGCCGCTGCTGGTCATGTTCGCCATCGTCCAGGTCGTCTTCACCGGCTGCCTGTTCCAGATCTTCAGCAAGCCCGGCCTGGAGCAGGCCGCCTGGCTGATGCCCGCCCGCTGGGGCACCGGCATCGTCGCCACCACGCTCGACCTCTCCAAGCTGATGGGCCCCTGGAACAAGGACTTCGAGCACCCCAAGTACGACCCGCTGTGGCACCAGAGCGTCGCCCAGTGGTCGATCGACGCGGCCGCGCTGATCGCCATCTCGGTCGTCATCGGCGTGATCGTCACCCGGCTCCAGCGCCGGCACGAGCCCGAGGTCATGCAGAAGGGCTGACGCCCGGTTCGTCGCTTCGCCGGAAGGCGGTCCTCCCCACCGTGGAGAGGGCCGCCTTCCGGCGTTCGCGGGCCTCCTGGGCCGCAGGTCCTAGGCCTGTGGACCCGCACCCGGGGCGGCCCCGGACGGACGCGACCGCCCCCGCGGCGGCGGTAGTTTGGCCGTATGCCCAGCACCACCGGCGGCCCCGGCCCCGAGGACGACCCGCTGCCCGCCTGCGACCCGCTCGCCGGGATCGCCGCCGTCAGCCGCGCCCTGCTCGCGATGAGCCGCCACCTGGAGGTCCGCGAGGTGCTGCGCCGCATCACCGCCTCCGCCCGCGAACTGCTCGACGCCGAGTACGCGGCCCTCGGCGTGCCCGACGACCACGGCGGCTTCGCCCAGTTCGTCGTCGACGGCATCACCGACGAGCAGTGGCGGGCGATCGGCCCGCTGCCCCGCCAGCACGGCGTGCTCGCCAAGATGCTCCACGAGACCGTCCCCACCCGGCTCGCCGACGTCCGCCGGGCCCCCGCCTTCGGCGGCTGGCCCGAGGCCCACCCCGAGATGGACGCCTTCCTCGGGATGCCGATCCTCGACACCGACGCCGCCGAGGACGAACCCCCCGTCATCGGCGTCATCTTCCTCGCCAACAAGCGCGGCGGCGGCCTGTTCACCGACCACGACGAGGAACTGCTGCGCATCCTCGCCGCGCACGCCGCCCTCGCCCTCACCAACGCCAGCCTCTACGAGCGCAGCCGCGAACTCACCCTGGCCGGCGAACGCGCCCGGATCGCCCACGACCTGCACGACGCCGTCTCGCAGAAGCTCTTCTCGCTGCGCCTCACCGCCAAGGCCGCCGCCAAGCTCGTCGACCGCGACCCGGCCCGGGCCCGCGCCGAACTCGCCGAAGTCGCCCGGCTCGCCGCCGAGGCCGCCGACGAACTGCGCGCCGTCGTCGTCGAACTGCGCCCCGCCGCCCTGGAGGAGGACGGGCTCAGCGCCACCCTCGCCTCCCAGGTGCAGCTCCTCGACCGCGCCCACACCGCCGACCTCGCCTACGCCGCGGACGGCGTGCGCGCCCTGCCGCCCGCCCAGGAGGCCGCGCTGCTGCGCGTCGCCCAGGAGGCGCTGCACAACGCGCTGCGCCACTCCGGCGCCCGCCGGGTCACCGTCACCCTGGCCGGGACGGCCGCGCGCGGCGCCGTCCTGCGGGTGCGCGACGACGGCCGGGGCTTCGACCCCGACACCGTCCGCCGGGCCGGCCGCCACCTCGGCCTGGCCTCGATGCGCGACCGCGCCGCCGCCGTGGGCGGCACCCTCACCCTGGAATCCGCCCCCGGCCGGGGGACGCTCGTCGAGATGGAGGTCCCCGGTGCCTGACAGCACGCCGTCGATCCGCGTCCTGCTGGTCGACGACCACCAGGTGGTCCGGCGCGGACTGCGCACCTTCCTGGAGGTCCAGGACGACATCGAGGTCGTCGGCGAGGCCGCCGACGGCGCCGAGGGCGTCGACCGGGCCCGCGAACTCGACCCCGACGTGGTCCTGATGGACCTCAAGATGCCCGGCGTGGACGGCATCGAGGCGCTGCGCACCCTCAAGGACGAGGGCAGCCGCGCCCGCATCCTGATCGTCACCAGCTTCACCGAGCACCGCACCATGGTCCCCGCGCTGCGGGCCGGCGCCGCCGGGTACGTCTACAAGGACGTCGACCCGGAGGCACTGGCCGGCGCGATCCGCTCGGTGCACGCCGGCCACGTGCTGCTCCAGCCCGAACTGGCCGAGGCGCTGCTCTCCGACGAGGGCCCGCGCGCCCCGCAGGGCCGCGGCGGCACCCTCACCGAGCGCGAGCGCGAGGTGCTCGGCCACATCGCGGACGGCCGCTCCAACCGGGAGATCGCCCGCAGCCTGCACCTGTCCGAGAAGACGGTGAAGACCCACGTGTCGAACATCCTGATGAAGCTGGACCTCGCCGACCGCACCCAGGCCGCGCTCTGGGCCGTCCGCAACGGCGAGGCCGGCCCCGGCAGCGCCTAGCGGGCCTCGCGCTCGTCCACCAGCGCGTTGTACGCCGACACCTGCGCCCGCCGGGCGGTGCGCCGCAGCGGCGCCAGCACCGACTGCCGGGCCGCCATCTCGGAGGCGCTCACCGCCGCGCCGTGCCCGTCCGCGGCGATCGCCAGCAGCGCCGACACCTGCCGCGCCGACTCCAGCACCCGCACCGCGCGCGGCGGGTAACCGGGCGCCAGCAGCTCGGCGTGCCCGCGCCGGCGGTACGCCTCCAGGGCGCGCAGCGCCCCGGGCCCGGCGCCGGCCACGTCCAGCCGGGTCAGCAGCAGCGTCGCCTCGCGCAGCCCGTCCGCCAGCTCCCGCTCGGCCTCGTGCAGCGAGGGGACGTCGGCCGGCGGGGTGTCGCCGACCTCGGCGCAGCGCCACAGCACGGTGGCCGAGCGGTCCCCCTCCGGGCCGTACACGGTGACCTCCGGCACCAGCCCGAGCGGCACGCCCACCGCGAGCACCGCCTCGCCCGCGCCCAGCGCCAGCTCGTTGAACGCCGCCGGGCCGGTCAGCCCCAGCGGGTGGCCGGGGGACGGCAGCGCCAGCCGCAGGCCCTTCGCGCCGAGCACCCGCAGGCGCCCCAGCGCCCAGGTGAGGCCGTGCCGGTCCGCCGGCCCGTCCCCGGGCAGGCCGGTCACCCGGTGGCTCTCGTCGGCGCCCTGGACCGCGGCGGCGGCGTCGTCCGGCGGCACCAGCCCGGCGAGCAGGGCGTTGCCCCAGGCGGTCAGCCGCCCCGAACGGGGCTCTTCGTACGGATTGTCGGCAGGAGAGGCGAGCATCCGGCCAGCCTACGGAATCGGCGGTCATCCGGGTGGCGTAGGTTTGCCCATGCGCGTGCGGCGCACCGACCCCGTGCCCACCGGCTGCCGGGGCCGGGAACGCCGCCCGCATCGACGGCCGAGAATTCTGTTTTGGGGAAGGCGTGGGCATGAGCGACGTGCTGGAGCTGGTGGACGTATCCGTGGTCCGGGAGGGGCGCGCGCTGGTCGACCAGGTCTCGTGGTCCATCTCCGAGGGTGAGCGCTGGGTCATCCTGGGCCCGAACGGCGCCGGCAAGACCACCCTGCTGCAGATCGCCTCCTCGTACCTGTTCCCGACCTCGGGCAAGGTCTCGGTGCTCGGCGAGAAGCTGGGCGAGGTCGACGTCTTCGAGCTGCGCTCCCGGATCGGCCTGGCCGGCGCCTCGATGTTCGACAAGCTGCCGGCCGAGCAGACCGTGCTGCAGACCGTGCTCACCGCCGCCTACGGCATGACGGTCAGCTGGCAGGAGACCTACGACCAGTCCGACGAGGGCCGCGCCCTCGCCCTGCTCGACCGGATGGGCATGGCCGGCCTCACCGCCCGCAAGTTCGGCACCCTCTCCGAGGGCGAGCGCAAGCGCACCCTGATCGCCCGCGCCCTGATGACCGACCCCGAGCTGCTGCTGCTCGACGAGCCCGCCGCCGGCCTGGACCTCGGCGGCCGCGAGGACCTGGTCCGCCGGCTCGGCGCGCTCGCCCAGGACGAGTTCGCCCCGTCCATGGCGATGGTCACCCACCACGTCGAGGAGATCGCCCCGGGCTTCACCCACGTCCTGATGATCCGTCAGGGCAAGGTGCTCACCGCCGGCCCGATCGACACCGAGCTGACCGCCCGCAACCTCTCCAAGTGCTTCGGCCTGCCGCTCACCCTGGAGCGCCACGGCGACCGCTGGTCGGCGCAGGGCCTGCCGCTGGGTTAGCCCCTTCGCGGGGGTGATGGGAACCGGTCGCACCTGCGACCGGTTTCCGCCCCTGGACCTGCGGGAACCGTCCCCCGAAGACCCCTCGCTCCCTAGGATGGTCGGTGTGGACAGCTGGATCTGGTGGCTCCTGGCCGCCGCGGCCCTCGGCATACCGCTGGTGCTCACCGCGGTGCCGGAGTTCGCGCTGTTCGCCCTCGGTGCGGTGGCCGCCGCCGTCGTGGCCGGGCTCGGCGCGGGCGTGGTTCCGCAGGCCGTGACCTTCCTGGTGGTCTCGGTCGGCCTGGTGGCCTTCGTCGGCCCGATCGCCCGTCGGCAACTGCGGACGGGCCCGCAGATCAAGATGGGCATCGAGGCGCTGAAGGGTGCCACCGCGGTCGTCGCGGAAACCGTCGACGGGGAGGGCGGCCGGATCAAGCTGAACGGCGAGATCTGGTCGGCTCGCGCGCTCCACCCGGGCCAGGTCTACCAGCCGGGGCAGCAGGTCGACGTCGTCGAAATCCAGGGCGCGACCGCCCTGGTCGTCTAGGGGAGAGTCCGTGGAACCCGTCCTTATCGTTTTGGTCGTCCTGGTCGTGGTGGCCTTCATCGCGCTGATCAAGACGATCCAGGTCATCCCGCAGGCCAGCGCCGCGATCGTGGAGCGCTTCGGCCGCTACACCCGGACGCTCAACGCAGGGCTGAACATCGTCGTCCCGTTCATCGACCGGGTCCGCAACCGGATCGACCTGCGCGAGCAGGTCGTGCCGTTCCCGCCGCAGCCGGTGATCACCCAGGACAACCTGGTGGTCAACATCGACACCGTCATCTACTACCAGGTGACCGACCCGCGGGCGGCCACCTACGAGGTCGCCAGCTACATCCAGGCGATCGAGCAGCTGACCGTCACCACCCTGCGCAACATCATCGGCTCGATGGACCTGGAGTCCACCCTGACCTCCCGCGAGGTCATCAACGCCGGCCTGCGCGGCGTGCTGGACGAGGCCACCGGCAAGTGGGGCATCCGGGTCAACCGGGTCGAGCTGAAGGCGATCGAGCCGCCGACCTCCATCCAGGACTCGATGGAGAAGCAGATGCGTGCCGACCGGGACAAGCGCGCCGCGATCCTCACCGCCGAGGGCCAGCGCCAGGCGCAGATCCTCAAGGCCGAGGGCGAGAAGCAGGCCGAGGTGCTCAAGGCCGAGGGCGAGGCCCAGGCGGCGGTGCTGCGCGCGGACGGTGAGGCGGCCGCGATCCGGACGGTCTTCGAGGCCATCCACGACGGCGACGCCGACCAGAAGCTGCTCGCCTACCAGTACCTGCAGACCCTGCCCGAGCTGGCCAAGGGCGACGCCAACAAGCTGTGGATCATCCCCAGCGAGGTCGGCGACGCGCTCAAGGGCCTCGGCGGCGCCTTCAACGGGCTGACCGGCAACGGCCACGGCAACGGCGGCGGCATGAACGGCGGCGCGGTCGCGGCGCCCAGCGTCCCGGCGGCGGCGCCGGCGGCCACCCAGGTGCCGATCGACCCGGCCTCCGGGCCGCGCCCGGTGGACACCGAGAAGGGCGCCGCCCGGCCGCGGGTCGACCCGGCGCGGGAGTACCGCAAGATCGACCCGGAGTGATCGGACCGCGAACTCCGGAGAGGGCCCGCTGCCGTACGGTGGCGGGCCCTCGGCGTTCCCCGCCACTGTGGCGTGCGTCCCGAATGGCGGGCGGGTCTGGTCGGGGGAGCGGGCCGTCCGGCATGATCACGTCGGGCAGGACCACGAGAAGAGGTGACCCGTGACGCTCTGGGAGGCGATCGCCGTCCTGGTGGCCGGCGTGGGCGCCGGGATGATCAACGTCATCGTCGGCTCCGGCACGCTGATCACCTTCCCGGTGCTGCTCGCCGTCGGCATCCCGCCGGTCACCGCCAACGTCTCCAACTCCTTCGGCCTGGTGCCCGGTTCGCTCAGCGGCGTGATCGGCTACCGGCGCGAACTGGCCGACCAGGGCCGCCGGCTGCTGCGCCTGGGCACCGCCTCGCTGCTCGGCGGGCTGGTCGGCGCGCTGCTGCTGATCAAGCTGCCGAAGGGCGCCTTCGACGCGATCGTCCCGGCGCTGATCCTGCTCGCCCTGGTCCTGGTGGTGGTCCAGCCCCGGGTCGCCAGGGCCGTCGCCGCCCGGCGGCGCCCCGGCGGCGACCCGGACGGCAGCCCGGTGCTGCTCGCCGGCGTCTTCCTGACCGGCATCTACGGCGGCTACTTCGGCGCCGCGCAGGGCGTGCTGCTGCTGGCGCTGATGGGCATGCTGCTGCAGGAGGACCTGCAGCGGATCAACGCGGTGAAGAACGCGCTGGCGCTGATCGTCAACGCCGTCGCCGCCCTGTTCTTCCTGTTCACCTCGACGGTGAACTGGACGGCCGCCGGGCTGATCGCGGTCGGCTCGCTGGTCGGCGGCGCGCTCGGCGCCAAGGTCGGCCGCCGACTGCCGCCGGTCGCGCTGCGCGCGGTGATCGTGGTGGTCGGGCTGGTCGCCGTCACCAAGCTGCTGCTGAGCTGACCGCTCCGGTAGCTGAACTTCATTGTGATCGTACGGAATTCGGAGGAATGTGAGATGGCCCTGGAGATGCGCGAGTCGTGCGAGCGGTGCGCGGTGTCGCTGACGGCGGACGGCCCCGCCTCGATATGTTCCTTCGAGTGCACCTTCTGCCCGGACTGCACCGCGGCGATGGCCTCCGCCTGCCCCAACTGCGGCGGCGAGCTCGTGGTCCGTCCGCGCCGGAAGGTCGCCTGACCCGCACCACGACCCCGAACGGGAGCGCTTCGATGAGCAGCAGGGCACGGCTGAGCGAGGACGAGATCACGGCGGCCCTGGCGGGCCTGCCGCGCTGGACCCGGGAGGGCGACAGCATCGTCCGCTCCGCCGTCGCCCCCGACTTCCCGGCCGCGATCCGGGCCGTCGTCGCCGTCGCCGAGCAGGCCGAGGCGCTCGACCACCACCCGGACATCGACATCCGCTGGCGCAGCCTGCGCTTCGTCCTCTCCACCCACAGCGCCGGCGGGCTCACCGGTCTGGACCTCACCCTCGCCGCCCGCATCGACGAGGCCCTGCGCGCGGAGTCGGCGGACGCCTGAGCAGGCGGAGGTTCCTCCTCCGGACCGCCGTGAGATGCTGACTGCCGCATCGGCAGGCAGGGCGGCTCGGAGGGACGGAACGGATGGCGCAGGAGCCCTTCGGAGACGCCCACGCCGGGCAGCAGCCCTGGTACCCGCAGGCGCAGCAGCAGGACTGGCAGGGCGGTGCCCACCAGCAGCAGGCCTGGAACCCGCAGGCCCAGCAGGAGTGGCAGGGCGGCGGCCACTACGCGCCGCAGGGCGGCGATCACTACGAGCCGCAGGGCGACTACGGGCAGGCCGGCTACGGCCGGACCGGGTACGTCGAGGGCGGCTACCAGCAGGATCCCTATCAGCAGTACCCGCAGTACCCGCAGTACCAGCAGGACCCGCAGTACCAGCCCTATCAGCAGTACCCGGACCACGGGCAGCAGCCCGCCGCGCCGGACGGGCTGTACGCGCCGGAGGGTGCGGAGTACTCGGCGGACGGCTACGTCCAGCTCGCCGAGGAGCCGCAGCCGGAGCCCGTGGAGGAGGAGCCGCCCGCCGAGCCCGCCATAGCGGACGAGCCCGCCCGGTCGGCCGGGTCCACCCGGTCTTCGCGGCGTGGTGGGGGCGCTGGCGGCGGCCGGTCCGGCTCGTCCTCGTCGCTGACGGACCGGGCCAAGGCGGCCGCCGGCGCCGTCCTGACCGGGGAGCACGTGCCGAGCCGCCGGGCGCTGCTGGTGCGCACGGGGGCCGGGGTCGCGGCGCTGGCGGTGCTGGTCGCGGCCGGGCTGACGGTCGGCGCCGAGGGCGGTGACAAGGCCGCCGCGGACAGCGGCGGCGAGCCGGGCTTCGCCGTCGCGCACACCCGGGCGTGGGCCGCCCAGCCCGCGGCGGCGGCGCAGCCGGGGGCGGACGACACCCTGGTCGGCAGCTGGCTGCTGGGTGACGCGGTGGTCCGGGCCGACGCCGCCGGCGTGCACGCCTACGACCGTACGGGCGGCAAGCCGACCTGGACGGTCGAGCCGCCGGCCGCCGGAGCCGTCCCGTGCGGGCTGTCCGCGACCGTGAACCGGGCCGGGCTGGGCGCGGCGCTGTTCCGGGCCCAGGCCGATCCGAAGACGCCCTGCACGCTGGTCGCGGCCGTGGACACCAAGACCGGCAGGACGGCGTGGACGAAGACCGTCTCGGACGCCAAGGGCGCGTACACGGCGCGGATCGGCGTGACCGAGGACCAGGTGGTCGCGGTCGGCGACGACCGGGCGATCGCCTGGGCGGCCGCGGACGGCAAGGACGTCTGGCAGTACACCGGGCAGGGCAAGTTCTGCACGCTCTCCGGCGGCGTCACCGGCAAGACCGTGCTGGTCGCCTCCTCCTGCGCCGACTCGACCCCCGCCGACCAGGCCGTCGCGCTGAACGCCGCGGACGGCAAGGTGAGTTGGTGGCGGGGCCTGAACAACCAGCCGAAGACCGTCACCGTGCTCTCCGCCGAGCCCGCTGTCGTCCTCACCACCGGCGGGAAGCCCGAGGACGACCGGGTGTTCGCCTGGGGCGCCGCCGGCGACCCGGCCGCCGAGATCCCGGTGGTCGCGGACGGCGGCCGGCTGGACGTCGCCCACGGCACGTTTTCGGCCACTCCGGAGGTCTACTTCCAGGACCGCACGATGATCGCCTCGATCGTGCCGACGAGCGGCAGCGGCGGCGGCCCGGTCACCGTGGCCGGCTACGACCTCGACACCGGCAAGCAGCGCTGGAAGGCGCAGTCGTCCGCCAAGGGCGCCGTCCGGCTGGTCGGGCTCGACGGCGGCGCGCTGGTGCTCGCCGCCGACGAGCGCCGCGACCAGCCCGCGCGCCTCAGCCGGTTCCCGGTGGCCGGGGGCCAGGAGGCGACCGGCGGGAACTTCCCGCCCGGTACGGGCTCGCTGCTGGTGTCCGGGCGGGTGCTGATCGGCGGCGGGCAGGTGGTCGTGGTGCCCGAGCACTCGGGCACCTTCGGGACGGCGGCGGGCTACCAGGCGAAGGGCTGAGCCCGGCGGGTACCGGGGCTCCGGTGACCGGCCCGGCGCTCGTGACCGTGGCCGTGCCCGAGCCCGTGACCGTGACCGTGACCGTGGGCTCAGGCCGCCGGGACCGCCTGCGCGGGCTGCCCCGGGATCGCGGGCAGCCAGTCGGCCAGCTCCCGGGCCTCCGCGCCGCGCAGGCCGAGCGCCAGCATCAGGGTCGCCTGCGGCGTCGGCACGAACGGCCGGCGCAGCAGCCGCATCCCGGCCTGCTCGGGCGTCCGGTCGGCCTTGCGCTGGTTGTCCTCCGCGCACGCGGCCACGGTGTTCATCCAACTGTCCTCACCACCACGCGACTTGGGCTGCAGGTGGTCCACCGTGGTGCCCCGCCGACCGCAGTACGCGCACAGGTGCTGGTCCCGGGCCAGGACACCCCGCCTCGACCACGGGGCCTGTTGTCGGAACGGCACCCGGACGTACCGCTGCAGTCTGATCACCCGGGGCACAGGGACGGTCACGCCCGTCCCCCTGATCGAGCGCAGCGGGTGCGCCTGCTCCACCACCGCCTTGTCCTGGAGCACCAGGACGACGGCGCGCTGGAGCGACACCGTCGTCAGGGGCTCGTAGCTCGCGTTCAGAACCAGCGTGTTGCGCACTCGGCACACCCTTCCCACGGGCGTGCCACGGCGGCACGACCGTCTCCACACACGTCACTGCCGCCGCGCGGCGGCGGAACCACTCTGAACGGGCACACAGCCGACGAACAACGGAATTTCCGGTGTCGGGGAGGAACCCGGGGGAGTATCCGGGCGGCCCCGGCCGGGTGCCTCGGCGAAAACTCCCTGGCGGGAACCGCGTAGGCTCTACCAGGCTGGAGTCGTACCGACCCGGGGCCCCTCACCGAATCGGGGCCGAGCCGGGCGGACGCCCGATCGAAGGAGAAGCGTGACCGTGACGGACATCGTCGACGAGCTGCGGTGGCGTGGGCTGATCGCCCTGTCCACCGACGAGGACGCACTGCGCAAGGCGTTCGCGGACGGCCCGGTCACGTTCTATTGCGGCTTCGACCCCACGGCGCCCAGCCTGCACCTCGGCAACCTGGTGCAGATCCTCACCATGCGTCGCATCCAGCAGGCGGGGAACCTCCCGCTCGGCCTGGTCGGCGGCGCCACCGGCCTGATCGGCGACCCGAAGCCCACCGCCGAGCGCGTCCTCAACGACCCCGAGACGGTGGCCGGCTGGGTCGAGCGCCTGCGCGGCCAGATCTCGCGCTTCCTCGACTTCGAGGGGCCGTACGCGGCGCGCATGGTCAACAACCTGGACTGGACCTCCGGGATGTCCGCCATCAGCCTGCTGCGCGACGTCGGCAAGTACTTCCGCGTCAACAACATGATCGCCAAGGAGGCCGTCGCCCGGCGGCTCAACTCCGACGCGGGCATCAGCTACACCGAGTTCAGCTACCAGATCCTCCAGGGCATGGACTTCCTGGAGCTGAACCGCCGCTACGGCTGCACCCTGGAGACCGGCGGCAGCGACCAGTGGGGCAACCTCACCGCCGGCACGGACCTGATCCGCAAGGCCGAGGGCAAGTCCGTGCACGCGCTGGCCACGCCGCTGATCGTCAAGGCGGACGGCACCAAGTTCGGCAAGACCGAGTCCGGCACCGTCTGGCTCGACCCCGAGCTGACCACCCCGTACGCCTTCTACCAGTTCTGGCTGAACGCGGACGACCGGGACGTCTCCAACTTCCTGCGGATCTTCAGCTTCCGCTCGAAGGAGGAGATCGAGGAGCTGGAGCGAGAGACCACCGAGCGCCCCGCCGCCCGCCTCGCCCAGCGCGCCCTCGCGGAGGAGCTGACCACGCTCGTCCACGGCGCCGAGCAGTACGAGCGCGCGGTCGCCGCCTCCAAGGCGCTGTTCGGCCAGGGCGACCTCGCCGACCTGGAGGCCCCGACCCTCGCCGCCGCCCTCGCCGAGGTGCCCAAGGCCGAGGTGACCGAACTCCAGCCGGTGGTCGACCTGTTGGTCGCGGTCGGCCTGGCGCCGAGCCGCTCGGCCGCCCGCCGCACGATCAAGGAGGGCGGCGCCTACCTCAACAACGTCAAGGTGACGGACGAGGAGGCCGTGCCCACCGAGGCCGACCTGCTGCACGGTCGCTGGCTCGTGCTGCGCCGCGGCAAGCGGAACCTGGCGGCGGCGGAGCTGGTGCCGGCGTCGGCGTGACCGAAACCCGATGCCGCTGAGCTGCGGCTTCGACCACCGAGGGCGGGATCCAGCCGGATCCCGCCCTCGACGTTTGACGATGTCCTCCAGGTGGCCTAGTGTTGAACGAGTCGCTGGAGCGGCCATCCACTCAGCAAGACCCACTCTCACTCCTGAAGGCCCATTCGGTTGGGTTCGTTGGCGTTTCCGTCAACCGGGGTGAGCGTGAATTTCGGGTGACAACCGAAATGCGCTAATGTGGAGGACGTCGCAGAAAGTGACCCCGACCAGTTCGGGAAATCAGATGAATGAAACTCCGGAAAACGGGGCGGAAAACATCTGGTAAGCTGGAAACACGAAAGAACGAAGCGCCCGGAGGGCCCGCTGGAAGGCGGCTCGAAGGAAGCGTCCGTTCCTTGAGAACTCA
>NZ_JZKH01000046.1 GCF_000961885.1 Streptomyces rubellomurinus
AGATGTGTATAAGAGACAGACCGGAGCCTGCGCGGGCGCGCCCTCCTGCCGGCGCACGGTCTCCAGGAGGACGCGCAGCGCCGTGCGCGGGCCGCAGGGCAGCAGCAGGACCCACTCGGGGTCGACCTCGGCGCCGTGCCGGGCGCGGTACCAGCGGGCGACCAGCTCCCGCCCGGCCGGGTCGCACACCGTGTACCCGTACGCCCGGTGCCGGGCCCGCCGCTCCAGTGCCGCGGCGACGGCGGGCGGGCCGGGCAGGTCCATGTCCGCCAGCCCCATCGGGATCACCCCGGGAGCGGCGGCCCGGGCCCACTTGCTGCTGCCGGTGCCGGAGCGGTCGAAGGGGGCGTCGAAGCCGAAGTCGGGGGCGGGCGCGGTGCCCGGGGTGGTGGTGGGCATGGGGCGAGACCTCCCGGGGGTGGGGGACGGGCGGGGGCGGAGCGGCCGGCCGCGGGAGCTGGCGGGTGACAGCTGACAGCTGACAGCTTTCAACTTTCAGCGTTCAACTTTCAGATTTCAGATGGTGAAATCTGTCGGTTGAAAGTTGAAAGTTGTCATATGTCAACAGTCACCGGTGGTCTGTCAGCCGTCAGCCGTCAGCCGTCAGCCGTCAGCCGTCACCGGCTCGCGCGAGGTAGGCCTCCAGCCCCCGCCGGCCGCGGTGCATCATCACCGCGTGGTTGGCCCGGAACAGTGGGTGGAGCGGCAGGGCGAGGCGGCGCAGCAGCGGTTTGCCGGGCCGAGCGTCCTCCTCGAACAGCACCAGGCTCCCGCCGCCGGACCCGTCCGGCCCGCCGGAGGCGTCCGCCGCGACGGTGAACCGCGACCAGCCGTCGAGGTCGCCCCGCATGACCGCTTCCAGCACTCCGGCGTCCGGGTCGTGCAGCCGCGTCTCCAGGCGGACCACCAGCCGGTACGGCAGCAGCGCCCGCAGCACGACGTACCCGGACTGCGCGCCGGTCTGCCGGACCTCCCGCACCTCCGGCCACCACAGCGGGTAGCGGTTCACGTCCTCCAGCGCCGCGTACACCGCGGACGGCGGCGCCGCGAGGCGCCACACGCCCCGGAAGCGGTAGTGGTTGGGGTCCACGCGCCCACCCTAGCGACGCCGCGGCCGCCCGCGGGCGGCTTCCGGGCCTCCTGCGCACGGACGGGGACGGTGAACGCTCCGCGAACATCGATGGCCGGGAGGCGGGCACTCCGCTTGCACCCGTTCGGGGTGCAAGGGAGGATCTTGTGTGCTTGTAGTCTCAGCTGTCACAGCAGTGGCAGTCAGGCGTTGCACCCCCGGACCCGGAACGCGGGCAGGACCGGAACGCGGGGGTGACCGGACTGCGGGCCGAACCGAAGTGAAGGAGTCACAGGCATGCGGCGACCGAGCTGGGTACCGGAAGGTACGGACCTGGACAAACCGAACGCCGCGCGGGTCTACGACTACTACCTCGGGGGCTCCCACAACTTCGAGGTCGACCGGGAGATGGCCCGCAAGGCGCTCGCCCTGTGGCCGGAGCTGCCGCAGATCATGCGCTCCAACCGGGCCTTCCTGCGTCGCGCCGTGAGCTTCCTCGCCGAGCGCGGCATCACCCGCTTCCTGGGCATCGGCTCCGGCATTCCGACCTTCGGCGCGGTGCACGAGATCGCGCGCGTGATCCGCCCCGAAGCGAAGGTCGTCTACGTCGACCGCGACCCGGTCGCCGTCGCGCACAGCCGCCTGCTGCTCGCCGAGGACCCGGCCAGTTCCGCCGTCCAGGCCGACGTGCGCGACGTCGCGGACCTGCTGGCCCGCCCCGAGGTGGTCGAGCTGCTGGCGGCGGGCGAGCCGGTGGCCGTCCTGCTGGTGGCCGTCGCGCACTTCGTCAGCGACGACGAGGACCCGTGGAAGCTGATCGGCGCGATCCGCGACGCGCTCCCGCCGGGCAGCGCGCTGGTCCTCTCGCACGCCTCCCTGGAGGGCCGCCCGGACCAGGCCGAGGACCACCAGCGGCTCTACCGGATGACCCCGACTCCGCTGACCATGCGCACCCACGAGCAGATCACCGAGATGTTCGCCGGCTTCGAGCTGGTCGAGCCGGGCGTGGTCTACCTCCCGCAGTGGCGCCCGGACCAGCCCGAGTCGGTCGGCGAGCACCCCGAGCGGATGGTCGGGGTGGCGGGCGTGGGGTTCCGCCCTTGACCGTCCGGAACCGGCGAGGCGACGCCGGAGGCCGCGCGACCCGCGCGACGGCCCCCGGCCGGTCCCGCGCCCGCGCCCTGACCGGCGACCGCGTCCATGCCGCCGACAGCGCCCGTACCGCCGAAAGAGCCCGTACCGATGTCAGCAGACGGGTCGCCAGAAGACATCCTTTCGGCGCTAGCAACCGTAGCGTCGCTGGAATCTCTAGCGCACCCGCCTCCCGCACCGCCGCCGACGCCCCCCGCGTCGCCCCGGCCCGTACCGGAGCGGGCGCATGAACAGCCCCACCCCGGTGTCCGGCAGCGCCGAGCGGTTCCACGAGGACTGGGCCCGGCTGCTCTCCGCCGACCACGGCATCGCCGTCCACCCCGAACTGCTCGGCCACCTGGTCACGCGCACCGCCGCACTGCTCCACCGCGCCCAGCTCGACGAGCCCTTCGAGCCCCGGCTGGCGGCGCAGGCCGGCGCGGACCTGGTCGACGCGCACTTCACCGACCCCGTGCTGCTCGCCCGCGCGGTCGAACTGCTCCACAAGCAGCCCGTCCCGGACGACCGCGGGCCCGCCCTGACCGGCGCCTTCGCCGCCGGCTGGGCGGCCGCCCTGCGTGAGCGCACCCTGCGCGAGCAGGAGGCCATCCGCACCGCCGCCGACGCCGCCCGCAAGGAGGCCGAACGCGCGCTGCGCGCCTCCGAGGCCCGCTTCCGCGCCCTGTTCGAGAGCGCCGCGATCGGCATCGGCATCGGCGACACCGACGGCAACATCATGGCCGTCAACAAGGCCCTCCAGGAGCTGTTCGGCGCCGGCCCGGCGGACATGATCGGCCGCCGGGTCGGCGACCTCGTCCACCCCGAGGACACCCCGGGCGTCTGGGAGGCGTACGAGGAGCTGATCAGCGGCAAGCGGGAGTACTTCCAGTTCGACAAGCCGTACTACCGCCAGGACGGCGAGGTGATCTGGACCCACCTGACCGTCTCGCTGATCCGCGACGACGACGGCACCCCGCAGTACCAGGTCGCGATGCTGGAGGACGTCACCGACCGCTACCGGCTCCAGGAGCGGCTGCGCTACCAGGCCACCCACGACCCGCTGACCGGCCTGCCCAACCGCGCCGCCTTCTTCGAACGGCTGGAGAAGCTGTTCGAGGACCCGGAGCCGGGTGCCCGGTTCGGCCTCTGCTACGTCGACCTCGACGGCTTCAAGGTGGTCAACGACAGCCTCGGCCACGACATGGGCGACGAACTGCTGTCCGCCGTCGCCGACCGGCTGAAGACCGCGCTGACCCCGCTCGGCCACCTGGTCGCCCGGCTCGGCGGCGACGAGTTCGTCGTCCTGCTGGAGAAGTGCCGGGGCGAGCAGGAGGCGGTGGCCGCCGCCAAGACGGTGCTCAAGGCGCTGGCCGGGCCGGTGCTGATCGGCGACCACAAGCTCGCCGTGGGCGCCAGCGTCGGCGTGCTGGAGCGCCGGGTGTCCACCACCACCCCGGGCGCGGCCGTGCGGGCCGCCGACCTGACGCTCTACCGCGCCAAGGAGGCCGGTCGCGGCCGCTGGACGCTGTTCGACCCCAAGGAGAACGCCCGCGCGGTCAACCGCTACGCGGTGTCCGTGCGGATGCCGGCCGCCCTCGACCGGGGCGAGTTCTTCATCGACTACCAGCCGCTCTACCGGCTCGCGGACGGCCGGATGGCCGCCGTGGAGGCGCTGGTGCGCTGGCGCCACCCGCAGCTCGGCGTGCTCGGCCCGGACGAGTTCGTCACCACCGCCGAGGAGACCGGGCTGATCATGCCGCTCGGCCGCTGGGTGCTGGAGCAGGCCTGCGGCCAGGCCGCCGAGTGGATCAAGCAGTACGGGGACGCCGCACCGCAGTTGAACGTCAACCTGGCGGTCCGGCAGGCGCGCAGCGCCGCCCTGGTCGCCGACCTCGCCCGGATCCTCGACAGCACCGGCCTGGACCCGGCCCGGCTCCAGCTCGAGATCACCGAGTCGACGGTGGTCGGGCCCGAGGACGAGGCGCTGCGCACCCTGCACGGGCTGGTCGACCTCGGGGTGGCGCTGGCCGTGGACGACTTCGGCACCGGCTGGTCCAACCTCGCCTACCTGCGCGACCTGCCCGTCTCCGGCCTGAAGATCGCCGGCTCTTTCGTCGGCGACCTGCACGACCCGGCGAAGGACGAGGCCACCGGGTGGCGGATCGTCAGCGGCCTGGTGTCGATGGCGCACGCGCTCGGACTGACCGTCACCGCCGAGGGCGTGGAGACCCTCAAGGACGCCGAGCGGCTGCGGACCATCGGCTGCGACTGGGCGCAGGGCTGGCACTTCGGCCGCCCGGTGCGGCCCGCGGAGATCGCCCGGCGGATCGTCGAGGAGCCGGGCGGCCGCCCGGTCGGGGAGGACTGACCGGGACGGCCCGGGCGCCGGGCCTGCCCGGGGCGGTTCCGGTCCCGCTGTCGATCTTGGTGTGCGCCGGGCCGTCTATGCTGCGTCGCTATGACGACGCCACCCGACGAGACCATCCGGCCGTTCCGCATCGACGTCCCCGACGAGGACCTGGACGACCTCAACCGGCGGCTCGACCGGACCAGGTGGCCGGACGAACTGCCCGGCGTCGGCTGGCAGTACGGCGTCCCGCGCGACCACCTGAAGGAGCTCGTGCACCACTGGCGCCACGGCTACGACTGGCGGGCCGCCGAGGCCCGGCTGAACGAGTGGCCGCAGTTCATGACCACGATCGACGGCGCCGACGTCCACTTCGCCCACATCCGCTCCCCGGAGCCGGACGCCACGCCGCTGCTGGTCACGCACGGATGGCCGGGCTCCATCGTGGAGTTCGAGCACATCGTCGGCCCGCTCACCGACCCCGCGGCCCACGGCGGCGAGCGCGCCGACGCCTTCCACCTCGTGCTGCCGAGCATCCCCGGCTTCGGCTTCTCCGGCCCCACCCGTGACCAGGGCTGGGAGTACCGGCGCGTCGCGGCCGCCTTCGCCGAACTGATGCGACGCCTCGGCTACCCGCGCTACGGCGTCCAGGGCGGCGACTGGGGCTCGGCCGTCTCCCGCGAACTCGGGCGCACCCGCCCCGAGTCGGTGATCGGCGTCCACCTGAACCTGATCCCCGGCGCCGCGGCGGCCGCCGAGCCCACCGAGGACGAACTCGCCGCGCTCGGCCCCGCCGAACGCGAACGCACCCTCGCCTCCTGGGAGCGGACGAAGGCCTGGAACCGCGACAAGCAGGGCTACGCCGACATCCAGTCCACCCGCCCGCAGACCCTCGCCTACGCCCTCACCGACTCGCCGGTCGGCCAACTCGCCTGGATCGCGGAGAAGTTCCACGAGTGGGCCGACACCCGCGACCGCCCGGCGGGCGCCGTCGACCGGGACCACCTGCTCACCAACGTGATGGTGTACTGGCTGACCGGCACCGCCGGCTCGTCCGCCCGCATCTACTACGAGCGGGCCCACGCCGACTACTGGGGCGCGCCGCCGGAGCCGTCCGGGGCCCCGACCGCCTTCGCGGCCTTCCCGCAGGAGAACTTCCTCGTGCTGCGCCACGTCGCCGAGCGCAGCAACAACATCGTCCGGTGGACGGAGTTCGACCGCGGCGGGCACTTCGCGGCGATGGAGGAGCCCGAGCTGCTGGTCGGCGACATCCGGGCCTTCTTCCGCGACCTCGAGTCCGTGACCTTGAGTCCGTGACCTCGGGTCCGCTGCCCGACCGCGGCCCGGCCGCGACCCGACCGTAGCGGGCACGGATCGTCGGGTGGGCGGGGTCGGGCGGTTCCTACGGTGGAGATCAGCAAGGGAAGGACGGGGCAAGCGTGTTGGAGCACCTGAACCGGGCGATGGAGGACATCGAACGGCGGCTGGACGGCGAGGTCGACGTGGCCGAGCTGGCGCGCATCGCGATGACGTCGGAGTACCACTTCCGGCGGCTGTTCTCGATGCTCGCCGGAATGCCGCTCTCGGAGTACGTCCGGCGCCGGCGGCTGACCGTCGCCGGGGCCGAAGTCCTCGACGGCGAGCGGACGTTGCTCGACATCGCGGTCAGGTACGGCTACACGTCGGGGGAGGCGTTCGCCCGGGCGTTCCGGGCGATGCACGGCGTCGGACCGGGCGAGGCCCGGCGCGACGGTGCGGTGCTGACCTCCCAGCCCAGGATGTCCTTCCGACTCGTCGTGGAAGGAAGCAGCAGTATGGAATACCGAATCGTCGAGAAGCCGGACTTCCGCATCGTCGGCAAGAAGGCCCGGGTGCCGCTCATCTACCAGGGCGTCAACCCGCACATCGCCGAGTTCATCAAGGGGCTGGGCACGGAGACCGTCGAGCGGATCAACGCGCTGACCGGCAAGGACCCGCTCGGCATCGTGTCGGTGAGCGACAACTTCGAGCCGGGGCGCGAGGAGGGCTCCGAACTCGACTACTGGCACGCGGTGGTGGCGCGCGAGGACGCCGTCGTCCCGGACGACCTGGACGTCCTGCACGTCCCGGCCGGCACGTGGGCCGTGTTCACCAACGCGGGGCCGTTCCCGCAGGCCCTGCAGGAGATGTGGGGGGACGTGTACGGCCAGTGGTTCCCGTCCAACCCGTACGAGTCCCGGCCGGGCCCCGAGACCCTGGTGGTCCGGTTCGTCCCGGGCACGGGCGACGCGAACGCCGAGCTGTGGATCCCGGTGGCGCGGACGGCCCGCTGACGGGACGGCCAGGCGGTCGGCGGGTCCGGACGGCAGCGGACAGTGGACAGCGAACAGCTGACAGCTGACAGAGAACAGATGACAGCTTTCAACATCTGAAATCTGAAAGCTGAACACTGAAAGTTGAAATCTGAAAGTTGTTCGCTGTCACCTGTTCGCACGCCCCGCCCACGCCGTCCCGCCCACACCGTCACGCCCGCGCCACCCCGTTCGGCCCACCACCGCCCGCCGCCGCCCGCCCGCGCCCCGCATGCTGGGGCGCGGGCGGGCGGCGCGACGGCCGCGTCCGAGGGCCCATCGGAAAGGCGTGCAGCCATGAAGCAGACCTCGGTGACCACCAACGGCCCCTGCTGGGTCGAGCTGGGCACCTCGGACCCGGCCGCCGCCAAGGCGTTCTACGCCGAACTGTTCGGCTGGCGCGCCGACACCGACGTGCGCCCCGAGGCCGGCGGCTACACCCAGATGCACCTCGGCGACGCCCCGGCGGCCGCCGTCACCCCGCGGTACGCGCCGAGGCAGCCCACGGCGTGGACGGTGTCCTTCGCGGTCGCCGACGCCGACGACACCGCGGCGCGGATCAAGGACGGCGGCGGCAGCCTGCTGGTGGAGCCCACCGACGTGTTCGACCTCGGCCGCTTCGCGGTGGCCGCCGACCCGTCCGGCGCGGTCTTCACGCTGTGGCAGCCCCGGGCCTTCCCGGGCGCCGGGGTGTTCAACGAACCCGGCTCACTGGGCTGGGTCGAGCTGCTCACCCGCGACCCGGACGGCGCGATCGCCTTCTACCCGGCCGTCTTCGGCTGGTCCGTCGCCCCGTCCGAGCACTACACCCAGTGGGGCCTGGCCGGGCAGGACTTCGGCGGCATGCTGGCGATGGGCGAGAACTTCCCGCCCGAGGTGCCGCCGCACTGGCTGCCGTACTTCTCGGTCGCCGACGTCGACAACACGGCCGAGCGGGCGGTCGCCCTCGGCGCGGACGTGCTGATGCCCGCCTACTCCATGCCGGGCGGCCGGCGGATCGCCGTGCTGCGCGACGCCCAGGGCGCCGCGTTCGGCGTCTACAGCGCCGGTACGGCCGGCTGAGCCGGGCGCCGCGCGGCCCGGGCGCGCCACCCGCCCACCGCCGCGCCCGCCGTGACCAGCAGCGCGCCCACCGGCACCACGTCACCGACCCGGTCGTACCAGGTCTGCGTGCCGGGCGCGGTGAGCGGCAGCCGGACGGTCAGCGCGCCGGTGGCGTCGGTGCCCAGCCGGGCGAGTTCGCGGCCCTGCGCGTCGAAGGCCGCCGACACCCCGGTCAGCGAGGCCTGCACGGCCGGGCGGCCGGTCTCGGCGGCGCGGATCGCCGCCAGCGAGACGTGCTGCTCGGGCGCCCAGGTGCGCTGGAAGGTCGAGGTCGAGGACTGGTACACCAGTACCCGGGCGCCGTCCTGCGCCGCGGTGCGGGCCATGTCCGGGAACGCGGACTCGAAGCAGATCAGCGCGCCGACCGGCAGCGGCCGGCCCGTTCGGTCGGTCGCCGGGAGGACGTGGAAGGCGGTGCCGGGCGCCCGGTTCTCCCCCGCCGCCCGGCTGACCCCGGCGATCCAGCCGAGCGCGGGCCGCATCGGGATGTACTCGCCGAACGGCACCAGCCGGATCTTGCGGTAGCGGTCCACCACGCCGGCCGGCGCGACCAGCACCGCGTCCTTGGAGATCCGCCCGTCCGCCTTGCGCGCGTCCTCCCCGGCCAGCACCTGCGCGCCGGTGGTGGCGGCGAGCCCGCGCAGCCGGTCGAGCGCGGCCGGGTCGCGGTCCAGGTCGGCGGTGGTGCTGCTCTCGCCCCAGACGATCAGGTCCACCGGCTGCCCGACCAGTGCCTCGGTGGCCCGGGCGCTCGCCTCGAACCGCTCCTGCGGGTCGGCCACGATGCCCGGTTGCACCAGCACCACCGTCACCGCGCCGTCCCGCACCGGCGCCTCGCGCAGCGCGAACAGCAGCGGCCCGGCCGCCAGCACGAGGACGGCGCTCAGCGCGGCGACGGCCCGCGGCCGCCAGTGCACCGCCGTCAGCAGCACCAGCACCCCGGTGTTGACGGCCGCGACCGCCGCGCTGACCAGCCAGATCCCGCCCGCCGAGGCCAGCGCCAGGACGGCCGGGTGCTGCCACTGGGTGGCGCCGAGCAGGGCCCACGGCCCGCCGAGGGCGTGCCAGGAGCGCGCGTACTCGGTGGTCACCCACACCGCGGGGACGACCAGCAGGGCCAGCAGCGCCCGCCGGGTGGTCAGCGGCGGCCGCAGCAGCCGGTGCACGGCGTAGCCGAGGGCGCCCTGAAGGGCGCCGAACAGGCCGGCGAGGACCGGCAGTCCGGGGCCGATGGACGGCACCAGCCAGTACATCGCGGTCAGGATGAACCCGGCGCCGAACCACCAGCCGCGCACCGCCGCCTCCCGCGCCGAGGGCGCCCGCTGCATCAGCAGCAGCCCGGGCACGAGCGCGACCCACGCCAGCCAGGCCTGCCCGGCGGCCGGGAAGGCCAGCACCGGCACGGCCCCGCACGCCAGTGCCCCCACCCGCCCCCGGTGCCGGTGCGGCGCGGGCGCCTCCCGGTCGTCGGCGGTGGTCGTGCTCAGGTCTGGGCTGGCGGTACCGGTGCGGCGCGACATGACCCGTATTGTCCGCTTGGGCCGCGATCGGTGCCAGACGGCTGCACACGAAGTTGACGCCGGTCACCGGAACGACCGGCACCACCCCGGTCACCGCACGCCGGTCACCGCACCCCGGTCACCGCACCTGAGGACGGGGCCGCCGGTGACGACACCGGCGGCCCCGTCCGGCGGTGACCGGTCAGCCCTCGTCGCCCTCCAGGTCGCCCTCGGTCTCCAGGAACGCCGCCTGCAGCTGCTCGATCAGCGCCGGGTCCGGCTGCTCCCACAGGCCGCGGCTCGCCGCCTCCAGCAGGCGCTCGCTGATGCCGTGCAGCGCCCAGGGGTTGGCGCCGGCCAGGAACTCCCGGTTGACCGGGTCGAGGACGTACTCCTGGGTCAGCTTCTCGTACATCCAGTCCGCGACCACGCCCGTGGTGGCGTCGTAGCCGAACAGGTAGTCCACGGTCGCGGCCATCTCGAAGGCGCCCTTGTAGCCGTGGCGGCGCATCGCCTCGATCCAGCGCGGATTGACGACCCGGGCGCGGAAGACGCGGGCGGCCTCCTCGGTCAGCGTCCGGGTGCGGACGGTCTCCGGGCGGGTGGAGTCGCCGATGTAGGCGGTCGGCGCCTTGCCGGTGAGGGCGCGGACGGTGGCCACCATGCCGCCGTGGTACTGGAAGTAGTCGTCCGAGTCGGCGATGTCGTGCTCGCGGGTGTCGGTGTTCTTCGCGGCGACGGTGATCCGCTTGTACGCGGTCTCCATCTCCTCGCGCGCCGGGCGGCCGTCCAGCCCGCGCCCGTACGCGTAGCCGCCCCACACGGTGTAGACCTCGGCGAGGTCGGCGTCGGTGCGCCAGTCGCGGCTGTCGATCAGCTGGAGCAGGCCGGCGCCGTAGGTGCCCGGGCGGGAGCCGAAGACGCGGACGGTGGCCTTGCGCTCGTCGCCGTGCACGGCCAGGTCGGCCTGCACGTGCGCGCGGACGAAGTTGTCCGCGTCGGCCTCCTCCTGGGCGGCGGCCAGGCGCACCGCGTCGTCCAGCAGGGCGACGACGTGCGGGAAGGCGTCCCGGAAGAAGCCGGAGATGCGCAGCGTCACGTCGATGCGCGGGCGGCCGAGTTCGTCCAGCGGGATCGGCTCCAGGCCGGTGACCCGGCGGGAGGCCTCGTCCCAGACGGGGCGCACGCCGAGCAGCGCGAAGGCCTCGGCGATGTCGTCGCCGGCGGTGCGCATGGCGCTGGTGCCCCAGAGCGAGAGCCCGACCGAGGGCGGGAACGCGCCGTCGTTGTCGGCCCGGTAGCGCTCGACCAGCGAGGCGGCGAGGGCCTGGCCGGTCTCCCAGGCGAGCTTGCTGGGGACGGCCTTCGGGTCGACGGAGTAGAAGTTGCGGCCGGTCGGCAGCACGTTGACCAGGCCGCGCAGCGGGGAGCCGGAGGGCCCGGCCGGGACGAAGCCGCCCTGGAGGGCGTGCAGGACGGCGTCCAGTTCGTCGGTGGTGGCGGCCAGGCGCGGCACGACCTGGGTGGCGGCGAAGGCCAGGACCTCGCGGACGGCCTCCGGGTGCCCGGCGGCGACCTTCTCGACGGCCTCGGGCGCCCAGTCCTCGGCCTCCATGGCCTCGACCAGGGCGCGGGCCTGCGCCTCGGCGGCGTCGGTGGCGCCCAGGGTGAGGGCGGCCTCGTCCAGGCCGAGCGCCTCGCGCAGGCCGGGCAGGGCGCTGACGCCGCCCCAGATCTGGCGGGCGCGCAGGATCGCGAGCACGATGTTGACCCGGTCGGTGCCGGCGGGGGCCTGGCCGAGGACGTGCAGGCCGTCGCGGATCTGGGCGTCCTTGACCTCGCAGAGCCAGCCGTCGACGTGCAGCAGGAAGTCGTCGAAGCCGTCGTCCTCGGGGCGCTCGTCGAGGCCGAGGTCGTGGTCGAGCTTGGCGGCCTGGATGAGGGTCCAGATCTGGGCGCGGATGGCGGGCAGCTTGGCCGGGTCCATCGCGGCGATGTTGGAGTGCTCGTCGAGGAGCTGCTCCAGGCGCGCGATGTCGCCGTAGGAGTCGGCGCGGGCCATCGGCGGCACGAGGTGGTCGACGAGGGTGGCGTGGGCGCGGCGCTTGGCCTGGGTGCCCTCGCCCGGGTCGTTGACGAGGAAGGGGTAGACCAGCGGCAGGTTGCCGAGGACGGCGTCCGGGCCGCACTCGGCGGACAGCGCGGCGGTCTTGCCGGGCAGCCACTCCAGGTTGCCGTGCTTGCCGAGGTGGATGACGGCGTGGGCGCCGAAGCCGCCGTCGGCCTGCGCGGCCTCGATCCAGCGGTAGGCGGCCAGGTAGTGGTGGCTCGGCGGCAGGTCGGGGTCGTGGTAGATGGCGACCGGGTTCTCGCCGAAGCCGCGCGGCGGCTGGATGAGGACGAGCAGGTTCCCGGAGCGGATCGCGGCGAGCACGATGTCGCCGTCCGGGTTCTGCGAGCGGTCGACGTACAGCTCGCCGGGGGCCGGGCCCCAGTGCTCCTCGACCTGCTCGCGCAGGGCCCGGGGGAGGGTGGCGTACCAGCGGCGGTAGTCGGCGGCGGGGATGCGCACGGGGTTGCGGGCGAGCTGGTCCTCGGTCAGCCAGTCCTGGTCGTAGCCGCCGGCGGCGATCAGGGCGTGGATGATCGCGTCGCCCTCGTGGCCCTCGGTCTCGGTGCCGTCGAACCCGGGCAGGTCGTCCCCGAGGTCCATGCCCTCGGCGCGCAGCCGCTCCAGCAGCCGGACGGCGCTGGCCGGGGTGTCCAGGCCGACCGCGTTGCCGACCCGGGCGTGCTTGGTCGGGTACGCGGACAGCACGAGGGCGAGGCGGCGCTCGGCGGCGGGGACGTGGCGCAGCCGGGCGTGGCTGACGGCGGTTCCGGCGACGCGGGCGGCGCGCTCCGGGTCGGCGGCGTAGACGGTCAGGCCGTCCTCGTCGAGCTCCTTGAAGGAGAACGGGACGGTGATCAGGCGGCCGTCGAACTCGGGCACGGCGACCTGGGTGGCGGTGTCCAGCGGGGACAGGCCGTCGTCGCTGGCCTCCCACTGGGCGCGCGACCAGGTCAGGCACAGGGCCTGCAGGATCGGCCGGTCCAGGGCGGCGAGCGCGCCCGCGTCCCAGGCCTCCTCGTCGCCGCCGGCCTGCGCGTCGGCCGGGCGGGTGCCGCCGGCGGCGAGCACGGTGGTGACGATCGCGTCGGCCTCGCCGAGCGCGGCCAGCAGCTCGGGCTCGGCGCCGCGCAGCGAGGCGCAGTAGTACGCGCGGGCCTGCGCGCCCTGGTCCTCGACGGCCCGGCAGAGCGTCTCCACGAAGGCGGTGTTGCCGCTCATGTGGTGGGCGCGGTAGTAGAGCACCGCGACGGTCGGGCCGTCGTTCGTACGGGCTTCGCGCTCCAGCGGCCCCCAGGCGGGTGCGGAGGCGGGCGGGGCGAAGCCGTGGCCGGTCAGCAGCACCGTGTCGGAGAGGAAGGCGCCCAGCTCGGCCAGGTTGGCGGCGCCGCCGTGGGCGAGGTAGGCGTGGGCCTCGGCGGCGATGCCGGCCGGGACGGTGGACAGCTCCATCAGCTGGGCGTCGGGGGCCTGTTCGCCGGTCAGCACGACGACCGGGCGGGGGCCGGCGAGCAGCGCGTCCAGGCCCTCCTGCCAGGCGCGGCGCCCGCCGAGCAGGCGGACCACGACGAGCTCGGTGCCCTCCAGCAGCGCCGGCAGGTCCTCGGCGGTCAGCCGGGCCGGGTTGCCGAGCCGGTAGCGGACAGGTCCGTCCGAGGCGCGGGCGCTCAGCAGGTCGGTGTCGGACGTCGACAGCAGCAGGATCATGCGAAGGCCCTCCCGGCCTCGTCGGTGGCCGGGTCGGCCGGGATGGCCGGGTTGGCCGTGGTGGCCGGGTCGGCCGGGGTGGCCGCAGTGGCCGTGGTGGTGGCCGGGGACACGGGCGCGGGCATGCGACAGCGCTGGTGCATGACTGCCTTCCTCGGGGTCCGCGCCCCGGGCCGGTGGAGGACGGCAGGAGTTCCTGGCTTCCGCGGTCCACCGGCTCCCCGGTGCGCCGCGGTCACAGTGGCGGGACCGCACCGGGTTCGCACCGGTTTCCTCCCCTGCGCCGTCGCTGGCGTCGGGCGGTCCGCCGGGACCGCCCGGCAGCATCGTACGGGGTACGGCTGACCTGCGGGAGAGCGGCCGGTGGCGGGAGCGGTCGGCGGAGCGCCGGCACGGGCGCCGGCACGAGTGGGCCCGGGCACGGGGCGGCCCGGGAATGTGATGCAGCGGACGGGGGCAACCGATCGGATCATCTGTATGCTCGCCGCCATGCCACCGACACCCGACGCCGCCGCGCCGGGCGCCGCGGCGTCCGACCGGGGGGTGCCAGACCGGGGGCGCGCGGACGCCTGCCCCGGCGCGCTGCGCCTGCACGCCGCCGACGACGGCGCCCTCGCCCGCGTCCGGCTGCCCGGCGGGCTCCTGACGGGCCGTCAGGCTCTCGCGCTGGCCGAGGCGGCCGAAGCCCTGGGTGACGGCGCGCTGGAGACCACCTCGCGCGGCAACGTCCAACTGCGCGGCCTGGGTTCGCACTGCGCGGCCGAACTCGCCGACCGGCTGCGGGCGGTGGGCCTGCTGCCCTCGGACACCCACGAGCGGGTGCGCAACATCGTGGCCTCGCCGCTGGCCGGCCTGCCCGGCGCCGGGGGCGCTCCGGGGGCCGATCTGCGGCCCTGGGTACGGGAACTGGACGCGCGGCTGTGCGCGAGCGACTGGGCGGCCGGGCTCTCCGGCAAGTTCCTGTTCGCGCTGGACGACGGGCGGGGCGATGTCGCCGCGCTCGACGCCGATGTGACATTGATCGCAGGCTCGGACGCCGGTGCTTCGGGCGCTGCTGATGCGGGTGCTGCCGGCGCGGGCCGGCCCGCGCTGCTGCGCCTCGGGCGCGCCGCCTACGGGCACCCGGTCGAGCCCGGGCAGGAGGTGACGGCCGTCCTGGACGCGGCGCACGCGTTCCTGGACGTGCTGCGCGCCACCGGGCGCAAGGCCTGGCACGTGCGCGAGGTGGCGGACCTGCTGCCCGACCGGGGCAGCGGCCGGCTGCCGGCCGGCGCCGTGGAACTGCCCGCGTTCGCCGGGCAGGCACCCGCCGTCGGTGCGCTGCCCGGCGCTCTCTCGGTGGGCCTGCGCTTCGGCCGCGCGAGCGCCGCCCAGTGGCGCGCGCTCGTCGCCGCCTCTGCGGGCGAACTGCGGCTGACCCCCTGGCGCGGCGTGGTGCTGCCGGGCGCCCCGGCCGACCGGCTGCCCGCCCTGGCGGCGGCCGGCGTGCGCACCGAGCCGGGCTCGGCCTGGGAGCGGGCCACCGCCTGCACCGGGCTGCCGGGCTGCGCCAAGTCGCTCGCCGACGTCCGGGCGGACGCGGCGCGGGCGCTGGAGTCGGCGGAATCCGGGCCGGGCGCACTGCCGGTGCACTGGTCCGGCTGTGAACGGCGCTGCGGCCACCCGGCCGGGCGATGGGTGGACGTGCTCGCCACGGGGCACGGCTACCGGGTGACGGTCAACGGGCCGGCGACGACCGCGGGCCCTTCCGTGGACGTGTCCGTGAACGTGTCCGTGGACGTGAGGAACGAGCAGACGGCCGAGGCGGTCGCCGCGGCCAGGAGGACCACGAAGTGATCGAGTACGAGAAGGACGGCGCGTCCATCTACCGCCAGTCCTTTGCCACCATCCGGGCGGAGGCCGACCTGGCCGCCCTTCCGGCGGACGTCTCCCAGGTCGCGGTGCGGATGATCCACGCCTGCGGCATGGTCGACCTGGTCGAGGACCTGGTGTACTCGCCCGGCGTGGTCGCCTCCGCGCGCGCCGCCCTGCACGCCGGGGCGCCGATCCTGTGCGACGTCAACATGGTGGCCAGCGGCGTGACCCGCAAGCGGCTGCCCGCCGACAACGAGGTGATCTGCACCCTCACCGACCCGTCGGTGCCCGAGCTGGCCCGCGCGATGGGCAACACCCGCAGCGCCGCCGCCATGGAGCTGTGGCTGCCCCGCCTGGAGGGCGCGGTGGTGGCGGTCGGCAACGCGCCGACCTCGCTGTTCCGGCTGCTGGAGATGATCGAGGCGGGCGCGCCGCGTCCGGCCGCGGTGATCGGCGTCCCGGTCGGCTTCATCGGCGCCGCCGAGTCCAAGCAGGCCCTGGCCGAGCACCCGTCCGGCCTGGAGCACCTGGTGGTGCGCGGCCGGCGCGGCGGCAGCGCGATGGCCGCCGCCGCGATCAACGCGATTGCGAGCGAAGTAGAGTGACGGATCGTCAGACTGGCCAGGATCGCCAGGGCGGCGCCACCGGGCGGCTGTACGGGGTCGGGCTCGGCCCGGGCGACCCGTCGCTGGTCACCGTCCGCGCGGCCGAACTTATCGGCAAGGCCGACGTGGTGGCGTACCACAGCGCCCGGCACGGCCGCTCCATCGCGCGCTCGATCGCCGAACGCTATCTGACGGACGGTCAGATCGAGGAGAAGCTGGTCTATCCGCTCACCGTCGAGAGCACCGACCACCCGGGCGGCTACCGGGGCGCGCTCGACGACTTCTACACGGAGGCCGCCGACCGGCTCGCCGCCCACCTGGACGCCGGGCGCGACGTCGTCGTCCTCGCCGAGGGCGACCCGCTCTTCTACGGCTCCTACCAGCACATGCACAAGCGGCTCGCGCACCGCTACCCGACCGAGGTGGTGCCCGGCGTGACCTCGGTCAGCGCCGCCGCCGCCCGGCTCGGACAGGCGCTGACCGAGGCCGAGGAGACGCTCACCGTCATCCCGGGCACGCTGCCCGAGGAGGAGCTGACCGCCCGGATCGCGGCCGCCGACTCCGCCGTGATCATGAAGCTGGGGCGCACCTTCCCGGCCGTCCGGCGGGCCCTGGAGCGCGCGGGCCGGCTCGCCGACGCCCAGTACGTCGAACGCGCCTACCAGGACGGGGAGCGGATCGCGCCGCTCGCCGAGATCGACGGCGACAGCGTGCCGTACTTCTCGGTCGCGGTGCTGCCGAGCAAGGTCGCGCCGCTGGAGCCGACCGTACGGCTGGCGGACGGCATGGGCAGCGTGACCGTGGTCGGCACCGGGCCGGCCGGGCCGCTGTGGCTCACCGCGGAGGCGCGCGGCGCGCTGGCCGAGGCCACCGACCTGGTCGGCTACACCACCTACCTGGACCGGGTGCCCGAGCGGCCGGGGCAGCAGCGGCACGGCTCCGACAACAAGGTCGAGTCGGAGCGCGCCGAGTTCGCCCTGGACCTCGCCCGGCGCGGACACCGGGTCTGCGTGGTGTCCTCCGGCGACCCGGGCGTCTTCGCGATGGCCACCGCCGTGCTGGAGGTCGCCTGCGAGCCCGCCTACCGGGACGTGCCGGTGCGGATCGTGCCGGGGATGACCGCCGCCCACGCGGCCGCCTCCCGGGCCGGCGCCCCGCTCGGGCACGATTACGCGGTGGTGTCGCTGTCGGACCGGCTGAAGCCGTGGGACGCGGTCGCGAAGCGGCTGCGCGCCGCCGCCGAGGCCGACCTGGTGCTGGCGCTGTACAACCCGGGCTCGAAGTCCCGGACCACGCAGGTCGGCCTGGCCCGCGACCTGCTGCTGGAGTACCGCGCGCCGCAGACCCCGGTGGTGATGGCGCGGGACGTCGGCGGCCCGACCGAACGCGTCCGGATCGTCCGGCTCGGCGAGCTGGACCCGGCCCTGGTGGACATGCGGACGATCCTGCTCATCGGCTCCTCGCAGACCCAGGCGGTCGAGCGGGCGTCGGGCGTCGAGGTCGTCTGGACGCCACGGCGGTACCCGGACTGACGGGCGCCGGGCGCCGGGCGGCGGCAGAACGGCTGACGGCTGACGGCGAACAGATAACAGCGAACAGATAACAGCGGACAGATGATGAAATCTGTCCGCTGTTATCTGTCGTCTGTCTTCTGTTATCTGTTCGCCGTCACCCCGCGGCGGCCCTCACCCGGAGGGCGCGGTCGTCCGGCGCCCGGTCACCGGGTCGGCTTGGTGAGCAGCAGCTCCGTGTTGTGGTCCTCGCCCGCGCCCAGCAGTGCGGTCGGGCGCCCGTTCGGGTCGTTGTACGACAGCTCGCGGTAGAGCGCCGCCAGGTTGGCGTCCGAGGTGCTGGCGAAGTCCGTCGCGTACGGCGCGGCGGACTCGATGAGCGTGGTGAACAGGGAGATCGTGCCGTCCCCGTTGTCCGCGATCTCGATGATGCGCCCGTGCTGCGGGTAGTCGATGTGCGAGGCGGTGTTGATCTCCCAGAACGCCCGCTCCGGCACGGCGTGCCCGTGCGGCGTGATCTTGTTCATGTGGGTGTGGCCGTTCACCCACCCGACCACGTTCGGGTAGCGCTGGAGCAGTGCCACCAGCTCGTTGCCGTCGTGCCGCTTCTCGAAGATGTTGCGCGGGTCCGGCAGCAGGTTGCCCATGCTGGTGCTGGTGTGGTGGCTGAAGACCAGGATCAGGTCGTCCGTGCTGCCGCCCGTGACCCGGTTCCCGTTGGTGTCGTACCAGTGCCCGCTGTGTGCCTTCAATTGCTGCTCCAGCCAGCGCAGTTGGGCGGTGCCCAGCGAACCGTCCGCGAATCCGGCCTGGTTGGTGGTGTCCAGGCTGATGCCGACGACCTTCTCCGAGATGCGGAAGGTGTAGTAGAGCTTGCCGCTGCTCACCATGTCCGAGGTGAAGCCGTGCCCGTACGGGCCGGCGCCGGTGGCGGCCGGGTCGAGGTGCGCCTTGGCGAACTCCTTGAGCGTGAACGGGTGTCGGCGCTCGTCCGGGGTGACCTCGCGGACCGCCTCGCCGCTCGCGATCAGCTTGGCGAGCAGCAGCACGGCGCCCGCCGGGTCGCGGCGCAGCGAGTCCGCCAGCTGGCCGGCGGTCGCGTCGTCGCAGCCCTCCAGCTTGTAGCCGCCGGTGTAGAGGTCGTTGAGGAGCCCGAAGTCGGGCAGCGAGCCCTCGATGCTGTCGTCGTGGTTGCCGACCGTGGTGTACCAGGGGGTGCGCAGGCCGGGCGCGTCGAAGGGGCGGCCTGCGGCGGAGAGGAAGCCGGGCACCTGGGGGAAGCCCTTGGCCTTGTAGCTGTCGGCGTAGGCGAGTTCGGGGTTCCAGAAGGCGGCGTTGCCGGAGTTCTGCACGCCCTCGTACCGGCTGGTGTCGCCGGTGTTCTGGGCGAGCCGTCCGCCGCCCATGACCTTGAGGTACCAGTCGAGTTCGGCCAGCTCGTGGTTGTCGGTGTTGTCGCCGGTGGCCATCACCATGCTGAACGGCAGGCCGGTGTAGGGGCCGCCGGCCAGCGAGTTGACCCGCTCGACGAGGGAGGAGACGCCACGCGCGTTCAGTGCCTCCTGCGGCCGGTAGGCGCTGCCGGTGAGCTTGGCGAGGTACTCGAAGCGCACCGGGGACTCGGTGTCCACCAGGTGCAGGTCGCTGAACTGGACGAAGCTGGCCAGCCCGGTGCGGCGGTCGTCGCGCCCGTCGCCCGCCGCGGCGAGGTCGCCGCGCACCATCAGGGGCCAGCCCGGCCCGGCGGTCAGCCGCTTGTAGCCGCCGGTGCCGACCGGCGTGGCCACCTGTTCGAGCGTGGTGCCGGTGACGCTGACCGCGCGCGCGGCCGTGGTCGCCAGCGCCTGCTCGCGCGCCGCCGCCGAGGCGAACTGCGCGCCGCCGAGCGACAGGGCCGACCAGGCGGCGGCCACCGACGTGCCGGTGAGGAAGGTGCGACGTCTCATCGCTGCCACGGGAAACCCCCAGTTACTGACGGCCCGGCCGGATGTACCGGTCGCCGGACCACGCGTCATGGACCCTGCGGGCACCACGAAGCGGCCGGTGTGAGGAACCCCGCCGGCGTCATGAACCCGCTAATTAACGGAGCGAAAGATTACTCGCTGGTAGTCGGGCGGGGGGAGACCCGTGCGGAGAACAGTTCGAGAACGCCCGGCGGTGGTTCCTCCCCGCTTCCCGCACCGCTTCCCGCGCTCCCTCCCGCACCGCTTCCCGCACCGGCCCGTCGGTCCGGCGGCAGGGCCCGCCCCGGTCGTGCTGCGGTGGGGCGGGTGAGGGAAAATCGGCTGGTCCGGCCGAGGTGGCCGGGCGCGGGCGTCGTGGGAAGCGAGGCACAGGTGGCCGCAGCGGGAGCCGAAGCAGGAGCCGGAACCGGAGCCGGGACCGGTACGGGAGCCGACGTCGGCGCCACGACGGGCACCGGTGCGGGTGCCGGTGCGGGCGGCCGGGCCGGGCAGCTGAAGAGCAGCGGCCTGCGACACGGCTGGACGACGGGCGCCTGCGCCACCGCCGCCACCAAGGCCGCGTACACCGCACTGCTCACCGGCACGTTCCCGGACCCGGTCACCATCACCCTCCCCAAGGGCCAGCAGCCGGCCTTCGCCCTCGCGGTCGAGCGGCTGACCGCCGGGGAGCCGGCGACCGAACTGTCGGCGACCGAGCAGCCGGCAGCCGACCGGTCGACCGCCGCGCAGCCGGCCCCCGGACCGGCCCGGTCCAGCGCCATGGCCGGGGTGGTCAAGGACGCCGGCGACGACCCCGACGTCACCCACGGCGCCCTGATCCGCGCCACCGTACGGGCGGGCGAGCCCGGCGCCGGGGTGGTCTTCCGGGCCGGGCCGGGTGTGGGGACGGTCACCAAGGCGGGCCTGCCGCTGCCGGTCGGCGAGCCCGCGATCAACCCGGTGCCCCGGCAGATGATCCGGGACGCCGTCGCCGAGGTCGCCGCCGAGCACGGCGGCAGCGGGGACGTGGTGGTGGAGATCTCCGTCGACCACGGCGAGGAGATCGCCCGTTCGACCTGGAACCCCCGCCTCGGCATCCTCGGCGGCCTGTCCATCCTGGGCACCACCGGCATCGTCGTCCCCTACTCCTGCTCGGCGTGGATCGACTCGATCCGGCGCGGCGTCGACGTGGCCCGCGCCGCCGGGCGCACCCACGTGGCGGGCTGCACCGGTTCGACCTCGGAGAAGGTCGCGGTCGCGGTGCACGGGCTGCCCGAGGACGCGCTGCTCGACATGGGCGACTTCGCCGGGGCCGTCCTCAAGTACCTCAAGCGCCACCCGGTGCCCCGGCTGACCATCGCGGGCGGCTTCGCCAAGCTGTCCAAGCTCGCCGCCGGCCACCTGGACCTGCACTCGGCGCGCTCCCAGGTGGACAAGGGGTACCTGGCGGACCTGGCCCGGCGCGGCGGCGCGGACGAGGCGCTGGCGCAGGCGGTGGCGGGGGCCAACACCGGCCTGCAGGCGGTGCAGTTGTGCCGGGAGGCCGGGGTGCCGCTGGGCGACCTGGTCGCGGAGGCGGCCCGGGCGACGGCGCTGGGCGTGCTGGTGGGCTCGCCGGTCGCGGTGGACGTCATCTGCATCGACCGGGCGGGCACCATCGTGGGCCGGGCGGAACCGCTGGGGCCGTCCACGGCGTGAACTCCTGTGCCGCGCTTGCACAGCAGAACCTCAGGAATATCGCACGGTGATGTGAAGATCCGATGCGCATACAGGGTGAGAAACGGACAAATGTGGCGCCACGCCCGCCCTTGATTCTGGTGCCATCTCAACCATGAGATATGGTCTGCCGAGTGACAGGCGACTACCTCACCCGTATCGGCACCCTCATCCGTACCGCTCGTCAGCACCGCGGCTGGTCCCAGGCGCAGCTCGGCGAGGCACTCGGCACCAGCCAGAGCGCGGTCAACCGCATCGAACAGGGCAAGCAGAACGTCAGTCTTGAGATGATCGCCCGCATCGGCGAGGCCCTCGACAGCGAGATCGTCTCCCTCGGCTACTCCGGCCCGATGCACCTGCGCGTCGCCGGCGGCACCCGCCTCTCCGGCGCGATCGACGTCCGCAGCAGCAAGAACGCCTGCGTGGCGATCCTCTGCGCCTCGCTGCTGACCACCGGCCGCACCACGATCCGCAGCGTCGCCCGGATCGAGGAGGTCTACCGCATCCTGGAGGTGCTGACCAGCATCGGCGTCAGGAGCCGCTGGATCAACGAGGGCCGCGACCTCGAACTCACCCCGCCGGCCGAGCTCGACCTCGCCGCGATGGACGTCGAGGCCGCCCGCCGCACCCGCAGCGTGCTGATGTTCCTCGGCCCGCTGATGCACCGCGCCGAGCGCTTCGCCATCCCGTACGCGGGCGGCTGCGACCTCGGTACCCGGACCGTCCAGCCGCACCTGACCGCGCTGCGCCGCTTCGGCCTGGAGGTCGCCACCACCGGCGGCGCCTACCACGCCTCGGTCGAGCCCGGCACCCCGCTGGACCGGCCGATCGTGCTGACCGAGCGCGGGGACACCGTCACCGAGAACGCCCTGCTCGCCGCCGCCCGGCACGACGGCGTCAGCGTCATCCGCAACGCCTCGCCGAACTACATGGTCCAGGACCTGTGCTTCTTCCTGGAGAAGCTGGGCGTCCGGATCGAGGGCATCGGCACCACCACCCTCACCGTGCACGGCGTCCCGCAGATCACCTGCGACGTCGACTACACCCCGGCCGAGGACCCGGTGGAGGCGATGAGCCTGCTCGCCGCCGCCGTCGTCACCTCCTCCGAGCTGACCATCCGCCGGGTGCCGATCGAGTTCCTGGAGATCGAGCTCGCGGTCCTGGAGGGCATGGGCCTCGACTACGACCGCACCCCCGAGTACCGGGCCCACAACGGCCACACCCGTCTGGTCGACCTCACCGTGCGCCCCTCCAAGCTCACCGCGCCGATCGACACCATCCACCCGATGCCGTTCCCGGGCATCAACATCGACAACGTGCCGTTCTTCGCCGCCATCGCCGCGGCCGCGCACGGCACCACGATGATCCACGACTGGGTCTACGACAACCGCGCCATCTACCTCACCGAGCTGACCAGGCTCGGCGCGGACGTCAAGCTCCTCGACCCGCACCGCGTCCTCGTCCAGGGCCCCACCCGCTGGCGCGCCGCCGAGATGATGTGCCCGCCCGCGCTGCGCCCGGCCGTGGTCATCCTGCTCGCGATGCTCGCCGCCCAGGGCACCTCCGTGCTGCGCAACGTGTACGTCATCAACCGCGGCTACGAGGACCTGGCCGAGCGCCTGAACTCCATCGGCGCCCAGATCGAGACCTTCCGCGACATCTGAGCCCGTACGGCGACGACATGACGGCCCGTCAATCTACTGTCCGGCCTCACCCGTTGAGGCCGGACAGTAGCGCGGCGACGTCCAACCCGGTGTCCAGGTAGTCCACGAACACCGGGTTGTTCAGCGCCCACGGCGAGCGCCGTTCCCGTACCAACCGGACGGCTTCCCCGGCGCCGTGCCCCAGGCCGACCAGCGCCTGTGCCACCACCAGCCCCGAGCGGTTGTAGCCCGAGTGGCAGCGCACCAGCGTCCGGCGGCCCCGGAGGACGGCCAGCGCCGTCGCGTCGGCCGCCTCCTGGAAGGCCCGCAGCTGCCCCGGTGAGAGCGCGGCGTCCGGCACCTCCCGCACGAGGTGCTCCACGCCCGGCGCGGGGCCGTGCCCGGGGAACGTGAACAGGCTGACCACCAGGTCGAACTCGTACCGGACGACGGCGGGTTCGAGCTCGCCGCCGGGCGGGGTGCAGTAGTGCCCGCCCATCCAGAGCCCGGGGGCGATCTCGTTCCAGGGCTCGGACGGCCCCGGGGTGTCGCGGTCCTTCTGGCGGGTGCGCATCCCCTGCTCCCTCTCCGGGGGCCTGCCCGGACTGCGCTCGGCCGCCGGGTGGGCTACTCGCCGGTCGTGCCGTCCAGGTGCTCGCGCAGCAGGTCGGCGTGGCCGTTGTGGCGGGCGTACTCCTCGATCATGTGGCCGAGGATCCAGCGCAGCGAGAACGCCTCCTCGCCGAAGTGGCCCTGGACGTCCAACGACTCGGCGGCGGCGACGAGTTCCCGGGCGTGGTCGCACTCCTGGCGCCAGATCGCGAAGGCCTCCTCCGGGTCGGCGGTGTCGGCGTCGAACTCGGCGTAGGAGCCGTCCGGGTGCCTCCAGAAGCCGGGTGCGTCCTCGCCGGCCAGCACGTTGCGGAACCAGCCGCGTTCGACCTCGGCGAGGTGCCGGACCAGCCCGAGCAGGGAGAGCCCGGACGGCGCGAGGACGCGGGCGCGAAGCTGCTCGGTGCTCAGGCCGGCGCACTTCATCGCCAGGGTGCCGCGCTGGTAGTCCAGGAACCCTGCCAGAGTGGCGCGTTCGTCGGCGGTCCGGGGTGTGGACGTGCGGGGATCATCGCTCATGCCCTCATCCTGCCGCGCGGCGGGTGCGGACGCTCCGCAATTTCACGAAGCGGGACGGTGGGATCAGTTCGGCTGCCGCTCCGGCTGCCCCGGCCGCTCCAGTCGCTCCAGCCAGTGCAGCGCGCCCGGGACGTCCGGGGCGACGGGCAGCCCGGCCGGGACCGGCGGACGCTCCACCACGACGACGGGCAGGGCGAGTTCGCGCGCGGCGGTGAGCTTGGGGGCGGTCGCGGCGCCGCCGCTGTCCTTGGTGACGAGGACGTCGACGCGGTGCTCGCGCAGCAGTGCGCGTTCGCCGTCGAGAGTGAACGGGCCCCGGTCCAGCAGGACTTCGAGCGCCGCGGGCATCGGCGGCTCCGGCGGGTCGACCGAGCGGGCGAGGAACTGGAGCCCGTCGAGGTGGGCGAAGGCGGCGATGCCCTGCCGCCCGGTGGTGAGGAAGACCCGCCGACCGAGCGTGGGCAGCAGCTCGGCGGCCGCGGCGAGCGAGGGCACCGGGTGCCAGCGGTCGCCGGGGGCCGCGGTGAAGCCGGGGCGGCGCAGGACCAGCAGCGGCACGCCGGTGGCGGCGGCCGCGAGGGCGGCGTTGCGGGAGATGCCGGCGGCGAACGGGTGGGTGGCGTCGACGACGGCGTCCACCCGTTCGGCGCGCAGCCAGGCGGCCAGGCCGTCCGGGCCGCCGAAGCCGCCGATCCGCACCTGCCCGGCGGGCAGCCGGGGTTGGGCGACCCGGCCGGCCAGCGAGCTGGTGACCCGCGGGCCGGGGCGGTCGGCGAGCGCGGCGGCCAGCGCCCGGCCTTCGGTCGTGCCGCCGAGGATCAGCAGGTGTCGCAGGTGCTGCAGGGGCCGCATCACGCGCCGCAGGGCTCGTGCGGGCGCTCGCGGTCCGCCGAGTAGAGGTGGCTGTCGCGGAACTGCTCGGCGGCGAGGGTGCGGCCGACGATGATGACGGCGGTGCGGACCACGCCGGCCTCCTTGACCTGCCCGGCGATGTCGGCGAGCGTGCCGCGCAGCACCAGTTCGTCGGGGCGGCTGGCCATCGCGACCACGGCGGTGGGGCAGTCGGCGCCGTAGTGCGGGAGCAGCTGCTCGACCACGTCGTCCACGTAGCCGGCGGCCAGGTGCAGCACCAGCAGGGCGCCGCTGCGGCCGAGGGTGGCCAGGTCCTCGCCCTCGGGCATCGGGGTGGCGCGCTTGGCGATCCGGGTCAGGATGACGGTCTGGCCGACCGTCGGGACGGTCAACTCCCGCTTCAGGGCGGCCGCGGCGGCGGCGAACGCCGGGACGCCGGGGACCACCTCGTACGGCACGCCGGCCGCGTCGAGGCGGCGCATCTGCTCGGCGACGGCGGAGAAGACGGACGGGTCGCCGGAGTGCAGCCGGGCCACGTCCCGGCCCGCCTCGTGCGCGGCGACCAGCTTGGTGATGATCTGGTCGAGGTTGAGCTGCGCGGTGTCGACGAGGCGGGCGCCGGGCGGGCACTCGTCGAGCAGTTCGCGCGGCACCAGGCTGCCGGCGTAGAGGCAGACCTCGGCGCGGGCCAGGACGCGCTGGCCGCGCAGGGTGATCAGGTCGGCGGCGCCCGGGCCGGCTCCGATGAAGTAGACGGTCACGAGGCGTTCTCCTGAGGGGTGTTGGGCTTGACGGCGGACCACTGGGTGACCGGCATGGCCTGGCGCCACCCGGTGAAGCCGCCGACCGGCACGGCGTGGGCGACGGCGAGCTTCACGAGCTCCCCGCCGTGGCGCCGGTACCACTCGGTGAGCAGTGCCTCGGACTCCAGCGTCACGGTGTTGGCGACGAGGCGGCCGCCGGGGCGCAGCGCGGACCAGCAACTGTCCAGCAGGCCGGGGGCAGTGAGGCCGCCGCCGATGAACACGGCGTCGGGGGTGGGGAGTTCGGCGAGTGCGGCGGGGGCGGGGCCGGTGACCACGCGCAGCCGGGGGACACCGAGGGTGGCGGCGTTGCGGGCGATGCGCTCGGCTCGGACGGGGTCGCGCTCGATGCTGACGGCCTGGCAGTCGCGGTGGGCGCGCAGCCACTCGACGGCGATCGAGCCGGAGCCGCCGCCGACGTCCCACAGCAGTTCGCCGGGGGAGGGGGCGAGCACGGCGAGGGTGGCGGCGCGCACGTGCCGCTTGGTGAGCTGGCCGTCGCTCTCGTAGGAGGCGTCGGGCAGGCCGGGGACGAGGGAGCCGCGCGGGCCGTCGCCGAGCTCGACGGCGATGAGGTTGAGCGGGTCGCCGGGCGGGTGCGGCCAGTCGTCGGCGCGGCCGTCGAGCTGCCGTTCGTGGGCGTGGCCGAGCTTCTCGAGGACGCGCAGACGGGCGGTGCCGTAGCCGCGGGCGGTGAGCAGCGCGGCGACGGCGGCGGGGGTGGTGGCGTCGGCGCTGAGGACGAGCAGGCGGCGGCCGGGGTGCAGGGCGAGGGCGAGGGTGTCCAGCGGGCGGCCGACCAGGCTGACGACCTCGGTGGCCTCCAGCGGCCAGCCGATCCGGGCGCAGGCGTGGGAGACGGAGGAGGGGTGCGGCAGGACGCGCAGCCGCTCGGGGCCGACCGTCTCGGCCAGGGTGCGGCCGATGCCGTAGAACATCGGGTCGCCGCTGGCCAGGACGGCGATCCGGCGGCCGGCGTGGGCGGCGAGCAGGCCGGGGACGGCCGGGCGCAGCGGGGACGGCCAGGCGACGCGCTCGGCGGCGACCTCGGGCCGGGGGAGGAGGTCCAGCTGTCGGGGGGCACCGAGGATCACCTCGGCGTCCAGCAGTGCGGCCCGGGAGTCGGGGGCGAGACCTGACCAGCCCTCGGCGCCGATCCCGACGACGGTGATCGGGGGTGGCTGCTCGGGCACCGGGTGGCTCCTCGTCGTTCGGTCCTGCGGGCGTTCTACGGGTGTTCTGCGGGCGTTCCTGCTGGCCGGGGCAGCCTACCTGGCGGTGTTGGACGTTCAGCGGCCAGATGTCGGCGAACAGATGTCAGCGAACAGATAACAGATTTCAGCTTTCAGAGTTCAACATCTGTTATCTGTCACCTGTCATCTGTCAGGTGAACTCTGTCATTCGTTCGCCGTCCGCGCTCCGCGCTCCGCCCATGCCCAGTCCCCGGAGGTGATCAGCGCCGGCCGCTCGCGCAGCCGCGCCTCGACGGCCGGCCCGGCGAGGTACACCCACGCGTCCGTTGTCCCGCCGGTCGACGTCCGCACCGCGAGCCGCCGCCGCACGTACAGGCCCGTGCCGTCGGCCCGGCAGTCCTCCAGCCGGTCGAGCGCGGCGAGTGCCGTCGCGTACGCGCGGGGGCGGACGGTGATCAGCTCGCCGAGCACCCGGCTCCCCGGGGTGGCGTCCGGCACCGCGTACGGGTAGCCGGGCCCCTGGTGCAGCGCGGCGCCGTCCAGCACCGCCGGCCGGACGTCCGCGCACCGCCCGGCCAGGTGGACGGCGTGGTTGCGCCCGCCGGTGCGCAGCGTCCCGTAGACGAAGAACGGCAGGGCGTCACCGGACTCGGGCACGGGCGCGGACCTCCTGGGCGGGGCCGCCCACGGTACGCCCAGCACCCGTCCGGCGGTACCCGCGGAACCCGCGGTACCCGCGGCGTCCACGGCCGGTCGCGGCTACGAGGCCGCCCGCTCGTACGTGAGCACCACGTTCCCGCGCTGAAAGGTCCGGCTGTCCGTGAGCGTGAAGGCCCGCGGCTCGAACCCCGCGCGGAACAGCGGGATGCCCTCGCCGGCCACCACCGGGTACTGCTTGATGATCAGCTCGTCGATCTCGGGCAGCAACTGCCCGGCGAGCTCGGCGCCGCCGCAGAGCCAGATGCCGAGCCCGTCCTCCTCCTGCTTGAGCCGGCGGACGACCGCGAGCGGGTCCTCCGAGGTGATCTCCACCTCCGGGTCCAGCGCCGGGTCGAGGGTGCGGGAGAACACGATCTGCCGCAGGTGGCCGTACGGGCTGGTGAGGCCGGCGGCCAGCCCCGGGTCGTAGGTGCCGCGACCCATCAGGACGGTGTCGAAGCGCTTGTTGGGGGCCTCGGCGATGCCGACCGCGGCGCGGGCGGGGGTGGGGAGGGTCTCCGGGTACTGGGCGAACAGCGCGGGGGCGTAGTCCTCGGTGACGAAGGGGGTGAAGAAGTCGAAGTCACCGTCCGGGGCGGCGATGTAGCCGTCGATGGTGGCGCCGATGAGGTAGGTGAGCTTGCGCATACGGGTCCTTGGGGTCGGGGGCTGTCCGGGGTGGACGGCGAGGGAGGATCCGGCCCGTCCGTCCAACCACTTCACCTATAGTACTCCATTTGTAGTGGTTGTCCATTCGCACTGGTTGCCGGGGTCGAGAAGAACCCCGGAATCGTGGAAGAGAGAATCGGTCCATGGTCCAGAACCCCGCCCGCCGCACCGCCCTCGCCGACGCCGCCATCGAGGTCCTCGCCCGCGAGGGTGCCCGCGGCCTGACCTTCCGCGCGGTCGACGTGCAGGCCGGCGTGCCCAAGGGCACCGCCTCCAACTACTTCTCCAACCGGGACCACCTGCTCGACCAGACCGCCCGGTACATCCACGAGCGGCTCACCCCCGACCCGGTGATGATCGCCGAGCTGCTGCGGGCCCCGCGCGACCGCGACCTGGTCAAGGCCCTGGTGCGCGACATCTTCCGGCGCATCTCGGAGGACCGGGCCGGCTACGTCGCCCTGCTGGAGCTGCGCCTGGAGGCCACCCGCCGCCCCGAACTGCGCGCCCGGCTCACCGAAGCCGTCCGGGACGAGCTGGACGCCAACGTCGCCTACCACCTCGGCCAGGGGCTGCCGGGCGACCGGGAGACCGTCGTCGTGCTCTACCTCGCGATGACCGGGCTGATCCTCGAACAGCTCACGCTCCCCGAGGTGTTGGGAACGGACGGCCTGACGGCACTGATCGACGCGATCGTCGAGCGGATCGTCCCGGCGGCCTGAGCGCTCGCCCGCGACCGAGGCGACCGAGGGGGCGGCGGCGACGGACGGCCGGAAACCGCGAGCGCCGCTCCGGCCGGGGTGGGCACCCGTCAGGCCGGAGCGGCGGTCGCATCGGTATCGGTGTTAGCGGCAGTATCGCCGCTAGCAGCGGTGCTGGCGGCGTCAAGAACGCTAGCAACGCTAGAAGCGTGCGGGCCCGGCGTCAGAACGCCTCCGGCGCCTTCCCCGTCCACCAGTTGCCCGGCGCCTCCGGGTCGCGGCTGGTCCAGAACTCGACGATCGCGTCGGTGAACTCGGCCGCCGACAGCATGCCGTCACCGTCCCGGTCGAGGCGGCGGAAGGCCTCGTCAGCGTCGTCGCGGGACAGCCCGGCGAAGTGGCCGCGCTGGAACACGAAGAACTCCCCGGCGTCGATCGTGCCGCTGCGGTCGGCGTCCGCGACCTCCAGGAACGCGGCGGCGAGCGCGCCGTAGCAGGCCCGCGCCGCCTCCGGGTCGTCCGCGAGCGAGCCCGTGGACTTCAGGAACTGCTCCCGGGTGATCGCCTGCGTCCCGGCCGGCAGGTGGGCCAGGTGCAGGTCGTGCCAGACCGTCAGGTAGGCCCGCACGATCACCGCCTCGGCCTCCGAACCCTCCCGGTGGCCGAGCGAGCGGGCCACCGACAGGCCCATCAGCACGTGGTCCCGCTCGGTCAGCAGGCCGTCCCCATCGGCGTCGAGGTGGTCGAAACCGTGGTTGATCTTTGCGATGAGCAGGTCGTCCGACAATGCGCCCCCTCGGCTGGCGATCGCTGCGTCACTCCGCCAGCACGCTAACGCGTCGCGCCACCCCGGCGCAGCCGAACGGCGAGCGAACGCATCGGCTACTGCTCCCCGAGGTCCGGGTCGTTCCCGAGGTCCGCGTCGCCCTGGGGGTCCGCGTCGTCCCCGAGCTGCGGGTCGTCCTGGTGGTCCGCCCAGACGTACGCCTCCGGCAGCAGGTCCGGCACCGGCACGGCGCGCAGCGCTGACCGCCGCCCGACGATGACCCGCGCCCGGGGGAAGTAGTCCAGCATCGCCTGCCGGCAGCGCCCGCACGGCGGGATGACCCCGCGCCCGCGGTCGCCCACCGCGACGATCGTGGTCAGCTCGTACGCCCCCTGGCCGGCCGCCGCGCCGATCAGCACCAGCTCGGCGCACGGCCCGCCGGTGAAGTGGTAGGCGTTCACGGCGGTGACGATCCGTCCGTCCGCGTTGCGCCCGGCGGCCGCGACGGTGTGGTTGTCGCCGCGGCAGAACCGCCGGGCCACCTCCTCGGCGGCCGCGACGAGTTCGAGGTCGACGGCGTCGGGGTCGGCGCTGGTCCGCGCGCTGGCCGGCATGGCTGCTCCTTGCTTGGAGTGGAGTGGATCGAATGCGAAGGCTTCGATCATGGGCCGCGGACCGACCCCGGCGCCAATATTTTCGGAGATCGCGAAGTCCTGACCGGCCGGGCCGGCCACGTGGACGTCACCCTGACGCCGGACGGCGGCGTCCGGATCGCCGACGACGGGCCGGGCATCCCCGTCGAGCCGACCGGCGACCCGCACGAGCCCGACCTCGAAGCCCTGCTGACCCGCCTCAGCCCCGGACCGGCGCCGGTCGGGCGCCTCGATCTGGGGCGGGGCTGGGCCGGCATCGGGCCCTGCGTGGCCAACGCCCTCTCGGCGCGGTTGACGGCCGAGGTGCACCGCGCGGGGGTCCGCTGGACCCGGGCGTACGAGCGCGGCGTCGCCGTCACCCCGCTCACCGAGGAGGGGGAGGCGTCCGGGACCGGGACCGTCCTCACCCTCTGGCCGGACGCTGAGATCTTCACGACCACCGCGTACTCGTTCGACACCCTCGCCGACCGCTTCAGGGAACTGGCCTTCCTCTACCGTCCGTTGGAGATCACCCTCACCGACCGCCGCCACCCCGGCGAGACCCGCTCGCTCCGGTTCCGGTCCACGGGCGGCGCACGGGACCTCGTCGCGTTCCTCGACCGCCAGGGGCTGCCCCCCGGTGGTCCGGACGTCATCGCCGTCGAGCGCGAGGACGCCCGGATGTCCGGCACGCTGGAGGTGGCCCTGCGTTGGCGTGACACCGGGGAGGCGCGGATCCGCGGCTACGCCAACAGCCACCCCACCCCGCACGGCACGCACGTCCAGGGCCTGCGCGACGGGCTGGCGGCCGCCGTCACCGCGTACGCGCGGGAGCGCCGGTTGCCCGCCGAGGCGAGCCCCGACCTCGACGCCGACCGGATCACGGACCGGATCACGGACCGGACCACGGACCGGATCACCGATCGGATCACGGACGGGACCACGGATCGGATCGCCGATCGGATCGCGGACCGGCTCGCCGAAGGCCTGACGGCGGTCGTGTCCGTCAAGATGGACGGTCCCGCCTTCGAAGGCGCCATCCGCGACCGCCTGGGCAACACCCCGGTGCGCGCCTGCGTCGCCGAAGCCGTCCGGGACCGCCTCGGTGCCTGGCTGGCGGAGCACCCGGAGCGGGCCGCCGCCCTCGTCGCCCGGGCCCTCCAGGGCTGACAACCGGCGAGCGCGGTGCGAACGCCGTTCCCCCGCAACGGCGTTCGCACCTTCGCCAATTGGGCCCGCTAGTGCGCCGCCGCCAGCAGCTCCCGGGTGTAGTCCGTGTGCGGCGCGGCGAACAGCCGGTCCCGGTCCGTCGACTCGACGAGCCGGCCCCGGTGCATGACCGCCACCCGGTCGCAGAAGTGCCGCACCACGGCCAGGTCGTGCGAGACGAACAGGAAGGCCACGTCGAGCCGTTCGCGCAGTTCCATCAGCAGGTTGAGCACCTGCGCCTGGACGGACACGTCGAGCGCCGACACCGGCTCGTCCGCGATGATCAGGCGCGGCTGCGGCGCCAACGCCCGGGCGATGCCGATGCGTTGGCGCTGCCCGCCGGAGAACTCGTGCGGGTAGCGGTCCAGGTGGTCGGCGGACAGCCCGACCTGCTCCAGCAGTTCGGCGGCGCGCTCCCGCCGCTGCGCCGCGCCGAGCGGGGTGTGCAGGCGCAGCGGGGTGTCCAGCGTCCGCGCGATGGTGCGGCGCGGGTTGAGCGAGGCGTACGGGTCCTGGAAGACCAGCTGGACCTCGCGGCTGAGGCGGCGCCGCAGCTCCCGGTCGGGCCGGGTGGCGTCCTGGCCGTCGTACCGCACCCGGCCGCCGCTGGGGTGTTGGAGGCCGGCCAGGACGCGCGCGGTGGTGGACTTGCCGGAGCCGGACTCGCCGACCAGCCCGACCGTCTCGCCGGGTGCGATCCGCAGGCTCACCCCGTCGACCGCCCGTACCGACTCGGCCCGCAGCGTCGGGAGGCGCAGCCCCTCGGCCCGCAGGTCGCGCGGGGAGGCGAGGCGCCGCCGCCCGGGGAAGTGCACGGCGAGGTCGTCGACCTCCACCAGCCAGCGCTCCGAGGGCCGCAGCCCCGCGTCGCCCCTGGTTCGGAACGTTCTCGTAGGTGACGGATCGTCAACTGTTGGCAGTTCTGAGCCCGGTACGGAGTCCAGTCCCAGCGCCGCCCCCACCAGGGCCCGGGTGTACGGTTCGCGCGGCGCGGCCAGCAGGTCGCCGGTCGGCGCGGACTCGACCTCGCGGCCGCCGCGCAGCACCAGCGTGCGGTCGGTGGTCCCGGCGACCACCCCCAGGTCGTGGCTGACCAGCAGGACCGCCGTCCCGTGTTCGCGCTGCAACTCGCGCAGCAGGTCGAGGACCTGGCGTTGCACGCGGGCGTCCAGGGCGGTGGTCGGCTCGTCGGCGATCAGCAGCTGCGGGTCGTTCATCAGCGCCATCGCGATCATCACCCGCTGGCGCATGCCGCCCGAGAACCGGTGCGGGTGGTCGCCGGCCCGGGCGGCCGGGATGCCGACCCGTTCCAGCATCGCGACCGCCCGCCGGCGGGCCTCGGCGCGCCCGGCGCCCGGGTGGTGCAGCCGGTACATCTCGGCGAGTTGGGCGCCGACGCCGTGGAACGGGCTGAGCGAGGTGAGCGCGTCCTGGAAGACCAGTGCCGCCCGGCCGCCGCGCACCCGGCGCAGCACCGACTCCTGTGCGCCGACGAGCTCCTGCGTCCCGACGAGCGCCTGCGCGCCGACGAGCTCCTGCGTGCCCACGAGCTCCTGCGCACCCGCCGGTTCCGCCGCCCCGCCCACCAACTCCCGCCCGCCCAGCCGGATCGAGCCGGTGACGGTGGTGGTGCGCGGGTCCTGCAGGCCTAGGACGGCGAGCCCGACCGTCGACTTCCCCGAGCCCGACTCGCCGACCAGGCCCAGGACTTCACCCGGTGCGAGGTCGAAGGACAGCCCGCTCACCGCCGTCACCGGCTCGCCACCGCGCGGGGCGGCGAAGGTGACCGTCAGGTCCCGCACACTCAGCACCGACCCGCCGCTCCCGTCCGGGCCTCTGCCACCGCTCCCGACCAATCCACCGCCACCGCTCCCGACCAGGCCACGGCCACGGCCACCACCGCCGGAAGCCCCAGGAGACCCCGTCATCGCCATCATCGAACAACTCCCCTCAGCTCAACCGGACGCGCGGATCGAGCCAGGCCACCGCCAGGTCCGCCAGCGCGACGAACAGCACCACGAAGCAGGCGGCCAGTAGCACCGCGCCGACCACGGCCGGCAGGTCCTGCCCCTCGACGGCCTCGGCGGCGAACCGTCCGACCCCGTTCAGCCCGAACACCGTCTCGGTGATCACCGCCCCGCCGAGCAGCGCCCCGGCCTCCAGCCCGAGCAGTTGGACGAGCGGCCCGGCGGCGCCGCGCGCCGTGTACTTGAGGTGGGCGCGCAGCCGGCCGAGGCCCTTGCCGCGGGCCGTGCGGACGTACTCCTCGTTCATCGTCTCCAGCAGCTGCGAGCGCGAAAGGCGGGCGAACACCGCCGAGTTGACGAAGCCGAGGACGAGCCACGGGAGCAGCATCCCGCCGGCCCAGGCGGCCGGGTCCTCGGCCGGCGGGGTGTAGCCGGGCAGCGGCAGCAGGCCGGTGGAGTACACCAGCGCCCACTGGGCGACGTATCCGAGGAAGTAGATCTGCACGCTGGCGCCGACCAGGGTGAAGCCGGACAGCAGCCGGTCCGTGCGGCGGCCGTGCCGCAGCGCGGCGAGGAATCCGGTGCCGGGGCCGAGCACCAGCAGGACCGCGAGCGCGCCGGCGGTGAGCGAGAGGGTGACGGGCAGGTGGTCGGTCAGCGCCTCGGTGACGGGCTGGTGCAGCCGGTAGGAGTAGCCGAGGCAGGGGGCGTCGCAGTGGATGACGGAGCCGTCCACGTCGCCGATGTCCCGCCCGGCGAGGATCCCGCCGAGGTAGTCGGCGTACTGGGCGAGCAGCGGCTGGTCGAGCCCCATGCTCTGGCGGACCGCCGCGACCTGCCCGCTGTCGCACCGCGGGCCGCAGGCGGCGCGGGCCGGGTCGGCGGGCGCGGCGTAGAAGAGGGCGAAGGCGGCGGCGGAGACCGCGGCCAGGACGGCGAGCGCCTGGAGGGCGCGCCGCAGGGCGAAACTGAGCATTTTCTCGGTACCTCGGACGATTCACCAGCCGGGCGCGGGACTTCGGGACTTCAGAGCCCCGGGACCCCGGGACCTCGGGCCCCAGAGCTTCAGGGCCCCGGGGCCCAGGACTTCGGACCTTCAGGACTTCAGGTACAGCCAGCTCAGCCCGACCGTCCCGTAGATCGGGTGGACGAACGCCCCGCCGACGTTGGCGCCGCGCAGCTGGTTGACGGTCGGGTAGGCGAACGGCAGCACCGGCACGTCCTTCATCACGGTCTGCTCCAGCGCGTACAACTCCTTGGCCTTGGCGCGCGGTTCGCCGATCTGGTTGATCCGGTCGATCTCCCGGTCGACCGCCGGGTTGCGGTAGCGCGCCGAGTTGAGGTCGCCGTCGGCCCGGCCGTCGAAGGAGAACGGGATCAGCGTGGAGGGCGTCGGCCAGTCGACGGACGAGGTCTCCTCGAACAGTTCGTACGGCGAGTCGGCGCGGTGCACCTCGTCGAGGTAGGCCTTGGGGTCGATCGGCTTGGGCACCACGGTGATCCCGGCCTTGGCGAAGCCGTCCACCAGCACCTGGGCGACGCGCTGTCCGTTCGGGGTGTTCTTGTAGCCGTAGGTGAGGCTGCCGGGTGCCTGCTTCGCCTTGGCGAGTTCGGCCTTGGCGGCTTCCGGGTCGCCCTCCGGCCTGGCGGGGTAGAGGTCGTACTTCTGCCAGTCGATGAGGGCGGGCGAGCTGAGGGTGGTGGCGAGTTCGCCGGTCCGGGAGCCGCCCTGGACCTGGCGGGCCTGCTGGCGCGGGTAGGCCAGGTGCAGGGCCTTGCGGACCTGGACGTCCGGCACCCGCTCGTTGTTGACGACCAGCTGGGTGACGAAGGCGCCCTGGCGGCCGGTGACGACGAGTTCGCGGGCCTTGGGGTCGGTGTCGGCGGTCTGGTAGAGCTCGGGGGAGAGGGTGTCGGAGGCGGTGGTGGCGTCGGCGCCGCCGTCGCGTCCGGCGAGGATCTCCTGGTTGATGTTGAGCGTCTCCTTGCCGTAGGTGAAGACGAACCGGTCGGGGTACTGGTTGCGGATCGGGTCGGTGTCGGCCTTCCACCCGGGGTTGCGCTCCAGCACCATGCGGGTGTTCTGGACGTGTTCGACGATCCGGTACGGGCCGGTGGCGAACGGCAGCCGGTCGTAGTCCGTCCCGGTGTCCTTGTCGCGGCGCACCGGCGAGGAGGAGGACTGCGCGGCCATGTACGGCACGTCGGCCTGCGGCTGCGGGAAGTGGAAGACGACGGTGCGCTCGTCGGGCGTCTCGATCGCGGCGAGGTCGCCGGCCTGCGGGCCCGCGTACTTGGCGCGCGCGGCCTCGTAGGAGGCCTCGCCGGTGAGCCACTGCGGCCAGTACGGCGGGCCGACCTCGTAGCCCTTGCCGAAGGTGCGCTCGATGCCGTACTTGACGTCCTGGGAGGTGATCGGCTTGCCGTCCTCCCAGGCGACGCCGTCCTTGAGCCGGTACGTCCAGGTGCGTCCGCCGTCGGCCGGGGTGCCGGTGTCGGTGGCGAGGTCGCCGACCAGCTTGGCCTTGCCGTCGACGACCTGGTACTGGGTGAGCTGGCGGCCCCAGAGCAGCGAGGCGTTGTAGGCGGCGCCCGCGTACACCTTCTGCGGGTCGAGGTGGCGGAACTCCACGCTGTTGTACACGTTGACCGTGCCGCCCGGGCGGGCGCCGGGGACGGCGGGGGCCGGTCCGGCGCTCTCCTTCTCGGTGCCGAGCGCGGCGGTGAGCGGCGAGGTCTCCTTGGCGGAGGCGCCGGCGGGCGCGGAGCCGGTGCTGCCCGCGCCGGCGGAGCAGGAGGTGGCCAGCAGGGCGGTGGCGATGACGGCGAGCGACGCTCTGGTTCGGCGCATGGTGGATCTCTCCTCGGCCCCGGCGGATCGCGCCGGGGCGGGTCAAGGGGGGGTGAAGGGATGGACGGAGGGGCAAAGAAGTGGCGGACCGGGCCTCAGCGCCCGCCGGTCCGCGGATCGAGCGCGTCCCGGACGGCGTCGCCGAGCAGGTTGAAGGCGAGGACGAAGACGAGCAGCGCGACGCCGGGGAACACCATGTAGGTGGGGTCGGCCTGGAAGACCTCCGAGCCGCGCGCGATCATCCGGCCCCAGTCCGGCACCGGCTCGGTGACGCCGACGCCGAGGAAGGACAGCGCGGCCTCGGAGGCGACGAAGGTCGGCACCGCCATGGTGGCGTGCACCAGCAGCTGCGAGCGGACGTTCGGCAGCAGTTCGTGGACGACGATGTGGAACCGGCTCGCGCCCTGGGCCCGGGCGGACTGCACGAAATCCCTTTCCCGCAGCGATCGCACGGTGGCGCGCAGGGAAAGCGCGAGCGGAATCCAGCCGAACGCGGAGAACACCAGGACCAGCACCAGGAACTGCATCCACTCGGGCTCGGCGGCGCCCGGATCGACCAGCCGGGACTGGACGACCGGGCTGAGCGCCAGCAGCAGGAGCAGGGTGGGGAAGGCGAGCAGCACGTTGGCCAGGAATCCGAACGCCCGGTCCGCGAGCCCGCCGAGGTAACCGACCGCGACCCCGGCCAGCACGCCGAGCGCGGTGGTGACGACGGCGGCCGCGAAGGCGATCAGCAGCGAGGTGCGGATGCCGTACAGCAGTTGGGTCAGCACGTCCCGGCCGAGTCCGGGCTCCAGTCCGAACCAGAACTCGCCGGAGATCCCGCCGTTCGGGGCCATCGGCAGTCCGCCGTCGCTGAGCAGGCCCGGCAGGTTCTGGCCGTAGTGCTCGACCGGGTTCTTCCCGTACAGGGCGGCGACCAGCGGCGCCGCCAGGGCGAGCAGCAGGAACAGCAGGACGACAGCGAGCGCGGCGGCGCCGACCCGGTCGTGCAGCAGGCGGCGCAGCGGGCCCGGCGCGGCGGGGCGCCGGCGGACCGGCGCCGGGACGGTGTCGACCACGGCCATGACAGGCGTTCTCCCCGAATTCTCCGCCGCCCCGTGGGTGTGGGTGCGCCGATGGGCATTTCCGGGCGGCCGGCCGGGGGTTTCCCGGCGGTCCGTCCGGGCCACATCAGATCGGATGCGTCGGATGTTCGGCAAATTCGCGAAATGCCGTCCGGCGCCATTCCTTCGGCTTTCCTTCGGCATTGTTTCGGGAATCGTGACGGCTTCATTTCGCCGCAACACGGCCGTCGCACCGGAACGGACATAGGGCCGCAATCCGGGCTGCCTGTCCCGCATTCTGAGACCTCCGCCACAGTGCCCGCGCCGGTGCCCGGTATTGCTACGATCCCGGTGGGCCGCGACTGGCGCGCACGGATGGAATCGACCATCGGGAAGCGGTCCCGTGAATCCTCACGCCGTAGTTGCCGAGCGCCTGGGCCGCCCGCTATCCCCGTCAGGAGACCGCCATGGCCGAGGACCACCAGCAGCCCCCGCACACCGCCGCGAGCCCCACCGCGAACACCGCCTTCCGCAGCGCCGTCGACGTCGTCGCCGGGGTCGAGCCGCGGATCGCCGCCGCCATCGGCCGCGAGATCGACGACCAGCGCGCCTCGCTCAAGCTGATCGCCAGCGAGAACTACGCCTCCCCGGCCGTGCTGCTCGCCATGGGCAACTGGCTGAGCGACAAGTACGCCGAGGGCACGGCGGGCCGCCGGTTCTACGCCGGCTGCCGCAACGTCGACACCGTCGAGACGATCGCCGCCGAGCACGCCCGGGAGCTGTTCGGCGCCGAGCACGCCTACGTCCAGCCGCACTCCGGCATCGACGCCAACCTGACCGCCTTCTGGGCCGTGCTGTCCCAGCGCGTCGAGAGCCCCGCCCTGGCCCGGGCCGGGGTCCGGAACGTCAACGACCTCACCGAGCAGGACTGGGCGCGGCTGCGCCAGGAGCTCGGCAACCAGCGGATGCTCGGCATGTCCCTGGACACCGGCGGCCACCTCACCCACGGCTTCCGCCCCAACATCTCCGGCAAGATGTTCGAGCAGCGCAGCTACGGCACCGACCCGGCCACCGGCCTGATCGACTACGCCGCGCTGCGCGAGAGCGCCCGCGAGTTCCGCCCGCTGATCATCGTGGCCGGCTACTCGGCCTACCCGCGGCTGGTGAACTTCGCGACGATGCGCGAGATCGCCGACGAGGTCGGCGCGACCCTCATGGTCGACATGGCGCACTTCGCCGGCCTGGTGGCGGGCAAGGTGCTGACCGGCGACCACGACCCGGTGCCGCACGCCCACATCGTCACCACCACCACCCACAAGTCGCTGCGCGGCCCGCGCGGCGGCATGGTGCTCAGCACCGCCGAGCTCGCCGAGCACGTCGACCGCGGCTGCCCGCTGGTGCTCGGCGGCCCGCTCTCGCACGTGATGGCCGCGAAGGCCGTCGCACTCGCCGAGGCCCGCCGCCCCGAGTTCCGGGCCTACGCCCGGGCCGTCGTCGACAACGCCCGGGCCCTCGCCGAGGGCCTGCTGCGCCGCGGCACCACCCTGGTCACCGGCGGCACCGACAACCACCTGGTGCTCGCCGACGTCTCCGGCCACGGCCTGACCGGCCGCCAGGCCGAGGCGGCGCTGCTCGACGCGGGCATCGTCACCAACCGCAACTCCGTCCCGCTCGACCCGAACGGCGCCTGGTACACCTCCGGCGTCCGGCTCGGCACCCCGGCGCTCACCACCCGCGGCCTCGGCACCGCCGAGATGGACGAGATCGCGGCCCTGATCGACACCGTCCTGCGCGCGGCCACCCCGGCCACCACGGCCAAGGGCGCCCCCTCGAAGGCCGCCTACGCCCTCGACGACTCGGTCCGCGACGGCGTCGCCAAGCGCGCCGCCGACCTCCTCGCCCCCTTCCCCCTCTACCCGGGCGTCGACCTGGCCTGACGCCAGGACGGGGGCCGCCGGGGGTTGCGGGTCTGCCGGAGGCCGCCGGGTCCGCCGCACACCCGCGCGGCGGCCCCGGCCCGACTCTCCTAGTACTGCAGCGACTTGTACTGCAGGAACTCCTCCAGGCCGTGGCGGCCCAGCTCGCGGCCGAGGCCCGAGCTCTTGTAGCCGCCGAACGGGGCGAGCGGGTTGAAGCGGCCCCCGTTGAGGTCGACCTGGCCGGTGTCGAGGCGGCGGGCGAAGGCGGCGGCGGTCTCGGTGTCGGCGGCCCAGACGCCGCCGGCCAGGCCGTAGTCGGTGCCGTTGGCGAGTTCGGCGGCGTGGTCCTCGTCGCGGTAGGGGAGGACGACCAGGACGGGGCCGAAGACCTCCTCCCGGGCGACGGCCGCGTCCGGTGCGACGTCGGCGAGCACGGTCGGCCGGACGTAGTGGCCGGCGGGCAGTTCGGCGACCGGTTCGGGGCCGCCGACGACCAGCCGGGCGCCCGCGGCGAGCGCGTCGTCGAGGTAGCCGCGCACCCGGGCCAGCTGCTCGGCGTTGACGAGCGGCCCGATCCGGGTCTGCGGGTCGGTGGGGTCGCCGGGCCGGTACTTGGCGGCGGCCTTGGCGGCGAGCGCGACGGCCTCCTCGTACTGGTCCTCGTGCACCAGCAGCCTGGTCCACGCGCTGCACGTCTGGCCGGAGTTGGCGAAGACGTTGGCGATGTTGACGTTCACCGCGCGGACCAGGTCCGCGCCCGGCAGCACCACGTTGGCGGACTTGCCGCCGAGTTCCAGGCAGACCCGCTTCAGCCCGCGCCCGGCGGTCTCGGCGATCTGCCGGCCGACGGCGGTGGAGCCGGTGAACGACACCACGTCCACCCCCGGGTGGGCGGCCAGCGCGGCCCCCGCCACCGCGCCGGTGCCGGTCACCAGGTTGAACACCCCGGCCGGGAAGCCGGCTTCGTGCACCAGCCGGGCGAACAGCCGGGCCGTCAGCGGGGTGTCCTCGGCGGGCTTGAGCACCACCGGGCAGCCGGCCGCCAGCGCCGGGAGGGCCTTGGCGGTGATCTGGTGCAGCGGGTAGTTCCACGGCGTGATCGCGGCCACCACCCCGGCCGGCTCGGCGAGCACCACCGAGTTGCCGATCCGCTCCTCGAAGGGGTGCTCGGCGAGCAGCGTCAGGTAGGAGTTCGCCACCGTCAGCGGCAGCCCGGCGTGCACGGCCGCGGCGAAGCCGACCGGGGCGCCGAGCTCGGCCACCACCGTCGCGGTGATCTCCTCCTGTGCGGCGGCGAGGCCGTCCCGCAGCCGGGTCAGCGGCACCAGCCGCTCCTCGGGGGTGGTGGCGGCCCAGGCCCGGGCCGCCCGGCGGGCCGCGGCGACCGCGGCGTCGACGTCGGCCGCCCCGCCGGCCGGGACGGTGGCGACGGCCCGCCCGGTCGCCGGGTTCAGCACGGTGATCGACCCGGCGTCCCCGGAGAGCCGCCAGGCGCCGTCGATGTACTGGTCGCCGTGCTCCGCGTACTGCTGCACCGATTGTCCTCTCGTCCGATCACCCGCTGCGCGTGACGGGGGTAGTCAAGGCGTCCGGGGCGCTCGCGCGCAAGAGCCGGCCGCACCCGGCCGCACCCGGCCGACGGCCGGTCACCCGGGCGCGAACCGCGCCGTGTACGCGTCGAACGGCTCGATCCCCACCTCGGCCCGCCGCTCGTCCAGCCGCGCCGGATCCTCGCACGGCCACGGCACCGGCCGCCCGTCCGCCACCGCGCCGATCTGGGTCCCGTACCGCTGCTCGCGCCCCTCGTTGACGGCCAGCCGGTCGGCCAGGAACGCCAGGTCGCGCGGGCTCGCCGCGCCCCGCGCCACCGCCTGCGCGAGCAGTGCCACCGCCCGCCGCTGGACGTCGAGTTGACGGTCCGCGTGCTGCGCGACCTGCCAGGCCGCGCGGGCGGCGTCCGCGCCCACGACGTCCTCGGCGGGCCAGCCGTGCTCCGCCATGATCGCGGCCAGCCGGTCGCCGTGCCGGGCGGTGAGCCGCCGCCAGCGGGCCTGTTCGGCCAGGTCGGGGCTGTTCGCCAGCGCCGCGGCCGCGCCGTCCTCGGCCATCATCGCGACCAGCTCCGCCGCCAACTCCCCGCCCCGCGCGGTCTCCTGACGGCCTCGGCCGGCCTCCTCGCTCCGGTCCATCCACGTCTCCCTGTTCCCCGGGCCCGTCCGCCGGGCCGTGCGGAAACCACCGTAGGCACCGGATCCGTGGCGAAGATCATCCCTGGGGACGGTGACTCCCCGGAGCTGATGGGACACAATGGAGACACCCCCCGAAAGCGGCCGTGTCCATGCTCCGGCCCCGAAGTGGCCGTTCGCGGAACTCCTTGCCGAAAGGCCTCCACAGAACGCCGTACGCGGAGGTAGATTGCAGCGAACTCAGCGGTGGGGGGACTACTGGTGCCAGTGGTCCGGTGTGTCGTGTGCACGGTCGATGGCGGATGCCTTCCCGGGCCGGGCGGGGGAACCCGCCGCCGGCTGAGGCTCGTTCAACCCGCAGGTCATCCGTACCGCTGTAAGGAGCATCCCGTGACCGACGCCGCGTTGCAGGGCGAAGCGCACCAGCCCGTCGAACCGGCTGATTTGAACGATGTCCCGGGGTGGTTCTGGGACCACGACCGGCATTCCTTCGAGTGGTTCCTGGCACGCCAGGAAAAGGCCGGCGTGACCGGTGACCTGATGGAGATGGGCGCTTACCTCGGCCGCAGCGCGATCGTGATCGGCGACCACCTGCAGCCCGGCGAGACGTTCACCGTCTGTGACCTCTTCGACTCGGACGCGCCCGACGACGAGAACGCGGCCGAGATGGTCATGTCGTACCGCAAGACGCTGACCCGCTCGGCGTTCGAGGCGAACTACCTGTCCTTCCACGACGAGCTGCCCGAGATCATCCAGGCGCCCACCGGCATCCTGGCCGACGGCCGCCTCGCGTCCCGCTCCTTCCGGTTCATCCACATCGACGCCTCGCACCTGTACGAGCACGTCGTCGGCGACATCCAGGTGGCCCGGGCCGCGCTGCAGGAGCAGGGCGTCGTGGTGCTGGACGACTACCGCTCGCAGCACACCCCCGGCGTCGCCGCCGCGACCTGGGAGGCCGTGTTCAACCACGGGCTGAAGCCGATCCTGCTCACCGAGAGCAAGTTCTACGGCACCTGGGGCGACCCGGAGCCGTTCCAGCGCGACCTGCTCGACCGGGTCGGCCTCGCGGCCGGCTGCGAGCTCGGCATCGAGACGATCAACGGCCACCGGTTCGTGCGGATGGTCGGCACCTCGGAGGGCATCGAGCCGTTCCGCCCGTCCCGCCACAGCGACAAGCTGGCCGCCGAGCGGGCCCGCCGCGAGGCCGAGGAGTCCCGCCGGGCGCTGCGCGAGGCCCAGGACGAGGCCGCCCGCGACCTGGCCGAGCGCCGCGCCCGGGCCGCCGAGCGCCGCCGCCCGGTGAACGTCGCCAAGCGCGCCGCCCGCGACCTGCTCCCGCCGGTGGTCACCTCCGCGATCCGCCGCGCCCGCCGGGGCTGATCCGCCGCGCCCGCCGGGGCTGATCCGCCGCACCCGCCGGGGCTGATCCGCCGCACCCGCCGGGGCCGAGCCTGCCGAGGCAGGTGCGTCCGAGCACCGAGACAGGTACGGCGAAGGGCCGGTCGGAACCTCCGACCGGCCCTTCGCCGTACCCGCGTACCTCCGGGCCTCAGACCCGCGCGGCCTCGACCGGCTCGTCCGCCGGCTGCTCCGCCTCGGCCAGCTCCCGCCGGACGGCGGCCAGCGAGGGGTTGGCCCAGGCGCTGGCGACGCCCCAGTAGTAGAAGGCCAGCGCGATCGCGGCCACGATCAGCAGGTCCCAGCCCTCCGGCAGGTCGCCGCGGCCGCCGTAGTCGGTGCTGCCGGCCCAGGAGACCCCGGCCATCACGAACAGGTAGGCGATCATCCAGGCGCCCGCCTTCAGGTGCGGCTTCAGCTCGGCCCACGGCTTGCGCAGCTCGTAGAAGGCCCAGATCGGCAGGCCGGCGGCCATCAGCAGGATGACCTTGCCGGTGAGCGGCCACTTGGCCCAGTACAGCACCAGCGAGCCGAACACCATGGCGATCGGGGCGATCACCGGCATGGCCCGCAGCCGGACCGGCCGCTTCAGGTCCGGGGCGAGGCGGCGCAGCGCCATCACGGCGACCGGGCCGGTGATGTACGAGATCACGGTGGCCACCGAGACGATCTCGGCGAGCGAGCCCCAGCCGCGGAACACGGCCAGGAACAGGAAGGCGACGACCAGGTTGAGCACCAGCGCCGGGCGCGGGATGCCGGTCTTGGCGTCGACCTTGCCGAAGACCTTCGGCAGGTGGCCGTTCTCCTGCACGCCGTGGATCATGCGCGAGGTGGTGGCGGCGTAGATCATGCCGGTGCCGGACGGCGAGACGAAGGCGTCCGCGTACAGCAGCATGGCGAGCCAGTTCAGGCCCCAGGCCATCGCCAGGTCGGCCAGCGGCGAGGTGTAGCCGAGGCCGCCCCAGCCGTTCGCCAGGCCCTCGTTCGGCACGGCGCCCAGGAAGGCGACCTGCAGCGCGATGTAGATCACCAGGGCGATCAGGATCGAGCTGATCACGGCCTTCGGCAGGGACTTGCCGGGGTTGCGCGCCTCGCCGGCCAGGTTGAGCGGCGACTGGAAGCCGTTGAAGGCCCAGACGATGCCGGAGGTGGCCACGGCGGTGAAGACCGCGCTCCAGCCGTTCGGGGCGAAGCCGCCGTGGTCGGTGAAGTGGGCGGTGTCGAAGTGCGCGAAGAGCAGGGCGCCGGCGGTGAGCGCCGGGACGACGACCTTGAAGACGGTGATCGCGGTGTTGGTCTTGGCGAACATCGTGATCGCGAACCAGTTCAGCGCGAAGTACACGAGGAGCAGCACGCTGGCGAGCGCGACGCCGCTGACGCTCAGCTCCTGGCCGTCGTACAGGGCCTTGGCCCAGCCGAAGTCCCAGGAGCTCATGTACTGGACGGAGGCGGTGGCCTCGCCCGGGATGACCGAGACGATGGCGATCCAGTTGGCCCAGGCGGCGAGGTAGCCGGCGAGCGAGCCGTGCGAGTACTGGCCGTAGCGGACCATGCCGCCGGCCTTGGGGAACATCGAGCCGAGCTCGCTGTAGGTGAGGGCGATGGTGAGCGCCACGGCGGCCCCGATCACCCAGGCGAGGATCGACGCGGGGCCGGCCAGGCGGGCGGCGCGCTCGGCGCCGAAGAGCCAGCCCGACCCGATGATCGACCCGAGGCCGACCGCGGTGAGGCTGATCGTGCCGAGTGACCGGCGGTAGTTCTGGTGTGATGCCGTCGACGGTTCGGGCTCACTCAACGTATCGGTCCTCTCGCTCGGGGTTCATCGGGTGGAGTCGTGGTTTTTGCGGTTTTGCCCTGCTATTCGGGACAAACGGAGAGAAGCCTATGGGGCGAAATGGGGCGAAGACCTCAGAGGAAGCTCAAACCGTTCGATCGTTGCCATCTCGTGTCCGGCTTCCGGACGTGGACGCGCGGGCCGGAGCCCCGGCGGCAGGGGGCGGTCGGCGTTCGGGAGGGGCCGGGATGCGTCGGGCCGGGCCCGGGCCGTTGCGAGGCCGGGCCGGGTCGCGCCGGGAAAAGAAAATTCCCCGCGGATTCCTTGGGGAATCCGCGGGGAATTTCTCTGGTGTCCGAGGGGGGACTTGAACCCCCACGCCCGATAAAGGGCACTAGCACCTCAAGCTAGCGCGTCTGCCATTCCGCCACCCGGACGGGGTGTGTGCTCCGGGGGTTTTTCTCTCGCCCCCTCGGCGACAGAGAGAACACTACCAGCATTCGGGAGTGGTTCTCACCGCGTTTGCGCCGGTGGGGACGGGCGGGCTGGCCGGGGTGGCTGGGACGGCTCGCGAGGACGCTCGAAACCGGGCCGAAGTGGCACCTGACGCGACGGAAGCGGTCGACTCCGGTGCCCGCTGCGGTCGGTTCCGGTCGGAAGCGGTCCGACACGGGCAAGTTGTCGCCGGTGCCCCGGCCGCCGGGGCCGCTCTCCTAGCCTCTGTGGACCGAGGGGCCCCGGGGTGGAACGCCGGAGTCCCGGACGGTTCCGGTGGTTCCGGTCGTTCCCGGACCGCGCCGGGTCGTGGACGAAGGGCGGCGGCACGTGGAGCAGATCAGCGGGGCGGCGAAGGCCGAGCCGAGACGCGGCGGGCCGCGCGCGGCCCCGGACGGGCCGGTCGAGGGGGTCTGGCGCTTCCCGGTGCCCGCCGCCGAGGCGTCGGTGCCGCTCACCCGGCACGCGGTCCGGGACCGCCTGCTCGCCCAGGGCATGGCCGGGGTGCGCTATCAGGAGCTGGTGGACGACCTGCTGCTGATCGTCTCGGAGCTGGTCGGCAACGCCGTGACGCACGCCGCCGAGCTGTCCCCCGAGGTGACCACCGAGCTGTCCGTCCGCCGGGGCTGGGTGCGGGTGTCGGTCGAGGACGGCGACCCGTACCGGCCGAAGGCCCAGGAGAGCGACGCCGGCCGCACCGGCGGCCGCGGCCTGCTGCTGGTCAAGAGCGTGACCCTGCAGGCGGGCGGGGTGTGCGACGTGGAGCGGACCGGGGAGGGCGGCAAGGTCGTCTGGGCCTCGCTGCCCGTCCCCCCGGAGCCCGCGGACTGACCGGCGCGGCGCCGCGGACCGCGCCCGGCCGCCGCCACCGGCCGCCGCCTACCAGTCCCGCCCGGCGATCTCCCGGATGCCCGGCAGCGCGGCCTCGAAGACCGTCTCGAACCAGACCGAGAACGGCCGCTCGGCGCGCAGCTCCCGCAGCTCCTGCGCGGTCACGAAGGCGAAGTCCTCGACCTCCTCCGGGTCCGGCAGCACCGGCGCGGTGACCAGGCCGACGAACAGGTGGTTCCACTCCCGCTCGATCAGCCCGGAGGCCTCGTCCGGCAGGTCGTAGCGGACGGTGCCGGCCTCGCAGAGCAGCGCCGGCGCGACGCCGAGCTCCTCGGCGGTGCGGCGGGCGGCGGCCACGAAAGGCTGCTCGTCCGGGTACGGGTGCCCGCAGCAGGTGTTCGACCAGACGCCGGGGGAGTGGTACTTGCCGAGGGCGCGGCGCTGGAGCAGCAGCCGGCCCTGGCGGTCGAAGAGGAACACCGAGAACGCGCGGTGCAGCCGGCCGGGCTGCTGGTGCGCCCAGAGCTTCTCGCCGGTGCCGATGGTGACGCCCTCGTCGTCGACCAGCTCCAGCAGGATCTCGGGGCCGGTCGCGGCGACGGCCACGTCCGTCTCCACGTCGAGGCCGGTGTCGATGTCGGCGGTGAAGTGCGTCGGGTCGGTCGGCAGACTCTGGGGCATGGTGCCTCTTTCGGGAGGGGGACCAGGGGGGAGCACGGGCATGGGGGTGCGCCCGGTGGACCGCGAGGGGTGCGGCAGACGCGCCGGACGGCGGGCGCACCGGCGCCGACGCCGGGGTCAGTCTGCCGTACGGGTGGCGGTCGGCACCGGCCACACGCACAATCCGATGGATCATGACCCTCGGGGGTCCGGTCCTGGCCGGGCGGGGCACCGGGGGTCCCTCGAAAGAGGGACCGGACTCGTATACCCGTGCGATCGGCGTTCGAACCGCGTTCGGGCGTGCGATCCGTCGCCCGCCCGTCACCGCGCAGCCACCGGCCGCGTTCGGGCTGGTCGCCCCGGTCGCCTACCATCACTTAGAGCACGGTGCCCGGATCCGCGCCGCTCCCGGCGCGCCGCCGCCCGGTTCGTCCCGGCGGCTCCGGTGCCCCCCGGCACACCCCCCCTGTGCACAGCACGACGGATCAGGAGACCCCGCATGATCGGCCTCGTTCTGGCAGCCGGCGCCGGCCGCCGGCTGCGCCCGTACACCGACACCCTGCCCAAGGCGCTGGTGCCGGTCGACGGGGAGCGGACCGTCCTGGACCTCACCCTCGGCAACTTCGCCGAGGTCGGACTGCGCGAGGCCGCGATCGTCGTCGGCTACCGCAAGGAAGCGGTGTACGACCGCAAGGACGCCCTGGAGAGCAAGTACGGCGTCAAGCTCCACCTGGTCGAGAACGACAAGGCCGAGGAGTGGAACAACGCCTACTCGCTGTGGTGCGCCCGCGAGCTGTTCACCGAGGGCCTGCTGCTGGCCAACGGCGACACCGTCCACCCGGCCTCCGTCCAGCGCACCATGCTGGAGGGCAACCGGCGCCTGGCCGAGGCCGGCGCCGCCCCCGGCATCCTGCTCGCCCTCGACACGGTGAAGAAGCTCGCCGACGAGGAGATGAAGGTCGTCGTCGACCCGGCCGCCGGCATGCGCCGCATCACCAAGCTGATGGAACCGGGCGAGGCGACCGGCGAGTACATCGGCGTCACCGTGATCAACCCGGCCGCCGCCGCCGACCTGACCGACGCGCTGCGCGCCACCTACGAGCGCGACCCGCAGCTGTACTACGAGGACGGCTACCAGGAGATGGTCGACCGCGGCCTGCGGATCGACGTCCAGCCGATCGGCGAGGTCTCCTGGGTCGAGGTCGACAACCACGACGACCTGGCGAAGGCGCGGGAGATCGCGTGCCGGTACTGACCCGACTGGTCCCGTCGCCGCTGTTCGTCGAGGTCCGCCCGGGCGCGCTGGACGCGCTCGGCGGCATCCTCGCCGACCAGCGGCTGTCGGCCTCGGGCCGGATCGCGGTGGCGATCAGCAACGGCTCCGGCGCCGTGATGCGCGAGCGCCTGGAGCCCGCCCTGCCCGGCGCCGACTGGTACAACGTGGACGACGGCAGCCTCGACAGCGCGGTGCGCTTCGCCGAGGAGATGCGCGGCAAGCACTACGACGCGGTCGTCGGCCTCGGCGGCGGCAAGATCATCGACGCCGCCAAGTACGCCGCGGCCCGGGTCGGCCTGCCGGTGGTCGCCGTCGCCACCAACCTGGCCCACGACGGCATCTGCTCGCCGGTCTCCACCCTCGACAACGACTCCGGCCGCGGCTCCTACGGGGTGCCCAGCCCGATCGGCATCGTGGTCGACCTGGACGTCATCCGGCAGGCCCCGCAGCGCTTCGTCGCGGCCGGCATCGGGGACGTCGTCTCCAACATCTCCGCCTGCGCGGACTGGGAGTTGTCGCACGCCGTCACCGGCGAGCCGGTGGACGGACTGGCCGTCGCGATGGCCCGTTCGGCGGGGGAGAACCTGCTGCGGCACCCAGGGAACATTCAGGATCAGGACCTGCTGACGGCGCTGGCCGAGGCCCTGGTACTGTCCGGCATCGCGATGAACATCGCGGGCAGCACCCGGCCCTCCTCGGGCGCCTGCCACGAGATCTCGCATGCCCTGGACGTGCTTCACCCCAAGCGCTCCGCCCAGCACGGCGAACAGGTGGGCCTCGGCGCCGCTTTCGCCAGCTTCCTGCGGGGCGAGCGCGAGCTGTCCGGACTGATCGTGGAACGCCTGGCGCGCCACGGACTTCCGGTGACCGCAGCTCAAATCGGCTTCACGGATGCGGAGTTCACCGAAGCGGTGCACTACGCTCCGAACACCCGGCCGGGGCGCTTCACCATCCTCGAACACCTCGACCTCTCCCCTTCCGCGATCAGGGACGCGTACGCCGACTATGTCCAAGCCGTCAACAGCTGACCCCGCCGCCGCGGGCGTCGCACCGCCCCCGGTCGACCTGACCCGCCGCCCCTCGATCGAGGAGCTGCGCGCGGTGATCCACCCGGAGGGCATGCTCCAGCGCCGCAGCGCCGAGCACTGGGCCGGGCGCCTCTACATGCGGAGGATCTCGCTGCGGATCACCCGCGTGCTCTCCACCATGACGGCGATCACGCCCAACGGCCTGACCTACCTGATGATGCTCACCGGCGTCCTGGCCGGCGCCGCGCTGGTGCTGCCGGGCCTCGCCGGGGCCGTCCTGGGCGCCGTGCTGATCCAGGTCTACCTGCTGCTGGACTGCGTGGACGGCGAGGTCGCCCGCTGGCGCCGGCAGACCTCGCTCACCGGCGTCTACCTGGACCGGGTCGGCCACTACGTGTCCGAGGCGGCACTGCTGACCGGCCTCGGCCTGCGCGCCACCGACCTGCTGCACCGCGAGGGCGCCGGCGCGCACTGGGAGTGGGCCTTCCTCGGCACGCTGGCCGCGCTCGGCGCGATCCTGATCAAGTCCGAGACCGACCTGGTGGACGTGGCCCGCGCCCGCAGCGGCATGACGGCCGTCGAGGACAGCGCCTCGGTGCCGCGCTCGGCCACCGTGGCCAGGGCCCGCCGGGCGGCGTCCCTGCTGAAGTTCCACCGCCTGGTCGGCGCGGTCGAGGCCTCGCTGTTCATCCTCGCGGCCGGGATCGCCGACGCCGCGCACGGCGGCCTGTCCTTCACCCGCGTCGCGGTCGTCGTGCTGGCGGCGATCGCCATGCTGCAGACCGTCCTGCACCTGCTGAGCATCGTCCTCTCCAGCAGGCTGCGATGAACGAGCGGAGCGAGTCAATGAACGACGGGCGCACCACCACCACGGCCGCCGAGGACTTCCGCCTCGGCGCGGTGATCATCACCATGGGCAACCGGCCCGCCGAGCTGAACGCCCTGATCGAGTCCGTCCGCGCCCAGGAGGGCCCGGCCGTCGAGCTGGCCGTGGTCGCCAACGGCGCCCCGCTGCCCCCGCTGCCCGAGGGCGTGCGCACCGTCGAGCTGCCGGAGAACCTCGGCATCCCGGGCGGGCGCAACGTCGGCATCGAGCTGTTCGGCCAGGACGGGAAGGACGTCGACGCCGTCCTGTTCCTGGACGACGACGGCCACCTGCCGCGCACCGACTCCGCCCGCCTGCTGCGCGAGGCCTTCACCGGCGACCCGGAGCTGGGCATCGTCTCGTTCCGGATCGCCGACCCGGACACCGGCGTCACCCAGCGCCGGCACGTCCCCCGGCTGCGCGCCAGCGACCCGCTGCGCTCCTCCCGGGTGACCACCTTCCTGGGCGGCGCGAGCGCGGTGCGCTGCGCGGTGTTCGAGCGGGCCGGGCAGCTGCCCGCCGAGTTCTTCTACGCGCACGAGGAGACCGACCTCGCCTGGCGCGCGCTGGACGCCGGCTGGGCCATCGACTACCGGGCCGACGTCGTCCTGCACCACCCGACGACCTCGCCCGCGCGGCACGCCACGTACTTCCACAACGTGGCCCGCAACAGGGTGTGGCTCGCGCGACGGAACCTTCCGGCCCTGTTGGTGCCTCTCTATCTGGGAACCTGGTTTCTGCTGACCCTGGCCCGCCGCCCCTCCCCGGAGGCGCTGAAGGCCTGGTGGGGCGGATTCCGGGCGGGCTGGCGCGAACCCTGCGGTCCGCGTCGCCCGATGCGATGGCGTACCGTTTGGCGACTGACCAGGCTGGGACGTCCTCCGATCATCTGATCCTCCCGTGATCGAATGATCGTTCGCCACGGCCGGCGGTCACCCGTCGGCCGGACTCCCCCCGTGATCCCAGTGGATCTCCCTCGGCGCACGGCCGGCGGACCCCCGCCGACCGGCCCGCCCCGACCGATCCCGCGTGAAGGACGAATGTGTCGACAGTGAGTGAACCCGTCAGCCTCTCAGCCCCCCGGGGGGCGGACGCGGGCCTGACCCCCCAGCAGCTCGCGGCCAAGTACGGCCTGGCGGTGAGCGGTGCCCGGCCCGGCCTGTTCGCCTACACCAAGCAGCTCTGGGCCCGGCGCCACTTCATCTGGGCCTTCGCCACCGCCCGCCTGGTGGCCCAGTACACCGACGCCAAGCTCGGTCAGCTGTGGCAGGTCGTGACCCCGCTGCTCAACTGCGGCGTGTTCTACCTGGTCTTCGGCATCATCCTGCAGAACAAGAACGGCTTCCCGCCGAACACCTACATCGCCTGGCTCTGCGTCGGCGTCTTCATCTTCCAGTTCACCCAGAACGCCGTGCAGTCCGGCACCCGGGCGATCTCCGACAACCTCGGCCTGATCCGCGCGCTGCACTTCCCGCGCGCCAGCCTGCCGATCGCCTTCACCGTGATCCAGCTCCAGCAGCTGCTGATCTCGACGGTCGTGCTGGTCGTCACCGTGCTGGCCGCCGGCATCGCCCCGGGCAGGACCTGGCTGCTGATCGTCCCGGCGCTGCTCCTGCAGACGCTGTTCAACACCGGCATCTCGCTGATCATGGCCCGGATCGGCGCCAAGACCAGTGACATCTCCCAGCTGATCCCGTTCGTGATGCGGGCCTGGATGTTCCTGTCCGGCGTGATGTTCAGCATCCAGGACCAGGTCCACAGGTGGCCGAAGTACGTCCAGGTGATCTGCGAGATCAACCCGGCCTCGGTCTACATGAACCTGCTGCGGCACGCCTTCGCGCCGATCATCTACAACAAGCACCTGCCCGTGCACCAGAGCCTGCCGCCGCACCAGTGGACGTACGGCATCGCCTGGGCGGTCGGGATCTTCGTCATCGGATACGTCTTCTTCTGGAAGGCCGAGGAGGAGTACGGCCGTGGCTGACACCGACCTGAGCAAGCAGGACGCCGTGACGGACACGGTGGTGGCCCGCGAGCCCACCGTCGTCGTCGACGACGTGCACATCGTCTACCGGGTGCACGGCGCCGGCTCCGGCAAGGGCAGCGCCACCTCGGCGCTGAGCCGCATCATCAGCCGCAAGCGCGCCTCCGGCGTGCGCGAGGTGCACGCCGTCAAGGGCATCAGCTTCACCGCCTACAAGGGCGAGGCGATCGGCCTGATCGGCTCCAACGGCTCCGGCAAGTCGACCATGCTGGCCGCCATCGCGGGCCTGCTGCCGACCGAGAAGGGCGGCATCTACACCAACGGCCAGCCCTCGCTGCTGGGCGTCAACGCGGCCCTGATGAACGAGCTCAGCGGCGAGCGCAACGTCGTCCTGGGCTGCCTGGCGATGGGCATGTCCCCGGCCCAGGTGCGGGCGCGCTACCAGGAGATCGTCGAATTCTCCGGCATCAACGACAAGGGCGACTTCATCTCCCTGCCGATGCGCACCTACTCCTCCGGCATGGGCGCCCGGCTGCGCTTCTCCATCGCCGCCGCCAAGACCCACGACGTGCTGCTGATCGACGAGGCGCTGGCCACCGGCGACCAGGCCTTCCAGCAGCGCAGCAAGAAGCGGATCGAGGAGCTGCGCGGCGAGGCCGGCACCGTCTTCCTGGTCAGCCACGACAACAACTCGATCCGCGAGGTCTGCGAGCGGACCATCTGGATCGAGGCCGGCGAGCTGGTCATGGACGGCCCGACCGAGGAGGTCGTCGGCCGCTACGAGCGCGGCGAGCGCCCGTAACCGCAGGTCACGCCAGGGGCCGGCACCGGAATCCTCCGGGGCCGGCCCTTCCGTGTGCGCCCGTACGTGCCCCGGGTGGCCCGCCGCCGGCGGGGTGAGCGCCCCCGCGCGCGGGCGGGGCGCTCTTCTCCGGCGCGCCCGGTGGTGCGAGGCTGGTAGGCGCGGGGGTGGTGTGCCGGAGGTGACGCCCGCGTTCGGACGCGTGTCCGAGTGAGGCCGGTGTCGGCGAGCGGTGTAGAACGGGGGAGTGACAGCAGTGTCGGCTTCGGCCATGCCCAGAGACCCCTCGGCGAACCCCTCCACGGGCCAGACCCTGGAGAAGGCGGGTGCCGAGAACTTCCCGGTCGCCCCGTTCTTCCTGCCCGCCGCCTGGCGCGCCGACCTGATGGCCGTCTACGGCTTCGCCCGGCTGGTGGACGACGCGGGCGACGGCGACCTCGCCGACCCGGCCGCCACCGCCGCCCTGCTCGGGGTCGAGGCAGCGCCCCCCGTCACCCCTTCGGCCCAGCCCGGCCCGCCCGCTCCCGCCGAGACCGCCTTCCGGCTCGCCCTGCTGGACGGGCTGGAGCGCGACCTCGACCGGGTGTTCGAGACCGCCCTGCGCACGGACGGCGCCGAAGCGCCCCGCCACCCGCTGCTGGGCGCGCTCGTCCCGCTGGTCTCCCGGCACGCGCTGACCCCCGAGCCGTTCCGCCGTCTGATCGAGGCCAACCGGGTGGACCAGACCACCGCCCGCTACCCGGCCTACCAGGACCTGGCCGACTACTGCACGCTCTCCGCCGACCCGGTCGGCCGCCTGGTGCTGGCCATCGCGGGCGTCTCCACCCCCGAGCGGATCGCCCTGTCCGACGCCGTCTGCACCGCCCTCCAGCTGGTCGAACACCTCCAGGACGTGGCCGAGGACCTGGCCCGCGGCCGGATCTACCTGCCCACCGAGGACCTGGAGCGCTTCGGCGTCACCGAGGCCGACCTCGCCGCGCCCGCCGCGAACGGGGCGGTGCGGGAACTGATCGCCTTCGAGACCGAACGGGCCCGCACCCTGCTCGACCGGGGCGCACCATTGGTAGGTACGGTTCGGGGGAGGCTTCGACTGCTCCTGGCGGGATTCACCGCAGGCGGCTACGCGGCCCTGGCGGCCGTCGAGGACGCCGGGTACGACGTGCTCGCCCGGCAGGCGAAGCCGGACAAGCGCCGCCTCGCAGCGAAGGCGGCGGCCATCTTCGCGAAGGGAAGGTGAACGCCCGAGTGGCGGCATCACCACTGGCGTCGGCCCAGGTCATGGCGGCATACCGGTACTGCGAGGCGGTGACCGGGCTGCAGGCGCGCAACTTCAGCTACGGCATCCGCCTGCTGCCGGAGCCCAAACGGCTGGCCATGTCCGCCCTGTACGCGCTGGCCCGCCGGGTGGACGACATCGGCGACGGCGACCTCCCGGCCGACCGCAAGGCCGAGGCGCTGCTGCGCACCCGGGAGCTGGTCGGCGAGGTCCGCGCCGGGGTGGTCGACGAGGACGACACCGACCCGATCAAGGTCGCCCTGGCCGACGCCGCCCGGCGCTTCCCGATCCCGCTCGGCGGCTTCGACGAGCTGATCGACGGCGTCGAGATGGACCTCAAGGGCGCCGAGTACCAGACCTACGAGGAGCTGAAGGTCTACTGCCGCTGCGTGGCCGGTGCCATCGGCCGGCTCTCGCTCGGCGTCTACGGCTGCGACGACCCCGAGCGCGGGGCGCACTACGCCGACACCCTGGGCCTGGCGCTGCAGCTCACCAACATCCTGCGCGACCTGCGCGAGGACGCCCTGAACGGCCGCACCTACCTGCCCGCCGAGGACCTCGCCCGGTTCGGCTGCGAGCAGGGCTTCGCGACGCCCCGCCCGCCGGCCGGCGCCGACTTCGCCGGCCTGGTCGGCTTCGAGGCCGCCCGCGCCCAGGCCGCCTTCGAGGAGGGCCTGCGGCTGCTGCCGATGCTCGACCGCCGCAGCCGCGCCTGCACCGCCGCGATGGCCGGGATCTACCACCGGCTGCTCGGCCGGATCGCCGCCGACCCCGAGTCGGTGCTGCGCGGCCGGGTCTCGCTGCCGGGCTGGGAGAAGGCGTACGTGGCGCTTTCCGGGCTCGCCGGGGGGCGTTCTTGATTCTCACCGGAGTTCTGTCACGCTGTGTCAGCGGGGAATCACATCCGGGTGGACCGTTGTTCACCACAGCGCCGACGGGACGCGTGCCGATGCGGCGCGTGCCGACCACCGCGACCGCCGCCGGGCGGTCCGCCGACTTCGAGGGGGAGCGCCGATGACCGGGCGAGCCGATGCCGCGCGCCCGGCCGTCGTCGTGGTCGGCGGCGGCCTGGCCGGGATCACCGCCGCGCTGCGGCTGGCCGAGGCCGGGCAGCGGGTCACCCTCCTGGAGGGCCGGCCCCGGCTCGGCGGCCTGGCCTTCTCCTTCCAGCGCGGCGAGCTGACCGTCGACAACGGCCAGCACGTCTACCTGCGCTGCTGCACCGCCTACCGCGGCCTGCTGGAGCGGCTCGGCGCCGCCCGCCTCACCCATCTGCAGGACCGCCTCGACGTCCCCGTGCTGTCCGTCACCGGGCCCGCCGACGCGCCGGTGCGCACCCTCGGCCGGCTGCGCCGGGCCGCCCTGCCCGTCCCGCTGCACCTGGCCGCCAGCCTCGCCGGCTACCCGCACCTCGCCCCGGCCGACCGGGCCCGGGTGGTGCGAGGCGCGCTCGCCCTGTGGGGCCTGGACCTCGCCGACCCGGCACTGGACGAGCTCTCCTTCGGCGAGTGGCTGCGCCGCAACGGGCAGAACGCGGCGACCACCGCCGCCCTGTGGGACCTGGTCGGCGTGGCCACCCTGAACGCCCGGGCCGACCAGGTGTCGCTGGCGCTCGCCGCGATGGTGTTCAAGACCGGCCTGCTCTCCGACCTCGGCGCCTCCGACATCGGCATCGCCGCCGTCCCGCTCGGCGCCATCCACCACGACCGGGCGCTCGCCGAGCTCGAACGCGCCGGCGTGACGGTACGGCTGCGCGCCCGGGTCGCGGAGCTCAAGCCCGGCGCGCCCCAGCACGCCGTGCGCCTGGAGGACGGCGACCTGCTCTCGGCCGACACCGTGGTGCTGGCCGGCGCCCAGGACACCGCGGCCGCCCTGCTGCCGCCGGACGCCGTCCCCGGGCAGGAGCGGCTGGCCGGCTTCGGCACCGCGCCGATCCTCAACGTGCACGTGGTCTACGACCGCCGGGTGATCCGCCGGCCGTTCTTCGCCGCGCTCGGCTCGCCCGTCCAGTGGGTCTTCGACCGCACCGCGCACTCCGGCCTGGCCGGGACGGAACTGGGCCGGGCCCACCCCGGCGCCCAGTACCTGGCACTGTCGCAGTCCGCCGTCCAGGACGAGATCGACCTTCCGGTGGCCGAGCTGCGCCGCCGCTACCTGCCCGAACTGGCCAGGCTGCTCCCCGCGGCGGCCGGGGCCGAGGTGCTGGACTTCTTCGTCACCCGCGAGCGCACCGCCACCTTCGACCCGGCCCCGGGCAGCGCGGCGCTGCGCCCGGGCGCCCGCACCGCCGTCCCCGGCCTGCTGCTGGCCGGCGCGTGGACGGCCACCGGCTGGCCCGCGACCATGGAGGGCGCGGTGCGCAGCGGCCACGCCGCCGCCGACGCGGCCCTGGCGGCGGGCGGCGCCCGGCCGCCGGTGGACCGCGGCGACGGGAGGTGGCCCCGGTGACGGGCCCCGCCGCCGGGGACCCCGTCAGATCCCGCGGGCACGCCCCGGCCGGCTCGGCGGGCACCGGCCCGACCGGCCGGGCCGGCGCCGGCCTCGCCGACACCGGCAGCAGTACCGACACCGTCCGTAGCGGCGGGATCCGGACCGACCGCATCCGGACCGACCGCATCCGCACCGACACCAGCCGTACCGACAGCGCTGGATTCCAGCCGCCCCGGGGGGGTCGGCATGACGAGGGAGAGGGAACGCACGTGGAGTCACGCACCAGCTTCACCGCATCGGGAACGGCACAGGCCGAACCGGTCTCGGTGCCGGAGCTGCTCGCCCGCAGCCGCACGCTGTGCAACCCGCCGCTGCGGGCGGCCGTCGCCCGTCTGGCCGCACCGATGGACACCGTCGCGGCCTACCACTTCGGCTGGATCGACCGCGACGGCACCCCGGTGGAGGGGGACGGCGGCAAGGCCGTGCGCCCGGCGCTGGCGCTGCTGTCCGCCCGGGCGGCCGGCGCGGACGCCGAGGTGGGGGTGCCGGGCGGCGTCGCGGTTGAACTGGTGCACAACTTTTCCCTGCTCCATGATGATCTGATGGACGGTGACGAGACCCGCCGGCACCGGGCCACCGCCTGGACGGTCTTCGGTCCGGCCCAGGCGATCCTGGTCGGCGACGCACTGGCGACGCTCGGCACGGAGGTGCTGCTCGACGCCGCGGTGACCGGCGGCGCGAGCCCCACCGACGCCGCGCGGGCCGTCCGGCTGCTCACCACGGCGACCCGCGCGCTGATCGACGGCCAGGCCATGGACGTCTCCTTCGAGCAGCGCGACAGCGTCACCGTCGCGGAGTGCCTGGAGATGGAGGGCGGCAAGACCGCCGCGCTGCTGGCCGCCGCCTCCGCGATCGGTGCCGTCCTGGCCGGGGCCGACGACGAGGTCTCCGGCGCGCTCCAGCGCTACGGCCACCACCTCGGCCTGGCCTTCCAGGCGGTGGACGACCTGCTCGGGATCTGGGGCGCCACCGAGGTCACCGGCAAGCCGCACTGGGGCGACCTGCGCCAGCGCAAGAAGTCCCTGCCGGTCGCCGCCGCACTGGCCGAGGGCGGGGCGGCCTCCCGCCGGCTCGCCGGGGAGCTGGCCGACCCGAAGGGCCGCGGCGAGGAGAGCGAGGCCGAGCTCGCCGCCCGGGCCGCGCTGATCGAGCAGGCCGGCGGCCGGGCCTGGACCCAGGAGGAGGCCCGCCGCCAGCACACGACTGCCCTCGCCGCCCTGGACGAGGTGCCCATGACGGACGAGGTGCGCGAGCACTTCGTCGCACTCGCCGAATTCGTGGTGGTACGAGAGAGGTGACGTTACGTTGACAGCAACCGCGGACGGCCGGCTCGACCCTGAGTACGATTCCGAGCCGGTCGCGGTGGGCGACCGGCCGGCGGCCCTGCTGGGCACCGGGCGGTGGCAGCCCGAGGACGCCGACCGGCCGCGGCCGGCGGGCGAGGCGGACCCCGGGCCGGCCGACGCACCGGAGGCCCTGGCCCGCGCCACCGCCCACCTGCTCTCCCTGCAGTCCTCCGAGGGCTGGTGGAAGGGGGACCTGGAGACCAACGTCACGATGGACGCCGAGGACTTACTGCTCCGGCAGTTCCTCGGGATCCGGACCGAGGAGCAGACCAAGGCCTCCGCCGAGTGGATCCGCTCCCAGCAGCGGGAGGACGGCACCTGGGCCACCTTCCACGGCGGCCCGCCGGAACTGTCCACCACCGTCGAGGCCTACGTCGCCCTCAAACTCGCCGGGGACGACCCGAACGCCCCGCACATGCTGGCCGCCGCGCACTACGTCCGCTCCCGCGGGGGCATCGCCGCCGCCCGGGTGTTCACCCGGATCTGGCTCGCCCTGTTCGGCTGGTGGCCCTGGGCCCGACTGCCCGAGATGCCGCCCGAGATCATCTTCCTGCCCAAGTGGCTGCCGCTGAACATCTACGCCTTCGGCTGCTGGGCCCGCCAGACCATCGTCCCGCTGACCGTCGTCTCGGCCCACCGGCCCGTCCGGCCCGCGCCCTTCCCGCTCACCGAGCTGCACACCGACCCGGCCGACCCGTACCCCGACCGGCCGCTCGCCCCCGCCAACAGCTGGGACGGCGTCTTCGAACGCCTGGACAAGGTGCTGCACGCCTACCACCGGCACGCCTTCCGCCCGCTGCGCCGGCTCGCCGTCTCGCAGGCCTGCCGCTGGATCGTCGAGCGCCAGGAGGCGGACGGCTGCTGGGGCGGCATCCAGCCGCCCGCCGTCTACTCGCTGATCGCCCTGCACCTGGAGGGCTACGAGCTGGAGCACCCGGTGATGCGGGCCGGGCTCGCCTCCTTCGACCGGTTCACCGTGCACACCGAGGACGGCCGGCGCTGGATGGAGGCCTGCCAGTCCCCGGTGTGGGACACCTGCCTGGCCGCGATCGCGCTGGTCGACGCCGGACTGCCGGCCGACCACCCGGCGCTGGTCGCCGCCGCCGACTGGATGCTCGACGAGGAGATCACCACCCGCGGCGACTGGGCCGTCCAGCGGCCCGCCCTCGCGGCCGGCGGCTGGGCCTTCGAGTTCGAGAACGACACCTACCCCGACATCGACGACACCGCCGAGGTGGTGCTCGCGCTGCGCCGGGTCGGCCACCCCGACCCGGCCAGGATCGAGGCGGCCGTCGACCGGGGCGTGCGCTGGAACCTCGGCATGCAGTCCAAGAACGGCGCCTGGGGCGCCTTCGACGTCGACAACACCAGCAAGCTGCCGAACCGGCTGCCGTTCTGCGACTTCGGCGAGGTCGTCGACCCGCCGTCCGCCGACGTCACCGCGCACGTCGTCGAGATGCTCGCGGAGACCGGCCGGGCCCACGACCCGCGCACCCGGCGCGGCATCGAGTGGCTGCTGCGCAACCAGGAGGAGGACGGCTCCTGGTTCGGCCGCTGGGGCACCAACTACATCTACGGCACCGGCTCCGTGCTGCCCGCGCTGGCCGCGGCCGGCGTCCCGGACGAGCACCCGGCCGTGCGCCGGGCGGTGCGCTGGCTGGAGGACCGGCAGAACCCGGACGGCGGCTGGGGCGAGGACATGCGCTCCTACGAGGACCCGGCGCGCTGGGCCGGGCGCGGTGACTCCACCGCCTCGCAGACCGCCTGGGCGCTGATGGCGCTGCTCGCGGCCGGCGAGGGCCCGGCCGGCCGGGCCAACCCGGCGGTCGAGCGCGGCGTGGCCTGGCTGGTGCGCACCCAGCTGCCCGAAGGCACCTGGGACGAACCGCAGTTCACCGGCACCGGCTTCCCCTGGGACTTCTCCATCAACTACCACCTGTACCGGCTGGTCTTCCCGGTCACCGCGCTCGGCCGCTACCTGAACGGCGGCCCGGGCGGGCTCGACCGGCCCGCCGCCCCGGCGAACGGGACGGCGCGGTGACCACCGCCCCCCTGCTGGTGCTCTGCGCCCTGGGCCCCGAGGTCTGGGCCCTGCGCGGCGGCGACTGGCGCGACTCGGCCGGCGGGCCGCCGGTGCTGGTGCGCACCGGCGTCGGCCGGCGCCGCGCCGCGGTGACCGTGCGCCGGCTGCTCGGCTCCGTCCCGGGCGGGTACGGCGCGGTCGCGGTGGCCGGCTTCGGCGCCGCGGTCGGCCCGGGCGTGCGGCCGGGGGACGTCGTGGCCGCGGACGGCGTGCGCGACGCCGAGGGCCACCTGTACCCCGTCGACTCCGGCAGCGACCTGACCCGGGCGCTCAAGGGGTACGGGCTGACCGTGCACACCGGGGTGCACCACACCGCCGACCACGTGGTGCGCGGCCTGGAGCGGCGCGCCCTGCACCTGCAGGGCGCGCTCGCCGTCGACATGGAGGCCGCCGGCGTGCTGGCCGCGCTGCGCGAAGTGCGCCCGGCGCTGCCGGCGGCCGTCCTGCGGGTGGTGGTCGACACCCCCGAACGCGAACTGCTGCGGCCCGGCACCCTCCCGGCCGGGGTGCGGGCCTGGCGGACGCTGCGGGCCACGGTGCCCGCGCTCGCCGACTGGTACCGGCAGCAGTGCGCACCGCGCCCCGCGGACCTGAACCACCCCACATCCTCGACGCTCCCCCAGGAGGCGAGCTAGCCATGGCCATGCCGTTGCGCCAGACCGTGCGGGTCGGCACCTACCTCATGCAGCAGAAGCTGCTCAAGCGGCGGGACAAGTTCCCGCTGATCGTCGAGCTGGAGCCGCTGTTCGCCTGCAACCTCGCCTGCGAGGGCTGCGGCAAGATCCAGCACCCGGCCGGTGTGCTGAAGCAGCGGATGCCGGTGGCCCAGGCGGTGGGCGCCGTGCTGGAATCGGGTGCCCCGATGGTCTCGATCGCCGGCGGCGAGCCGCTGATGCACCCGCAGATCGACGCGATCGTCCGCCAGCTCGTCGAGCGCCGCAAGTACGTGTTCCTGTGCACCAACGCGCTGCTGCTGCGCAAGAAGATCGACAAGTTCCGGCCCTCGCCGTACTTCACCTTCGCCGTGCACATCGACGGCCTGCGCGAGCGGCACGACCAGTCGGTGGCCAAGGAAGGCACCTTCGACGAGGCGGTCGCCGCGATCAAGGAGGCCAAGCGGCGGGGCTTCCGGGTCACCACCAACAGCACCTTCTTCAACACCGACACCCCGCAGACCGTCATCGAGGTGCTGGACTACCTCAACGACGAGCTGAAGGTCGACGAGATGATGATCTCCCCGGCCTACGCCTACGAGAAGGCCCCCGACCAGGAGCACTTCCTCGGCGTCGAGCAGACCCGCGAGCTGTTCCGCAAAGCCTTCGCCGGCGGCAACCGCAAGCGCTGGCGCCTCAACCACAGCCCGCTGTTCCTGGACTTCCTGGAGGGCAAGGCCGACTTCGAGTGCACCCCCTGGGGCATCCCCAACTACTCGCTGTTCGGCTGGCAGCGGCCCTGCTACCTGATGGCCGACGGCTACGTGCCCACCTACCGGGAGCTGGTCGAGAAGACCGACTGGAGCAAGTACGGCCGCGGCAAGGACCCGCGCTGCGAGAACTGCATGGCCCACTGCGGCTACGAGCCGACCGCCGTCCTCGCCACCATGGGCTCGCTCCAGCAGTCGCTGCGCGCCATCACCGAGACCGTGAGCGCGGGCCGCGGGCGCTGAGCCCGCGAGCCGTCGCCCGGCCCGGGCCGCGCGCCCGGGCCGGACCCGCCCCACCGGGCACAGGCACCACCGCACCGCCGACCGTCGTGAGGTGTACCCATGTCACTTCTGTCCCGCGTCACGTCCCCGGCCGAGCTGCGCAAGCTCCCCGCGGCCGAACTCCCGCTGCTCGCCGACGAGATCCGCGACTTCCTGATCGACGCGGTCACCCGCACCGGCGGCCACCTCGGCCCCAACCTCGGCGTGGTGGAGCTGACCATCGCCCTGCACCGGGTCTTCGACTCCCCCTACGACCGGATCGTCTTCGACACCGGCCACCAGAGCTACGTCCACAAACTGCTCACCGGGCGGCAGGACTTCACCAAGCTGCGGATGAAGGGCGGCCTGTCCGGCTACCCCTCGCGGGCCGAGTCCGAGCACGACGTGGTGGAGAACTCGCACGCCTCCACCGCCCTGTCCTACGCGGACGGCCTCGCCAAGGCCGCCCAGCTGCTCGGCCAGCACGACCGGCACACCGTCGCCGTCATCGGCGACGGCGCGCTCACCGGCGGGCTCGCCTGGGAGGCGCTCAACAACATCGCCGAAGCCCGCGACCGGCCGCTGGTCATCGTCGTCAACGACAACGAGCGCTCCTACGCCAGGACCATCGGCGGCCTCGCCAACCACCTCGCCACCCTGCGCACCACCCAGGGCTACGAGCGCTTCCTGTCCTGGGGCAAGGAGGCGCTGCAGCGCACCCCGCTGGTCGGCCAGCCGATCTTCGACGCGCTGCACGGCGCCAAGAAGGGGTTCAAGGACGCCTTCGCCCCGCAGGGCATGTTCGAGGACCTCGGCCTCAAGTACCTCGGGCCGATCGACGGCCACGACCTGGCCGCGGTCGAGCAGGCGCTGCGGCAGGCCCGGAACTTCGGCGGGCCGGTCATCGTGCACTGCCTCACCGTCAAGGGACGCGGCTACCGGCCCGCCGAACAGGACGAGGCCGACCGCTTCCACGCCGTCAACCCGATCGACCCGTACACCTGCCTGCCGATCTCGCCCAGCGCCGGCGTCTCCTGGACGTCCGTGTTCGGCGAGGAGCTGCTGGCGCTCGGCGACGAGCGGCCGGACCTGGTGGCGATCACCGCCGCCATGCTGCAGCCGGTCGGGCTGGCGCCGTTCGCCAAGGCCTTCCCGACGCGGACCTTCGACGTCGGCATCGCCGAGCAGCACGCCGTCACCAGCGCGGCCGGCCTGGCCACCGGCGGCCTGCACCCGGTCGTGGCCGTCTACGCGACCTTCCTCAACCGGGCCTTCGACCAGGTCCTGATGGACGTCGCCCTGCACCGGCTCGGCGTCACCTTCGTGCTCGACCGCTCCGGCGTGACCGGGCCGGACGGCGCCTCGCACCACGGCATGTGGGACATGTCGATCCTCCAGGTCGTCCCCGGCCTGCGGCTCGCCGCC
>NZ_JZKH01000047.1 GCF_000961885.1 Streptomyces rubellomurinus
GGTTAGGGCTCCCGGCCCGCCCGCCCCACCCGTCCGCCCCGGCCGCGGCGGGCCCAGCCTGGGGAGGGCCAGATGCTGCCCCGCGAGGCTGGGAGAGGCATGCTGCTGGGACTCACCACCGCGCTGGTCGCGACCGTCTGCTTCGGCTTCGGGGCGGTCTTCCAGGCGCGCGGGGCCCGCTCGGCGCCCCGGGCGGACCGGGTGCGGGCCGGGCTGCTGGCCGCGCTGGTCCGCTCCTGGCAGTTCGTGCTCGGCACCCTGCTGGACATCCTCGGCTTCGTGCTGAGCATCGTCGCGCTGCGCTCCCTGCCGCTGTTCCTCGTGCAGGCCGTCACCAACGCGAGCCTGGCGGTCACCGCGCTCGCCGCCGTCTGGATGCTCGGCGCCCGGCTGCGGCGCGGCGACCTCGCCGGCATCGTCGCCGTCGTGCTGGGCCTGACGCTGCTCGCGCTCGGCTCCGGCCGGGAGGGCCGGGAGTACGCCCCGCCCGCGTTCCACTGGGCGCTGCTGGGCACGACGGCCGTGATGCTGCTCGCCACCCTCGTGCTGGTCCGCCGGGACGGCACCGTGGCGGCGGCCGGGCTGGGCCTGATGGCGGGCGTGGGCTTCGGGATCACCAGCCTGGCCGTACGGGTGCTGGACGCCTCCGGCCTCGCCGCCGTGCTGACCGACCCGGCCGCGTACGCGCTGGTGGCCGGGGGCCTCGGCGGCTACCTCGCCTACGCCCTCGCCCTGCAGCGCGGCACCGTGACGGCGGCGACGGCCGCCGGGACGGTCACCGAGACCTTCGGCCCGGCGCTGGTCGGCGTGACGGCGCTCGGCGACGCCGCGCGCCCCGGCTACGCCTGGTGCGCCCTGCTGGGCTTCGCGGTGGCGGTGGGCGGCACCTTCGTGCTGTCCCGCTTCGGCGAGTTGGAGGGCGAATCGGCCGAACTCGCCGACGCCCGGCCCGGCACCGGGGCGGCCGCACCCGCCGCCCCGCCCCGGTAGCCCGGACGGCCGCGCCGTGCGAAGGTGACTTGCCGGACAAAACGGACGGCGCAGCGGACGGCAGGACGGCCCCACGAGGCCGTCCACGGAGCGGCAGGTGCGCGATGGCGGAGGAAGCCCAACCCGGATCCCCCCGGTCGGCACACGCCGACCGCCCGGCCGAGCCACCCCCCGCCCGCCCCGTCGCGCTGATCACCGGCGCCTCCTCCGGCATCGGCCTCGCCACCGCCACCCGGCTGGCCGACGCCGGCTGGCTCACCCTCCTCTCCGGCACCGACCGCACCCGCCTGGACGACCTCGCGGACCGCACCGGCGGCCGCGCCCTCCCCGAGGACCTCGGCAAACCGGACGGCCCCCGCCGCCTGGCCGAAGCCGCCCTCGCCGAGGCCGGCCGGGTCGACGCCCTGGTCGCCAGTGCCGGCCTCGGCTGGCGCGGCCCGTACGCGCAGACCCCGTCCGACACCCTGGACCGGCTGATCGAGGTCAACTTCGCCGCCCCGCTGCGCCTGGTCCGCCTGCTGCTGCCCGGCATGCTGGAACGCCGCCACGGCCGGATCGTGCTGCTCGGCTCGATCGCCGGCCAGGTCGGCGTGCGCGACGAGTCCGGCTACGCGGCGACCAAGGGCGGCCTCGCGATGTTCGCCGAGAGCCTCTGGTACGAGCTGCGCGGCACCGGCGTCGGTGTGCGGCTCGTGCTGCCCGGCGCCGTCGACACCCCCTTCTTCGACCGGCGCGGCACCCCCTACCAGCGGGACCGCCCGCGGCCGGTGTCCGCCGACCGGGTCGCGGAGGCCGTCGTCGCCGGCATCACCACCGAACGCGACCGCCTCTACGTGCCGCACTGGCTCGGCTTCCCGGCCCGCGTCCACGGCGCCGCCCCCGGCGTGTTCCGCCGCATGGCCTCCCGCTTCGGATGAGCCGCCCCGCGCCGCCCCGAGCCGCCCCGCGCATGGACGCACCCGTCAAGGCCCTCGCCCTCACCGCGGCCGCCGTCGAGTTCCTGCACCTCGCCCCGGCCGCCGTCCGCCTGCCGCCGCTGCGCCGCACCCTGGCCCGCCGCACCGCCGGCCACGGCACGGACCCGGGCCACCTCGCGCTCACCTTCGACGACGGCCCCGACCCGCGCAGCACCCCGTACATCCTCGACGCGCTCGACGAACTCGACGCCCGCGCCACCTTCTTCCTGCTCGGCGCGATGCTCGACCGCGCCCCCGGGCTCGGCCGCGAACTCGTCCGGCGCGGCCACGAAGTCGCCGTCCACGGCTGGCACCACCGGCAGCAGTGGTACCCCGCCCCGGCCCGCGACCTGCGCGAACTGCGCCGCACCCGGGACGCCGTCACCGAACTCTGCGGCGCCCGGCCGCTCTGGTACCGCCCGCCGTACGGCGTGCTGACCGCCGGCCCGGCGCTCGCCGCCCACCGCCTCGGCCTGCGCAGCGTGCTGTGGACGGCCTGGGGCCGGGACTGGACGGCCGAGGCCACCGGCGCCACCGTCTACGCCACCGCCCGCCCCGGCCTCACCGGCGGCGCCACCCTGCTCCTGCACGACTCCGACTGCACCTCAGCCCCCGGCTCCTGGCGCGCCGCCCTGGCCGCGCTCCCCGCGATCGCCGCGCACTGCCGCTCCCACGGCCTCACCCTGGGCCCGCTGCGCGACCACGCCGTCCCGCTCCGAAAGCCGCTGGCACCCGCACCGGACGGCCCGTAAGCTCCGCTCCCATGGCCCACGCGAAGACCTCCTACGTCTGCCTGCCCTGCCGGGCCTCCTACAAGCAGCCCCACGACTCGTGGCGCGAACGGCTCTGCCCGCGCTGCGCCCGTCCGCTGTTCCACGCGGGCTCGGCCTTCGCCGCGCCCCGCCGCCGCGACACCGCCGCCTGGCGGACCCTGTCCGTCCTGCTGAACGCGGGCATCGGGTTCCACAAGACCTGCTGCGGCGGCCCGGGTTGGCGCCCCCGGACGGTGCGCGAGGTACGCGAACGGCTGGCGTACGCCCGGGCCACCGGCGAGCCCGCCGACCGCGTGCTGACCCGGCCCGAACTCCCCTGATCCGACGAGCCGTTCGGGAACCGCCCGGTGCGGCCGATGCGTCGTCAGGGCGGACAGCGCACACCGGGGGCCCGGCCGGGCCCGGGGACGAATCGGGGGACATCCACGTGAACCACACCGCCGGCCGCGGCCGCGGACTCCTCGCCGTCGCGGCCGCCGGCCTCGCCGCCCTCGTCGTGGCCGGCTGCGGCAGCTCCGACTCCAAGTCCCCGGCCGCCGCCCCGACTTCCGCCGCGCCGACCCCGCCCGCCGCCGGGTCGCCCGCCGCCACCCCCACCGGCGCCGACGCGACCACGGCCCCGGCGACGCCCTCCGGGGACCCCGCGGCCGTGCCCGCCCCCGGGTCGGCGAGCGGCGACAGCTCCCTGAGCCTGACCGGATCGGGAGGCAGCGGCAGCTACGCGTACCGCCTGGTCAACTGCGTCGGCGAGGCCAAACCGACCGGCTGGCTGACGATCAGCCCGGTCCCCAAGGGGGACACCGTCGTGGTCACCGCGCTGGCGTTCAAGGACGGCCAGGCCGAACTGCTGCTGACCACCAAGGACGGCAACCGCATCACCACCTGGAAGGGCAAGGCGCCGGTCGGCGAGCACGCGAGCCGCACCGGCAACGCCGCCAAGCTCACCGGCCTGCCCGTCACGGACGACAAGGGCGCCACCGGCACCGTCAGCGGCACCCTGACCTGCGCCAACACCCTCGGCCTGCGCTGACCGACCCCGGCGACCGACCCCCGGCGCCGCCCCGGCCCCGGCTACCCCAGCCCCAACCGCCCCAGCGCCGCCCCGAACCCCGTCCGCCAGGCGTCCGGCGTGGCGCCGGGGGAGGGGGCCGGCCCGGGCCGGCCGAGGGCGGCGAGGGCGTTGCGGACCACCTCGGCCGGGCGGGCGGAGGCCACGTCCGCGTGGCCGAGCTCCAGCTCGTGCTGCAGGTTGTCCCGCCCGTGCCCCTGGACGACGTCGAGCAGCAGCAGCCGCCGCCCCAGGGCGCGGGCCTCGCTGCAGGTGTCCCCGGAGCTGGTGACCACCAGGTCGGCGGCCGCCATCAGCGCGGGCACCCGGTCGGTGTAGCCGAACGGCAGCAGCCGCGGCTCACACCGCGCGGCGGCCCGCAGCCGCCGTTCGAGCTCCCGGTTGCGCCCGGCGACGGCGAGCACGTGCGGCCCGGCGGCCGCGAGCGCGGCGGCGGTGCGGGCGAGCGGCCCGAGCCCCCAGGCGCCGGACATCAGCAGGACGCACCGGGCGTCCGCCGGCACCCCGAACTCGGCCCGGGCCGCGGCCCGTTCGGGCGGACGGTAGAACGGCGCGCGCAGCGGCGCGGGCAGGACGGCGACGGCGGCCTCCGGCCGGTAGCGGCGGACGGCGCAGGCGGCGACCTCGGAGGTGACGAGGAACAGGTCGGTGCCCTCCTGCACCCACAGCCGGTGCGGCGTCACGTCCGTGCAGAACACGACGTGCCGGAAGCCGTCCCGGGCGAGCGCGTTGACCGCCGAGGTCGCGGTGGCGAACACCGACACGACCAGCTGCGGCCGCCGCGCCGCCACCAACTCCCGCAGCGCCGGCACGAGTCGGGCCCGGGCGGCGGCGTCGGCGAGCAGCGCGATCCGGGCGCCGGGGCGCAGCGCCGAGAAGTGGAAGGCGTCGTACACGCCGGGCAGGTCGAGCAGCCGCCGGAAGACGGCCTCCCCGGCGGCGCCGGAGCGCTGCCCGAGCAGGGCCATCGCGTCGACGGTGTCGGTGGTCCAGCCGCGGTCGCGCAGGGTGTCCGCGCAGGCCTGCGCCATCACGTCGTGGCCCTGGCCGAGCGAGCCGGAGACCAGCAGGGCGTGCGGCACCGCGCGGGCCCCCGGATCAGTCGCCGAGGGCCCGGGCGGCCTGGTCGGCCCGGTACCAGTCGGCGTAACGCCGCACGCCCTCCGCGAAGTTGGTCCGCGGCGACCAGCCGAGCAGCCGCTTCGCCTGGGCGGAGGAGATCCGCCGGCTCGCGTAGTCGGCCTTGCGGCCGGGCACGTGCTCGATGGTGACGGGCCCGAGCAGGTCGTCGACGGTGTCGGCGATGCCGCGCACCGAGACGGCCGTGGAGCCCTCCAGGGCGAAGGTCTGGTCCTCGGCGGCGGGGGACAGGGCCCGTACGTGCGCGTCGGCGAGGTCCTCGACGTAGACGAAGTTGCGGCTCTGCCGGCCGTCGCCGGCGATGGTGATCGGCCGCCCGGCCAGCGCGGCCTGGACGAACCGGGCGACGACCAGCTCGTCGCGCATCCGCGGTCCGTACGGGATGCCGAAGCGCAGGATGGTGAAGTGCTGCCCGTACAGCTCGCGGTAGCTGTGCACCAGCATCTCGGCGGCGAGCTTGGTGGCCACGTACAGGTGGCCGCTGCGTTCCAGCGCGATCGGTGCGTGCTCGTCCAACTCCTGCTCTTCGCCGTCGAGTTGGGAGTCGGCCAGGGCGGCGCCGTAGACCCAGACGGTGCTGGCCAGGACGGTGCGGCTGAGGCCGCTGCGCCGGGCGGCCTCCAGGACGGCCTCGGTGCCGTCGATGTTGGCGCGCACGGCGCCCACCGGGTCGGCGGTGACCTGTTCGACGTCGGCCATCGCGGCGAGGTGGTAGACCACCTCGCTGCCGGCCAGCGCGGCGGTGAGGGCCGGCAGGTCGAGGACGTCGATCCGGGCGTGCTCGGCGTCGGGGTTGAGGTACTTGTCGGTGGTGTCCACGGCCAGCACCTCGTGCCCGGCCGCGATCAGGTGGTCCACGACGTGTGAGCCGATGAACCCGCAACCCCCGGTGACGGCTATCCGCACGGTCCTGCTCCCTTCGTTCCCCGCCGGTTCGTTCCCGCCGGTTCGTTTCCCGCCCGAGCGCCCTGCCCGGGCGCGCCGGCTAGCCGGCCGTCCGCCGGTGCACCGCCGAGACGGCCGCGATCACCTGCTCGGTCTCGTCCTCCGTCATGTCGGAGTGCACCGGCAGGCAGACCTGTCGGGCGCAGACGTCCTCGGCCACCGGCAGCGGCCCGCGCCGGTAGGGGGCGAGGACGGGCTGCAGGTGCAGCGGCAGGTCGTACACCTCGCCGGACAGCCGGACGCCGTGCTCCTCGGCGACGGCCCGCTTGAACGCGGCCCGGTCGGTGCCGGGCGGCAGCAGCGCCACGTACTTGTAGTAGTTGCTGCGGGCACCGCCCGGCTCGCGGACCGGCTCCAGGCCGTCGAGGCCGGCCAGCGCCTCGTCGTAGCGGCGGGCGACGGCCCGGCGGGTCTCGATGAACTCCTTGAGCCGGCGCAGGTGCACGGCGCCGGTGACCGCGTGCAGCTCGCTCATCCGCCAGGCGTGGCCGAGCAGCACGTGGTGGTTGGTGGTGAACGAGCCCTTGCCCTGGTCGCGGTAGATCCGGGCCTCGTCGCGCAGCTCCGGCGACTCGGTGAGGATCATGCCGCCCTCGCCGCTGGTGGTGACCTTGGTCGGGTAGAACGAGAACGCCCCGGCCAGCCCGAAGGTCCCGGCGCAGCGCCCGCCGAGGCTGCTGCCGTGGGCGTGCGCGGCGTCCTCGACCAGCGGGATGCCGTGCCGGTCGCACAGCGCGCGCAGCTCCGCGACCCGCGGGGTGATCAGCCCGCCGATGTGGACCAGGACGACGGCGGCGGTGTCCGGGGTGAGCGCCGCCTCCAGGGTCTCGGGGGAGAGCGCCAGGGTCGCCGGGTCGACGTCGGCGAACACCGGCCGCCCGCCGGCGTGCAGGACGGCGCCGGCGCTCGCGTAGAAGGTGACGGCGGGCAGGACGACGTCGCGGCCGCGGACGTCGACGGTGCGCAGGATCACCTCCAGCGCGGCCGTGCCGCTGCTGACCGCGACGGCGTGCGAGGCGCCGTGCTCGGCGGCGAAGGCCTGCTCGAACCGCTCGGTCCACGGGCCGAGGGTGAGGGCGCCGGTGGTGAGCATCTCCGTCACCGCCTCGGCGACGGCCGCGCGGTCGTTCTCGTCGAACACGATGCGGGCGGCTGGAACGCCCATGGGACACCTCCGGCGGCGGGCTGGGGTCAGCACCGATCGGGGTCAGGTCGTACCGAACCGTCCGTCGGACGGTCGGGCCACAGTCACATCACGCTACTTCGCCCGACCGGGCCCGGCCCGTCGTCTCCCCCGCACGGGTGACGCGGGCCTCCCCTCCTCCGTGGGTACCGGTCGCCTACTGCGTCCGCAGTACGGCGGCGGTACGGAAACGGCCTGCGCAGGGACGACGACGCGGGCGGGGTCGGCGGCGAAGGATGGGACATGCTGCGGGCGGACCGCGCCGGGACCGGCGCCGGGCCGCTCGCGGCGCGTTTTCGAGACCGTGCACCGAACCCGAAGGAGGCCGCACCCCGTGGCCACGTTCCTGTACCGCCTGGGCCGATGGGCCTTCGCCCGGCGCAAGCTGGTGACCCTGCTGTGGGTCGCCGTGCTGGCCGTCTGCGGAGTGCTCGCGGCCAAGGCGCCAGCCGCCCCCGACGACGGGTTCGCGATGCCCGGCACCGAGGCGCAGCAGGCCTTCGACCTGATGAACGAGCGCTTCCCGGGCGGCCACGCGGACGGCGCCTCGGCGCGCCTGGTGTTCGTCGCGCCGGACGGCCAGAAGATCACCGCCGCGCCCAACCAGCAGGCCGTGCAGCGCACCGTCGCCGAGCTCGCGCACGCCGAGCAGGTCACCGGCGCGGTCGACCCGTTCCAGGCGCACGCCGTCTCCAAGGACGGCACCACCGCGTACGCGACGGTCAGCTACTCCGTGAAGGCCGGCAAGCTGTCCGACGGCGCCACCGCCGCCCTGGAGCAGGCCGCCCAGCACGGCCGGGACGCCGGGCTGAAGGTCGAGGTCGGCGGCACCGCGCTGATGGCCAAGCCCGAGGCGGGCGGCAGCAGCGAGGCGATCGGCATGGCGCTGTCCGCCGTCGTCCTGGTGATCACCTTCGGTTCGCTGGTCGCCGCCGGCCTGCCGCTGCTCACCGCCGTGGTCGGCGTCGGCCTCGGCATGTCGCTGATCACCGCGCTCGGCAGCACCCTCGGCCTGTCCAGCACCACCGGCACGCTCGCGATGATGCTCGGCCTCGCGGTCGGCATCGACTACGCGGTGTTCATCGTGTCCCGCTACCGCGCCGAACTGGCCGAGGGCCGCGAGCCGCTGGAGGCCGCCGGCCGGGCGGTCGGCACCGCGGGCTCGGCGGTGGTGTTCGCCGGCCTCACCGTGGTGATCGCCCTCGCCGGGCTCTCCGTGGTCGGCATCCCGATGCTCGCCAAGATGGGCATGGCCGCCGCCGGCACCGTGGTGATCGCCGTCCTGGTCGCGCTGACCCTGGTGCCCGCGCTGCTCGGCTTCATCGGCCGCCGGGTGCTGCCCCGCAAGGTCCGCAAGGCCGCCGAGGGCGCCGCGCGCCCGACCGGGGACAACGGCGGCGCCCGCTGGGCCCGGTTCGTGCTGCGCCGCCCGCTCGCGGTGCTGCTCGGCGGCGTGATCGCGCTCGGCGTGCTCGCCGCCCCGGCCCTGGACCTGAACCTCGGCCTGCCCGGCGACGAGGCCAAGCCGACCTCCACCACCCAGCGCCGCGCCTACGACCTGCTGTCGGACGGCTTCGGCCCCGGATTCAACGGCCCGCTGACCGTCCTGGTCGACGCCAAGGGCGCACCCGACCCGAAGGCCGCCGCGAGCGAGGTCGCCAAGACCGTCTCCGGCCTGCCCGGCGTGGTCACGGTGACGCCGCCGATGTTCAACAAGGCGGGGGACACCGCCCTGGTCAACGCGATCCCGGCGACCGGCCCGAGCGACGCCGCGACCAAGGACCTGGTGCACACCATCCGCGGCCACGCGGCCGGCCTGAAGACCGCCACCGGCGCGACCGTCCTGGTCAGCGGCACGACGGCGATGAACATCGACGTCTCGCAGAAGCTCAGCGACGCGCTGCTGCCCTACCTCGGCGTGGTCGTCGGCCTGGCCGTCCTCCTGCTGCTGCTGGTGTTCCGCTCCGTCCTCGTCCCGCTGAAGGCGGCGCTCGGCTTCCTGCTCTCGGTGGCCGCCGCGCTCGGCGCCGTCGTGGCCGTCTTCCAGTGGGGCTGGCTGGCCGACCTGATCGGCGTGCAGCAGACCGGCCCGGTGATGAGCATGATGCCGATCTTCATGATCGGCGTGGTCTTCGGCCTGGCCATGGACTACGAGGTGTTCCTGGTCACCCGGATCCGCGAGGGCTTCGTGCACGGCGAGAGCCCGGGCGAGGCGATCGTCACCGGCTTCCGGCACAACGCCCGGGTGGTCACCGCCGCCGCCTTCATCATGATCGCCGTCTTCGCGGGCTTCATCGGCATGAGCGAGCCGATGATCAAGATGATGGGCCTGGGCCTCGCCGCGGCCGTCGCCTTCGACGCCTTCGTGGTCCGGATGACGATCGTCCCGGCGGTGCTCGCCCTGCTCGGCCGCCGCGCCTGGTGGCTGCCGCGCTGGCTCGACCGGGCGCTCCCGGACGTGGACGTCGAGGGCAGCAAGCTGCACACGGCCGCCCCCGAACCGGAACCGGTCCGGGAGCCCGTCACCGTCTGACGCACCCGGGCCCCGTCCGGCCGATCCTGCCGGACAGGGCCCGGGCCACGGCCGGCTCGGAGGGACGTTCGAGCGCGGACCGTTACCGTTGCTGGAGGGGGCCGTCCCACCCGGACGGCCCCCGACCGGTGCGCCGCCCCTCCCCGGGGGCGCCACGGCCCGGAGACCACGACCCGGAGACCCCGACCATGAGCGACACCTGGCAGCGCCTGCGCCGCGGCCACCCCCGGCTGCTCGACACCGCCGGCGGAGCGGTCCTGCTCGTGTTCACCGCGCTCGGCGCCACCGTCGACCAGACCCAGGGCCACTACACCCTGCCCGACCCGGCCACCGCGGCGATCGCCCTGCTCTCCGCCCTCGCCGTGTTCGCCCACCGCCGCCACCCGCGCGCCGTCGTCGCCGTCACCCTGCTCTGCACCATGGCCCTCGCCCTGACCAGCCCCCGGCTCACCCCGATGCTGGCCACCCCGCTGCTGCTCGCGCTCTACTCCCTCGCCGTCCGCACCGACCGCGTCACCGCCCTGCGGGCCTCCATCGCCACCGCCGTCCTGCTCACCGGGATCACGCTGCTGTTCGGCCCCGGCGGCCCGATCGGCGAACGGCTCGGCGTCCTCGCCTGGGCCCTGCTGCCCGGCGCCCTCGGCGACTCCATCCGCAACCGCCGCGCCCACCTCGCCGCCATCGAGGAACGCGCCGAGCGCGCCGAGCGCACCCGCGAGGAGGAGGCCCGCCGCCGCGTCGCCGACGAACGCATCCGGATCGCCCGCGACCTGCACGACGTCGTCGCCCACCACATCGCCCTCGCCAACGCCCAGGCCGGCATCGCCGTCCACCTCATGGACAGCCACCCCGCCCAGGCCCGCGAGGTGCTCAGCCACATCACCGACGCCACCGGCTCCGCCCTCCAGGAGCTGCGCGCCACCGTCGGCCTGCTGCGCCGCGCCGAGGAGCGCGCCCCGCTCGAACCCGCCCCCGGCCTCGACCGGCTGCCCGAACTGATCAACAGCTTCGAGCGGGCCGGCCTGCCCGTGCGGCTCACCGTCGAGGGGGAGGCCCGGCCGCTGTCCCCGGGCGTCGACCTGACCGCCTTCCGGATCGTCCAGGAGTCGCTGACCAACGTCGCCAAGCACGCCCGCGGCGCCGACGCCGAGATCACCCTCGCCTACAGCGGCAGCCGGGTCGCGCTCAGCGTCGCCAACGGCCGTCCCGGCCCCGCCCGCCGGCCCGTCCCGCTGCCCCCGCCGGCCCCGGGCGAGAGCGGCTTCGGCCTGATCGGCATGCGCGAACGGGCCGGCGCGGTCGGCGGCCGGCTCAGCGCCGACCACCGGCCGGACGGCGGCTTCCTGGTCACCGCCGAACTGCCGCTGCGCACCGGCAGCCGCGACGCCCGCACCGCCCCGCACGAGAAGGACCACGCCGCATGACCATCCGCGTACTGCTCGCCGACGACCAGGCCCTGCTGCGCGGCGCCTTCCGGGTGCTGATCGACGCCGAGGACGACATGGAGGTCGTCGGCGAGGCCGCGGACGGCCGCGAGGCGGTCGAGCTCGCCCGCGCCACCCGGCCCGACGTCGTCCTGATGGACATCCGGATGCCCGGTGCGGACGGCCTCGGCGCCACCGCCGCCATCTGCGGCGACGAGGAGCTGTCCGGCACCCGGGTGCTCATCCTCACCACCTTCGAGATCGACGAGTACGTGGCCCAGGCGCTGCGCGCGGGCGCCGGCGGCTTCCTCGGCAAGGGCGCCGACCCGAAGGAACTGCTCGCCGCCGTGCGCACCGTCGCGGCCGGGGACAAGCTGCTCTCGCCCGCCGCCACCCGCGCGGTCATCGACCAGCTCCTCGCCCGGCCCGACCCGGCCGCCGCCGAGCCCGCCGAACGGCTCGCCGTCCTCACCGCCCGCGAGCGCGAGGTGATGGCGATGGCCGCCACCGGGCTCACCAACGAGGAGATCGCGGAGCGGATGTTCGTCAGTCCGTTCACCGTGCGCACCCACGTGCACCGGGCGATGGCCAAGCTCGACGCCCGCGACCGCGCCCAACTCGTCGCCATCGCCTACCAGTCCGGCCTCGTCCCGCCCGGCCGCCCGGCGTAGCCGGGGCCGTTCCGCGCGGCCCGCCTCCTTCCCCGCCGCGCGTCCGCGCCCGGAGCGGCGCAGGATGGGAGGGCCGGCGCAGGACCGGCGGCAGGCAGGAGGTCGGGCCCGTGGCGATCGCGATGGCAGACATCCGGGAGTGGCGCGGCCAGCCGGTGGTCGACGAGAAGGACCGCCGGATCGGCACGCTGGAGTCCGTCTACGTCGAGACGGCCAGCGACGAGCCGTTCTTCGCCACCGTGACGGTCGGTGTGCTCACCCGCCGCCGCCTGGCGTTCGTCCCGCTGCTCGGCGCGGTGGCGGGCCCCGGCTACCTGCGGGTCGCCTACCCGCGCAACCTGGTCCGGCAGGCGCCGGCGATCGGCACCGACGACGTCCTGCCCGCCGGGGACGAGCCGGCCGTGTTCGCGCACTACGAGCTGCCGTACGCGACCGGCGCCGGCGGCGAGCGCCGCCTGGCCCGCCGCTGAGCCGGGCTCCGGCCCGCCGGGAACGGATACCCCGCGGGGTACACTGGTCACCGGAGAGTCGAGGCGAAAGGCGGCCCGGGATGCAGGTGGACGAGGAGTCGGTCGGCGCGGTCCTGAACCGGCTGCGCCGTGCGCAGGGCCAGTTGGCCGGCGTGATCGCGATGATCGAGGCGGGCCGTGACTGCAAGGACGTGGTGACCCAGCTCGCCGCCGTGTCGCGGGCGCTGGACCGGGCCGGGTTCAAGATCGTCGCCAGCGGGATGCGCCAGTGCCTGGCCGCCGCCGACGAGGACGCCCCGCCGATGAGCGAGGCCGAGCTGGAGAAGCTGTTCCTGGCCCTGGCCTGACGGAACCGCCCGAAGGGCCGCGACGGAGTCCTCCGTCGCGGCCCTTCGCCGTGCCCGCCCCTTCCGCCCGTTCCGCCGTCGGACGCCCCGCTCGTCGTCGTCACGTCCCGCCCCGCGCCGTGGAGTTCGCGAACCGCCCGACGCTCCGTCACGCACCGTTCACTCCCCGGTCGCTGGCCTTCGGATGAATGAGGCCCGCCCGCAGTTGTACAGCCAACTGCGGTGCTCCCTCCTCCCAGCCTCCGTGACCAGCCGCGCGCGGCCCCGGCGCCGTCCCCCCGGCGGACCGGGCCCCGGGCGGCGGACAGGACAACCGTGGCCGCAGGCAGCGCCCTGACCCTCACCAGCTCCGCCAACCCCGTCGAAGGCGACCGGCTCACCTTCCACTGGACCACCGACGCCCCCGACGCCAAGAACTGGGTCGGCATCTACGACGGCAGCCGCCAACCCGGCACCGGCTCCTCGCTGCTGTGGAAGTACACCCCCGACCCCTCCGGCGACGTCCAGCTCGACACCTCCGCGCTGACCGGCGGCCCGTACACCGCCTACCTGCTGGCCAAGGACGGCTACGGCGTCCTCGCCCGGAGCGCGCCGTTCAGCTTCCGGCCGAAGCCCGCCGTGATCCGCCCGCACGCCGCCGTGGACGCCCTCACCACCGCCCCCGTCGCCCCCGGCGCGCGCGTGACCGTCAAACTCGGCGGCCTGTGGTCCCGCCCGGCCGGCAACCCGCCCGGCTCCGCGACCTACCGCAAGCTCGGCGGCGCGGCCTGGGCCGCCGTCAGCCCGGACGGCACCCTCACCGGCACCGCCCCCGCCGCCGGCGCGAACCCGGAACTCGTCGTCGTCGGCGTCAAGGACGGCGCGGGCGCCACCGACACCGTCACCGTCCTCGTCCCGGTCGCCGACCCGGCCGCCCCGCCGCGCCTCAAGGTCGCGAGCTGGAACCTGCACGAGGCCGGCGCCGGCTTCACCGACGCCCTGGAGAAGCAGCTGCGCGTCGTCCTCGCCCAGGGCCTGGACGCGCTCGCCCTCCAGGAGAGCGCCGGCGAGCGCGCGAAGACCCTGGCCGACGCGCTCGGCTGGTACGCCTACCAGAGCCCCGGCAGCGTCGGCATCCTCAGCCGCCACCCGCTCGCCGACGTCACCCCGGCGACCGCCGAACTGCCCGCCGCCGCGGCCACTCTGCAGCTGCCGGGCGGCCGCGCCATCCGGTTCTGGGCCGCCCACCTCGACGAGGCCGGCTACGGCCCGTACGCCGTCCAGGACGGGCAGGGCGCCGCGCAGGTGGAGGCCGCCGAGCGGGCCTCGCTGCGCTTCCGGCAGGCCACCGCCCTGGCCGCCGCCGTCCGCGCGGACCTCGCCCGGCACCTGCCGGTGGTCCTGGCCGGAGCCCTCTCCTCGCCCTCCCACCTGGACTGGACGGCCGCCACCGCCGCCGCGCACCAGGGCGTCGGCCCGCTGAACTGGCCGGTCACCAGGGCGCTCCAGGACGCCGGGCTGACCGACGCCTTCCGCGAGGAGCACCCCGACCCGGCCAAGGCGCCCGGGAACACCTGGTCGCCGACCCGCAAGCGGCGCGGCGACCGCCCGGAGCCGCAGGACCGCATCGACGCCGTTCAGTACGCCGGCCCGCTGAAGCTCGTCGAGGCGCACACGCTCGTCGCCGACTGGCCGCAGCCCGAGCCGAACACGGCCGCCAACCAGTGGCCCTCCGACACCGCCGCCGCCGTCGCCACCTTCCAGCTCTGAAAGGCCGGTCCGAGATGCCCGAGCTCTCCCGCCGCACCTTCGTCGGCGCCACCGCGGCCGCCGGCGCCACCGCCCTGACCGGCCTCGCCGCCACCCCCGCCGCGGCCGCCCGCCCCGAGGCCGAGCCCACCGGCACCATCAAGGACGTCAAGCACGTCGTCGTCCTGATGCAGGAGAACCGTTCCTTCGACCACTACTTCGGCACGCTGAACGGCGTGCGCGGCTTCGGCGACAAGCAGGCCCTCCAATTCCCGGACGGCACCGACGTGTTCCGCCAGCCCGACAGCCGGCGCAGCGACGGCGGCGTGATGCTGCCCTACCGGATGGACACCTCGAAGTACAACGCGCAGAACGCCGGCGGCCTCGCCCACGACTGGGCGACCGGCCACCAGGCCATCAACGACGGCGCGATGAACAAGTGGGTCGCCGCCAAGGGCGAGCGCACCATGGGCTACTTCACCCGCGAGGACATCCCCTACCAGTACGCCCTCGCCGACGCCTTCACCCTCTGCGACGCCTACTTCACCTCGCTCGCCGGGCCCACCGACCCCAACCGCCTCTACCTGTGGACCGGCACCGCCGGCCCCGGCCGCGACGGCACCACCGGCCCGTGGATCGACAACACGCCGGTCACCGACAACCCGGTCGCCGACTGGACCACCTACGCCGAGCGCCTGCAGGCGGCCGGCGTCTCGTGGCGCGTCTACCACAACCCCAGCAAGGACGACCGCACCGGCGACTACGACGACAACGCGCTCTCCTACTTCAAGCAGTTCCACGCCTTCCCGCACGACGACCCGCGCTACGTCAACGCGATGACGAAGTTCGACCCCGCCGACTTCGACCGCCACTGCAAGGACGGCACCCTGCCGACGATCTCCTGGCTGGTCGCGCCCTACCTGTTCTCCGAGCACCCGGAGGCCGGCCCCGCCTACGGCGCGCACTGGGTCAACCAGGCGCTGCAGTCGCTGATGTCCAACCCGGAGGTCTGGCAGCACACCGTCTTCCTGGTCATGTACGACGAGAACGACGGCTACTTCGACCACATGGTCCCGCCCACCCCCGAGCCCGGCACCCCCGAGGAGTTCACCCACGGCCGCGCCATCGGCCTCGGCAACCGCGTCCCGCTCTGGGTGGCCTCGCCCTGGTCGCGCGGCGGCTGGGTCAACTCCCAGGTCTTCGACCACACGTCGGTGCTGCGCTTCATGGAGCTGGTCACCGGGGTCGCCGAGCCGAACATCTCCGCCTGGCGCCGGGCGGTCTGCGGCGACCTCACCAGCTGCTTCGACTTCGCCGCCCCGGACCACTCGATCCCGTCCCTGCCCGACACCAACGCCCTGATGGCCAGGGCCGACGCGGGCACCAAGCTGCCCGGCGTCGCCCTGCCGGCCGCCGGCGCCCAGTCGATGCCCGTCCAGGAGCGCGGCGAGCGCCCGCACCGCCCCCTGCCGTACCAGCCCTGGGCCGACGTCGAGGTGGACCGCAGGACCGGCAAGGTCACCTGCACGATGAGCAACGACGGCTCGGTCGCCTTCCCGTACACCGTCTACCCCAACATCGCGCTGCCCTTCGCCGGCACCCCGTACACCGTCGCCCCCGGCGCGACCGCCCGCTACGTCTGGAACGCCGCCGACACCTCCGGCCGCTACGACTTCAGCGTGCACGGCCCGGACGGCTTCGTCCGCCGCTTCGCCGGCACCGTCGTGCGCGACGGGCAGGACGGCCAGAACGACGTCGGCGTGCCCATCGTCACCGCCGACCTGCGGGGCAACCTGCGGCTCACCCTCCAGGTCGCCAACGACGGCCTGACCGACGTCGCCTTCACCGCCGCGCCCAATGACTTCGCGGGCACCGCGCGGACGGTCTGGGTCAAGCCCGGCAAGCAGACCGAACTGTCCTGGCCGCTGGACAAGCAGGGCCGCTACGACGTCACCGTCACCGCGCACACCGGCCTGCGCTTCGCCCAGCGCTACGCGGGCTGGGTGCACTGAGCCCTCCGGCTCGACCGACGCCGCGTCAACCGGCCGGGGGCGCCGATCCGGTGACCCCCGGCCGTGGCGGGGCCGCACTGTCGGACCCCGGCGCTACGGTCTGCCCATGCAGAAGATCGCCACCTTCCTCTGGTTCGACGGACAGGCCGAAGAGGCCGCCACCTTCTACACCTCGCTGTTCCCCGACTCCCGGATCACCCAGGTCGCCCGCTACCCCGACACCGGCGCGGGCGAGAGCGGCCCGGGCGAGCCCGGCTCGGTCATGACCGTCTCGTTCGAGCTCCTCGGCCGCGAGTACGTCGCCCTCAACGGCGGCCCGGTGTTCCACTTCAACGAGGCCGTCTCGCTCCTGGTGGAGTGCGACGACCAGCAGCAGGTCGACGACCTGTGGGTCAAGCTCACCGCGGACGGCGGCAAGGAGAGCCAGTGCGGCTGGCTCAAGGACCGCTACGGCCTCTCCTGGCAGATCACCCCGCGGATCCTGCTCGACCTGGTCGGCGGCGAGGACCGGGAGAAGGCCGCACGCGTGTTCGCCGCGATGATGCGGATGCGGAAGATCGAGATCCAGCCGCTGCTCGACGCGGCCGAGGGCTGAGCCCCCGTGGCCGCACTCACCCACCGCAGCATCGTCTACCTGCGCGCCACCCCCGAGCGGGTCTGGCACGCCCTCACCAACGCCGACGAGTCCGGCCTGTACTGGGGCCACCGCAACGTCTCCACCTGGCTGCCCGGCACCCCCTGGGAGCACCAGCGGACCGACGACTCCGGCATCGCCGACGTGATCGGCCTGGTCGAGGCCGCCGACCGCCCGCACCGGCTGGTCACCACCTGGGCCGGCCCCGAGGAGGAGCGGGCCGGCGGCCCGTCCCGGGTCACCTTCGAGCTGCGGCACTGGCAGGACCTCACCCGGCTCACCGTCACCCACCAGAACCTGCCCGACGAGGCCGCGCGGCTGGACGCGGAGCAGGGCTGGTCGGCGGTGCTGTCCAACCTGAAGACCTACCTGGAGACCGGCCACCCGCTCCCGCAGCAGCCCTGGCTGATGCCCTGAGTCTTCCCCCGCGGACTCAGCGCCCGGCGTCCGACGCCGGGCGCTCTCCGTCGCCGCCACCCCGCTCGCCGCGGAGCAGTCCGCGCAGCCGGGCGAAACGGGAGAACCGCTCCCGGCTCGCCACCGACGCCCGGTCCAGCTCCTCCATCAGCCGCCGGCTGCGGTGGTCGAGGTCCAGCTCGTCCAGGATCCGGTCCACCTCGGCCAGTATCGACCCGTGCAACTGCCACGCCTCCGGATGCTCCTGCACCTTCCGCAGCAGCACCTGGGCGACGTTCTCCCGGCACGCCCAGGCCGCCGCCAGCTCGGCGGCCAGCCGCTGCTCCGCCTCCTCCGCGTCCCGGCTGACCTGGGTGGTGACCAGCACCGCGAAGCTCACCATCGCCCCGCCCACGTGCGCGAACAGTTCCTCCAGGACCACCGCGACGTCCGGCGGGAACAGCCGCTCGCCCGGCCCGCGCCGCTTCGCCAGGTCGGTCAGCGACCGGGCCAGCACCCGGATCACCACCACGCAGATCTCCAGGGTGTCCAGCCCGGTGCGCAGCACCAGCCGGGACAGCAGCCCCTCGCTGATCCGCGGATTGAACCGCAGGCTGTCCTCGGCCTGGCGCATCGCCGCGTCCACCTCCGCGATCGCCTGGTCCAGCCGGCGCGCCTCGTGCAGCCGCTCGGCGGCCCGGGCCACCGGGATGGGCCGGCCCAGCTCCTCGGCGAGGTCCAGCAGCAGCTGCCGGGCCCGCCGGGCCAGCCCCTCGACGGCCTCCCCGGCGGTGTCCACCCACACCGGCGGGGCGAACACCAGGTTGAACACCAGCCCGGCCGCGGCGCCGATCAGCGTCTCCAGCACCCGGTCCCAGGCCTGCGAGGCGAGCTTGGTGACGCCCAGGATCAGCATCGCGCTGATCGCGACCTCCTGGACGAACTCCTCGACCCGGACGAACCGGCCGATCACCAGCGAGGCCAGGATGACCAGCCCGAGGCTCCACCAGGAAAGCCCCACCACGGCGCTGAAGCCGATCGCGATCAGTACCCCGACCACCACCGAGTTGACCCGGCGGATGCTGGTCTTGAGCGTCGAGTAGACGGTGACCTGGACGACCAGCAGCGCCGTCAGCGGCGCCGTGAGCGGGGCGGGCTCGCTGCTGAGCCGGGTCGCGACGGCGTAGGCGAGGGTGGCGGCCACCGTCGCCCGCACGGTCTGGACGACGAAGGGCTCGCGGGCGCCCCGGCGGACCAGGGCCGTGACGGACTCCGGGACGATCGACTCCGGGACGAGGGCCATGAGGCCCTTCTTTCCCCGCGGGCGCCGTTCACACCGCCGGTCGGCCCGCGCACTACCCGGACGAGCGGCGTCCGGACGGCTGCGGGGGGCCGGGTCGCCCGGCCCCCGGCCCGGTCAGCCGCGCCGGTCGCCGCGGTCGAAGCGCAGCTTCCACGGCGCCAGCGCCGACTCGACCTGTACGGCGAGGCTCATCTTCGAGGCGCCCTCGATCCGCTCCTCGAAGCGGATCGGCACCTCGCGGATCGTCATGCCGCGCCGGACGGCGCGGTAGTTCATCTCGACCTGGAACGAGTAGCCGTTGCTCCGCACGCTCGGCAGGTCGATGGCCCGCAGCGTGTCCGCCCGCCAGGCCTTGAACCCGGCGGTCGCGTCCCGCACGCCCAGCCCGAGGATCGCGTTGACGTAGAAGTTGGCCCAGGCGGAGAGCGCCTTGCGGTGCCACGGCCACTCGGCGGCCGTGGAGCCGCCCGGGACGTAGCGGGAGCCGAGCACCACGGCGGTGTCGCCGGTCAGCAGGGCGTCCACCATCGCCGGTATCGCCGAGGCCGGGTGCGAGAGGTCGGCGTCCATCTGGACGACGACGTCGGCGCCCTCGTCCAGGGCCCGGGCCATGCCGGCCAGGTAGGCGCGGCCGAGGCCGTCCTTCTCGGTGCGGTGCAGCACGCCGATCGTGCCGCCGGCCTCCGCGGCCAGCTTCTCGGCGACCTCGCCGGTGCCGTCCGGGGAGCTGTCGTCCACCACCAGCAGGTGCAGGTTGGGCACCGGGAGGTCCGCGAGGAGCCCCGCCAGGACCGGAAGGTTCTCCCGTTCGTTGTACGTGGGGACGACGACAACGACCTTGGGGGAGGCCTCGACCATGTTCTGTTTCCCTCGTGCCCTCTCCGGCCGGCTGCCCGGCCAGGCCGGTCGGTAGTCCGCGACGACCTGCGCTCCAGTAGACCGTGTGAGTGTATCCGCGCGCTTCACCCCCGCCCGCCACGGGTACCGCCAGGCCCCCCACGGGGGCGGCCGTCGCAGGGCGGTTCGACTGCGAGGTGTGGGTGTGGCAACCTTCCCCGGTTCGGATCGACACCCCCGGGGAGCCTCCTTGACCATCCGCCGCACCACCGCCGTACCGGTCCTCGCCGCCACGGCGCTCGCGCTGACCGCCCTCACCGGCTGCGGCTCCGGCGGCTCCGGCGGCTCCGCCCCGGCGGCCGCCGTTGGGACGGCCTCGGCATCGGCCTCGGCCTCGGTGTCCGCGGCCGCGACCGCGTCGGCGACCGCCGCGGCGGTCGGCGCGCCCGCCGGTGCCGACGGCGCGTTCGACCCGGCGGTCGCGATAGCCCACCGCTCCCGCGAGCCGTACGCCGCGAACGTCGTCCTGGTCTCCGAGACCGGGGAGGGCGACCAGCAGGTGCGGATCACCGTCACCGGCCGGATGAACTACTACACCCCGGCCCGCGGCGCCCGCACCGAGGGCAAGACCGTCATGGGCGGAGCGCTGGTGCTGAACTGGATGGAGACGCTGACCGCGGACGGCGTCGGCTACCACCGGGACAAGGCCAAGGGCGAGACCAAGTGGACGAAGGACCTGCAGAGCGGGGAGGGCGCCGACGCGAACGGCGAGCAGGTCGCCGGCTACGCCAAGGCCCTGCTGGAGACCGGTCCCGCCGCCCGCAAGGGCATGGAGACCGAGTCGGGCCTGCCGGTCTTCCACCTCGCCGGCCGGCTGACGATGGACCAGGTGCGCGAGGCGGACCCGTCGAACGCCGCGCGGATGGCGGCCCAGGGTGTGGACGGGGTCGACTGCGAGCTGTGGATCGACCGGCTCGGCCGGGGCGTTCGCGGCGTGCAGTCGATGGTGGTCAACGGCAAGACGGTCGTGACGAAGGACCAGTACTCGAACTTCGGCCCGGCGGACACCTTCGCCGCCCCGCTCCCGGGCGAGATCGCCCAGTGACCGGTTGAGTGCCGGTCAGGACGCGCCGTAGACCGCCGCGAGGTTGTCCCGGGCCGGGCGGGTGCGCCCGGCCGGCCCGGCGGCGAAGGCGCGCAGCACGTTCTCGGTGACCCTGCGCACCAGGTCCCCGGCGTGCGAGTCGATCCCGTGGTCCGCCCTGCCGCCGCCGGGGCCGTTCGCGTCCAGGGCCTCCACCCAGCGCATCGTCCCGCTGGCGAACACCCCGGCGCCGCTCGGCACCGTGTAGTAGGCGGTGTCGGAGTGCGAGCGGCGGCCCTCGCAGACCACGGGGGAGTGCGCGACGACCTCGATCGGGCGCGGGGTCGGGAAGCCGGTGTCGACCCGGTCGTACTCGACGCCGACCAGGTGCGGGAACGACGCCCCGACCGTCACGCCGGTGCCCTCGAAGAGCCAGTGCTCCGGCGAGGTGACCACGTACGGGGCGTCCACCGGGTAGCCGTCGTAGATGACGCCCAGCAGCGCGCTCTCCGGGTCCGCGCCCGGGCCGGCCCGGAAGTCGGTGGTCGCCGGCGCGCCGGCCTGGTGGCCCGGGTCCTGCGCCCAGGCGTCCTTGTAGCAGACCACCGCGCGGTCCGGGCCCAGCCCGGTCGGCTCGAAACGCACGCGGCGGAAGCAGCAGTTGGCACCCAGCACCGCCAGGTTCGTCCCGGCGTCGCGGGCCGCCGCCACGTTGGCGCGCTGCTCGGGCGACCAGTACTCGTCGTGGCCCAGGGACAGGACGGCGCTCGCGCCCTTGAGCAGGCCGGGTTCGCGGGCCACGTCGATCCCGGTGGTGTACGCCAGCTCCAGCCCGAGCTTCTCGGCGAGCGCGACCAGCGGCGCCTCGTACACCAGGAACAGCCCGGCGCCGTGGTCGTAGTCGTACGGCCGGTCGAAGACGACCGTCAGCGAGCGGGTCGCCAGGGTGCCGGTCGGCCCGTTGTAGAGGCTGTGGCCGCCCCACTCGTTGTAGGCCTGCCAGGTGGCCGGGGCGCTCATCACGACGGTCCGGCCGGCCGTGACGGCGGAGCGGACGGTGAGCGGGACGTAGCGGCGGCCGGAGCCGTCCTCGGCGTCCAGGCGCAGCAGGTACGCGCCCTCGGGCCAGCCGGCGGTGTCCACGGCCAGGGTGCGCTGCCAGCCGGTGAGCACGGTGCGGGTGGCCCGGTCCACCTGCGGGGCGGCCTGCCGGGTGCCGGGGACGTGCTCGCGCCGCCAGACCAGGCGGGCGCGGGCTCCGCCGTACCAGCCCATCCGGTAGGCGGAGACGGTGAAGGCGGGGGCGCCGGTGGACACGTGCAGGCCGAAGGGCTCGCCGGGCAGCACGCTGACCCGGTCGGCGAAGCCCTCGATCGCGTCCGCCGGGCCCGGGTCGGTGATCTCCCAGCCGGGCGTGCCGGGCAGGGCGCGCTCGTCGGGTTTCCCGGCGTCGCCGGCCGGGCGAGCGGTGGCCGGGTGGTCGGGGCTGGGCGCGGGCGCGTGGGCCGACGGGTGGGCGCCGCACGAGGTGGCGGCGGCCGCCATCAGACCCAGGCCCAGAATCCCCCGCCGGCTCGGCTCCGCCACCGTGTCCTCCCGCTGTCGTTGCTTGTCGCTAGGTGCGCCGGTGCGCTCACCGAGTCGACCGCGTCAACTGATCGCGTCAACTGATCGCGTCAAGGCGCCGGCACATCCTTACCCCTTTCGGGCGGTACGACCCGACCGCCGCGCCGGGTGGCCGACCCGGCCGAGCCGATCCCGCCGGCGCAGAGAGCCGTTCGGGCGGAGCACAGGCGTGTCCGCCCCGTGGCTCCCCGGCGACGGCGCCCACCCCGCCTAGCCTGACCAGGCCCGCCGTCCGGCGGCCAAGGGGGCCCGGCAGCCGCGGTGCGGCCGGCCGAGATCGTGGACAGGGGTGTACGTGGCGTCGTCGGGATCGGTCGAACCGGGGATGGCTCCTCCGACGCGGGGCACGAGGTTCCGGGCGTGGATGCTGGAAGGCCTGTCCGACATGGCCAAGCAGCACCCCGGACCGCACGCGCAGGCACCGGAGCACGAGGGCCAGTCCTGGTGGCGGGTCATGTGCCTGACCGGTGTGGACTACTTCTCGACCCTCGGCTACCAGCCGGGCATCGCGGCGTTGGCGGCCGGCCTGCTCTCGCCGGTGGCGACGATCGTCCTGGTGATCGTCACCCTGCTCGGAGCCCTCCCCGTCTACCGGCGGGTGGCCCGCGAGAGCCCGCACGGCGAGGGCTCCATCGCGATGCTGGAGCGGCTGCTCTCGTTCTGGCAGGGCAAGCTCTTCGTGCTGACCCTGCTGGGCTTCGCCGCCACCGACTTCATGATCACCATCACCCTGTCGGCCGCCGACGGCGCCGCGCACCTGGTCGAGAACCCGCACGTGCACAGCGCCCTCAGCGGAAAGCAGATGCTGGTCACGCTGGTCCTGATCGCCCTGCTCGGCGCGGTGTTCCTCCGGGGCTTCGGCGAGGCGATCGGGGTCGCCGTCGTCCTGGTCGCCGTCTACCTGGCGCTCAACGTGGTCGTGGTGGTCAACGGCCTGTGGCACGTGCTGAAGTCGCCGCACGTGGTCACCGACTGGTCGGACGCGCTGACCGCCGAGCACGGCAACGTGATCGCGATGGTCGGCGTGGCCCTGACCGTCTTCCCGAAGCTCGCACTCGGCCTCTCCGGCTTCGAGACCGGCGTCGCCGTGATGCCGCACATCAAGGGCGAGCCGGACGACACCGAGGCCGACCCGGTCGGCCGGATCCGCGACGCCCGCAAGCTGCTCACCACCGCGGCCGTCATCATGAGCGTCTTCCTGATCGCGACCAGCTTCATCACGACCGTGCTGATCCCCGCCGACGCCTTCAAGACCGGCGGCCAGGCCAACGGGCGCGCCCTGGCCTACCTCGCCCACGAGTACCTGGGCAGCAGCTTCGGAACCGTCTACGACCTGTCCACCATCGCCATCCTCTGGTTCGCCGGCGCCTCCGCGATGGCCGGCATGCTCAACCTGATGCCCCGCTACCTGCCGCGCTACGGCATGGCACCGCACTGGGCCCGCGCGGTACGGCCGCTGGTGATCGTCCTCACCCTGATCGCCTTCCTGGTCACGTGGATCTTCAACGCGAACGTCGACGCCCAGGGCGGCGCGTACGCGACCGGCGTGCTGGTACTCATCAGCTCGGCCGCGATCGCCGTCACCATCGCCGCGTACAAGGCCGAGCAGCGGCGCTGGACGGTCGGCTTCGCCGTGATCTCCGGCGTCTTCCTCTACACCACGGCCGTCAACATCGCCGAGCGGCCGGACGGCGTCAAGATCGGTGCCTGCTTCATCGGGGGGATCGTGCTGGTCTCCTTCCTGTCCCGGCTCAAGCGCTCCTTCGAACTGCGCGTCACGGGCGTGGCGCTGGACGAGACCGCGGAGCGCTTCGTCCGCGACTACACCCACCGCCCGCTGCGCCTGATCGCCAACGAGCCGAACAGCCGGGACCTCGCCGAGTACCGCGACAAGCTCCGCCAGATCCGCGCCGACAACGACATCCCGGCCGAGGACGACCTGGTCTTCGTCGAGGTCACCGTGCTCGACCCGTCCGACTTCGAGGCCGAACTGACCGTGCACGGCGAGGTGCTGCACGACCGCTACCGGGTGCTGGCGCTGCAGAGCTCCAGCGTGCCCAACGCGCTGGCCGCGCTGCTGCTCCAGGTGCGCGACCTGACCGGACAGCAGCCGCACATCTACTTCGAGTGGACCGAGGGCAACCCCTTCGCCCAGTTCCTGCGGTTCTTCCTGTTCGGCCAGGGCGAGATCGCCCCCGTCACCCGCGAGGTCCTGCGCGAGGCCGAACCCGACCGCCGCCGCCGCCCGGCCGTCCACGTCGGCTGAGCCGGGGTCAGCGCTCCTCGTCCTGGAAGGGCTCGTCCGACCATCGGAACCGAGCGCGGTCGCCGCGTATGTGCAGCAGGAACTCGGCGGCGGGCCCGGCCGGGCCGACCAGGGTGAGGGCCCCGTCGATCCGGTCGTAGGCCAGCTCGAACGCCTCGTACTCCTCGGCGTCGAGCAGTGCGGCCGATTCGTCGAACCAGGGCTTCACCTCGGCGAAGCCCGGCCGGGGCAGGAACCGGCCGTCCGTCCAGGCGAACTCGCTCTCATCCACGACGATCTCGCCGAGCAGCTCCTCGCCGCGCAGCAGCCGCCACGTCCCGCCCGTGCGCATCGGTGCACCCCCCCGTTCCGGAATCGTCCGGGCCCGTTCGGCGGGCCCGGACGGGAGTCTTGCACCCGGCACTGACAGTTCCGGTCGGCGCCGGATCAGCGGGCTGGGCGGGACTTCGTCCAGGCCGGTGCGACGAAGGCCACCAGGGCGACGGCGAAGCCGAGTTGGAGGAGGTGGCGGATCCAGTCGATGCCCGAGGTGTGGCGGACGCCGATCCAGCCGGAGACGGCGTTGCCGAGCCAGGCCCCGGCGGCGCCGAGCAGCATGGTCAGCCACCAGGGGATCGACTGCGGTCCGCGCAGGATCAGCTTGGCGAGCAGGCCCAGCACGAAGCCGATGAGCAGAATCCACAGGAGCTGGAACATCGCGGTCCACCTTCCCCGTCGACGACGCGGTTCGTCCCAGGATCGCCCGAGTCGGCCGGGCGGGCACGTCGAGGAGCCGCCCGGGTGGGCCCGTGCCCGGTGGGGAAGGGCGAGATCGGGCCGCCGGGTGGGCCGGAAAGACACTGTCCACGGAGTATGCCGCGGGCATAGAAAAGGGGGCCGTGACGCGGACATCCCGCGTGACTTCCGAGAGGACCCCCCATGACCCGACTTCGCGCCGTCGCCGTCACCCTCGGCTGTACCGCCGCCGCCCTCGCCCTGACCATGGGCTCCGCCCAGGCCGCCCCCGGCGACACCACCAACGTCTGCGCCTCCACGCTGACCCCGAGCGGCTACGTGGACGTCCAGTGGTGGAACAGCGCCGGCTGCGGCTCCGGGTTCGCCCCGAACGCCAAGCAGATCAAGCAGCTCACCGGCCTGCCGGTCGGCACGGTCGTCAACGCCTGTTCGTCCACCTACCCGCCGGCCGGCTGGACGATCGTCAGCAGCTTCTACAGCTCCAGCTGCCAGTACTCCTCGGTGCCGAGCTTCAACAACAACTCCTGGCAGCTGAAGCGCACCTCCTGACGGCTGCGCGCGGTGACGGGGCGGTTCGGGGGGCGGTTCAGACGTCCCGGACCGCCTCGACGGCCTCGCGGACGTCCGGTTCCGGGTCCTGTGCGAGGCCGTCCAGCAGCTCGGCGACGCCCGGGGTGGACCAGTTGTGCACCGTCCACACCAGTTCCCTGCGCACGGCCGGGTCCGGGTGGTCGGCCAGCCGGGCCAGGGCGTCCAGCGGGCCGCGCCGACGCAGGCCGAACCAGTGCAGGGCGGCCCGCAGTTCGTCCGGGTCGCCCGGGTCCCCGGCCGCCGCGATCCGGGCGAGCAGCACCGGGACGGGCGGCGGCGGTCCGTCCAGCGGGTGCGGGTGGCGTTCGCGCAGCCGGCGGTCGCCGTAGCCGCCGCGACCACGGCAGCCGATGCAGGTGCAGGGGCGGCGGCCGTGGGCGTCCGGCAGGTAGCGCCAGCCGGCGACCTGCGGCACCGCGCGGACGCGGTGCACCTCGCCGGCCGCCACCGCGCGCGGCAGGACCACCTCCCAGCCGCGCGGATCGGGCAGCGCGGCGATCCGCGCGACGGCCTCGGCGGCGGTGTGCCACCGCTGGGCCTCCTTGGCGCGGTCCCGGTAGTGCCCGACCAGCACCTCCTGCGCGTCGTCCAGCCGGACGTGCACCGCGACCAGCGCGCCCTTCGGGTGGAACCGGGCGAGCTCGCGCACCCACTGGTGGGTGAGGGTGTAGGAGGGCAGCACCGGGAAGCAGTACACCCCGCGCGTGTCACCCTGGGCCCAGCTGCCGGCCCGGATGCCGGAGCGGCGGATGCGCGGCGCGTTCGCGGCGTTGGTCAGATGCACGAACATGGCCATGGCGGGCGATGCTAGTGCCTCGAACGGCCCGCGCTCCAACGGTTATCGCGTGCCGACGGCCCGGTCTGCGGTGGCCCGGTCGAGGCGGCCCGTCAGCTGCCGCCGGTCCGCCGGTCGATCAGCGCGGCGAGGCCGTCCAGGATGCGTTCCAGGCCGAAGCCGAGGGCCTGGTCGCGTCCGTCCGGGTCGGCCATGGCGTCGGCCAGGGCGGGGTAGCGGTCGGCGTGCCGGAGCACCACGGAGCCGAGTGCGGCCAGCAGTTCGGCCTCCGGGGAGCCGCCCGGAGCGGACCCCCGGGCCTGGAGCGCGATGCCGCGCACGTGCCCGGCGAGCAGGACGGCGGCGTCCATCCGCTCGGGGCCGGTGAGGCCCTTGCCCTCCAGTGCCGCCACCACCCGCTCCAGCCAGGCGAGTTCCCGGGGGCCCAGCAGCCGGGGGCCGACCGTGGCGTCCAGCAGCCAGGGGTGGCGGCTGAAGCGCTCGGTCAACGCGTGGGCCCAGGCGGTGAGTTGATCCCGCCAGTCGGCGTCGGCCGCGGCCTCGGGAGGCTCGCCGCTGACCGACTCGACCATCAGCGCCACGAGTTCGGCCTTGCCGGGCACATAGCGGTAGAGCGACATCTTGGTGAAGTCGAGCAGCCCGGCCACCTTCTGCATGGAGACCGCGGCCAGCCCCTCGGCATCGGCGATCTCGACACCCGCCGCCGCGATCCGCTCCAGGCTCAGCGCCGGCTTCGGCCCCCGGGTCGGCCGGGCCGGAGGCCCCCAGAGCAGCCGAAGGCTCTCGTTCACCGTCTCGCTCACGTGCCGCTCCCGCCTGGGGGCTTGCCCCTCCGACCAAACTGCGTCTACCGTACACAACAACAAACAGTGTCCTCTGGACACAGTTTTCGGTGCGCAGTTTTCGACCGTGATCCCCGGTCGTCGGACGGAGCGGATTCCATGAACACCAAGGTCCTGATCTCGGGTGCGGGCATCGCCGGCCCCGCCCTCGCCCACTGGCTCGGCCGCTACGGCTTCGAGACCACCGTCGTCGAGCGCGCGCCCGCGCTGCGCGGCGGCGGCCAGAACGTCGACTTCCGCGGCCGCACCCACCTGACCGTCCTGGAACGGATGGGCCTGCTCGACGAACTGCGGGCACTCGACACCGGCGGCAGCCCGATCACCTTCGTCGACCCGGACGGGCGCCGACTGCTCCACCTGCCCGCCGAGTTCGCGAGTGGCGCGGTGGAGCTCCCGCGCGGCGAACTGGCCCGGCTGCTGCACCGGCACAGCAGCGCCCGCGCCGAGTACGTCTTCGGCGACTCGATCACCGCGCTGGCCGAGCACGCGAACGGCGTCCGGGTCGAGTTCCGGCACGGCGCGCCGCGCGACGTCGACCTGGTGATCGGCGCGGACGGACTGCACTCCACCGTCCGGCGCCTCGCCTTCGGCCCCGAGCAGCACTACGTCCGCCACCTCGGCTACTACGCGGCCACCTGGCACCTGCCGAACGACGGCACGCTGCCGGCCACCGGATCGGTCGGGCTCAACGTGCCGGGCCGACTCGCCTCGCTCGGTGCCGACCACCGCGACCCGGGCCGGGCCGGGGCCTTCTGCCTCTTCGCCTCGCCCGCCCGCGCGTACGACCGGAACGACCCCGAGCAGCAGAAGGCCCTGATCCGGCAGGCCTTCGCCGGGCTCGGCTGGCGGGTGCCCGAACTGCTGGCGAGCCTGGACACCGCGCCCGAGCTGTACTTCGACGCGATCAGCCGTGCCGACCTGCCCGCCTGGTCCACCGGCCGGATCGCCCTGCTCGGCGACGCCGCCTGCGGCGCCACCATCGGCGGCATGGGCACCGGCACCGGTGTGGTGGCCGCCTACGTGCTGGCCGGCGAACTCGCCCGGGCCGGCGGCGACCACCGCACCGCCTTCGCCCGGTACGAGCGGCTGCTGCGCGACTACGCCCGCGGCTGCCAGAAGGGCGGCGACCGCACCGGGCCGTTCCTGGCGCCGCGCACCGCGACCGGGCTGCGGCTGCGCAACGGGCTGCTCAACCGGCGGTGGGTGCTGCGGAGGATGCTGGCGCTGGGGGAGCAGGTGTCGAGCGTCGAACTGCCGGACTACGAGCGGGAGCCGGGGCTCAGCGCGGCGGGGTTCAGTGCGGCGGGCTGATGCGGGTGCCGCCGTCCAGCGTCGCCTCGACCTGGACGGTGGCGCGGCCGGGCCGTTCGAGGGCCAGGGCGTGGTCCGGCACGGCCCGGTCGGCCGACCAGTCCGGGCCCTTGACGGTCAGCCGTGCGACCCGCCGACTGCCCGCCGCCAGCAGGAACTCCGTCCCCTGCGGGGAGCGCCACCAGGCCCAGGCCGCCACGTCCGGCTCGAAGCGGCTGCAGGCCCGGCCCGGGCCGCCACCGGTGCGCTGCGGGGTGCGGGAGGCCGGCAGCAGGACGGCGGTGGCGGCGCTGCCCGCGCCGTCCCAGCGGTCGGCGCGCAGGCAGTACCAGGTGGCGGACCCCGCGTTCTGCGGCAGCTGCTGGTTCGCGAAGGCCCACAGGCTCAACTGCCGGACGCCCGGCGTGGCATCCGGGACGGCGCAGCCCGCGCGGGCCCAGGCCTGCAGGGCGTCCTGGCCGGTGGCCTCGGACGGGGACGGCGACGGCGGCTGGGTCTGGGACGGGGACGGCGTCTGGGCGCGGTCCGGCGGTGACCAGGTGAGGTGCGCGGGGACGAGGCCGCCCAGGTCGGCCAGCAGGACGCCGGAGCGCTCCGCGAGCTGCGGCGAGGAGTGCAGCCGGAGCACGGTGGCGCCCCGGCAGTCCGCGAACCCGCCGCCCGGCGCCGCGGCGGTCACCCCGTCCGGGTGCTCCAGCGGGTGGGCGGGGGCGTCGGGTTGGTCGATCCGGCGGGTGTCCGCGTCCTCCACCCAGGGGGCGAGCAGGTACCGGACGGCGGTGCCCTGACGGCGCAGCACCACCGCGCCCGCCGTCGCCGGATCCGGGTCGTCGGCGCGGGCGAGGTCCAGGCCGCCGCCCTGGCCGTCGCTGTACCGGGCGATCCGCTGCCCGTCGAACAGCACCACCACGCCGGTGCCGTCCACCGTGCCGGCGTACAGCAGGTGCGGCGGCGCGGTCGGCGGGCCCGGGTCGGTGCCCGGCTCGGCACGGGTCCGCGGGCCCGGTTGCGCCCAGGAGGCCAGCGCGCGGCCGAGCAGCGCGCCGTCCTCCCGGCGCTCGCCCCGGGCCGGCCAGGCCGTGAAGTCGACCCGTGTCGTGTGCTGCCACGCGTCCGGTGCCACCCGGACCAGCCGGCCCGGATCGGCCGCTCCGCCCGGCGGCGGCGCGGCGGACGGCCTGCCGGCCGGCTCGGCCGGTCCGGAGGCGCCCAGGACCGCCGCCGTGGTGGTCAGCCCCAGCACGCCCACCGCGAGCGCGGCGGCCAGCGACCGGCGGCGGCGCAGCAGGTCGGTGGGCTGCACCCGGACCGCGCAGGGGTCGAAGGCGGGCGCGTCCGGGCCCGGCCCGGCGGGCACCTCGGCGGCTGCGGCCACCGCCGCCTCCGGTCCTGCCGCCCCGGCCTGCCGCAGGACGTCGACGGCGGCCTCCGCGCTCAACCCCTCGACGGCGCGCAGCGCGAACGCGGCCCGGGCCGGGGCGTCCAGCGCGGCGAGCGCCCGGTCCAGGGCCGCGTCCTCCTCCCCGCCGTGCGGCGTGAACAGCCGCAGACCCCACACCCGGGGCGCCACCACCCGCCGCACCGGCCGCGGCCGCAGCGCGGTCCGCAGCACCCGCAGGCGCAGTGCGGCGTACACCTCGTCCTCGCCGGGCGAGGCGAGTGTCGGAGGCGCTGCGGGCGAAGCGGCGGACTGGGGTGCGGCGGACTGGGGTGCGGCGGACTGGGGTGCGGCGAGCGGCGCCTCGGTGCCGCGGGACCAGCGGGAGGGCAGGGCGCGCTGGGCGGCGGCGTGCGCGGCCAGCACCCGGCTGTGCCGGTCCCGGTCGGCGGGCAGCGCCAGGTAGGCGATCCGGACCAGCCGGCGGTAGTGGCGCACCAGCGCGGCCTCCGCCCGGACCACCGGGCGCTGCGCTGTGCCCGGGCGCGGCCGCAGCGCGCTCACCGTCCGTCCTGCCAACAGGCCCTCCCGGCGCCGTCCGTGCTGTCGTGGTGGACGGTTCAACGAGTCGATCATGTGATGGTTGCGCCGTCCGTGGAGCCCTCCCGTCCGCACCGGAGCCGGTGCGAGGGCGACGCGCCCGGTCACCCCGCCCGGAGGTGCGCGCCGGACGCTTCCGGGCCCGCGGCCTCGTGGCATACCGCGTTCGGCGCGTGTGCGCGGCTCAGGGGCCAAGGTCCCACCCGTTCGGCCCCTTGGCCCCTGGCCTTTCGGGCCGCCGGGAGCGATGCTGCCGGTACCGGCCGGGCCGATCCGCGCCCGGCCTGACCAGCGTGGTGGACGAGGTGAACCGGCGTGCGGCATGCCACCGTCGAATCTGTGATGACCAGCCCCGTGGTGCTGGTCGCGCCCGAGACCGGGTTCCGGGAGATCGTCGCGCTGCTGGCCGAGTACGACATCACCGGGATGCCGGTGGTGGACCCGGACGGGCGGCCGCTCGGCGTGGTCTCGGAGGCCGACCTGCTGCGCACGCTGGCCGCGCAGGAGGACCCGCACAGCCCGCTCCCGGCCCCCGAGCCGGCCCGGCTCGGGCGCGGCGGCGCGGTGACCGCGGCCGATCTGATGACCGCGCAGCCGGTCTGCACCACGCCCGGCACCAGCGTGGTCGCGGCCGCCCGGCTGATGAGCCGGCACGGGCTGAAGCGGCTGCCGGTGCTGGACGAGGAGGGGCGGGTCGTCGGCATGGTGAGCCGCGGGGACCTGCTGCGGGTGTTCCTGCGCGAGGACGTGGTGATCCGGCGGGAGATCGTCGAGGAGGTGCTCGGCCGGATCGAGGGGGTCAGCCCGGCACAGGTCGGGGTCGAGGTCGACCAGGGCCGGGTGGTGCTCAGCGGGACCGTGCCGGAGCCGCACCTGGTGCCGATCGTGCTCAACCTGTGCCGCTCGGTGGACGGCGTGGTCTCGGTCACCGACCGGCTGGAGGCGGGCGACGCGCCGACACCGGTGGGCTGACGGACCGTACGGACCGTGGGGGGCGGCCGGTCCGCGTTGCGGACCCGGTTGGTCCCGTTCGCATACTGCGGAGCGTATCGGGTAACTCACTCTGTGTGCCCGGCGTGTCGGACTGCCGGGGCACCGGAGCATTGGGGAGGCGGCCGTGACCGTCGTGTTCGACGCGGACTTCACTTCGACCAGGCAGTGGATCGCCGGGCGTAGCAGCGCCTACCCGAGAATGGGGCCGACCAACCGGAGCGATCACAAACTCGACTACCTGAGCCGCGAGTACTGCCCCGGCGGGGTGTTCGCCGCCCGCCGGCGGCGCGCCGGCGGCCTGTGGACCTGCAACCTGCTCACCACCGAAGGCAGTCCGGAGGGTTTCCAGTTGCGCACCGGGGACGTGCTCTCGGCGACGGTGACGCTGCCCGTCGAACTGGGCGCCTGGCCCGCGATCTGGACCTGGCGGGACGGCGGGAACGAGGTCGACGTCTTCGAGTACCACCCCGACAACCCGGACCTGCTGGAGATCTCCAACCACGTCCGGGGCGGCTTCCGCTACTGGCACGGCGGCAGCGCCGGGATCGGCCCCGGGGCCACCTTCGGTCTGCGGGTGGTGCTCGGCGCGCACTCGGTGGACTGGTACGTGGAGGAGGAGCTGGTCTACGCGGACCTGCACGGCGTCGGGCCGGCCTGGCACGCCTACCTGATCGTCAACCTGTCGGTGGCGGACGGGATCTACCACGACCGGCCGCCGCTGGACGGGCCGGACCGGCTCAGCTGGGTCTGCCACAGCCTGCGGGTCGAGCGGTGACGGGCGGCGGTGGGCCCGCGACGTCCGTAATCACGGCGGGAAGGAGGCCGTGATCGGACCGCGCGGGCCGCTGCGCTGGAACCAGACGGTGCGCCGGTACGGGCCGATGTGCGCCGGCGCGGCCACGTACAGGTCGTCGCGGGGAGCGCGTTCGTTGCCGGGGGCCAGTGCCGCGTCCACGGCCTGGTCGGCGATCGCGCGCAGCAGGGCGGTGGCGGTGGCCTCGGCCGCGTTGGGCGCGATGGCCAGGGCGGTCAGCGCGGCCCAGAGGGGCAGCGAGACGTAACTGATCGGGGAGCCGCCCAGCGCCGGGTGGGGGCTGCCGTCCCCGTGGCGGCGCAGCACCCCGGCCGCGACGAGCCGCTCGGGCGAGCGCAGGTCGGGCGGTGGGTGGTGGGTCATGGCCGCAACGTACCCCGCCGGGCCCGGTCCTCGTGCCGAAACGATTTCTCAGGCTTTCCTCATGCCGCTTCCCGCCGTGGCGGGCGCACGATGGTGATAAGGCGCTGATCGCCTCGGCGGGCCCGAAGGGGCCGGAGGAGGAGGTCCTGATGAGGCACTGGCACGGATTCGGGCCCGGGTTCGGGCACGGTCACGGTTTCGGGCGCGGCCACGGGCTGAGCGGCTGGGGCATCGGGCTGATGGCGGTCGGCTCGCTGCTGGTCCTGGCGCTGTTGGTGCTGCTGGTGGTCCTGCTGATCCGGTACCTGTCGCGCTCGCGGCAGCCGGTCCCGCACGGTGCGGCGGGCCCCGGCGCGGCCGGGTCGCCGGGCTGGGCGTCCGGTGCGTCCGGGACGGCGTGGCCCGCCGGGACCGGTGGTCCCGGCGGGTCTGCCGGGGTTGGTGGGCTGCCGGGGGCGTACGGGCCGACGCCGGAGCAGCTGCTCGCGGAGCGGTTCGCCCGCGGCGAGATCGACGAGGCCGAGTACCGGCGCAGACTCGACACGCTGCGCTCGGCCAACGGGCCGGGTGCGCCGGGTACGCCGGGTGCGCCGAGCGGGGGGTGACTGGAGGCCACCCCCCGGGGGGACTACTCGACGACCAGCTCGACCGGGATGTTGCCGCGGGTGGCGCGGGAGTACGGGCAGACCTCGTGGGCCTGCTTGACCAGCAGCTCGCCGCTGCCGTCCGCGAGCGCCTCGGGGAGCTCGACGCGCAGGACGACGGCGAGGCCGAAGCCGGCGCCGTCCTTGCCGATGGAGACCTCCGCGGTGACCGAGACCTCGCTGGTGTCCACCCGGGACTGGCGGCCCACCAGGCCGAGGGCGCTGGCGAAGCAGGCCGCGTATCCGGCCGCGAACAGCTGCTCGGGGTTGGTGCCGTTGCCGTCGCCGCCGAGTGCCTGCGGCATCGCCAGCGCGAGGTCCAGTCGGCCGTCCGAGCTGACCGCGCGGCCCTCCCGGCCGTTGGCGGTGGCTGCTGCGGTGTAGATCGCGTCCATGTCGGTTCCTTCGGTCTTCGGTGGAGTGCTGCCGTCGTTTGCTGGTGCTGCTGGTCCTGCTGGTGCCGGGCGGAGCCGGCCCGGTTGCCCGGGCCGTCCCTGCCGTGCAGTAAGTAGAGCACGCAATTCAATTGCGCACAACTCAATGGCGTGAAAGTGATCGGTACCATTGGGGGCATGACGACGCTCCCCGGCATGGCGGACGAGGACCTGCTCCGCCTCGACCAGCAGATCTGCTTCTCCCTGAACGCGGCCTCCCGCGCGTTCGGCGGCGTCTACCGCGTCCTGCTCAAGGACCTGGGGCTCACCTACCCGCAGTACCTGGTCATGCTCGTGCTCTGGGAGGACGGCGACCTGCCCGTCAAGCGGATCGGCGAGCGCCTTCGGCTCGACTCGGGCACGCTGTCGCCGCTGCTCAAGCGGTTGGAGGCGGCCGGACTGGTGCGCCGCGAGCGCAGCCCGGAGGACGAGCGGTCGGTCACCGTCCGGCTCACCGCCGAGGGCTCGGCGCTGCGCGGGCGGGCCGGCCAGGTGCCGCGCCGGCTGCTCACCGCGACCGGCCTGCCGGTCGAGGACCTGGCCGCGCTGCGCGCGCTGCTGGACCGGGTCACCGGTGCGCTGGACTCGGCGGTGGTGGACCCGGCGCCGTAGGGCCTGTCAAGTCGGCCGGCGGTGGAGTGTGATCTGGGTCACTCTGGCGCGGTTCGGTGTCGGTCGATCGAGCCGAACCGGCAGGTCAGCGGCCATGTTCGAAAGTGAACGGAAACGTTCGCCGATTGTCCGCCCGATCCGGTCAACATTCGCCCCCTCTCGGACGGTTACACCACGAGCCCTTCCACGGGCCGTCGGCGTGCCACCCGGTGGGCCGGCCAGCTGACCCACGAAAGGGGGACGGGTGTGAGCACCCCCGGGCCGGGCGAGGAGCGGGCCCTGCGGGCGGACCCGCTCGCCGACCTGCCGGCCGACTTCGAGGCCTTCTTCACCCACGAGAACCCCGGTTACCTCCGCTACGCCCAGCAGCGCCTGCGCCACCGCGAGGACGCGCAGGACGCCGTCCAGAACGCCGGTGCCGCGCTCTACAAGAACTGGCGCCGCGCCCTCGGCAGCGCCGACCCGCAGGCCTACGCCTTCAAGATCGTCAAGGACGCGGTCGTCGACGTCCTGCGCGAACGCCGCCGCACCGAGCGCAAACGGCAGCGGGTCATCGCGCAGCGCCGCCCCGACACCAGCCAGGACGAGTTGAACGAGCTCGCCGAACTGGACGCCCTGGACTGGGCGATGGACGAGCTCGCGCGCGCCGCGCCCGTCCAGGCCGATGTCGTCCGGCTGCGCCAGGCAGGGCTCTCCTACCCGGACATCGGCCGGGCGCTCGGCCTCGCGCACACCACCGCCCGCACCTACTACAGCCTCGGGCGGCGCCACCTGGAGTACCTGCTGGAGCACCCGGAAGGCGAGGCGGGCGCATGAGGATCGCCGACCTGCTCGACACGCACGCCGCCGCGCTGGAGCGCGAGTTCCGCGACCACGACCCGGTGGCCTTCACCCGGCGGCTCGCCGAACACCTCGCCGCCGCCCGCAGGCCCGCCCAGCCGACCCGCGAGCGGCCCGCCCGGCCGCCGTCCGCCGCCCGTCCGCCGCACGCCTTCGGCTCCGGGGACCCGCCGTGGGCCGGCGGCCGGGCCGACCTGCGGCGTGACCTGCGGCGTGACTTGCGGCACCTGTGCGCGGGCGTGGCCGGCGCGGCCGAGCCGGGCGAACTGGCCCTCGACCTCGAACTCGCCGAGAAGACCGCCCTCCGCACCCTCGGCTGCCTGCTCTACGGCATGGGGCGGCCCGGCGACGGCGTCTTCTGGTGGCGGATCGCCGCCCAGTACGGTGACCAACTGGCCGTGCACTGCCTCGCGGTGCACTACGTGGCCGAGGGCGAGCCGGGCGATGCGGCGCGCTGGGCCGGGCGGGCCCAGGACCTCAGCGAACCGGGCCGGCTGCCGGAGTTGGCCCCGGGCGCCCGACCGGGCGGCGCGGCCCGGCTCGCCCGGCTGCTGGCGGAGCGCTACGACGGCGAGATCCTGCTGATGCTGCGGGACGCGGTGCTGGCGCGGCCGATGGCGGGCGCCCCTTCGGGCGCTGCGGCGGGGGCCGTGGCCGGGGCGGACCTGCGTGCGGTCGGGGGCGCCGGGGTCGCGGAGGTGGCGGCCGCGCGGCTGGGGGAGCGGGCGGTGCGCGGCCGGGGCGTCGTGCGGATCCGGTGACCGGGGGCTGCTGATCTGCCGCTGGTGCGCGGCGGGTGCGGCTCGGGCGTGGCCTGGGTCTGGCCGGGGTGTGGAGCGGGACGGCCGGGGGCCGCCGCACCTGCTGTGGTGCGGCGGCCCCCGGCGGGTACGGCCCGGTCAGGGCGGGCCGTACCGGGTCAGTCGGTGCCGGACTCGATCGCGGCGTGGTCCAGTGCCGTGGACTCCGCCGCGTCGCCGGTGCCGGCGGCGATCGGCGTGGCCCCGCCCAGGGACAGCTCGCCGATCAGGCCGCTCCACGGCGCCAGCTGGCCGTGCACCGCGTACTGCTCCAGCTTGCCGCGGGAGTCGGCGATGTCCAGGTTGCGCATCGTCAGCTGGCCGATCCGGTCGTCCGGGACGAACGCGGCGTCCACGCTGCGCTCCATCGACAGCTTCTCGGGGTGGTAGCTGAAGTTGGGGCCCCGGGTGTCGATGACCGAGTAGTCCTGGCCCCGCCGCAGCCGCAGCGTGACACTGCCGGTGACGGCCTGGCCGACCCACTTCTGCAGGCTGTCGCGCAGCATCAGCGCCTGCGGGTCGAACCAGCGGCCCTCGTAGAGCAGCCGACCGAGCCGGCGGCCCTGGGTGTGGTAGGTGGCGAGGGTGTCCTCGTTGTGGATGGCGTTGAGCAGCCGCTCGTAGGCGATGTGCAGCAGCGCCATGCCCGGGCCCTCGTAGATGCCGCGGCTCTTGGCCTCGATGATGCGGTTCTCGATCTGGTCGGACATGCCCAGGCCGTGCCGCCCGCCGATGGTGTTGGCCTCGTGCACCAGCGCGACGTCGTCGGCGAACACCTGGCCGTTGATCCGGACCGGGCGGCCGAACTCGAACTCGACGGTGACGTCCTCGGTGGCGATCTCGACGGCCGGGTCCCAGAAGGCCACGCCCATGATCGGGCTGACGATCTCCATCGAGGCGTCCAGGAACTCCAGCCGCTTGGCCTCGTGGGTGGCGCCCCAGATGTTGGCGTCGGTGGAGTAGGCCTTCTCGGCGGAGTCCCGGTACGGGAGGTCACGCTCGGCGAGCCAGGCGGACATCTCCTTGCGGCCGCCGAGCTCGGTGACGAACTGCTGGTCCAGCCACGGCTTGTAGATCCGCAGGTTGGGGTTGGCGAGCAGGCCGTAGCGGTAGAACCGCTCGATGTCGTTGCCCTTGTAGGTGGAACCGTCGCCCCAGATCGAGACGCCGTCGTCCTGCATCGCCCGCACCAGCAGGGTGCCGGTCACGGCGCGGCCGAGCGGGGTGGTGTTGAAGTAGGTCTGCCCGGCCGAGCGGATGTGGAAGGCGCCGCAGGCGAGCGCGGCCAGACCCTCCTCGACCAGGGCGGCACGGCAGTCGACCAGCCGCGCCTGCTCGGCGCCGTAGGCGCGGCCACGGGCCGGCACGTCGGCGAGGTTCGGCTCGTCGTACTGGCCGATGTCGGCCGTGTAGGCGTAGGGAACGGCGCCGTGCTCGCGCATCCACGCGACGGCGACCGAGGTGTCCAAACCACCGGAGAATGCGATGCCGATCCGTTCACCGACCGGCAGCTTGCTCAAGACCTTCGACATGGGTGCACCCTTGACCCGCGTGGCGCGGGCTCCTGACTCAGCGATGTTGACTTGCGACGTGGACGTGACGACGTCGGTGTGAGCGACGCCTGGGATCTCGACGTATCCGATGCCTGAACTCTGGCATACATTTGCAGAGCAATGCAAGACAATACGATCACGTCAGTCGGAGGCGGTGCCCCGGCCCGGCGCGCGCGCCTGCTTGGGTCTGATCAACTGACGTGGTGCGGAGGCTAGTTGGCGTGCGTACGGCTCGGGCCGGGCCCCCTGTGGGGAGCCCGGCCCGGGACGACGGCCGGCCGCCGCGGTGAGGTGTCAGTGCCTGAGGTCTCAGGGCCTCGGGGTGTCAGTGCCTGGGGGTGTCAGGGCCTCGGGGTGTCAGGCCTTGCGGCCCACGGCCGCGTACATCCAGCGGGTGGAGTCGTCGGTGGGCCCGTCCGGGCGCCAGAGCGGCACGAACTCCACCCCGGGCTCCAGCAGCTCCCAGCCTTCGAGCAGTTCCTCGACCTGGGCGCGACCGCGCAGGCGGATGGGGGAGTCGGTGTTGTCCCAGGTCTTCGCGGCCTCGGCGGCGCGAACCGGGTTGCCCTCGGCGGTGCTGTGCGAGACCAGCAGGAAGCTGCCCGGTGCCAGCCGCTCGTGGACCGCCCGGACGGCCGCGGCGGCCTGCTCGTCGGTCACGAAGTGCAGGACCGCCACGAGCAGCACGGCGACCGGCTGCGAGAGGTCGATCAACTCGCGCAGGGCGGGCCGGTCGAGCAGCTCGTCGAGGTCGCGGAGGTCGCCGGTGAGGACGGTGGTGGTGCGGTTGTCCGCGAGCAGGGCCCGGCCGTGGGTCAGGACGATCGGGTCGTTGTCGATGTAGACCACCCGGCTGTCGGGGGCCACCTCCTGCGCCACCTCGTGCACGTTCCCCTGGGCCGGCAGCCCGGAGCCTATGTCGATGAACTGGCGGATGCCCGCCTCCGCGCAGTGCCGGACGGCTCGGCGCAGGAAGCCGCGGTTCTCCCGGGCGGCCTGCGGGATGTCGGGCGAGACGGAGATGGCGTGTTCGGCCGCGATGCGGTCGGGCGGAAAGTTGTCCTTGCCGCCGATCCAGTAGTCGTAGATCCGGGCCGGGTGCGGCCGGTCGGTCTGCAGTGCGACCGGGTGCGCGAGGTCCTCCGTCGCGGACCTTCCGGTCGTCTGGTGCGTGCTCCCCGTGCCGGTCGTGTCCGTGCTGTCACCGGGCTTGAGCATCCGGTCCCCCTCCAAAGGCCTGAGCGGCTGTCACCAGGCCTACGCCGACAGCCGGTTGGACGTGAACGCATGATAGCGGGCGATCTTCGGCTGTCGACCACCTCCCCCCGGGCCAGGAGGAGGGAGGGATTCCGGCGGGATCAGCGGGGTGCTCGGGCCCGGGCTCGGGCTCGCACCCAGGACGTACGGGAGGCCAGCACGCCCAGGAGGAAGGCCACCAGGTGCCCGGCGTCGGCGAGCTCCTGGTCCAGGGCCCAGGCCGAGGCCAGCGCGAGGGCGAGCACCGGCAGGCCGTACCGGCGCAGCCGGGCCGGGCCGAGGGCGAGCAGGCAGGTGGCCGTGGCGACCAGCCCGTAACTGATGCCGACGTCCCTGGCGTGGGACAGCGCGCCCGGGATGCGGGTGGCGAGCATCGCCCACATCGCGCCCTCGGTGAGCAGGGTGGCCCCCAGGTGCCCGAACAGGAAGACCGCTCCGGCGCGGGCCGGGCCCCAGCGCCACTCGGCCGCCCCCAACACGACCGCGACCGCGGTGATGCCCGCCCAGGCCGGCACGCCGTCGACCACCAGGCCGCTGGTGAACATGGTCCACCACTTGCCGACCTCCATGTGGTGCACGTTGCTGCTGTTGTGGCGGACGAAGCGGGCCCGCTCGCCGTGGCTCTGGCTGGCGAGCCACGCGGCGGTGGCGGTGAGGAGGGCGACGTAGACCGTGGTCAGCCGCAGCCGGGCGGCGGTGCGGAGCAGGGGGTTCCGGCCGGTGGTGCCGGCGGCGCCGGGGGTGTCGCCGGTACGGGCGGTGCCGGCGGCGGGGCCCGTGCCCGCGTCAGGGTCCGTGCCCGCGTCGGGGCCGTTGCCGGTGTGCCTGCGTGCGTCGAGGCGGTCCCTCATCGTGCTTGATGTCCTTGTTCTGCGGATCTCCGGCGCCGGGCCCGGGGCAGGCCCGGGAGGTCGGATCGCCAGGTTACGCCAGGAGCGGGCGGGGCCTGCGCCGAAGTGCTCCGCAGTCGGCACGTGCGGAGGCGCCTGGGAAGGGCGGCACCGGGGGTTCCGACCGTTGCCGCCCGCGGTGCGGTCGCTCACCCGAAGAGGGGAGTGCGCCGACGCATCGGCGCCGCCCCGGGGTGAGGGTGGGACTGCGGGACCAGGGAGAGGTCCGCCGAGGAGGACGTCGATGGCCGGGAGCACCAGCGAGCCGACCGGGGCGCGCCGGCGGCCCTGGTGGGCGCGGGCCGGTCGCGCGGCGTGGGACTACGCGCGGCGGGCGCCGGGCAGCTACACCTGGCTGGCGATCCTGCTCATCACCACCCAGGTGATCCGGCACGTCGACCCCGTGACCGCCGACCGCATCCTGGAGCGGCGCTCCACCAATCTGCACCACCTGCAGGTCTCGCCGGTCCGGGTCCTGCTGACCAGCGCGCTGTGGATCGCCGGTGGCGGCTGGTTGGTCTACTTCGTGCTCTACAACCTCTTCCACGTGCCGGCCGAGCGCTGGCTCGGCACCCTGCGCTGGATCTCGGTGGCGGTGATCGCGCACGTCGGCGCGACCTATCTCAGCGAGGGGCTACTGGGCTGGGCGATCCACCGTGGCCTCGCGCCGCCGAAGGCCGTCTACACCCTCGACTACGGCGTCAGCTACGCGCTCGCCGGGGTGGTGGCGGTGCTGACCTACCTGATCACCCGGCCCTGGCGGTACCTGTACCTGGCCGGGGTGCTCGCCGTCTACGGGCTGGGGGTGGTCCAGAGCCGGGACTACACCAGCGTCGGGCACTTCAGCGCGGTGCTGATCGGGCTGGCCTGCTACCCGATCACCCGGGGACGGCCCGGCGCCTTCGACCCGGTCGCCGCAGCTCGTGCCGCCTGGCAGCGAGTACGAGTGCGGGCGCGGTCGCGGGCCGGGTCGCGGACCTGGTGACCGCGGCCGCGTCGGGCCGCACGCGGTGCGGTGCGGTGGTGGCGGAACGGCGGTGGGCAGCCGCTTCCCGCTCCCGGCCGGAGCGGGCGCGGCGGCCGGGAGCGGGCTCGGCGAGCGTGGGCTTGCTCGAACGGGGCGTTACTTGGTGGGCCGCTCGGCCACGCAGAGGATGTTTCCTTCGCAGTCCTTGAACCAGGCAGCGCGCAGGCCGTCACTGCCCACGGCGACGCCGTTCTCCGTCTTCAGGCCCGGGAAGTCGTACTCCTCGAACGTGATGCCGCGCGCGCGGAGCGCCGACATCTCGCCGTCGAGGTCTGCGACCTTGAAGCTGGCCAGGGTGTGCGCGGCCTGGCCGCCGCTCGGTGTCTCGTACATGCCGAACCGGATGCCGCCGCTTTCGAAGGTGACGTCCTCGGGCGTCTCCTCGACGAGCTTCAGGCCCAGGGTGTCGGTGTAGTAGGCCTTGGCCCGCGCCAGATCGGCGGCGGGGATCATGGCCAGCACAGGTGCGTCTCCCAGCATGGTGATTCGCCTCCTCCTTCCTCCAGGCTAGGTACGTCGGGCCGGGTTGCCCACGCGGCGGGTGGGGTGGATTCGTGCTGTGCACGGGCGGTGGCCGGGTGTGGCCGCACCGGGCCACCTCGGCGGCCCGGTGCGGCGTCGGACGGTCGGCACGGGCGGCTACCCCGGGGCGCGGGACCCCGGGCCCGGGCCTCCGGGTGGGCGGGCGGACGTCAGGCCGGGGCCAGCCGCCAGAGCGAGGTGGTCTCACGGGCGCGGGCGCCGTGCAGGGGGTCGGCGGGATTGGGACGGGACGCCCGGGGATGGCGGGGCCGGGTGTCGAGCCGGCCCCGGACGCGCAGTCCGGCGGCGGCGATGGCGGTGAGCAGGTCGGCGCGGGTGCGTAGACCGAGGAGCTCGGCCAGGTCGGAGAGGACCAGCCAGCCCTCGCCGCCGGGCAGCAGACGGGCCGCGAGGCCGTCCAGGAAGCCTGTCAGCATCCGGCCGCCCGGGTCGTAGACGCCGTGCTCGAGGGCGGAGCTCGGGCGGTGCGGTAGCCAGGGCGGATTGCAGACGACGAGCGCGGCACGGTCGCCGCCCGGCGGGTAGAGCGAGGTGCCGGCCGACCGGATGCGGTCGGCGAGGCCGAGGCGCCGGGCGTTGTCCTCGGCGCAGGCGAGGGCGCGCGGATTGGTGTCGGTGACCAGGACCGGTCCGAGGCCGCGCTTGGCGAGGACGGCCGCGAGCACGCCGGTGCCGGTGCCGAGGTCGTGGGCGAGGGGGTGGTCGTGGACGGCCGGGGGCAGCGGGGCCCGGGCGACGAGGTCCACGTACTCGCCGCGCACGGGGGAGAAGACGCCGTAGTGGGGGTGGATGCGGGCGCCGAGGGCCGGGACCTCGACGCCCTTCAGGCGCCACTGGTGGGCGCCGATCACCCCGAGGAGCTCGCGCAGGGACAGGATTCTGCTGTCAAGGAACGGCCCGTAGGCGGCCAGGCACGCCGCCCGGACATCGGGAGCGCGGTCGAGCCGGATCCGGCGGTCGGCATCGAGAGGGACCAGCAGCATGCCGAGGACGCGCGCGAGGCGGGCGCGCTCCCGGCGGTGCCGATGGAAGGCCTCGGCGGGGGAGTCGTGCGTCGTGGGGGCGGACCGGGATCGGCGCCGCTCGGCGCGGCGGCGCATGGCGGACAGGAGTCGGAGCGCGTCGGGGTAGTCGCCGTGCCAGAGCAGGGCGGTGCCCTCGCAGGCGAGCCGGTAGGCGACGTCGGCGCGCAGGGTGGAATCGGCGGCGATCAGGCGGCGCGGCGGCGGCGCGCCGTTCTCGCTGTGCCACTGGGCGGAGAGGGCGGACAGGGGGATGGTGGACTGGGCGATGGCGAACCGATGGGTGTCGGACACCGGGGCTCCTCGTGGTCGAACGTGCAGGGGGCACGAAGGAGCGCTTCGACGAGGAGTTGAGCAGCGGGCACGCCGGACAGTGGCGCCGCGGAGTGGCGGGCGCTGACCTCAGGGCAGGCGCGGCTCACGCGTCGAAGCGCGAGCCGGGGTGTCACCAAGCACGAGGCCCGGTACCGCGGCGAGTCTTATACCGCCCGTCATGACGGGCCTCCTTCCTCAACGTGCTGGTCCTACGAGGTGGTTCGTACGCTTTCACATCAAGTGCGCGGCCCGCAACCGATTTTCATCGAAGCCCTGGCTGGTAGGTGACCCGGACGAGAGGAGCCGGGAGGGAACGGGTGCGGGCCCGGGGCGCCGTCAGGTCAGGGTCCGCACCTCGACCGGGTGTTCCGCCGTGAAGTCCAGGTTCGATTCGATGGAGGCGGCCGGCACGGCGGCCGACTCGCGGTGCGCGCGGACGCGCGGCCGCAGGAAGGCGCCCGCCTGCCGCACGAGCAAAGGAACACGGGTCGGCAGAAGCGTGGGTGTGCGGAATCCCCCGAACCGGTACTGATGCGGAACTTCGCCCCGCCCCGCGCGGCGGAGACGGTAGCGTGCCGAGCGCGAAATCCCGTGCCGGGGCCCGCCCGCCGACTGCCGGACGGCCCCGCACGGGAGTCACCCCGCGGGGGAGAACCGGAGGTTCCTGATGACGGACGAGACACCGGTGTGGCACCCGGTGCCGTACCACGCCTACGCCTGGGAGGACGAGAACGGGGCCCGCTGCGTGACCCTCTACCCGGGTGAAGAGGCCGACGAGGCGCGCAAGGCCGAACTGCGGGCGATGGCAGCCCGGGCCGTGCCGGTCCTGGTGATCGAACGCGACGCCGTCGAGGGGGAGGCCGAGCACCCGAAGCCGTCGCTGCGCCTCATCCGGGGCGGAGGCTCGGACGGGCGGGCCTGACCGATCGCGGCACCCCTGGCCAGGGGCACGGCGCGGCCCGGCCGTCTGGCCGGTCTGCGGGGTTCCGGCAGGCTACGCCTGCCCGGCCTCCGCCGCGAGCGCCGCCGCCTGGCCGCGGGTGATCCGCCAGACCAGCTCCTCGCCGGACTCGGCCGGGGCGATCGCCTCGGCCGGGCGGCGAAGGTGCTCGGTGAAGCCCAGACGGGCCGGGACCGCGCCGCTGGCCCGGTTGGCCGGGTCGTGGACGACGTCGACGTGGTCGACACCGGGGAGCCGGAAGGCCTGCGCGACCAGCGCGCGGGCCGCCCGGGTGGCCACGCCGCGGCCGGTCGCGGCCGGATGCAGCCAGTAGCCGATTTCGAGGCCGCCCCCCGACGACCCCTCGTGTCGGTACAGCTGGCAGGCCCCGACGATCGCCCCGCCCCGCACGATCGCGTAGGTGAACTCCTCGCCGGCGGCCCAGCGTTCCGCACGGCCGGCCAGGAACGCGGTGGTCATGCCCAGGCTGTGCTCGGCCACCCAGGGCATCCACGGCCGCAGGTGCTCCAAGGACTCCTCGATCACCCGGAACAGCTCCGGAACGTCCGCCTCGCCGTCGAACCGGCGCAGCGTCAGGTCGTCGAGCTCGATCACCGGCGAGGGGAGGTCCATGCCCGGAGCTTCGCATGCGGAGGCTTGCGGCGGCAACGGAATTTCCCCCTCCCCCTGCGGGGCGGGCCCCGCAGGGGGCGTTCGAGAACGTGGGCGCCCGGGTCAGGGGGTTCGCGCGGTGAGGAGGGGTTGGAAGAAGCCGGTGCGGGTGGGGGGTTGCCAGGCGGGGGCGGTGAAACCGGCCTGGTGGGCGAAGGCGGTGAGCTGGGCGGAGGTGAGGGCCCAGTAGGTGGAGCGGTGGACGGCGGTGTGCCAGGAGGTGGTGTCGGCGGGGGATCCGGCGGGGGAGCCAGGGGTGAGGCGGAAGAGTTCCAGGTCGTAGCGTTCGCCGTCGGCGTGCCAGTGCCAGAGCTGGAAGACGACGGACCGGCGGCCGTCGCGGTCGGTGGTCCGGGGGGTGGTGGAGGTCGGCCGGGTGCGGCGCAGGTCGTCGTACGGGCGGGTGCTGAGCAGGAGCAGGCCGCCGGGGCGGAGGACGCGGCGCAGCTCGGTGAGGGCGGTGTGGACGTCCTCGGGGGTGAGGAGGTGGGGCAGCGCGTTGTCGGCGCAGACGACGGCGTCGAACCGGCCGGCGGGGAACGGGAGCCGGCGCATGTCGGCGGCCGCGGCCGGGAGGCGGAGGCCGCGGCGGGCGGCCTCCGCGGCGGCTCGGGCGGTGGCGACCGGGCTGAGGTCGGTGCCGGTGACGTGGTGGCCGAGGGCGGCGAGGCCGATCGCCTGGGTGCCGATGCCGCAGGCGCAGTCCAGGACCTCGGCGGGGCGGTCACCGAGGTGGGCGCGGATCAGGGCGTCCAGGGCGGCACCCTGGCGGGCGACGGAGGCGTCCCAGTCGGGATAGACCAGGTGGTAGTCGGCGGCGAACTCGTCGTAGAAGCGACCGACGTCCGAGCGGGCCGAGGAGGTCCGGCGACCGGGCGGTTCGGCGGCGGGCTGGTCCTTCGTCATGGCACCATCTTCGCCTGGGTGGACCGGGGCGGGACAACGGATTCCCGCCGGAGGACCGGGTGGAGGGACAGGGCATGGGGGAAGAGCTGCCGGAGCCGGTCCAGGGGCTGATCGCGGCCGAGAGCATGGAGGTGCGGGCCGGATTCGTGCGGCGCGGCGGCGTCGGGCGTCAGCTGTTCCATGGGAGTTCAACCGAGCGCTCCTGACGGCGCCCCGTCGTGGCCCTACGGTCCTGGGGGACTGCGAGAAGGGGCCATGGGAGACTCACAACTTGCCGTACGGGCACGTGGATTGACGAAGTGCTTCGGTGACGTGGTGGCGCTCGACGGCGTCCGGCTGGACCTGGCGCCCGGGCGGATCCACGGGCTCGCCGGGCCCAACGGCGCCGGGAAGACGACGCTGCTCGGGCTGCTGCTCGGCCTGGCCGTCGCGGACGGCGGCGAGTTGGAGGTGCTGGGCAGACCGGTCGGGCGGGCCCTGGCGGCGCCGGACGGCGTGGCCGGGTTCGTGGACGGCCCGGGGCTGTACCCGGCGCTGACCGCGCGGAAGAACCTGGCCGCGCTGGCGGCGCTGCGCGGCGAGGACACCCGGGCGCGGCGGGTCGCGGAGCGGATCGACGGGGCGCTGGCCGAGGTCGGGCTGACGGACGTCGCCGACGACCGGGTGCGCGGCTTCTCGCTGGGGATGCGGCAGCGGCTCGGGCTGGCCGCCGCGCTGCTCACCGAGCCGCGGCTGCTGGTGCTCGACGAGCCGTCCAACGGCCTGGACCCGGCGGGCAAGCGGCACGTGCACGGGGCGCTGCGCCGGCTCGCGGACGAGGGCGTCACCGTCGTGCTGTCCAGCCACCGCATGGACGACCTCGAAGCGCTGTGCTCCGAGGTCACGATCCTCGCCACCGGGCAGCTCCGGTTCTCCGGCCCGCTGGGCGAACTGGTCCCCGAGAGCCAGGAGTTCGACCACCGCCTGCTCACCTCCGACCCGCCGGCCGCGCGGCGGGTGGCCGCCGGGGTGGCGGGCGTACGGGTGGTCGGGGAGGCCGGGGAGTGGCGCGGGGCCGAGTCGCTGGTCGTGCGCGCGTCGGGGTCGGCGGTCGAGCGGCTGGTGGCGGAGCTGGTGCGCGCGGACGTGCGGGTGCGCGAGGTCGCCCCCGTCGTCCCGCCGCTGGAGGCTGCCTACCTCGCCCTGACCGGATCGGCCGAGCACGTCGGACCTGCCGAGCACGTCGGACCTGTCGAGCACGTGGGACCTGTCGAGCACGTGGGACCTACCGACCAGAAGAAGCCGACGAAGCGGACCGGTCCGACCGAGCGACAGCAGCAGGAGGACGAGCGATGAGCACGACGACGGCCCGCACCACCGCGGTCGGTGCCCACCCCGCCGCCGCGGCCGCCGCCCGCCGCGTCCCGGTCGGCCGCGCCTACCGCTTCGAGCTCGTCAAGCTCGTCTCCCAGTGGCGGATCCGGCTGCTGATGCTGGCCTGCTGGACCGCGCCCGGCCTGTTCACGGCCGCGGTGGCGCAGCAGGGCACGCTGCCCTCCGACACGCTGTTCGGCCGCTGGATGCACGCCACGGGCTGGGCGGGCCCGCTGGTGGTGCTCGGTTTCGCGGGCTCGTGGGCGCTGCCGCTGCTGACCTCCGTGGTCGCGGGCGACGTGTTCGCCGCCGAGGACCGGCTGGGGACGTGGCGGCACCTGCTGGTGACGGTCCGCTCGCCGCGGCGGATCTTCGCGGCGAAGGCCATGGCGAGCGGGACCGTGATCGTGCTGCTGGTGGCCGGGTTGGTGGCGTCGAGCACGGCGGGCGGGCTGGCGGCGGTCGGGAACGAGCCGCTGGTCGGCGTCGACGGGCACCTGCTGGCGCCGTCCGACGCGGCCGGCAGCGTGCTGCTGGCGTGGGGGTGCGCGCTGGCGCCCACCCTGGCGCTGGCGGCGATCGGGCTGCTCGGCTCCGTCCTCCTCGGGCGCTCGCCGATGGGCCTGCTCGTCCCGGCGCTGACGGCGGTCGCGATGCAGCTCGCGCAGATGCTGCCGCTACCGGTGGCGCTGCGCCTGGCGCTGCCCGGCTACGCCTTCGTGTCCTGGAACGGGCTGTTCGCCGATCCGGTCCGGGTCGATGAACTGCTGATCGCCGTCGCGGTCAGCCTGGTGTGGGCCGCGGTGGCGACCGCCGTGGCGTACCGGCTGTTCGTCCGGCGGGACTTCACCAGCGGTGCCGAGGACGGCGCGGGCCGCCGCGCGCTGGCCTTCGGCGTGCTGCCGCTCGCCGGCCTGCTCGCGCTGGCCTTCGGGGCGGTCGCCCTCGCCGCGCCGTCGACGGGCTCGGGGATCTCGCAGGAGAAGGTGCAGCGCTCGGTCGCCACCGGGTTCGCCCACCTCTACCGGCTGCAGACCGAGCAACTGCACCGCCCCGCCGTCACCGAGGACCAGCTGCGGGTCACGGCGGCGTGCGAACGCGGCGACGGCCAGGTGGACCCGGAGGGGCCGGGCAACGACTGGCGCTGCGTCGTCACCTGGCACCTGCCGGGCACGGCCGCGCCGGGGACGGCGGTCTACCAGCTCGACATCGCGCCGGACGGTCGGCTGATGGCGGACGGTGACGGGCCGAAGGAGGTGAACGGCTACTTCCTGGTGCGCACCCCGACCGGGGACGCGCCGAACCCGCTGTGGCAGTTCGACGGCCAGGTCGCGCTGCTCTCCTCCTGAACCCCGCCGCCGGCCCCCGTACGGTCCCCCCCCGCACCACCACCCCTTGCGCGATCCGCACCGAACGAACCGAAACCAACGAAGGGTTGACGCCATGCAGGTCACACGTCGTCGACGTGTCCGGACGGAGCACCGCACCCTCCTCGGCCGCCCCCTGGGCCGCCGCGCCACGCTCGCCACGGCGTGCGTCACCGCGGTGGCCGTGGCCACGGGCACGGCCTTCGCGACCACCCAGCAGTTCGGCACGGCCCAGGTCGGCCAGGTCACCGCGGACGGCCAGGTCGTCTCCAGCGACCAGTACATCGCCCCGTACGGCAGCCGGGTCGTCATCGACAACGGCAAGCTGATGGCCTCCCGGGTCAGCCCGGACGGTGCCCACCTGGCCGCCTCGCTCGCGGACGGCGACGCCTCGCTGGTCATCGTCGACCTGAGGACCGGCCAGGTGCAGCAGCGCGTCGGTACCGCCAAGACGGACGACCTGCGCCTGCCCAAGGGCTCGGTCGGCCAGGAGGCCCCGGTGTACTCGCCGGACGGCAAGCAGCTGTGGCTGGGCCAGCTGGACGGTTACACCAGGTTCACCGTGACGGCGGACGGCTCCCTCGCCGACCCGGTGGCGGTGCCGATCCCGGCGGACGGCGACAAGCACGCGCTGGCCTCGGGCGCGGTGTTCTCCGCGGACGGCTCGACGGTGTACGCGGCCGTCAACGGGCAGAACCGGGTGGTCGCGATCGACGCGGCGACCGGCGCGATCGGGCGGAGCTGGACGGTGGGCAACGCGCCGCGCGGCCTCGCCCAGGTGGGCCGGAAGCTGTACGTCGGCAACGAGGGCGGCCGCCCGGCCACCGCCGACGACACCACCCTCAACTCGTACGGCACGCAGGTGCCGGCCGACCCGGACACGGGCGCCACCACCACGGGCACCGTCAGCGTGATCGACCTCGGCGACCCGGCCGCCGCGGTCGGGTCCATCGAGGTCGGCCTGCACCCGACCGCGCTGTACGCCAGGAACGGGACGCTGTTCGTCACCGACACCGGCTCCGACCAGGTGTCCGTCATCGACACCGCGCGGGACGAGGTCGTGCAGCGCATCTCCACCAAGCCCTGGCCGGAGGCCTCGGTGGGCTACGAGCCGGACGCGGTGACGCTCACCGACGACGGGCACCTGCTGGTCACCCTCGGCCGCGCCAACGCGGTGGCCGTCTACCGCTACACGAGCGCGCGGGAGCCGGTGAGCTACGTCGGCCTGCTGCCCACGGACTACTTCCCGGCGGAGATCACCACCGTCGGCTCGACGGTCCTCGTCTCCAACACCCGTGGCATCGACGCCCGGCGGCCCCGCGCCGGCGGCGCCCACAACACCCACGACACGACCTCCAGCCTGACGCGGTTCACCCTGCCCGGTGACCGGGAGATCCGCGCCCAGACCGCGAAGGTCTTCCGGCAGAACGGCTGGACCGACGGCGCGGTCCGGACGGCGGAGAAGGGCGCCGCCGAGAAGCGCCGGGCCAAGCCGGTGCCGGTGCCGGCCCGGATCGGCGACCCGTCGACGATCAAGCACGTCTTCCTGATCGTCAAGGAGAACCGGACGTACGACCAGGTCTTCGGCGACGTCGCGAAGGGCAACGGCGACCCGAAGCTGGCCCAGTTCGGCGCGAACGTGACGCCGAACCAGCACGCGCTGGCCGAGCAGTTCGGGCTCTACGACAACACCTACGACATCGGCACCAACTCCGCCGAGGGCCACAACTGGCTGATGCAGGCGGACAACCCGGAGTACACCGAGTCCTCGGCCGGCGAGTACGAGCGCAGCTACGACACCGAGGACGACGGCCTGGGCCACCAGCGCTCGGGCTTCCTGTGGTCGGGCGCGCAGGCGGTCGGCAAGGACGTGCGCGACTTCGGCGAGTTCCACCAGTTCCTGACCAAGCCCGACGGCGCGACCTGGCAGAACCTGTACTGCGACGCGAAGACCATGGACGAGACGGGGCAGGGCAGCGCCTACACCCTCAACTCCTCCTCGCCGATACCGTCGCTCAACGACGTGTCGGTGCCCGGCTTCCCCCGGTTCGACACCGACGTGCCGGACCTGTACCGGTACCAGATCTGGAAGCAGGACTTCGAGCAGAACGGCCCGGCGGACCTCAACATGCTGTGGCTGTCCAGCGACCACACCGGCGGCCCGGCCGCCCCGGCCGCGCAGGTCGCCGACAACGACCTGGCGACCGGCAGGATCATCGACGAGATCTCGCACAGCGAGTACTGGAAGGACTCCGCGATCTTCGTGGTCGAGGACGACTCCCAGGCCGGCCTCGACCACGTGGACGGCCACCGCGCCCCGATCCAGGTCATCAGCCCCTGGGCGCAGCACGGGGCGGTCGACAGCCGCTACTACTCGCAGATCACGATGGTCCGCACCATCGAGCAGATCCTCGGCATCCACCCGATGAACCAGAAGGACAGCGCGGCCAGCCCGATGTCCACGGCGTTCACCGACAAGCCGGACTTCACGCCGTTCACCTCGGTGCCCAACCGGACCTCGCTCACCGACGGCCTGAAGACGCCGCCCCCGTGCGGCGTCGACGTGCCCGCGGCGCAGGACCGCAACGCGGCCGCGGTGCCCGCCACGACCGAGCCGCCGGCGGCCGAGCGGGCCGTCGCGGACCAGTGGTCCGCCTGGAAGTCGAAGCAGCACCTCTCCGGCCCGAACGCGGCGCCCGACCGCGCGAACCCGGCGCAGATGGACCACCTGACCTGGTACCAGACGCACAACTGGACGACGCCGTACCCGGGCGAGGGCGCGATCCTCGCGCCGAACGACGTGCCCGGTGCCTACCTGCCGTCCGCCGAGAACGACGGCTGATCCCGCGCCGCACGGGGGACCGGCCCTCGAGCGGCGGAGTCGGTGCGAGCGAGGGGCGGCCGTGCGCGCGGCCGCCCCTGACCGGCCGCCCCTGACCGGCCGCCCCTGACCGGCCGCCTCTGGCCGGCCGCCCTTGACCGGCCGCCCCTGGCCGGCCGCTCGATCACCGATCTCGGTCACTAATTGGGTGTCGCCGGTCAGTTCGGGGCTGATAGCGTCCCGGACGTGGCAAAGCTGAACCAGATCATCGCCGTTGAAAAGGGCGTCAAGTCCAAGTCCTTCCAGGAGCTGACGCAGGCCCACCAGGACCTGCAGAAGCCCGCGCTGCTGGCCGGGATCTCCCGCAGCTACCAGCCCAAGGACGAGGAGGGCGAGCAGCTGCCGCCGGAGTCGACCCGGGTGCAGCTGAAGGCCGAGGACATCCTGCGGTCCACCGCGAGCACCCTCACCCGGCTCTTCGACATCACGGCCACCAAGGACTGGGCCAACGTCGGTGCCAGCGCCGACGTGGTGGTGGACGGCCAGGTGCTCCTCGCCCAGGTGCCGGTGCCGTACCTGCTGTTCCTGGAGAAGCAGCTCACCGATCTGTTCACCTTCGTGAAGAAGCTCCCGGTGCTGGACGCCTCCGAGTCGTGGAACCTCGACCCGTCCACCGACTCCTGGAAGACCGAGCCGGTGCGCACCATCCGGACCAAGAAGGTGCCGCGCAACCACGTCAAGGCCGAGGCCACCGAGAAGCACCCGGCCCAGGTCGAGGTCTACTACGAGGACATCGCGGTCGGCTACTGGACCACGGTCAAGTTCTCCGGCGCGCTGCCGGCCCGGCGGGTGAACGAGCTCGCCGAGCGGGTGGAGAAGCTGCAGCAGGCGGTCAAGTTCGCCCGCGAGGAGGCCAACTCGGTCGAGGTCACCGACCGGAGGGTGGGCGACGCCGTCTTCGGCTACCTGTTCCGGTAGCCTCATGAACGCCCGCCCGGGGAGCCGGGCGGGTGCATCGGGCGCGCAAAGAGGACTCCGTTCCGGGAAGCCGGGGCGGGTTCGCGCTGCGCGATGCGAAAAGCTGACACTGATGTTGAAGCTGACCAGGGGTCACCAGTGGAGGTTCGAATCCTCCCCCCGGCACCACGGGCCGGGGTAGCCCAAGCGGTAGAGGCAAGCCCGTGAATCTCAGACTCTCGCTCCAGTCTCAGCATTCGCCGCCGAACACCGGATCGACCGGGTGTGGACGAACATCGACGAATGCGGGTTCAAGTCCTGTCTGTGCCGCTTCGTGGCACGGTAGTTCAAAGGTAGAACGCGTCGGTTTCAATCTGATCCGCGACCCTTCAACGTGCCGGTGTGCGCAATTGGGCGGCACACAGGGGCCCGGGAGCAGGCTACGCTCCCGGGTCCTCTCGCGTTTTCGAGGGCGGTCCGGGCGCACGGGTGAGGCGGGTGAGGCGGGTGAGGCGGGTGGGGGGGACGGGCCTCAGCCCTGGATCTCCTGGCGGTCGATCTGGTCCTCCCGGACCAGCCAGAGCGCGAGGGCGGCGCCCACCAGGCTGACCACTCCGCCCAGCAGCAGCACGAGGTTGAGGCCGTCCAGGAAGCCGGCCCGGGCGGCGGTGGCGGCGGCCGCCCTGGCCGGCTCGGGAAGTGCGGCGAGGGCCTGCGGCAGACTGCCGGAGGAGGCCGCCTCGATCAGCTCACGGGGACGGGCGCCCTCCGCGATCGGCGTGCCGGCCGCCAGCTCGCGGACCTTGTGGGTGCCCCGGCCGACGAAGATCGCTCCCCAGACGGCGATGCCGACCGCGATCCCGACCTGTCGGAAGGTGTCGTTGATGCCGGCCGCCATGCCGCTCCTCTCCTTGGGCACCACGCTCACCGCGACGTCGGCGATCACCGGGTTGATCAGCCCGACGCCCGCGCCGCCGACCAGGAAGCCGACCAGCAGACCGGTCCAGCTGTCCTCGGGCTGGACGTCGCCCATCAGCAGCATGCCCGCGCCGACCGCGACCAGGCCGACGCAGAGCATCAGCCGGGCCGGCACCCGGGAGAGCAGGACCCCGGCCACCGGCGCCACGAAGAAGCTGAGCACCGTGATCGGCAGGTAGCGCACGCCCGCCGCGAACGGCGAGAGCCCGAGGTAGTTCTGCAGGTACAGCGTGAGGTAGAGGAAGAGCGCGAACAGCGAGCTGGAGACGGCGAACGCCGCCAGCTGCACGCCGGTGAACGCCTGCCGGCGGAACAGCCCGAGCGGCAGCATCGGCTCCGGAACCCGGCGTTCGATCAGCACGAAGACGGCGAGCAGCACGGCCGCACCGGCGAACAGCCCGACGATCAGGCCGCTGCCCCAGCCCTCGGCGTTGCCCCGCACCAGCGCGAGGACGAGCAGGAACAGGCCGGTGCTGAAGGCCACGACCCCGGCCCAGTCGATCCGGGTCGCGTTCGGGTCCCGGCTCTCCGCCAGCTTGAGGTAGGTGACGAGCAGGGCCGCGGCTCCGATCGGCACGTTGAGGTAGAAGATCCACTCCCAGCCGAGCGAGTCGGTGAGCGCCCCGCCGATCAGCGGTCCGACGGCGACGGCGATGCCGATGGTGGCCCCGTAGACGCCCATCGCGGAGCCGCGCTCCCGCCCGGGCGGGAACTCCTGCGCGACCAGGGCGAGCGAGACCGCGAACATCACCGCGCCGCCGACGCCCTGGACCGCGCGCGAGACGTTGAGGAAGACCGGGTTCGGGGCCAGGGCGCAGAGCAGCGAGGCGCCGGAGAAGATCACCAGTCCGGCCGCGAAGGCCCGGCGCCGCCCGAGCCGGTCGGCCAGCGAACCGGCCGTCAGCACCAGGGCGGCCAGGGAGAGGGCGTAGGCGTCGAACACCCACTGCAGGTCGGTGAAGCTCGCGCCCAGGTCCCTGCGGATCGAGGGCAGGGCGACGTTCACGACGGTGATGTCGAGCAGCAGCATGAACGTCGCCACCGACACGGCGATCAGCGTCCACCACTTGCGTTGCACGGCTGCCGGTCTCCTTCGAAGAGGGGGAGTTCGCACGGACGGCCCGCCCGCGGGCGGGCGGCGACGTGCCGCCGACCGTACGCAACACCGTCACCCGAACCGCGCATATCGGGCCGGACGCGCGCGAGGAGACCCCGTCCGGTCCAGGCCGCGGAAGGACCCCGGTCGGGCGGAACGAGGCGGCGTCCACCGTCAGGCGACCGGCCCCGCCCGGCGTGCGTCCGCGCCGCCGGACTGCTGAGCTGGGCGGGGAGCGCCCCGGGGCCCGTCCGGCCGGCCTCCCGCACCCCACGACGGAGGACCCCGTGCCGGACCCGACGACCTCGTACGCCGACCTGCGCGCCCTGGTGATCAACTGCACCCTCAAGCGCTCCCCGGAACGCAGCCACACCCAGGGCCTGATCGACGTCAGCACCGGCATCCTGGAGCGCCAGGGCGTCGCGGTCGAGGTCCTGCGCGCGGTGGACATCGACATCGCGACCGGCGTCTGGCCGGACATGACCGAGCACGGCTGGGAGACCGACGAGTGGCCGGTGATCTACTCCCAGGTCATGGCCGCCGACATCCTGACGTTAGCTGGGCCTGTATGGCTGGGGGACAACTCCTCGGTGATGAAGAAGGTGATCGAGCGGCTGTACGCGTGTTCGTCGATCCTCAACTCGGAAGGGCAGTACGCGTATTACGGGCGGGTCGGCGGGTGTCTGATCACCGGCAACGAGGACGGTGCCAAGCACTGCGCGATGAACGTGCTCTATAGCCTCCAGCACCTCGGCTACACGATCCCGCCGCAGGCCGACGCCGGCTGGGTGGGCGAGGCCGGGCCGGGGCCGTCGTACCTCGACCCGGGGTCCGGTGGGCCGGAGAACGACTTCACCAACCGCAACGCCACCTTCATGACGTGGAACCAGCTGCACCTGGCCCGGATGCTCAAGGACGCCGGCGGCATCCCGGCTCACGGCAACCAGCGCTCGGAGTGGGACGCCGGCTGCCGCTTCGACTTCGAGAACCCCGAGCACCGCTGAACCGCATCCGGGACCGTGCCGTCGCCGGCCGACCGGGCCCGACCGGCGCGTCACACACGAGCACCCGGTCGCCGTGCCCCAACTCGGCGAGGGCTCCGGCGAGATGCCGATTCAGGATCCCGCCCTTCGTCACAGCGCCTCGACCTCCGCGGCGGTGGGGAACGACTCCTGGGCCCCCCGCCGCGTCACGGCGACGGCGCCCACCCGGGCGGCGTACGCGGCGGCCTCCGCGAGCGAGGCCCCCGCACCCAGCTTCCAGGCCAGTGCGGCCGTGAAGGAATCACCGGCACCCGTCGTGTCGACGGCCTCGACCTGCACCGACGCGACCCGCACGACCTCACCCTCGGCGGACGCGACCAAGGCGCCCTGCGAACCGAGCGTCACCACGACCGATTCGGGCCCGCTCGCGAGCAACTCCCGCGCCCACGCGGCGGGATCGTCGCCGATGGCCTCGCCGCCCAGGATCACCCGGGCCTCGTGCTCGTTGACGATCAGCGGGTCGCAGGCCGCCAGGACCTCGGCCGGCAGCGCCCGCGGCGGCGAGGGGTTCAACACGAACCGCGTACCGGACGGCAGTTGGCGCACCACCTCGACGACCGTCTCCAACGGGATCTCCAACTGCGCCGAGACCACCCGCGAGGCGCGGACCAGGGGCCCGGCGGCCCGGACGTCCTCCGGCGTGAGCCGCCCGTTCGCGCCGGGCGACACCACGATGCTGTTGTCCCCGGACGGGTCGACGGTGATCAGCGCGACGCCGGTCGGGGCCCCGCCCACCAGGACGCTCGTCGTGTCGACCCCCGCGCTCCGCTGCGACTCCAGCAGCAGCCGCCCGTTCGCGTCGTCCCCGACCCGCGCGAGCAGCGCCGTGCGCGCCCCGAGGCGCGCGGCGGCGACCGCCTGGTTGGCGCCCTTGCCGCCGAGATGGACGGCGAGGTCCGACCCGAGAACCGTCTCCCCGGCCGCGGGCCTGCGCTCGACACCGATCACGAGATCGACGTTGGCCGACCCCACGACCAGCACGTCGTAGTCGTACATGAAACTCCCCAATCAGGAAATCCGGAACGGGGCGAGCCGGAGCCCCGCTTCCGCGGGCACCCCGGCCACCCCTTTCCCCGTCTCAGCCACTGAATCCGGCCACGGTCTCCTTCGTGACCACCTTCACCGGCACCTTGATGGTCTCCTCGACCTTCTCCCCCTCGATCGCCTTGACCGCGTTGTCCACGGCGATCTTCCCGAGCTGCGACGGCTGCTGGGCCACGGACGCGTACAGCGTCCCCTGCTCGACCGCCTTCAGCCCGTCCGGAGTCCCGTCGAAGCCGACGACCTGCACGGAATCACCGGCCTTGGACCCGAGCGCCTTCGCCGCGCCGAGCGCCATCTCGTCGTTCGCGGCGATGACACTCCGGACGTCCGGGTGCGCCTGGAGCAGGTTCGACATGACGTCGAGACCCTTCGTCCGGTCGAAGTCGGCCGGCTGCTGCGCCACGACCTCGATCCCCGGGTACGCCGCCAGTCCCTTGGCGAAGCCCTCGGCCCGCTCGCGCGCGGCGGAGGTGCCGGCCAGCCCCTGGAGGATCACGATCTTCCCGCTGCCGCCGAGCTTCTCGGCGAGGGCCTTCGCCGCCTGCTCGCCGCCGGCGACGTTGTCGAGCGCGATGTCGTCCGGCACCCGCAGCCCACGGGCGCGTACGGCGTCCAGGGCGCCCAGCGCCATCAGGTTGTCCGCCGCGAACACGACCTGCGGGGGCTCGGCGAGGTCGAGGAACCGCTCGGTCGCCCGCCGGCCGCTGTCGGCCTGGAAGTCGCCCTGGCCGACGTACCGGTCCGGCAGGTCGAGGCCGTACTCCGCCAGCGCCTCGCGGAACGCCGCCACACGCTCCTGCCCGGTCGTGGTGGCCGCCGGCCCGGCGATGATCGCCAGCCGCCGGCGCCCCAGCCGGTGCAGGTGCGCGACGAGGTCCCGTACGGCGCCCCGCCCGTCCGCCCGCACCACCGGCACGTCGACGCCGGGCGCCGCCGACCACCGGTGGCGCCTTCGCCACGGCGGCGGCGACACCTTCAGGATCCAGTGCGCCGACAGCGGCCGCGTCCTCGGCATCTCCGGCGCCTCCACCGCCCTGGGGGCGCAGGCCGTGCTCTGGGACGACAACGGCGCCGCCGACCACCGGTGGCGGTTCATCTGATCCGGCGTCGGGCCCCGGTCGCCGCGGGGGCGGGGGTGGTGTGATCTATCCCACGGTCGCCGGATCTCCGTCCGTCGGGGTCCTGCTCCGGAGCGCGGTGGGCGGGGTGGCGGGCCCGGTGGCCTGCGGGGTCGTGGGGCCGGGGGTCCGGGCGGGCGGGGGTGTCAAGCTGGCCGGTTCCCGATCCGCCGGCGGATGCGGTTCAACCGCTGCCCCTCGTTCATCCGTTCGTCATGGGACGGTCGGTCACCTGTGAGCCGCCGGAGGCGATGTGGGACGGGACGCCGGACGCCGGGCGTCGGACGAGAGGGGATGGGCGATGGGGCGAGTACTGGCCGAGCTGGTGGGGGACACGGAGGACTTCGCCAGGGCACTGGAGGACCGGAGGCCGCAGGTGTTCCGCACCGCCGGGTGGCCCGCCGGGCTGCCCCGGCCGGACGAGTTGGACGCCGTCCTGCACGGGGGCCTGCTGCGGGTGCCGTACGTGGAGATGGTGATGGGCGGCGAGGTCGTCGCGCCCGAGCGGTTCTGTACGGCGCGCACGGTCGCCGGGCGGCGGGACGAGGGCTGGGCGGACCCCGGGCGGATCGCCGCCCTGCTGGCCGAGGGTGCCACGTTGCTGCTGCCGCAGCTGGACCAGTGGCACGCCCCCGTGCGGGCGCTGGCCGGCGACATCGCGCTCCAGCTGGGGCGTCGCACCGAGGCGTTCTGCTTCGCGACGGGCGCCGGCCGGCGTGGCCTGGACGTGCACCGGGACGACGCGGACGTGCTGGTCGTCCAGCTCGCGGGGGAGAAGGAGTGGACGGTCCACGAGGCGCCGGCGGACGGGCGCTGGCGCCCGGGGCTCGCCCCCGAGCCGGGGCCGGTGGCGGTGCAGACGGTGCTCGCGCCGGGCGAGGTGCTGTACGTGCCGCGCGGCGCTCCGCACGCCGCGACCGGGCGTCAGGGGCTGTCGGTGCACCTGTCGTTCGTCGTCCGTGAGGTCGGCACCGGGCGGTTGCACGCGGCGGTCGGCGAGTTCCTGGCCGCCGGCGCCTCCCGTGGTGGCGGCAGCGGCAGCGGCAGCGGCAGCGGCACCGGCAGCGGCAGCGGCACCGGCACCGGCACCGGCGCCGGCGACCTGCCCGAACGGCCCGGGACGGCCGCCGACCTGCTGGCCGCCGCCGCCGAGGTGCTGCACCGCAGCCGCGCCCGCCTGGCCGAACTGACCCCGGAGGAACTGCTGCGCTTCGCACGGGGCCCGCTGCCCGACCCGGCGCCGGACACCCCGCCGCTCCCGGGGCCGCTGGGCGGCTGAGCCGGGGGAACGCGAACGGGCGCGGTTGCGCCGGACCGTGTGAACGGTCCGGGCAACCGCGCCCGGTCGTACCCGTACTGCCGCTGGATCAGGCGGAGTCGCCCGATCGAGCCGGTGGCACCGGTCAGATGCAGTACGGGCGGGTGCAGGAGCCCTCGCACGAGATGCTGAACGCGGCTTCCTCCTGCTCGCCGGTCTCGGCGGCGACGAGGTCCTGCACGTCGAGGTCGAACAGCTCCTGCATGTCGGTGGCCATGGGGGCCTCCCTTCGTCAGTGCCGCGACTGGCCGCGGCGGACTGCAGCGGACGTTAGGCACTCGGCGCGGAGCCCGACAATGACCGTGCGACAACGGATGGGCGAATCCAGCCAACTCTTGATGACTTTTGATCGCTCATAGACACCTTTCGATCGTCGGGATAGAACGACCCGACGAACTCGCTCGACGAAGCGACATCGCCACAGGGCGACACGGCACCACAGCAATACGGCGACAGGGCGACACGAGGCACGGGGGCACGGTGGGGAAGAAAACGCACGCGGCACACCGGGACACGCTCTTCACCGCGACCGGACCCGTCCTGCTGCGCACACCGGCGTCGGCCCGCCCGGACCGCGCCGTCCCCGCCGGGGCCGATGCGGTCGATGCGGCCGGGCTCGATGCCGACGGGCTCATGGCGTACGTCGCCGAGGCCGCCGCCGATCCGGTGCTGCGGGAGGCGATCGAGGTGTCCAGCCCCTCGCTGGCGGATCTGGTGGACCAGGTGGCTGCCGCCGTGCCTCGCCCGGCCGCACTGGGCCCTGACGCACTGCGACCCGTCGCTCTGCGCCCGGCCGCTCTGCGCCGCGCCGCCGAGGCGATCGGCCGCTACCGGCTGCGGATGGCCACCCGCCCCACCCCCTTCGGCCTGATGGCCGCCGTCGCACCGGCCCGCTTCGGCACCCGGGCCGAGGTCCGCTGGGACGGCGCCGAACGCCGCGCCTTCCGCCCCGACCTCGGCTGGCTCCTCCCGCTCCTGGACCGGCTGCGCACCGACCCGCAGGTGCTGGCGACCCTGTGGCTGGCCGCCGACCAGCAGGTCGCCCTGCGCGGCGACCGGCTCGTCCTGCCCTACCTGCCCGAACGGCGCGCCGAGTCGGCCGGCGGGAGGGGCGCGGTCGCCAGGGGCGGAGGTGCCAAGGATGCGGGCGCCAAGGGCGGGGGCGCCGGAGCCGGGGGCGCGCAGTCCGTCAGCGAGCGGACCGTGCGCGCCACCGCCGTGGTGCGCGCCGCCGTGCGCCACGCCGCCCGGCCGCTGCGCCACGCCGACCTGCTCGCCGCGCTGGCCGCCGACTTCCCCGCCGCCCCGGCCGAGGCGATCGCCGCGCTCGTCCGCACCCTGGTCGCCCAGGGCTTCCTGCTCACCGACCTGACGCCCCCGCCGGACAGCACCGACCTGCTCGGCCACGTCCTCGACCGGCTGCCGGACGGCCACCCCGTGCGCGCCGAACTCGCCACCGTACGTTCCCTGTTGGGGCAGGCCACCGGCCTGCCGCGCGGGCAGGCCACCGCCGTGCTGCGCGAGGCGCGCCGGCGGATGACCCGGCTCGGGCCCGCCGACCGCGCGCTGCACGCCGACCTCGCCCTGGACGCCGAGGTGGTCCTGCCCGAGCAGGTCCGCACCGACCTCGAGCACACCGCCACGCTCCTGTGGCGGCTCTCCCCGCCCGTCACCGCCCCCGAGCACCTGCGCACCTACCACGCGGAGTTCGTCGAGCGGTACGGCACCGACAGCCCCGTCCCGCTCACCGAACTGCTCGACCCCGACACCGGCCTCGGCCCGCCCGCCGGCTACCGGCGCCCGGCCGGCGCCCGGGGCGCGGCCAACCCGCAGTCCACCCGCCCCCGCACCGACGCCGACGCGGCCCGCGACCGGGTGCTGGCCGAACTCGCCTCCGGCGCCCTCGCCGACCGCGAGCCCGGCGCGCCCTTGCCCGAGGTCGTCCTCGACGACGACCTGCTCGCCCGTCTGATCCCCCCGCAGGACGAACCCGGCGGCGCCGCCGACACCCCGCCCGCCTCCCTGGAGCTGTACGCCGAACTCGCCGCCGACTCCCTCGACGCCCTGGACGCCGGCCAGTTCCGCCTCGTGCTCTCCCCGACCGCCGGCAGCGACCGCGCGGGCGCCACCTTCGGCCGCTTCGCCGCCCACCTCGCCGGCGCGGGCGGAGACGGCGCGGACGGCGGCGCGGACGGCGGCGCGCTGCTCGCCGCCGCCGCGGGCAGCACCCCGCACACCGACGAAGTCCTCGACGCCCACCTGGAGTTCACCCCCTACCGCCCCCGGCACGCCAACATCGCCCTCACCCCCCGCTGGCTCGGCCACCGCGTCGCCGTCAGCGCCTTCCCCGACCCCGGCGGACCCACCACCCTCCCGCTGGACGACCTCGTCGTCCTCGCCGACGCCGAACGCCTCACCGTCCACTCCCGCAGCCTCGGCCGCGAGATCCGCGCCACCGCCCACCACGCGCTCAACCTGCGCACCGGCGCCCCCAACGCGGCCCGCTTCCTCCAGGAGGTCGCGCTCACCGGCCAACGCCCCTGGCAGCCCTGGGACTGGGGCGCCGCCGCCAGCGCCCCCGCCCTGCCCCGCGTCCGCCGCGGCCGGGTCGTCCTCGCGCCCGCCGCCTGGCGCCTCACCGCCCCCGTCCCCTCCGGCGACGCCCCGTACGAGCAGTGGGCCGAGGGCCTCGCCCGGTGGCGCCGCCGCTGGGGCGTGCCCGCCGCCGTGCGCCTGCTCAGCGGTGACCAGCGCATCGGCCTCGACCTCGACAACCCCTGGCACCGCCGCCTGCTGCACAGCCAGTCCCGCCCCGACCGGCCCACCGTGCTCCAGGAGGACCTCACCGGCGACGGCGGTGGCGACGGCGGCTGGCTGTGCGGCCCCGGCGGCGCCCGCACCACCGAACTCGTCGTCCCGCTGCGCCGCACCGCCCGCCCGGCGGACCCGGCCGCCCCCGCGGCGCGCCGTCCGCTGCCCGCCCCGCACCCCCGCAGCCCCGAACTCCCGGGCGGCCCCTGGCTGTTCGCCCGCCTCGCCGCCACCGAGGCCCGGCACGACGAGATCCTCGCCGACCACCTGCCCCGGCTGCTCGCCGACCTGCCCGGCGACGTGGACCGCTGGTTCTTCATCCGCTACCGCGACCCCGCCCCCCACCTGCGGCTGCGCTTCCACGGCACGCCGCGCACCCTCGCCGCGGACCTGCTGCCCGCCCTCCACGACTGGGCCCACGACCTGCGCCGCGCCGGCCTCGCCGCCGACCTGCGCCTCGACAGCTACACGCCCGAGACCGACCGCTACGGCGGTCCCGCCGCCCTCGCCGACGCCGAGCGCGTCTTCCACGCCGACAGCCTGGTCGCCCTCGCCGCCCTGCGGCTGGCCCGCGCCGCCCGCACCACGCCCGGTGAACTGCTCGCCGCCGTCAACCTCACCGCCACCGCCCAGGCCTTCCTCGCGGCCCGCCCCACCCCGCTGCCCGTCGGCGGCTGGATCGCCGCCACCTACCCCAAGTCCGAACAGCACCACCAGGCCTTCCGGGCCCACCGCGCCGCGGCCCTGCGCGCCATCGGCCCGGCGGGCCCCACCACCCCCGGCGGCGGCCTGCTGCCCGCCGACCCCGCCCTCACCGCCGCCTGGCACGAGCGCGCCGCCCGACTCACCCAGTACGCCCCCCGCCTCACCCCGCCCACCGCCGGCCCGGCCCTCGCCTCCGTCCTCCACATGGGCCACAACCGCCTCATCGGCATCGACCGCGAGGCGGAACGCCGCGCCTACGCCCTCG
>NZ_JZKH01000048.1 GCF_000961885.1 Streptomyces rubellomurinus
GGAGGTAGCCGAGGTAGTCCTTGCCGCTGCGCCCGTCCGGCGCGCGCAGCAGCGCCTCGACGGCCTGGTGAACCGTCACCTTCATGGTGCCGTGGAGGGTGTGGGCGAGGCGGGCGGCGGCGCGCTCCGCCAGAGCTGTGTGCCGGCGGTACGCGGCCGGGTTGCACGAGGGGGGTGGGTCGAGCGCGTCACGCACGACCCACCCCCGCTGATTCACCTAGTGGTTGGCACCGTGTCACACCTGGCGGCGCTGCGCTGTCCTTCTTGCGGAAGCGGAAACGAGAGAAGGGATCGTGAGGATGAAGGCCGTCATCGTGTGCGCGTCCGTGTCGCACGGCAATACGCGTCGTGTCGCCGACAGCATGGCCGAGGTGCTGGGCGCGAGGGTCGTTTCCCCGGAGGGGGCCGACCTGGCGGAGCTGGCTGCCGCCGACCTCGTGGGATTCGGCGCGGGTGTCTTCCACGGCCGGCTCCACCCCCGGCTGACCGAGTTCGTCAAGGCGCTGCCCGGCGGGCGGGGCCGGGCGTTCGTGTTCGCCACCAGCGGGTTCCCCGAGCTGCCGCTGGCGCCTTTCACCCGCCCGCTGGTCCGGCTCCTCGAACGCAAGGGCTTCGAGGTGGACGGGAGTTTCTCGTGCCGGGCGCTCGACACCTGGGCGCCGTTCAAGCTCGTCGGCGGCATCAACAAGCAGCGGCCCAACGCCGGTGACCTGGCCGCCGCGCGGGCGTTCGCCGAACGACTGCGGGACGGGCGGGGGAGGTCGTCCTGACGGGCGGGCGGTCGGTCCTCGGCCAGTTCTGCGGCGATCTTCGGCCCCGGGGTGCCGTTCCGGTGCGAACCGGTCGTGGACGGCCTGGTGGGTGGCGATGATGGCGGTGGCGGCGTTCCTGCCGGAAGTCCTGCCCGGCCCCGCCCAGGAGAGAGGACCTGTCCATGGCGCGCACCCCCCACCTCCGGAACCTCAAGCGGTTGATCGCCGACCACGCCGTCGCCGAGCGGCTGCGGATGCCCGTCGACGAGTACCGCGGGCTGCGCGGCGAAGCCCGGGCCGAGTCGGACGGGCCCTCCCGGCGGGCCCTGCTCGCCCGGGCGGCGGCGCTCGGCGTCGGTGTGAGCGCGGCGGGCGCGGTGGGCGCCGCGCAGCCGGCCGGTGCCGCGCAGCCGGAGCCCGTGACCCGCTCCGGCGCGGCGCCCCGGGTCGCCATCGTGGGCGCCGGCATCGCCGGGCTCAATGCCGCGCTCACCCTGGCCGACCGCGGCATACCGTCGACCGTCTACGAGGCCAACCCCGGCCGGATCGGCGGCCGGATGTACTCCGGCGGCGGCGCCGGCTCGCCCGGCCTCTGGGAGCAGGGCCAAGTCTCGGAATTCGGCGGCGAGTTGATCGACACCGCGCACAAGACGGTGCAGCGGCTGTGCCGCCGCTTCGGGCTGGGCCTCACCGATGTCCTCAAGACGGCGCCGGCCGGTGCCGACCAGGTCCGGTGGTTCCACGGCCGCTACTACCCCCGCTCCCGGGCGGACCAGGACTTCGCGCCGGTCTGGAAGGCCGTCCAGGCGGACGTCCGGGCCACCAGCGGGTCGCCGACCTGGGACCGGCACACCGCCCGCGACGTCGCGATGGACGCCCTGTCGGTCCGGGACTGGATCGACTCCCGGGTGCCCGGCGGGTACTCCAGCGACCTCGGCGCTCTCCTCGACGTGGCCTACGCCGTCGAGTACGGCGCCGACACCACCGCCCAGTCCGCGTTCGCCCTGCTCGGGCTGATCTCCGAGCAGGCGGACCCGGCCCACTTCTCCGTCTGGGGCGCCTCCGACGAGCGCTACCACGTCGACGGCGGCAACGACCGGCTCCCGCGGGCCATCGCGGACCACCTGCCGCGCGGCACGGTCCGGCAGGGCTGGCGGCTGCAGGCGGTGGCCGCGAACGCGGACGGCAGCCAGTCCCTCACCTTCGCGGTGGACGGCGGCCGCACCCGGACCGTCACCGCGGACCACACCGTGCTGGCCCTGCCGCTGCCCGTCCTCCAGCGGGACGTCGACCTCTCCCGGGCCGGGCTCGACCCGAGGATGCGCGGCGTGCTCGCCCACCTGACGATGGGCCACTGCACCAAGCTCAACATGCAGTTCACCGCGCGCCCGTGGCAGGGCACCGGCCCCTGGCCGGGCGTCTCCGCCGACGAGTGCTTCGCGGACCTGCCGTTCCAGCAGGCCTGGGACGTCACCCGCGGCCAGCGCGGATCCCACGGCATCCTGGTGCAGTACGGCGGCGGCACCCCCGCCGCCTCGCTCACCCCGCCGCGGGCCTTCACCGACGCCTCGGTGCCGTACACGGCGGGCCTCGTCCGCAGCAACCTCGGCCAGATCGACCGGGTGTGGCCGGGGACCGGGGCGGTGTGGAACGGGCGGGCGACCCTCTCCGCCTGGCACCTCGACCCGTACACCCACGGGGCCTACTCCTACTGGCCGGTGGGCTACCTCACCACGTACGCCGGGTACGAGGGGACGGCCCAGGGCCGGCTGCACTTCGCGGGCGAGCACACCTCGTACGACTTCCAGGGCTTCATGGAGGGCGGCGCGGAGTCCGGTGCCCGGGCGGCCGGGGAGGTGCTGACGGCGATCGGCGCCCGCCCGAAGCCGTGACGACGGGCGGGGCCGGCGCGGCGTCGAGGTCCGCGCCGGCCCCGCCGGTGGGTGGCCGGGGCCGGCCTCAGCGGCGGCGCAGGGCGGCCGCGGCGCGGGCGGCGGCGCGGCCGTGGCGGCGGTGGCCGCGGGTCTTGAGGTACCAGGCGAGCCAGTGCAGGGAGTCGGCGAGTCCGGCGAGTTGGGCCCGGGGCGCGGTGCGCAGCGGGCCGTCGAGCAGGGCCAGGACTTCGTCGACCAGCGCCGGGACGGGCGCGGTGTGCTCCAGGCGGGCTTCGCGCAGCGCCAGGTTGCCGAGGGCGTGGGCGAGCCCCGGGAGCTCGTCCACCGGCGGTGGGGCGCCGCGGTAGCGGGCCACCGACTCCCGGGACGCGGTGCGGGCGTCCTCGTGGCACTCCAGGTCGGCGCAGCGGATGCTCAGGTTGTTGAGCATCCTGGCCAGTTCCCGGGGCTGCGCGGCGGGGTCGGTCCCGCCGTGCAGCCCCGAGAGGCTGCCGGGGCGCGGGGCGTCCGCCGGTGCGTCGACGGCGAGACGCATCAGCTGGACGGCCTCCGCCGTCGCGGCGAACGCGTCGCGGTGGCGTCCGCAGGAGGCCAGGCGGGAGCCGAGGGCGTCGAGGGAGCCCGCGAGCAGCGGGCGGACCGGCGCGGGGAAGGACCGCAGCAGCCGGCGGTGCAGACCGATCGCCTCGGTCAGGGGTGCGACCGCCTCCGCCGGGCGGCCGACCGTCCCGAGGAGGAGGCCCAGGTCGTGGAGCGTGGCGGCCAGCCCGAGGACGGCGCGCGGGTCGTCCTGGCGCAGCCCCCGGCAGTAGGTCACGGCTTCGCGGCGGGTGGCGAGTGCCCCGGCGAGGTCCCCGCGCGTGCTCTGCTCGCGGGCTCGGCGGGCCAGTTCCTCGATCCGGTCCCACGGGGCCGGTGACGCGTCCTCGGGGGGCGCGGACCGGCCGTGGAAGCCGGTCTCGTCCATCGTGAAGCCGCGGCTGCCGAGCAGGGCGTTGACGGCGGCCAGCCCCGCGGGGCTCTCGACCGCGAGGCGCCGGTGGACGGTCGCCATCAGGGCCCGGCACTCCCGGGCCTCGGGCCCCTCGCCCGCGCCGGTCTGCCGCAGCGCCTGCGCGAACACCGACAGCGCCGCCCAGTAGGCCTCGCCGTCCGCCTGCCGGGCCGCGTCGAGCGCCTTGTAGCGGGCCACCGCCTCGCGCAGGACGTCGACGGCCCCGGCGAACGCGCCGCTCTCACCGAGCAGGATGCCGAGGTCCGCCAGCGCGGAGGCGAGCCCGTTCCCGCTCGCCGGGCCCGGCCGTACCCGGGCCTCGACCCGGCGCAGTTCCAGGGCCTCCCGGACGGTCTCGACGGCCTCGGCGCGGGTGGCGTGCGGGGAGAGCTGGTTCGCCAGGTTCTCCAGGGCGGCGGCGAGCAGGCGCCGGTACTCGTCCGGCTCCTCGGCGGCCAGCGCCCGGAACAGGGCGACGCCCTCGCGGGCGGGCGCCACCGCCTCCGCGCGGCGCCCGCGCACGCCGAGGCACCTGGCCTGCTCGACCAGCGCCTGCGCGAGCCAGGGCCGGCAGTCCTCGTCCACCACGACGAGCCGTCCGAGGGCGACGCGCTCGGCGAGCACCGCCTCCAGCTCGTCGAGCCGGGCCGGCAGGTTCGCGGGGCCGCTGAGGAGTTCGCTCAGCCGGTCCAGGGCCTCCGCGAGCTCCAGCTGGTGGCGCAGCCGGGTCGCCCGCGGCACGTCGCCGTCCAGCCGCAGCCGCTCGACGCAGAGCTCGACCTCCATCCGAGCTCGCGTCAACTGCCCTTCCAGGTCGGTTCCTTCGTGCTGGTTCATCGGCCCCCCGCCTCGCGCTCCCAGTCGGCACGGTCCAGCGTAGCCGGGCGGGCCGCCGACGCGACCGTTCCGCGGCGGGACCGTCCGGCCGGGGACGGCGGTGGACGGCGGTGGACCGCCCGGGCCGGTCGCGGTGTCAGCCATCGCTCTGGGGGCCGGCGAGGTTCGCGGTGAGCCATTCCAGGGCCTTCGGGATCATCTTCGCGAAGTCCACGGTCAGGTGCTGGCCGCCCGGTTGCTCGTAGTACTCGACGGTGGTCGGGGCGGCGGCCCTGGCCGCCCAGTTCTTGACCAGCTCGGCCTCGAAGGCGTTCGCCCCGCCGGCGGTGGCGAGCAGCCGAACGTCGGCCTTGCCCTGACCGACCAGCACGTCCGGGCTGTTGGCGGCCTGTTCGGCCTCGTGGCCCTTCCAGAGCGTGGAGTCCGGCTTGAAGTAGCCGTCGACGAGCGCGGCGGCCTTGTAGAGGTCGGGGCGTTGCAGGGCCAGTTTGGCGCTGCAGAAGGCGCCGTTGGACACGCCCAGCAGGCCCCAGCTGTCGCGGCCTTCGAGGGTGCGGAAGTTGGCGCGGACGAAGTCCGGGACGTCTTCGGACAGCCAGGTGCCCATCCTGGGCTGGCCGGGGATGTCGGAGCAGTCCAGGGACCGCTCCACGTCGCTCGTCAGGTTCTGCACCGGCATGATCATGATGAAGGGGTGGGCCTTCTGCTGCTGGACGAGCTGGGCGTCGATCTCCTGGACCGGCAGCTGCTCGTTCGCCCAGGTGTTGTAGCCGTTGCTCTGGCCGCCCGCGTAGAGGGTGAGGACGGGGAAGCCGTACGCGGCGTACTTCGGGTCGTCGTACTGCGGCGGCGACCTGCGCCTCGGAGAGGTCCTCCCAGTAGCGCAGCACCACCACGGTCCGCTGCCGCAGGGGCAGCCCCGGCGAGCGCGGCGAAGAGAACCTGGCGCTGGTCGGTCTGCGTCAGGCCCTCCGCGTCGTGCCGGTTGCCGGTCAGCAGGTACGCCGTCCGGACCAGCGCGTTCCACCGGCCCTGGACGAAGTCGTTGACCTCCGCCTCCTCCCCGCAGCTGGCCACAGCATCACCTCCCTCACCCGTACGGACCACACGATCCGTTGATCAGGTTGCCTGCCTCCGCCCCTCGGGTTTCGGCCGCCCGGCGAGGCGGCCGAAACCCGGGCCGGCGGCTGCGGGGGAGGGCGTACCGGGGCGTCCCGGTCAGGCGTTCCGGTCAGGCGTTCCGGCCGCGGGCGGCGACCCGCCAGCGGTCCACCAGCTCGCCGCCGCTGACCACGGCGACGTCGTCGACGAGGTTCACCGCCACGCAGACGTGATTGGGGATCACCCGCAGCCGCGCGCCGAGCGCGGGCAGGTCGGTGCCGGCGGGCCAGACCACGGTGGCGTGGTGCTCGGACAGCGCCGTGATGCGGGCGTCGGGGTGGTCCATGAGCCGGCCGAAGCCCGTCGTCCACGCGGGCCGGTCGCCGCCGAGCACCTTGCTGCCCGCGTCCAGGACGAGCCGCCGGGGCGTGCTGTCGTCCCCCTCGTGCCGGCTGACGACGGTCGCCGCGACCGTCAGCGCGATGTCCGCCGTGCGGCACCGGCCGAGTTCGAGCTGCTGGGCGTCGCCGAACACGTAGACGCCCGGGCGCGCCTCGGTGGCCGTCGAGGCCCCGGTCAGCTCCGCGGTCGGGGTGGAGCCGCCGCTCACCCGCGTGACCTCGAAGCCCGCGGCGGCGAGCAGGTCGGCGGCCTGCCCGAGGGCCTGCTGCTCCTCCTCGGCCGCCTTCGCCGGCATGCCCGGCGCGTAGCCGTGGCCCGGGAAGGTGAACACTCCCGCGACGCGCAGCCCGGCCCGGGCCGAGGCCCGGGCCACCGCCACGGCCTGTTCCGGGCGGACGCCGCTGCGGTGGTGGCCGCTGTCGATCTCCACCAGGACCTCGATGTCGGCGGCCGAGGCCCCGAGGTGACGGCCCGCCGCCTCGGCGGCCTCGACGGAGTCGGTGCCGATCGCGATCCTCGCCGTCGCGCCGAGCCGGCGCAGGCGCTCCGCCTGCCGGGGCCCGATCCAGAGCGGATAGGCGATGAAGAGGTCGGTGGCGCCGTGCTCGGCGAAGACCTCGGCCTCCCCGATGGTCGCCACCGTCAGCCCGACCGCCCCCGCCGCGAGCTGCCGCGCGGCGACCTCCGGCATCTTGTGGGTCTTGGCGTGCGGGCGCAGCCCCAGGCCCTTGGCCCGGAGCGCCGCCGCCATGCGCTCGATGTTCCGTTCGAGGACGTCCCGATCGACCAGGATGTCGGGGGTGTCGATCTCCGCCGGGATTGTGCTCATCTGCTTCCTTTTCGACTCGGTTCGCGCAGCACGCATTCTCGCTCCCCGGGGATCGGTTCGACCAAATCCTCCGGGGCGGCCCGGGCGGGGAGCGGCGCGGACGCGGCGCAGGCCGGTGGGAGGCCTGCGCCGCGCCGGGGTCGGAAGGGCAGCGGGGTCAGCGGGTCAGTCGAGGGTCCACTGCTGCAACGGCGAGCCGGTGTCCGGCTGTTGGGAGAGCAGGGCGCCGTCCGCGCTGCCGGAGGTGGTCAGCAGCAGTCCGGTGCGGACGTTGGTGAGGGTGTAGGCGCCGCTCGGGAGCCGGGTGGCCGTCCAGTGCTGGTTGTCGTTTCCGGTGCAGGTCCACTGGATGACGGGGGTGCCGGGGGCGGTGGCGCCGCCCTGGTCGTCGGCGCACAGCTGGGAGTGGGCGTTGGTGAGGGTGTAGGAGCCGTCCGGCTGCCGGGTGAAGGTCCAGCTCTGGTTCCGGCCGCCGTTGGTCGTCCAGGTGTCGAGCCGGGTGCCCGGGGCCGTGGACCAGTCGGGGTCGTCCAGCGCCTTGCCGGAGCCGGAGACGGAGGGGACGTGGGTGCCGTCGAGGCCGGGGGCGGTGGTGGTCGGGGTGAGGGCGAGGGTCTGGGCGGCGACGGGGCGGGTGTCGCCGCCGGTGCCGGGGTTGTCCCAGGTGCGCTGGGGCGAGGTGGCCACGGCGCGGGTGCCGGTGGTGCCGGCGGTGAGGCTGAGCGCCAGGTCGCTGTAGCGGTTGACCAGGCGGTAGCCGCCGGCGGGGGTGGACGGCCCGCTGCTCGCCGGGCTGCTGACCAGGGTCTGGACGGACCACTGCTGGCCGGTGGTGGGGCTCGCGCCGCGCGGCTGGAGGGTCGGGGCGGCGCCCCAGGCGCGTCCGGCGTCGGCGGTGGAGTCGACGCCGAGCAGGCGCCCGGAGCCGGTGTTGGCGATGGTGTAGAAGCCGTCGCCGGTGGGGGTGAAGGTCCACTGCTGGGCGGTGGTGCCGGCGCTGGTGGAGGTGGTGAGGGCGTTGCCGCTCTGGGCCAGGTAGCGGCCGTTGCCCGCCCCGAGCTGGTACGACACGCCGCTGCTGACCGGGGCCGGCGGCAGGGTGGTGGCGGCGGTCGGGGTGACGGTGACCTCGGCGTACTCGCCGTCCCCGGTGGAGCAGCTCCACCAGCAGTACGAGCGGAAGGTCTTGCCGACGACGGTGGTGCCGGTCCTGCTGCCGGAGTCCACCAGCCAGCGGTACCAGGAGCTCTGCGGCCCGCCGGCCGTGCCGATGTCGGTCCACCGCTGGGTGGCGAGGTCGTCGGTGACGTAGAAGTGCTGGGGCTGGTTGGAGCCGGCCTCGTTCTCGGGGGTGCCGATGTACCGGCCGAGGTAGGCGTCCCAGGCGATGTTCAGCACGGACAGCTGCGAGGGGGCGGGCATCGTCCCGGCGGCGATCTGGGTGCTGATGCTGCCCGCCCTGGCGGGGGAGTAGCTGTCGCCGGGGGCGAGGTAGCCGGTGCCGACGCCCTGGGCGGGGACGAGGTCGCTCTCGGCGCCGCCGACGCCGGGGGTGGACCAGGAGCCGTCGTGCCACTTGGTCCAGGAGGCGGCGGTCATCTTGCCGGAGATCGGCGCGCGGGCGACGTGCTGCTCGAAGCCGCCCCAGCCGCCGTGCTTGTCGACGGCCCGGGACATGTAGAAGACGTAGAAGTAGCCGGAGCGGTAGTCGGTGAACAGGCGCGGGTCGCCGTCGCCGTAGGAGTAGGTGCTGTTCGGGAAGGTCGCGTCGTCCCCGCGCACCGTGCTGTACGGGGTGGTGATCGCGTGGTCGGTGATGGCCCAGGTGCGGCCCTGGTCCTTGGAGACGGCGGAGTCGATGGCGTCGTAGTGCAGGCCGTCGCCGAACGGCTGCGGGGTGAACTCGTTGTGGACGAGCCCGTACCACCAGCCGGTGTCGGGGTCGACCCAGACGCCGACCAGGTCGCAGTAGTTGCGCTGGGCGTAGCCGGAGCCGGCGGGCGCGTTGGTGGCGGCCAGGCCGGTGGGGCTGTTGTTGCAGCGCCAGGTGGTGTCGGCGTTGCTGTCCTGGGGGTTGCCCGGGTTCACCGCGCCGCTGATCGGCGCGCGGGTGGCGGTGTCGAAGTTCGAACCGCTGTAGAACTGCCAGCTGCGGCCGTCGGTCGCGCCGTACAGCGAGTGCGCCGCCTGGTAGTAGAACCGCCCGTTGGCGTCGGTGTAGCCGGCGGCCGGGGTGTCGTCGGCGTTGCCGAACGCGACGGGCTTGCCCGCCGAGAGGGTGTACGGCGCGGGCGGGGCGGCGGTGCCGCCCCAGACCTGGGCGGCGGACGGGGTGCACGGGGCGAGGCCGACGCGGGCCCGGTCGACCGCCGAACCGCCCTGGACGGCCAGGCACTTGGCGGACTTGACGGCGTAGACGGTGCCGTCCGGGAGCCAGCCGAACTTCTGGTTGGCGCCGGAGTTGCAGCCGTAGAGCTGGAGCAGCGCGCCGGTGGCGTTGGAGGCGTCGGTGACGTCCAGGCACTTGCCGAAGGCGGTGACGCTGCCGTCGGTGTGCCAGGTCCACTGCTGCCCGGCCGTGCCGTTGCAGCCGAGCAGCTGGACGGGGTTGCCGTCGGCGGTGCCGGCGTTCGCGTCGTCCAGGCACGTGCCGCCGATGGTGACCGTTCCGGCCGTACCGGCGGCTGTGGCAGCAGGCGCGGCAGGGGCAGCAGGGGCGGCGGGCGCGGCGGTGGCGTTCGTCGCGGAGGTGAGGGGGAGGCAGGTCGCCGCCGCCAGGGCGAGGACCGGCACGAGCGAGGCCCGGGCCGGCCGAGACGTCGTCCGTCTCATCGGGGGATCCTTCCGGAGGCGCGCTGCCTGCGGTGCGGGGGTGGCAGCGCGGACTGGCGATTAGTTCCGCCAGAATCCGAACATATTGGCCCGGGTGTCAACCCCCGTGCACGAGAACGGGTCCCCCGCGGGCGCCCGGTGGTCGCCCGGCGATCCCCCGGCGAGCGGCGGGCGGTCAGTGCCGATCGGGCGTCATGGCGCTGGTCGGGTCCTGGTAGACGGCGTCCAGGGCGAGCAGGGCGCCGCCGCGCGCGGTGCCGGTCAGGCCCGTGCCGGACAGCACGATCTCGCAGCCGCCGGCGTCCGGCGCCATCACCCGCTCGCGCACCCGGGCGGTCACGCCGTCGAGCAGGTACTCGCCGAAGAAGGCGAAGTGGCCGCCGAGCACGATCAGCCGCGGGTTGAGGATGTCGGCCAGCAGGGCCAGCCCGGGGGCGAGGTTGTCGCCGATCCGCCGCAGCGCCTCCAGCGTGCGGGCGTCCCCGGCGCGGGCGCGCTCGCGCAGCTCGGCCAGGCGGCGCTCCAGGTCCACCATCGGGTCCCAGACCAGGTCGCCGGGGTCGGCGGCGTACCGCAGCAGGGCGCCGCGGCCGATGGTGGTCTCCCAGCAGCCGCGCCGGCCGCACGCGCACAGCTGCTCGGAGGGCACCAGCTGCAGGTGGCCGACCTCGCCCGCGTGGCCGCGGGTGCCGCGCAGCAGCTGCCCGCCGGCGATGATGCCGACGCCGACGCCGGTCTGGCCGGTGACGAAGACGAGGTCGCGCACGCCCGCGGCGGAGGCGGTCACGTACTCGGCGAGCGCGCCGAGCTTCGCGTCGTTCTCCAGGTGCATCTCCGGGGCGCCCGGCCCCAGCCGCTCGCGCAAGCCGGCGATGGCCGGCACGTCCCGCCAGCCGATGTTGGAGGCGAACCGGACCGTGCCGGTGGCCAGGTCGGTGGCGCCGGGGGTGGCCAGGGTGACCCCGGCGACGCGGCCGCCGTCGCGGCGCAGCGCGTCGATCTCCCGGGCGACCAGCTGTGCGGTGGTGTCCAGGGTGGCGTCCGGCCCGGCGGCCCGGACGTCGAAGGGGATCCGCTGCTCGGCGGTGACCTCGCCCTTGAGGTTGAGGGCGAGCAGGCTGACGTAGTCGACGTTGATCTCGGCGCCGATGCCGTGCACCCCGCTGCCGTCGATCTCCACGGCCTGCCCCGGCCGGCCGACGGTGCCCCGGTCCCGCTCGGCCTCGCCCTCGCGGATCAGCCGGCCCTCCAGCAGCTCCGCGGTCAGATTGGAGACGGTGGCCTTGGGCAGGCCGGTGTCCTCGGAGATGCGGGCGCGCGAGCGGGGGCCCTCGTCGCGCAGCAGGCGCAGCACCATGCCGAGGTTGGCCCGGCGGGAGGACGAGCGGTCGCGGGCGACGGCCGGCCCCGCCATGGCCAGGCTCCGTACGCCCGACCCCTGAAGTGCTGCCTTCACCAACGGCTCCTTGTCTGCGTCCGCACCGGGGCCGGTCGGGCTCGTGCCGCGTGACCGGTGGTCACGGGCCCCTCCGGTGGTGCTGTCGCCACCTCTTGACTTTATCAGGGTTGGTTCAAACAATAACCGAACGAATTCCCCGGTTCCCACTTCCCTCCCTCCGGGGCACGAGGAGACACACGTGAAGGCACCTGTTTCGATGGCCGCGGCGCTCGCGGTCGTGACGGCGGCGGCCCTCGTCGCCGGCTGCTCGTCCAGCGGAGGCGGCAGCGGCAGCGCCGGCCCGGGCGCCGCGTCGGGCCCGGTCACGCTCGACTTCTGGGGCTGGGCCCCGGGCTACGAGCAGTCGGTGGTGCTGTTCAACAAGACCCACCCGGACATCCAGGTCACCTTCGACAAGACCGCCTCCGGCTCCAAGGGCGGGTACACCAAGATGCTCACCGCCGCCAAGGCCGGCAACGCCCCCTGCCTGGCCCAGGTCGGCTACGAGACCCTGCCGAGCTTCGCCGCCGCCGGCGCGCTCACCGACGTCAGCAAGGAGACCGCCGGCGCCAAGGGGCAGTTCGCCGACTGGACGTGGAACCAGGTCACCGTCGACGGCCACACCTACGGCGTCCCGGTCGACACCGCGCCGATGGCGCTGATGTACCGCAAGGACCTGTTCGCCAAGTACGGCATCGACAAGCCCCCGGCGACCTGGGCCGAGTACGCGGCCGACGCCGCCAAGGTCAACGCCGCCGACCCCACCGTCCACCTCGGCAACTTCGGCAACGACGCGTACACCTACGCCGGGCTCGCCTGGCAGGCCGGCGCCGCGTGGTTCGGCACCGCCGGCGACCAGTGGCACGTCACGCTCGACAGCGACGCCAACCGGAAGGTGGCCGGCTTCTGGCAGGACCTGCTGGACCGGAAGCTGCTGACCACCGACCCGAGCAACGACGCCTCGCAGTTCACCGGCATGGCGAACGGCAAGATCCTCTCCGACGTCAACGCCGTCTGGGACGCCCCGATCATCGCCAGCAGCGTGAAGGACGGCGCCGGCCAGTGGGCCGTCGCCCCGATGCCGGTCTGGGACGCGGCCGCCCCGGTCTACGGCAACGACGGTGGCTCGGCCACCGCCGTCCTCAAGGGCTGCGCCCACGCCAAGGAGGCCGCCGAGTTCGCCGCCTGGATGAGCACCGACGCCGACAGCGTCGCGAACCTGATCAAGGTCACCGGCATCTACCCGGCCGCGACCTCGGGCCTGGCCAACCCGGCGCTCGCCCAGCCGGACCCGTTCTACGGCGGGCAGGTGGTCTACGACGTCTTCAAGGCCGAGACCGCCCACATCGCCACCAGCTGGCAGTGGGGCCCGACCATGACGCAGACCTCCACCGACCTCGGCGACGGGCTCGGCAAGGCCGGCAGCGGCGGCACCACGCTGCCGAACGTGCTCGCCGACGTGCAGGGCAGGACGGTGGCCGGCCTGAAGCAGCAGGGCCTCGCCGTCGCCGGCTGACGCCCCACCGACCGGCCCCGCACCACCCCCACGGGTGCGGGGCCACCCCTCGGCCCCGCATCCACGACCCGGGCCGGCTCGACTCAAGGGAGTGACCCATGACCACCGCCCTCCCGGGGCGGACGGCACCGCAGGACCCGACCGCCCGCCCGGCCCGGCGCGCCCGCCGCCCGGCCCGGACCGCCGCGATGTTCCTGGCCCCGTTCCTGCTGCTGTTCACGGCCCTGTACCTGGCGCCGATCGGCTACACCGTCCAGCAGAGCCTGTTCCGCATGCACCGCTCCGGCCTCGGCCTCTCGGCCCCCACCGAGGTCTTCGCCGGCCTCGGCAACTACGCCACCGCGCTGGGCGATCCGGCCTTCCGCGGCTCGCTGCTGCGGGTGCTGCTGATCGGCGTCGTCCAGGTGCCGCTGATGCTGCTGCTGGCGCTCGTCCTGGCGCTGCTGCTGGACGCGAAGTCGACGATGTTCAAGCGGTTCTTCCGCCTGGCGTTCTTCCTGCCGTACGCCCTGCCCGGGGTGGTCGGCGCGATCATGTGGTCCTACCTGGTCGCCCCCGGCCTGAGCCCGATCACCGCGGCCGCCCACCACCTGGGCCTGCACCTGAACCTGACCTCGGACGGCATGCTCGGCCCGACCATCGGCAACATGCTGACCTGGGGCTGGACCGGCTACAACATGCTGATCATCCACTCCGCCCTGCAGGCCATCCCGCCGGAGGTCGTCGAGGCGGCCACCATGGACGGCTGCTCGGCCTTCGGGACCGCCTGGCGGATCAAGGTGCCGATGATCCGCCCGGCCCTCGTGCTGACCACGGTGTTCTCCATCATCGGCACCGCCCAGCTCTACAACGAGCCCGCCATCCTGCACAACGTCGCGCCGAACCTCAGCAGCACCTACACCCCCATCTACGCCGCCCACAACGCCGTGGACGCCAACGACTTCAACCTCGCGGCCACCGAGTCCGTGGTGCTCGCGCTGCTGGCGTTCGTGCTGTCCTTCGGCTTCCTCAAGCTCGTCCAGCGCCGCGGAGCCGCCTCGTGACCACCCCGACCCGCCCGGCCCGGTACCCGGCCTCCCGCTGGCTCACGCTCGGCGTGCTGCTGCTCGCCTCCGTCTACTTCCTCGCCCCGGTGTGGTGGCTGCTGGTCGCCTCGACCAAGACCAGCAGCGGGCTGTTCTCCGGGAACGGCTTCTGGTTCGGCGACTTCGCCCTCCTCGACAACCTGCGGGACGTGTTCACCCGCCAGGGCGGCATCTACTGGCAGTGGCTGGGCAACAGCGCCGTCTACGCGGTGGGCGGCGCGGGCGTCAGCACCCTGATCTCCGCGATGGCGGGCTACGCGCTCGCCAAGTACCGCTTCCGCGGCCGGGAGTTGACCTTCAACGCGGTGCTCGCCGCGGTGCTCGTCCCGCAGCCGCTGCTGGCCGTGCCGCTCTACCTGATGTTCTCCCAGCTGCACCTGGTGAACTCCTTCTGGGCGGTGCTGCTGCCCAGCATGGTCAGCCCGTTCGGGGTCTACCTGGCCCGGATCCACGCCGCCGCCGCGGTGCCGGACGAGCTCATCGAGGCCGGACGGATCGACGGCGCGGGCGAGTTCAGGATCTTCGCCACCATCGCGCTGCGGGTGATGTCCCCGGCGCTGGTCACGATCTTCCTGTTCCAGTTCGTCTCGATCTGGACCAACTACCTGCTGCCCGTGCTGATGCTCGCCGACGACCACCTCCAGCCGGTCACCGTCGGCGTCGTCGGCTGGCAGGCCCAGCGCGCGATCGGCCCCGGCGCGCCGCCGCTCAACGTCGTGGTCACCGCCGCCATGGTCTCCGCGATCCCCCTGGTCGTCCTGTTCCTGTCCCTGCAACGCTTCTGGCGCGCCGGCCTCACCGCGGGCAGCGTCAAGTGAGGAGGCCCGGCGTGCCCGCCCGGTACCACCTGCGGTTCCAGCTGCACCCCACCCCGGACGCCGCCGAACACGCCGCCGAACTCGCCGCGTTCTGCCGGGAGTCGGGCGTCGACGAGGTCGTCCTGCTGCTCGGCGCCGAGGAGCTCTACACCGGCCACCCCACCGGCGGGGCCGAGGACCGCCTGTACGACACCGCGGCGACGGCCGTCCGGGTCCTGCGCGCGGCCGGGCTCGACGTCAGCCTCAACCCCTGGGTCACCGCCGGCCACGCCGACCGCGGCCGGACCGACCGGCTCGGCTTCGCCCCCATGGTCGGACCGGACGGGACGGTGGCCACCGCCCAGGCCTCGCTGGCCTGCCCGCGCTTCCGCTCCTGGCTCGCCGCCCACTACGCCCGCTTCGCCGACCTCGGGTTCCGCGTGCTGTGGCTGGAGGACGACTTCCGCTACCACAACCACGCCCCGCTGCCCTGGGGCGGCGGCTTCGAACCGCTGATGCTGCGGCGCCTCGCCGAACTGCTGGGGGAGCAGCCGACCCGGGAGCGGCTCGTCGCCGCCGTCACCGCCCCCGGCCCCCCGCACCCGTGGCGGGCCGCCCTCCAACAAGTCTGGCGCACCGCGCAGTTGGAGGTCGCGGCCGAAGTGGCGGCAGCGGTCGCGAAGGCGTCCGGCGGGCGCTCGCAGCTCGGCCTGATGAGCTCCGAACCCGGCGTCCACTCCGTCGAGGGCCGCGACTGGCCGGCCCTCTTCGACGCGCTCGCGATCGACGGTCGGGTCTCGCACCGTCCGCACTTCGCCCGGTACGGCGACGCCCCCGGACGTGAACTCAGCTTCTCCGTCTGGATGCTGGAGCTCCAGCGGGCGCTGCGGCCGGCGTCCGTGCGCAGCGAACCCGAGGTCGAGAACTGGCCGCACACCGCCTGGTCCAAGTCCGACACGCAGACCTGGTCCGAGCTCGTCGCCGCCCAACTCGCCGGCTCCGACGCCCTGTTCCTCAACGTCCACCCGATGCAGTCCGGCCGCGCCCGGCGCTTCCCCCGGGTCGCCGAACTGCTGCGCCGCTCCCGGCCCGCGCTGGACCTGCTCGCCGGGCCCGCCCGCCGTACCCACGGGGTGGCGCTGCCGGTGCGCCCGGACGCCGCCGCGCACGTGCGCACCCGGCGCGGCGGCGACCTCGCCGAGCTGGCCGTCGACCCCGGCCCGGCCGCGGACTTCCTGCTGCGCTACGGCGTGCCGGTCACCGCCGAGGACGCCCCGGTGCGGGTGCTGTTCGGGCAACTCGCCTGGGCCTACGAGGACGAGGAGATCCGCCGGCTGCTGGCCGGCGGGCTGCTGCTGGACGGCACCGCCGCGTACATCCTGCGGGCGCGCGGGTTCGGGGGCCTGCTCGGCGTCACCGTCGAGGACGTCGTCGAGCGCGAGGGCTCGGGCGGGGGCTCGGGCGGCTGCGAGGGTACGGACCAGCCGGGCCCGTACGCGCTGGAGCGGGTGCGGGCGGGGGAGGACGCCGGCGCGTACCTGAGCGTCAACGTCCAGCCGGCCCTGGCGCGGCTGCGGCCCGGGGAGGGCGCCGAGACGTGGACCGAGATCCTCACCCCGGACCACCGGGTGTGGGGCGCCGGGCGCTGCGTCTTCACCAACGAACTCGGCGGCCGCGTCGGGGTGTTGGCGGCCACCGCGGTCGAGCTGCTGCCCTTCGACGACGACGGCCAGCGCCTGCTGCACGCGATGGTCCGCTACCTGGAGGGCGACGCGCCCGCCCTGCCGCTGGTCGCCGGCGGCCCGCACCTGATCCCGCAGCTGACCCGCACCGAGGACGGCTGGCGCCTCGCCGTCGCCAACGGCAGCGCCGACCCGGCCCGCCCCCGGGTGCACCTGCCCGGCGCCCCCGCGCGCGTCGAGGGCACCCTGCTCCGCCCGCTGGCCGAGCCCGAGGCCGTCGACGCCACGGCCTCCGGCCGCAGCCTCGGGGTCGACCAGGACCTGCCGCACCGCGGCTGGCTGCTCCTCGACTGGCGGTAGCGGCCGGCCCGGGATGGTCGGGCGGTGCGCGGCATTGCTCATACATGAGTGCTCGTAGTAAGTAATAACCGCTACTGCTCAAAACCGAGCAGTCATTGCGCAGAAATGCGCAGAAGGAGGGGGTCGTCATGAGTCACGTCGAGCAGGAGATCGCCAGCCAGCCGGAGTGCTGGCGCCGGGCCCTGGAGCTGAAGCCCGCCGGGCTGCCGGGGACCGGTGAGCGGGTGGCCGTCATCGGCTGCGGGACGTCCCTCTACATCGCGCAGGCCTACGCGGCGCTGCGCGAGTCCGCGGGCCTGGGGGAGACCGACGCGTTCGCGGCCTCCGAGTTCCCGGCCGCCCGCCGCTACGACCGCCTGGTCGCCATCAGCCGCTCCGGCACGACCACCGAAGTGCTCGCCGCCCTCGCCCGCGCCGAGCACATGCCCACCACGGCGCTCACCGGCGACCTCGACACCCCGATCCGCACCGCCGCGCACACCGTGGTGGACCTGGAGTTCGCGGACGAGAAGTCCGTCGTGCAGACCCGCTTCGCGACCACGGCGCTCGCCCTGCTGCGCGGCCACCTGGGCCTCGCCCCGGCCGACCTGCCCGCGCAGGCCGACCGGGCCCTGACCGAGCCGCTGCCCGAAGGCGCCGTCACCGCGGACCAGTTCACCTTCGTCGGCACCGGCTGGACGGTCGGCCTGGCCAACGAGGCCGCGCTCAAGCTCCGCGAGGCCTCCCGCGCCTGGACCGAGTCCTACCCGGCGATGGAGTACCGGCACGGCCCGATCAGCATCGCCGCCCCCGGCCGGCTGGTCTGGTTCTTCGGCGAGCCGCCGACCGGGCTGCTGGCGCAGGTCCGGGGCATCGGCGCCCACACCTCGGTGACCGCCCTCGACCCGATGGCCGACCTGGTGCGCGCCCAGCGCCTGGCCGTCGAACTGGCCAGGGCCGGCGGCCTCGACCCCGACCAGCCGCTCAACCTCACCCGCTCGATCGTGCTGACCCAGCCGTGACGACGGTCATCGCCCTCGACGTCGGCGGCACCCGCGTCAAGGGCGGCGCGGCCGACGAGGACGGCCTCCTGCGGGACACCGACAGCTGGCCCACCGGCGCCGACCGCGGCCCCGAGGCCGTGCTGGAGACGGTGCTGGCGGCCGCCCGCGCGCTCGCCGGCCGGCACCGCCCGGCGGCCGTGGGCATCGCGGTGCCCGGCATCGTCGACGAGCCGTCAGGGACCGCCGTCCTCGCGGCCAACCTCGGCTGGCGCCGACTGCCGGTCCGCGACCGGCTCGCCGAGCACCTGGGCCTGCCCGTGGTGCTCGGCCACGACGTCCGGGCCGGCGGCCTGGCCGAGGCCCGCATCGGCGCCGGGCGCGGCAGCCGGGACTTCCTCTTCGTCCCGGTCGGCACCGGGATCGCCGCCGCCGTCATGTCCGAGGGACGGGCGGCCGCCGGCAGCCACGCCCGGGCCGGGGAACTCGGACACCTGGTGGTCCGGCCCGGCGGCGACGCCTGCCCCTGCGGCGGCCGGGGCTGCCTGGAGACGGTCGCCTCCGCCGCCGCCGTCGCCCGCCGCTACGCCGCCGCCACCGGGGAGCACGGCGTCACCGCCGAGGACGTCGCCGCGCGCGCCGCCGCCGGGGAGCGGGCCGCCGTCACGGTCTGGACCGAGGCGATCGAAGCGCTCGCCGACGCCCTGACCACCGCGATCACCCTGCTCGACCCCGAACGCGTCGTCATCGGCGGCGGCCTCGCCCGGGCCGGCGACCCGTACCTCACCGCGCTGCGCGCGGCGGTCGCCGAGCGGCTCACCTTCCAGACGATGCCGCCGATCCTGCCCGCCGCACTCGGCGACCGGGCGGGCTGCCAGGGCGCCGCCCTGCTGGCCCGCGACCTGCTGGCGCACGACCTGCGGCGGGCCGTCCGGTGATCCTCACCGTCACCCTCAACACCGCCCTCGACGTCACCTACCGCGTCGACCGGCTGCGCCCGCACGGCAGCAACCGGGTCCGGGCGAAGGCCGAGCGCGCCGGAGGCAAGGGCGTCAACGTCGCCCGGGTGCTGCGCGCCCTCGGCCGCGAGGCGGTGGTCACCGGCTTCGCGGGCGGCACGGCGGGCGCGGCGCTGCGGCGCGAACTCGCCGAGGCCGGCCTGCCCGAACGGCTGCTGCCGATCGCGGGGGAGACCCGCCGCACGGTGGCGGTGGTGGACGAGAGCGCCGGGGACACCACCCTCCTGCTCGAACCCGGCCCGACCGTTCCGGCCGAGGACTGGGAGCGGATGCTCCACCACCTCGGCCGACTGCTGCCCGGCGCGGCGGCCGTGGTGCTCTCGGGCAGCCTGCCGCCGGGCGTGCCCGAGGACGCCTACGGCCGGCTGGTCCGCCTGGCGCACGACCACGGCGTCCCGGCGGTGGTCGACGCGGACGGCGCCGCCCTGCGGGCCGCGCTGGCGGCCGGGCCGGACCTGGTCAAGCCGAACGCCGACGAGCTCGCCGCCGCCACCGGCCTGGCCGACCCGGCGGCCGCCGCTGCCGCACTGCTCGACGGCGGGGCCGCGGCGGTGGTCGCCTCGCTCGGCCCCGATGGCCTCATCGCCTCGACACCGCAGGGGAGTTGGCGGGCCCGCCCGCCGCGGCCACTGGCCGGGAACCCGACCGGAGCGGGCGACGCCGCCGTCGCCGCCCTGACACTCGGCCTGGTCGACGCCACCCCCTGGCCGCAGCGGCTGGCCGAGGCGGTGGCCCTGTCCGCCGCCGCCGTGCGCGCCCCGCTGGCCGGCGACTTCGACCCCGACGTCCACCGCCGCTTGCGGCCGCTGGTGGACGTCCGACCCCTCCACCCTCCGAGGAGTGCCTGATGCCCCTGGCCGGAACCGGCGCCATCGTCACCCCCGCGGCCCGTGCGGCGCGCGGGGTGGGCGCCTTCAACGTCATCCAGCTCGAACACGCCCAGGCCATCGTGGCCGGCGCCGAGGCCGCCGAGGCCCCGGTGGTGCTGCAGCTGAGCGAGAACGCCGTCCGCTACCACGGGGCGCTCGCCCCGATCGCCGCCGCCGTGCTCGCCACCGCCCGCACCGCCGCCGTGCCGGTCGCCGTCCACCTCGACCACGCGACCTCGGCCGAGCTGGTCGCCGAGGCCGTCCGACTCGGCTTCTCCTCGGTCATGTTCGACGCCTCCGCGCTGCCCTACGAGGAGAACGTCCGCACCACCGCCGAGGTCGTCGCCCACTGCCACGCGGCCGGTGTGTGGGTGGAGGCCGAGCTCGGCGAGGTCGGCGGCAAGGACGGCGTCCACGCCCCGGGCGCCCGGACCGACCCGGCCGAGGCGGCCGCCTTCGCCGCCGCCACCGGCGTCGACGCCCTCGCCGTGGCCGTCGGCTCCTCGCACGCCATGCTCACCCGCGACGCCGTCCTCGACTTCGACCTGATCGCCGACCTGCGCGCGGCCGTCCCCGTCCCGCTCGTCCTGCACGGCTCCTCCGGCGTCGCCGACGAGCACCTGACCCGGGCGGTCGAACGCGGCATGACCAAGGTCAACATCGCCACCCAGCTCAACCGCGTCTTCACCGGCGCCGTGCGCCGCACCCTCGACGACGCCCCCGCACTCGTCGACACCCGCCGCTACCTCGGCCCCGGCCGCACCGCCGTGGCCACCGAGGTCACCCGCCTGCTCCACGTCCTCAAGGCCCGCCCGGCCTGAGGCCCGCGCCCCGCCGAGGCCCGCCCCACCCAGGGACGGGCCTCGGCTTCGCGCTGCCCGAGCACGGGACGAGGCCGCCCGGGCCGCATCACCCCAGGCTCCATAACCCGATGTGATGAGGGGCTGGGATCTTCTGGGCGGTGCCCGGATCCGCCAATCTTCTCCCACGCATGAAATGTCACATCGCGCATGGAGGACACGTGGGACAGCGCAGAGTCGGCCCGGCCCTCGCCGCGGCCCTGGGGCTGCTGGCGGTGGCCGGCTGTACGGGGTCCGGCGGCGGCGCAGCCGCCGGACCGGACGCGGCAGCGGTGAAGGGCGGCACGCTGCACGTGCTGTCCACGCTCGACCTGGAGCACCTGGACCCGGCGCGCAACTACGTCACGTCCTCCCAGGACGTGGGCCGGCTGGTCTACCGGACGCTGACCACCTTCAGCGCCGCGCCCGGCGAGGCCGGCGGGACGGTCGTGCCGGACCTGGCCACCGACACCGGCCGCCCGAGCGACGGCGCCCGGACCTGGACCTTCACCCTCAAACCCGGCGTCAAGTTCGAGGACGGCCGGCCGATCACCAGCAAGGACGTCAAGTACGGCGTGGAGCGGACCTTCGCCGCCGAGCTGCCCGAGGGCCCGCCGTACGCCCGGATGTGGCTGGCCGGCGGCGAGGCGTACCGGGGCCCCGCCAAGGACCCGGCCGGGCTCGCCGCGATCGAGACGCCCGACGACGCCACCGTCGTCTTCCACCTCAAGCAGCCGGTGGCCGACTTCGGCTCGGCGGTGTCCCTGCCGATGTTCGCCCCGGTGCCGCAGGACAAGGACACCGGCGTCGGCTACGACTCCCGGCCGTTCTCCTCCGGGCCCTACAAGATCGACGCCTTCGAGCCCAAGAAGCGGCTCACCCTGGTCCGCAACCCCAACTGGGACCCGGCCACCGACACCGTCCGCAAGGGCCTGCCCGACCGGGTCGTCATCGACCTGGGGCTCGACGCCGCCGTCGTCGACCAGCGGCTGATCGCCGGTCAGGGCGAGGACGCGAACGCCGTCGCGCTGGAACCGATCGGCCCCGCCTCGGTGGGGCAGGTGCTGACCGACCCGCGGCTCAAGAGCCGGCTGGTCGTCGGCGACTCGATCAACACCCGCTACCTGAGCATCAACACCCGGCACAAGCCGCTCGACGACGTCCGGGTCCGCCAGGCCATCGCGTACGCGCTCGACAAGGACGCCCTGCGCACCACCCGCGGCGGCCCGATCGCCGGCGACCTGGCCACCAGCCTGCTGCCGCCCTCCCTCGGCTACCAGGCCGAGGACCCCTACCCGAGCAAGGACGGCAAGGGGGACCCGGACAAGGCGAAGGCACTGCTCGCCGAGGCGGGCCACGGCGCCGACCTCGACCTGACCCTCGACGCCCCCGCCACGACCGCCGGCAAGGCGCAGGCCGAGGCGATCCAGGCCTCGCTCGGCCGGGCCGGCATCACCGTGAAGATCAACGAGATCAGCTCCTCCGCCTTCTACAGCACGGTCGGCAACACCGGCCAGGAGCACGACCTGGTGATCGCCGGCTGGTCCCCGGACTGGCCGGGCGCCTCGACCTACCTGCCGATCGTGTTCGACGGCCGCCTGATCACCCCCCAGGGCAACAACAACTACGCCCAGTACGACTCCCCGGCCGTCGACGCCCGGATCGACGAGATCGCCGCGCTGGGCGACCCGGCCGCGGCCCGCACGGCGTACGGGCAGCTCGCCCGGCAGATCGCGCAGGACGCCCCGGTGGTGCCGTTCCTGTGGGACAAGGCGCCGGTCCTCATCGGGCCGAACGTCGCCGGAGCGTACGGGCACATCGCCTACGTCGGCCGGCTCGACCTCGTCTCCCTGGGGTTGCGCAAGTGACCGCGACGCACGCGGCCGCACCGCACCGGGCCGTGCGTCAACCGACCGTGCTCCGAACGCTGTTGGCCCGCCGCTCGGCGGCCCTCGCGCTGGCCGTGGTGGCCGCCCTGGTCCTGCTCGCGCTCGCCGCGCCGCTGGTCGCCTGGCTCACCGGCAACTCGCCGACCGCCTTCCACGGCGACGCGGTGGACCCGGCGCTCGGCGGCCTGCCGCGCGGCGCGGCGGGCGGGATCAGCACCCGGCACTGGCTCGGCGTGGAGCCGGTCAACGGCCGCGACGTGCTCGCCCGGGTGCTGTACGGCGCGCGGGTGTCCCTGCTGATCGCCGTCCTCGCCACCGCCCTGTCGGTGGTGCTGGGAACGGCGCTGGGGCTGGTCGCGGGCTTCTTCGGCGGCTGGGCCGACACCGTGATCGGCCGCACCATGGACCTGCTGCTGTCCTTCCCCAGCCTCATCTTCATGATCGCGCTGATCTCGGCGGCGCCCGGCACGGACCGCCGGCTGCTCCTGGTCGTGGTGCTCGGCTTCTTCGGCTGGCCGTACGTCGGGCGGATCGTGCGCGGGCAGGCGATGGTGCTGGCCCGGGGCGAGTTCGTCGCGGCCGCCCGGGTGCTCGGCGCCTCCCGCCGGGCGCTGCTGCTGCGCGAGGTGCTGCCCAACCTGACCGGCCCGGTGCTGGTGGTGGCGACCATGTCGATCCCCGGCTGCATCGCCACCGAGGCCGGCCTGTCCTTCCTCGGCGTGGGCGTCCAGGCCCCCACCCCCTCCTGGGGCCAGATGATCGCCACCGCCGTGCCCTGGTACGCCGCCGACCCGGTCTACTTCCTCGTCCCCGGCGTCTTCCTGTTCGTCACCGTGCTCGCCTTCAACGTGCTCGGCGACGCCGTCCGAGACACGCTCGATCCCCGGAGCCAGCGCCGATGATCCTCTACCTGTTGCGCAGACTGGCCGTCACGGCGGCCATCCTGCTGGTGATCTGCGCCGCCACCTTCGCCATCTTCTACCTCATGCCCGCCGACCCGGCCCAGGGCGCCTGCGGCAAGGCCTGCAGCCCCGAGCGGATCGACACGATCCGCGCCACCCTCGGGCTGGACCACTCGCCCCTGACCCAGCTCCGCGACTACCTGTCCGGCATCGTCACCGGACGGACCTACGGCAGCGGCCCGCAGGCCGTCGGCTGCCCCTTCCCGTGCCTGGGGTTCAGCTTCCAGACCGACCAGCCGGTCTGGGACCTGCTCACCAGCCGGCTGCCCGTCAGCTTCTCGATCGCCATCGGCGCCGCCGTGCTGTGGCTCGCGGTCGGCGTCGGCGCCGGCGTGGTCTCCGCCCTGCGGCGCGGCAGCCTGTGGGACCGCGCGGCGATGACGGCCGCCCTCGGCGGGGTCTCGCTGCCGATCTACTTCACCGCCCTGGTGCTGCAGTACCTGCTGGTCGTCCAGCTCCAGCTGCTGCCCTACCCGCAGGTCGTCCCGTTCACCGAGGACCCGTTCGGCTGGGCGCAGTCGATGCTGATGCCCTGGATCACCCTCGCCATGCTGTACGCCGGGATCTACGCCCGGGTCACCCGCAGCGAGATGCTGGACAGCCTCGGCCAGAACTACGTGCGCACCGCCCGCGCCAAGGGCCTGCCCGAGACCACGGTCGTCCGGCGCCACGCGCTGCGCCCCGCCCTGATGCCGATCGTCACCATCTTCGGCATGGACCTCGGCGCGCTGCTCGGCGGCGCCCTCATCACCGAGTCGGTGTTCGGCCTGCCCGGCGTCGGCAAGCTCGCGGCCGATGCCATCGCCTCCGCCGACCAGCCGGTGATCCTCGGGGTGACGCTGTTCGCCGCCTCCTTCGTGGTGCTCGCCAACCTCCTCGTGGACCTGGTGTACGCCGTCCTCGACCCGAGAGTGAGGGCCGTCGGATGACCCTGCTGACGGTACGTGACCTGACCGTGGAGTTCCGCTCGGGCGTGCGCGCCGTGGACGGCCTCGACCTCGAACTGGACGCCGGACAGGTGCTCGGCGTGGTCGGCGAGTCCGGCAGCGGCAAGTCCGTCACCAGCCTGGCCGTCCTCGGCCTGCTGCGCGACGCCCGGGTCGGCGGCGACATCCGCTTCGACGGCCAGGAGTTGACCGCACTCGGGCAGCGCGCACTGCGCCGCCTGCGCGGCAACCGGATCGCGATGGTCTTCCAGGACCCGCTCTCCTGCCTCAACCCGTACTACTCGGTGGCGTTCCAGATCGCCGAGGCCTACCGGGCCCACCACCGCAGCACGCGCCGGCACGCGCACCGGGTCGCGGTGCGCATGCTGGACCGGGTCGGCATCCCCGAGCCCGAGCGGCGGGCGAAGGCCTACCCGCACGAGTTCTCCGGCGGCATGCGGCAGCGGGTGATGATCGCGATGGCGCTCTGCCTGGAGCCCGACCTGCTGATCGCCGACGAGCCGACCACCGCGCTGGACGTCACCGTCCAGGCGCAGATCCTCCAACTGCTGCGCGAACTACGGGAGGAGAAGGGCACGGCCGTCATGCTGATCACCCACGACATGGGCGTGGTCGCCGGACTGGCCGACCAGGTCGTGGTCATGCACCAGGGCCGCGCGGTCGAACGCGGCCCCGTCCGGGACGTCTTCCACCACCCCCGACAGCCGTACACCCGCGGCCTGCTCGCCTGCGTCCCGCGGATCGACGGCCCCCTGCCGGACCGACTGCCCACCCTGGGAGCCGCGGAATGAACCTGCTCGACGTACGGAACCTCGGCAAGCGCTACCCCGTGCGCCACGGCCTCACCCGGCGCCTCGCCGGCCACGTCGCCGCCGTCGACGGCGTCTCGCTGAGCGTCGGCCCCGGCGAGACCCTCGGCCTCGTCGGCGAGTCCGGGTGCGGGAAGTCCACCGTCGCCAAACTGATCACCCGCCTGGAACGGCCCACCTCCGGCAGCATCCACTTCGCCGGGCGCGACCTCGCCGAACTGGACGAGACGGCGCTGCGCCCGGTCCGCCGCGAGCTGCAGATGGTCTTCCAGGACCCCTTCTCCTCGCTCAACCCCCGCCAGACCGTGCGCCGGATCCTCACCGCCCCCGCCCGCTACCAGGGCCTCGAACCGCAGGAACCGGTCGAGGACCTGCTGGCCCGGGTCGGCCTGCGACCGGAACACGCCGACCGGCACCCCCACGAGTTCTCCGGCGGCCAGGCCCAACGCATCGGCATCGCACGGGCGTTGGCCCTACGCCCGAAACTGGTGGTGTGCGACGAACCGGTGTCCGCCCTCGACGTCTCGGTCCAGGCACAGATCCTCAACCTGCTCAAGGACCTCCAGGACGAGCACGGACTGAGCTACCTGTTCATCGCGCACGACCTCGGCGCCGTGCGCCAGATCAGCACCCGGATCGCCGTGATGTACCTCGGATCGGTCGTCGAGACCGCCGACCGCGACACCCTCTTCGCCCACCCCGCCCACCCCTACACCCGCGCCCTGCTGTCCGCCGTACCCCTGCCCGACCCGGACGCCGAACGCGACCGGGAACGCATCGTGCTGCGCGGCGACCTGCCCAGCCCGCTGAACCCGCCCACCGGCTGCCGGTTCCGCACCCGCTGCCCCAAGGCCGCCGACCGCTGCGCCACCGACCGCCCCGACCTGCGGACGATCGCCCCCGGGCAGCAGGTCGCCTGCCACTACCCCGAGAGGACGCCGTGATCCGCGCCCAGTACCGGCTGCCCGGCCTCGCCGTGACCGACCACGCCTTCGCCCTGCCGCTCGACCACGCCGAGCCCGCACGCGGAACCATCGAGGTCTTCGCCCGCGAGCTCGTCGACCCGGCCCGCGCGGACGAGCAACTGCCCTGGCTGCTCTACCTCCAGGGCGGCCCCGGCGGGAAGTCCCCGCGCCCGCTGAACGCCACCGCGGGCTGGCTCGGCCACGCCCTGAAGACCCACCGGGTGCTGCTGCTCGACCAGCGCGGCACCGGCCGCTCCACGCCGCTCACCGCGCGGACCGCCGCCCGCTTCGGCACCGCCCGTCAACTCGCCGACCACCTGGCCCGGTTCCGCGCCGACTCGATCGTCGCCGACGCCGAACTGATCCGCCGCCACCTGTGCGGCGACGCCCCCTGGGAGACGCTCGGCCAGAGCTACGGCGGATTCCTCACCCTCAGCTACCTCTCCGCCGCCCCCGAGGGCCTGCGCGCCTGCTACGTCACCGGCGGCCTCCCCGGCCTCGACACCACCGCCGACGACGTCTACGCCGCCACCTACCCCCGCGTGCGCGAGAAGACCGCCCGCTACTACGCCCGCTACCCCGACGATCGCGAACTCCTGCGCCGACTGGCCGACCTGCTCGACCGCCAGCCCGTCCACCTCCCGGACGGCGACCGGCTGACCGTACGGCGGCTGCGCACCCTCGGCCTGCTGCTCGGCATGGGGGAGGGCGCCGAACGCCTGCACTGGCTGCTCGACGAGGCGCTCGACCCGGACGGCCGGCCCTCGGCCACCTTCCTCCACCAGGTGGCGAACCTGACCGGCTTCACCGACAACCCGCTGTTCGCCGTCCTCCAGGAGTCCATATACGGCCGCCCCGGCACGGCCACCGACTGGGCCGCCGCCCGGGCGATGCCCGACCACCCCGAATTCGCCGAAGCCGCCGACCCCCTGCTGCTCACCGGCGAGATGTTCTACCCGTGGATGTTCGAGGAGATCGCCGCCCTCCGCCCCTTCGCCGAGGCCGTCCACCTGCTCGCCGAACGCACCGACTGGCCCGAGCTGTACGACCCGGCGCGGCTCGCCGCCAACCCGGTGCCGGTCGCCGCGGCCGTCTACCACGACGACATGTACGTGGACGCGGGCCTGTCCCTGCGCACCGCCCGGGCCGTCGGCTCGCTGCGCGCCTGGGTCACCAACGAGTGGGAGCACGACGGCGTCACCGCCTCCGGCGACCGGGTGCTCGCCCGCCTGATGGACCTGGCCGCCGGCCGCCGCTGACCACCCCACCCCGCATCCGAAGGAGAATGATGAAACTGCGCCCGCTCACCGCCGCCCTGGCCGTGACCCTCCCGCTGATCGCGGCCGCACCGGCCACCGCCGCCACCGACGACGCCGAGGACCACGCTCGCCCGGCCGCCGCCTGCGCCCTCGCCGGGAAGACCGGCTGGACCGACGAGGGCCACGACACCGACTACCACCAGTTCCAGCAGCCGCTCGGCACCAAGCACGTCCTGATGCTCTTCGTCGACTTCCCCGACGCCCCGGCCGCCGGCGCCCCCGACGACTACTACCGCCAACTCGCCCCGGCCGCCGACTGGATGGAGCAGGACTCGTACGGCCGGGCCCGGCTGGACATCACGCCGCTGAAGCGCTGGATCCGCATGCCGCAGGACTCCGCCTCCTACGGCTTCCAGCGCGGCATCACCTTCGAGCAGCACGAGGCGTACGTGAAGCAGGCCGTCGAGGCCGCCCAGCCGTACACCGACTTCTCGTCGTACGACATGCTCTACATCGTCCCCACCAAGACCGCCTCGGCGATCAGCTTCTCGCCCACCTACCTCTACGACCCGACCAGCGCCGGGATCACCGCGAACGGCAAGCGGATCAAGTGGGCGGTCACCTTCGGCCAGGACATGAACCACTGGGGCTACAAGGTCGCCGACCACGAGACCAGCCACACCTTCGGCCTGCCCGACCTCTACGCCTTCACCGCCACCGACTACCACCGCTACGTCGGCGGCTGGGACCTCATGGGAAACATCGCGGGCGCCGCCCCGCAGCACCTCGGCTGGGAGCGCTGGAAGTTCGGCTGGATCGACGACCACCAGGTCGCCTGCCTGCCCGGCGCCGGCAGCCGCACCGTCCACCTGAAGGCCGTCGAACGCCCCGGCGGCACCAAGATCGCCGTGATCAGGACCAGCGACACCACGGCCTACGTCGCCGAATCCCGCCGAGCCGTCGGCGCGGACGACAAGGCCTGCTCCACCGGCGTGCTCATCTACAAGGTCGACACCTCCGTCGCGACCGGCAACGGCCCCGTCCAGGTGGTCACCAACCCCGGCGCCGCCGCACCCACCGGGGCCTGCACCGCCCTCGACATGCAGGCCTACCAGCCCGGCCAGTCCTTCACCGACCCCACCACCGGCGTCACCATCGACGTGCAGCGCCGCGGCCCGCTGACCGACACCGTCCGCCTCACCCGGCGGTGACCACCCCCGAACTCGCGCCGTGATGCCACGGGGTGACTCCCCACGGCATCCCCGCTGTGTACGGCGCGACCCCTCCCGGCCGGGGCGACCCCCCGGCCGGGAGCCGTCTTTCCGGGCCTCCTCGCCCAGGGCGGCAGTGCGTCGCGCGCCCGGCAGGGATCCAGGACACGGGCCCTAAGCGACGAGGCCCAACGATCGGATCAGCTGGACGAGTTCGGCGTGGAAGAGCTTGTCCGGCGAGAGCGTCTGGGCGCGCAGGTGGCCGTAGACCTCCAGCGCGACCAGGCCGTGCAGGTGCCCCCACATCCGCAGCGCCAGGGCCACGCCGGCCGGCGGTAGCGCGGGGAACGCCGGGCGGACCTTGCCGAGCAGGCCGGGGTCGAAGTCGTCCCAGTCGAAGTCGCCGTCCCCGTGCGACCGTTCGGCGCTGCCCCAGGCCGTGTCCGCCAGTGCGGCGATGCCGACGCAGACCCGCCGGGCGGCGTCCGGTGCGGCGCCGCCGGTCGGGGCCTGGTAGCCGGGGACGGGGTCGCCGTAGATCAGCCGGAAGCCCTCGGGGTTGGCCAGCGCCCAGTCGCGGAAGGCGTGGGCCCAGGCCTGGATCCGCTGCGCCGGGGCGTCCTTTGCGGAGGCGGCCCAGGCGGCGTCGACGGCGTCGGCGAGCGCGGTGTAGACGTCCTCGATGAGGGCGGTGACCAGGTCGTCGCGGGTGGCGAAGTAGCCGTAGATGGCGTTGGCGGTCATGCCCATCTCGCGGGCGATCGCCCGCAGCGTGATCGCGTCCGGGCCGCCCGAACCCATCAACTGCAGCGCGGTGCGCTTGATCTCGGCGGTCGTCTCGGCCCGCAGTCGTTCGCGTCGTCCGGTGCTTCGGGTGGCTGCCACCGGCTCACTGTACAGCGTCACTGCACTGATTGCTGTGCGGAAACTTCACGCCGTATAGTTTTCGCACGGCGTGAGGTCATCCGGCCTCACGCGTCCGTCCGGCATGACCACGGCATGAACCAAGGGGAGCACCATGCACATCGGCGTCATCGGAGCCACCGGCACCATCGGCAGCAGGGTCGTCACCGAGGCCCTCCGGCGCGGACACCGCGTCACGGCGTTCAGCCGGGACGCCTCCGCGATCACCGACCGGCGGGAGAACCTCGGCTGGGCGAGCGTCGACGCCCTGGACGCCGCGAGCATCGCGGCCGCTCTGCCCGGCCTGGACGTCCTGATCAGCGGCTTCCAGCCCGGGAACGCGGCGAAGGACTTCGCCGACACCGTCCGGCGCTCGATCGCGGACCCGACCGTCTACGCGGCTGCCGCCAGGGCCCTGCTCAAGGCCCTGGAGAGCCACCCCCGCACCCGACTGATCGTCATCGGCGGCGCCGGCAGTCTGGAGATCGAGCCGGGCGTCGTCCGTGCCGACCACGACGAGCTCATCCACGCGTCGCTCGACGAGCTCGGCCTGCCCCGCGAATACGCCGCCGCCGTCCGCGGCCACCGAGAGGCGCTGGACGTCCTGCGCGCCTCGAACCGGCTCTGGACCTACTTCAGCCCCGCCGAGCAGATCGCCCCCGGCGAGCGCACCGGCCGCTTCCGCATCGGCGGCGACCAGCCCGTGCTGAACGCCGAAGGCGTGAGCCGGATCTCGGCGGAGGACGCCGCGGTCGCCCTGGTGGACGAGGTGGAGCTGCCCCGCTTCGTCCAGCGCCGGTTCACCGCGGGCTACTGAGCCGCCTGCTGACCCGGTGTCCGTTTCCATAACGCGAGGTGATGGGGAGTCGGGAGCTGTCGGCGGCATCGATCGATCCGGACGATAGCCTGCACGCTCCCCGCGCGGCGGCGACGGCCGACGACCCGCGGGAGCGCTCAGGACGCCCGGCCGCCCGCCCGCGAGGGCGCGGCGGCCGGGTCCGTCACCCGGACCGGACCGATCTCCCCGGAGGCCCCCATGGATCGCTCAGTCAGACCCCGGACCTCGCTGCCGGCGGCGCTCGCCCTCGTCATGGCCGCGCTGCTCGCCCTGCTCGTCATCCCGGCCCACCCCGCCCGCGCCGACGACGGGAGCGGCTCCGCCTGCGCCCTGCAGGGCACGACCGGGTACCTCGACGAGGGGCAGCGGACCGACTACACCCGGTTCCAGAACCCGATCGGCACCAAGCACGTCGGCGTGGTCTACGTCGACTTCCCCGACGCCACCGGCACCGCCCTGCCCCTCACGTCGTACGACGACACGCTGAAGGGCGCCGCGGACTGGATGCGCAACGCCTCCTACGGCCGGACGGCACTGGACATCCGGGCTCCGTACGCCGCCTGGGTCCGGATGCCGAAGAACTCCACCGACTACAACTGGGCGCGCGGCTTCTCCTGGACCACGCACCAGGCCTACGTGAAGGACGCGCTGACCGCCGCGGCCGCCGCCGGAGTCGACCTCTCCCCGTACGACATGTTCTACGTGGTGCCGACCGCCACCGCGACCGCGATCGGGCACACTCCCACCTTCGTCCAGGACCCGGCCGTGCCGACCTGGGTCTGGAACGCGCCGACCGGCAGCTGGGTGCTGGTCCACTGGGCGGTGACCTTCGGCCAGGACATGTGGCACTGGGGCTACAAGGTGGCCGACCACGAGACCGCCCACACCTTCGGCCTGCCCGACCTGTACGCCTACAGCGGCGACCAGCACCGGTACGTCGGCGGCTGGGACCTGATGGGCCGGATCTCCGGCCCGGCCCCGCAGTACTTCGCCTGGGAGGCCTGGAAGCTGGGCTGGATCACCGACGGCCAGGTGTCCTGCCTGGCCACGGCGAACAGCTACGCCACCACCCTGACCGGGCTGGAGTACGGCGGCACCGGCTACCGGCTGGCGGTGGTCAGGACGGGCGCCACCACCGCGTACGTCGCCGAGTCCCGCAAGGCCGCCTACGACGACGCCGGCGCCTGCGCCACCGGTGTCGTCATCTACAAGGTCGACACGTCCGTCACCACCGGCAACGGCCCGATCCAGGTGGTCGGCAACCCCGGCGCCGCCGCGCCCACCGGGACCTGCACGGCGCTGGACATGCAGACCTGGCGGCCCGGCCAGTGGTTCCAGGACGACACCGCCCGCGTGCGGATCTACGTGAACGGCTCCGACGCGTCCACCGACACGGTCTGGACGTACAAGTGGTGACGACCGGTCGGCCCGGGCTCCGGCTCCGATGAACGAACGCCACCGGCCGTCACGGCCGGTGGCGTTCGCGCCATGCGCGGTGGACGGCGCTGCGGGCGCACGCCGCCTCGTACGCCGCGACGACGTCCCGGACGAGCGCGGGCCCCGAGGCGGCCAGCGGCCCCTCCTCGTGCCAGGCGAGCAGGTGCCGGTACGAGAGCGGGCTGCCGACGATGGGACGCACCGCGATGCCCGGCACCTCCTCGAAGGTGGCCTGGCAGAAGCTCACCGCGTGGCCGTGCCGGACGATGTCCAGGAGCAGCCGGCCCTCCGCCTCGTGGACGACGCGCAGCCGGTGGCCGAGGACGAGCAGGGTGCTGGACCAGTACTCGCGGATCCGGTCGTTGTCCGGGCGCGGCGCGGCCCAGTCCTCCTCCGCCAGGTCGGCGAGCGCGACCTCCTCCTCGGCCGCCAGCGGATGGGCGGCGGGCAGGGCGACGAAGAGCGGTTCGGTGGCGATCGGCGCGACGGCGACCCCCGGCGGGGCCGCGAGCTCGTAGCCGGGGCTGTCGCCGACCACCGCCGCTTCGAGCCGGCCGTCCGCGACGTCCTCGACGAGCGGGACGGGGCACCCCTGGCCGCGTGAGCTGATCTCGGCCTCCGGGTGGTGCTTCCTGACCGCCGTGATCAACCCGCCGAGCAGGGGGGCGTTGACGGAGCCGAGCCGGACCCGGTGCGGCGGGCCGTCGGTCCGTGCGGCGAGGGCCGAGACGCCCAGCAGTTCGTCGACGGTCGGCAGCACCGCCCGGGCCCGGCTGAGGACGACCTCCCCGAACGCGGTCGGGACGACGCCCGACTGCGCGCGGCTGAACAACTCGCCGCCGAGCACCCGCTCGATCCGCGTCAACTGGGCGCTGAGGCCGGGCTGGGTGAGCCGCAACGACGCGGCCGCCCGGGTCAGGCTGCCGCTCTCCGCGATGCTGCAGATGATCCGCAGGTGCCGAAGTTCGAGCTCCATGGCGTGATCGTAGGGAGATCGGGCCGACAGCAACAGGGGTGTGACGCAAGCGCCTTGGCCATCGACACCTAGTGAACGCAGCAGCCCCGCGCAGGGCGGGGCGACGCCGATCCCGCCCCGCCGGTCCGACCGGGGTGAATTCCGCGCCCGAGCACGGTACCAGGGGTTTCCGCCCGGAACCGCACGCGCCCATGGCGAGCGCGAGGGGCGGCGAGGGTAGCTGTCTTCAGGAAGATAACGAATGAGTCGAAGTTTGCCGCTCATTGGATTTACTTCTTGACTACGTCCGGCAGATCCGGATTGACTCCCTCCACCCCGCCGCAGCGTTGCGGCGCCGTCAGGGAGGCACCCCCCACATGAACGCAACGATGCGTCGCGCCGTCATTGCCACCGCCGCCGTCACGATGGCCCTGTCCATGGCCGCGTGCGGCAAGGCCGGCGGCGACAAGAAGGATGCCGCCGCCTCCGGCGACTCCAAGTCCATCGGCCTGCTGCTGCCCGAGAACGCGTCCTCGGCGCGCTACGAGTCCTTCGACCGCCCGTTCATCGAGGCCAAGGTCAAGGAGCTGTGCGCGGACTGCAAGGTGCTCTACAACAACGCCGAGGGCAGTGCCGCCAAGCAGAAGCAGCAGTTCGACACCCTGATCGCGCAGGGCGTGAAGGTGATCGTCCTGGACGCCTTCGACGCCACCTCCACCGAGTCCTGGGTCAAGGAGGCCGCTGCGAAGGGCGTCAAGGTCGTCGCGTACGACCGCCTGGCCACCGGCCCGGTCGCCGGGTACGTGTCGTTCGACAACGAGAAGGTCGGCGAGCTCCAGGGCCAGGCCCTGCTCGACTCCCTGGGCGGCAAGGCCGCCGACGCGAACATCGTCATGATCAACGGCGACGAGTCCGACCCGAACGCCGGCCAGTTCAAGGCGGGCGCGCACAAGGTCCTCGACGGCAAGGTCAAGAAGGTCGTCTACGAGCAGTCCGGCGAGTGGAAGCCCACCGTGGCCGGCCAGAAGATCGGCGCCGCGATCACCCAGCTCGGCAAGGACGGCTTCCAGGCCGTCTACTCCGCCAACGACGGCATGGCCGCCGCCATCATCACCCAGCTCAAGGGCGCCGGGATCACCGTCCCGGTCGGCGGTCAGGACGCCGGCCTCGACGCGATCCAGCGCATCGTGAACGGCGACCAGGCCTACACCATCTACAAGGCCTACCGGCCGCTCGCCGACAGCGCCGCCGAACTGGCCGTGGACCTGCTGCAGGGCAAGGACGTCAAGTCGGTCGCCTCCTCCAGCATCGACAGCGCCACCGACAAGGGCATCCCGGCCAAGCTGCTCGACCCCAAGGTCGTCACCAAGGCGAACATCAAGGACACCGTCGTCGCGGACGGCCTCTACAAGGCCTCCGACATCTGCACCGCCGACTACGCCGCCGCCTGCGCGGCCGCCGGCCTGAAGTAGTCCCACCCGGGCGGTGCCCCCGACCCTCCCCGAGGGGAGCACCGCCCGCACCGAGCGGCGGGCCCGGCCCGCCGCCCCCTTTCGTACGCACGCACACCCGCCCGCCCCGCACGGCGCGCGGGCCAGCCCGGCCGCCACCCCACCATCACGGCGCGCGCGGGAAGAAGGAGATGGTTCACGTGACAGGCGCACCCGTACTGGCGTTGCGCGGGGTCTCCAAGCGCTTCGGCGCCGTCCAGGCGCTGACCGACGTCCACCTGGAGGTCCACGCGGGCGAGGTGGTGGCCCTGGTCGGCGACAACGGCGCCGGAAAGTCCACGCTGGTGAAGACCATCGCCGGCGTCCACCCCATCGACGAGGGAACGATCGAGTGGGAGGGCACGGCGGTCTCCATCGGCCGCCCGCACGACGCCCAGGCCCTCGGCGTCGCCACCGTCTACCAGGACCTGGCGCTCTGCGACAACCTCGACGTGGTCGGCAACCTCTTCCTCGGCCGCGAGCTGAAGAAGTACGGCATGCTCGACGAGGTCGGCATGGAGAAGCGCGCCCGCGAACTGCTCGACACCCTCTCCATCCGCATCCCGAGCGTGCGCATCCCGATCGCCGCCCTCTCCGGCGGCCAGCGCCAAGTGGTCGCCATCGCCCGCGCCCTGGTCGGCGACCCCAAGATCGTCATCCTGGACGAGCCCACCGCCGCCCTCGGCGTCGAGCAGACCGCCCAGGTCCTGGACCTCGTCGAGCGCCTGCGCGACCGCGGCCTCGGCGTCATCCTGATCAGCCACAACATGGCCGACGTCAAGGCCGTCGCGGACACCGTCGCCGTCCTGCGCCTGGGCCGCAACAACGGCGTCTTCGAGGTGGCGAACACCTCGCACGAGGAGATCATCTCCGCCATCACCGGCGCCACCGAGAACGCCGTCACCCGGCGCCAGGCCCGACTCGCGGAGGACGCGAAGTGACCACCGAACAGACCACCGCGCCCACCGTCGAGAACGCGGCCCCGGCCGCGGTCGACCCCCGCCTGCTCGTCCGCGAAGCCGGCCTCGCCGGCTACCTCGCCGAGTTCAAGCGGAAGTTGAAGAACGGCGACCTCGGCTCGGTGCCCGTCGTCCTCGGCCTGATCCTGATCGGCGCCATCTTCCAGGGCATCACCGGCGACTTCCTCAAGGCCGACAACCTCACGCACATCACCCAGTGGATCGCCGGCCCCGGCCTGATCGCCGTCGGCGTCGTCTTCGTGCTCCTCCTCGGCGAGATCGACCTCTCCCTCGGCTCCCTCGCCGGCGCCTCCGCCGCCATCGCCGCCAACCTGTCCGCGCGCGCCGGCTACAACGAGTGGCTGTCCTGCCTCATCGCCCTCGCCGCCGCCGTCGCCATCGGCGCCCTGCACGGCTTCTTCTTCGCCAAGATCGGCGTCCCCGCCTTCGTCGTCACCCTCGCCGGCCTGCTCGCCTGGAGCGGCCTGCAGCAGTACGTCCTCGGCGACAAGGGCACGGTCAACGTCGTCCACGACGGCTTCCTGGCCAACCTGGACTCCTACTTCCTCGGCGACGGCGACATCGCCTACGCCTGGGGCCTCGCCGTCCTCGGCACCGCGCTCTACGCCGCCGGGCAGCTCCTCGACGCCCGCCGCCGCACCGCCGCCGGCCTCGCCGCGCGGCCGATGGGCGAGATCGCGCTGCGCACCGGCGTCCTCGCCGCCGTCGCGCTGACCGCCGCCTACACGCTCAACCAGGACAGTGGCCTGCCGCTGGCCCTGCTCGTCTTCCTGGCCGTCGTCGTCGTGACCGACTTCGTCCTGCGCCGCACCAGCTACGGCCGGCAGATCTTCGCGGTCGGCGGCGGCGTGGAGGCGGCCCGGCGCGCGGGCATCAACGTCGCCTGGATCCGGATCTCGGTCTTCATGATCTCCGCCGGGATGGCCGCCCTCGGCGGTCTCTTCTACGCCTCCCAGCAGGGCTCCGCGGACAAGATCCTCGGTGGCGGCAACGTCCTGATGAACTCGATCGCCGCGGCCGTCATCGGCGGCACCAGCCTGTTCGGCGGGCGCGGCAAGACCTGGTCCGCGCTGCTGGGCATCCTGGTCATCCAGAGCATCACCACCGGCCTCGACCTGGTCCACGTCAGCCAGGCCATCCAGTACATGATCACCGGCGCCGTCCTGCTCGCCGCCGTCGTGCTGGACTCGGTCTCCCGCCGCACCCGCAAGACCGCGGCGCGCTGACGACCGCGCGCTGACCGGCAGTTGGACAACGGCGAGGGCCGGGCCGGCACCCGTGTGGACGGGTGCCGGCCCGGCCCGCGCGCGTCAGCGGGCCACGGGCTACGGACACCTCTCGTCGATCTTGTACTGCAGCGCCCGCGGGTAGTCGTGCCGGCTGAGCCGGACGCGGGCCAGGATCGGCGCGTGGTTGAGGTCGTCGCCGGGGTCGGCGATCTCCGCCAGGAGCGCGTCGAGCTCGGCGTGGGTGCTGACCTCGCGCCCGTGCATCCGGTCCTTGTCGGTGCCGAAGACCTCGGCCAGCTTCTCGTACCGCCACGGGTGCAGCACGTTGTAGAAGTCGGCCCCGTTGGACGGCCTGTCCTTGTAGTAGCAGGGGCTGACCAGCATCTGCTCGATGCCGTAGAACCCCTCGTTGTCCAGGACGAAGACCACCGGCCGCAGGTGGTGGCGCACCTGGGTGGACAGCTCCTGGCAGATCTCCTGGAACGAGCCGTCGCCGACGAACACCAGCGGCCGCTTCATCGGCTGCTGCCGGCCCAGCGCCACGCCGGTGGCCGCGCCGACCGAGTAGCCGATGGACAGCCAGCTGTTCTGCGCCAGGAAGCCGGCCCGCTCGGTGATCCGCAGGTTCATCGAGCCGAGCAGCGCGAACGCCGCGTCCGAGACCACGGTGAACGGCGAGGGCGCCTGCGGGTCCCCGCCGGTGGCCCGGTGCTCCAGGAAGTGGTTCATGTGCGCGAAGAAGCTGTCGTACGTCAGCTCCGCCGGGTACTCGGTGGCGCTCAGCGAGTCCAGGAAGGCGGCCGTGCTGGCGGGGACGTCCAGGCCGGCCGCGTGCGCCAGCGCGAAGTGGTCGGCCGGGAAGGTCCGCCCGCTCAGCGCGTCGCGCAACGCCCGGATGAACCGGCCGAGTTGGACCTCGGGGAAGTACTTGGAGCCGACGCTGACGCCGTCCCGGGCGGCCACGATCCAGTCGTCGCCGATCGACTGCTCGCCGCCGAGGTTCTTGGACGTGGACCAGGTCCCGAGGCCGATCCGGCACCCGGCGTTCTGGAAGGTCTCCCGGATCTCGGGCAGGCTCGCCCTGCCGTTGTAGACCCCGGCGAAGCGCGGATGCCGTTCGGAGACCACGGACTTCGCGCCGACCGTGGTGCAGAACTGCATCTCGGTGCTCTGCACGAAGTCCAGCAGCTCGTCCTCCAGGCGGTGGCGGACCAGTTCCTCGCCGGCCCAGACGATCGGGGTGCCGAACGCGTCGATCAGCGCCACCGCGGCCTTGACGGCCTTGGCCAGCATCTCCTCGTTCCGCTTGGTGAACGTCCGTCCGTGCGCCCGGAGTTCGCCCTGCGGGGGCGCGCATGGCGCGTGCCAGAGGTCCTCCATCACCTCCAGGTAGACGGGCTTGCGCTCGGTCAGGCAGGCGGTGATCGCGCTGTCGATCTGGGAGGGCGCGAGCCCCGGGTTGGAGAGCAGCTGCGCGTCCACCGTCACCTGCCGGTAGACCGCCAGGTTGCTCTCCCGGCGCGGGCTCATGTGCGAGGTGAGCAGGCCGACCGCCTGCTGGTTGAGCCACTGCTCGTACGAGGGCGCCGCGTTGATCGCGATCAGCGGCACGTCCTCGACGTAGGCGCCGCCGATGGCGTTGAGCAGGCTGAACGCGCCCACCCCGTAGGTCACCGCGACGGCGCCGACGCCCACCTCGCCCTTCTCCGGGTCCGTGTCGGCGGCCCGCACCCGGGCGTAGGCGTCCGCGGCGTAGCCGCCGCCCATCTCGGTGGGGGTGCCGATCCAGCGCACGCCGGTGGTCTCCTGCATGATCGTCAGGAACGGGCCGAGGAAGTCGCCCGGCACCCCGAACAGGTACCGGATGCCCAACTGCTCCAGCCTGGTGGCCAGGTAGCGCGCCACCGTCCATTCGTCGCCGCTCATCGGGTCATCGCCTCCTGCCGGCTCTCCCGGCTCTCCCGGCGGGCCTGCGCCTCGGGCCGGATCTCCGGCTGCGCCGGGGGCGGCGGCGGGGGCGCCTCGTGCACGGCGATGGCCGCCCGCACGGCGGTCTCCACCGCGCCCTCGATCCAGGCGTGCTTGAGCGAGACGTGCTCGCCCGCGAAGTGCACCGGGCCCTCCGGCTTGACCACGTCGAGGTGGAAGCTGGTCATCTGGTGCGGGGTGTACACCGCCGCCTCGCCGAAGGCGTACGGGTCGCGCAGCCAGCTCTGGGTCTTCCCGCAGCCGGTGTAGAACACCTCGATCCGCCGGCCGTGCACCGACTGGAGGTTGCGCAGCGCGTAGACGTAGCGCTCGTCGTCCTCCATGGAGTCCCAGCGCACCGCGTCGTCCGACCAGCTGTAGCTGGCCAGCACCACGCCGCCGCCCTCGCCGCCGGGCACCGGGTGCGAGGGGTAGTACATGAAGCGGTTCGGGTTGTCGGTGGTCGAGCCGCCGCCGAAGCAGTTGGTGGCCGGGCGCACGCTGGCCCGCAGCAGCGGGGTGTGCTCGTAGACCTCCCGCTGGCCCCGGCTGATCCGGCGCTCGTCCACGCTCGCGTGCGCGCCGAGCAGCAGGTCCGGCAGGTTGCGCGGCGGCCGGTGGCCGTTGTGGGCGGCGGCCGCGGCCGCCTCCGCGTCCTCCTCGCCGGCCCGCTGGTAGAACTCGTACAGACCGGGGGCGATGGAGTCGAGCTCGGTCTTCCAGTCCGCCTCGGTGAACTCCCACCAGCGGCGGGAGAACTCCAGCAGCACCTTGGTGGCCTGGTCGTAGTGGGTCTCGATGATCGAGCGGCGCTTCTTGTACGAGAACGGGGGAGTGACCTGGACGAACCGCAGGGCGGAGAACGGGACCGTGACGATCGCGAAGTCGCCCTTCCAGACCTCGGGTTCGGCGTTCGGGTCGTCCTCGGGGACGGTCAGCACGGCGACCTGCGGCCCGGTCGGGCCGACGTGCCGGGCGCCGCCGCCGTCCCGGCGCGGGTCCCAGTACTCCATCCGGATCATCCGCTCGCCCATCCGCAGCTCGTCCTTGAGCTCCTCGGCGAGCGCGCGGGGCAGGTTCCAGCTGCCGCCCTCGATCTCCCAGTAGGTGGCGTTCGGGTTGATGTCGCTGCGGCCCAGGAAGGTGTGGAAGAACGCCAGGTGCAGCCGGGAGGTCATGTTCTCGATCGTGCCGATCGCCTCGACGGCCTCGTCGCTGAAGCCCGCGTACTCGCGCAGGAAGCGGCCCATCGAGTAGCCGTCGAAGTCGTGGATCACCCGGGCCCAGCCGTCCAGCCACTCGTCGAACGGCTTGTTCACCCGCTTGCCGTCCTTGATCACCGAGTAGTAGTCGCGGACCGGCTCCAGGGCCTGGTTGACCATGTCGGCGGCGGTGATCCGCACCTCGTCGCCGGTGAGGTGGAAGCCCTCGTTGACGCAGCTCGGGTCGGCGGCGTACTCGCGCCGGCGGGCCTGGACCCGGTTGGTGCGGATCCAGGAGTTGAAGCGCTTGGCGGGCTCGCGGAAGTCCGGGCTGTCCGCGCCGTACGTCCAGACCTTGCCGGGCTCGAAGGACTCGTAGACCACGGGCGGGACGGGCGCGTTCTGGTTGCCGGTGTCCGGATCGACGTCGACGTTGAAGAACAGCTGCCGGTTCAGGCCGAGGCTGTCGACCAGGGCCAGGGTGAGCGGGTGGAAGCTGGGCAGCCGCATCGCCCCGGCCTCCGCGTACTGCATCGGGTCGCGGAACGGCCCGTCCGGCTCGCCGTCGGCGGCGCGGAAGGTCTTGATCCGCCCGCCCACCCGGCTGGCGTTGGCCTCCAGGATGGTGACGTTGTGCCCGGCGTCCTTCAGCAGCTTCCCGGCGACCAGGCCGGCGATGCCCGCGCCGACGATCAGCACGTCCTTGCTCTCGTCCGCCGGCGGGATGCCGTCCTTGATCAGGACGTCGAGGTAGCGCAGCTTCAGGTCCCGGTCGTCCGGGCCGACCAGCAGCAGTTCGCGCGCCAGCTGCCGACAGGTCTGCCAGCGGGCCCGGTCCGTGGCCGTGCCCTCGATGACGGGGTTCTCACTCATCGCTTCTCCTCGCGGCTCAGGAGCCGACCGGCTCGTTGGGAAGGTCCTTGCCCTCGGCGAGCAGCCGCAGCGTGCTGATCGAGGGGGTGAAGGCGTAGAGCGCGCCCGTCGTACGGACGAAGCGCTTCATGTCGACCGTGCCGTGGGTGCCGTCCGCGAGGGCGATCGAGGCGTGGCCGGCCAGGCCGGTGACCTTGTCGAAGCCGTTGTGCGGGTGCGGCGTGGGGGTGTCGAGGCCGGGCGTGAACTCCGGGTCGTTGGACCAGTGCCGCTGGACCAGCTCGAACTGCGCCTCCAGCGAGGTGCCGTAGCAGACGAACATCAGCCCGCGGTCCTTGCCGTCGTCCGCGCCGCCCGGGAACTCGGGGCCGTACGGGATGCCGCGGCGCATCACACGGTGGCTCCTCGGCTTGTGGTCGCCGACGCCCGCGAAGGCCCGGGGGTGGGTGCGGCGGATGTGGGCGACCCAGGGGGTGTGCTCGCCCACGGGGTCGTTCTCGTAGTCGAAGTCGTTGCGGTCGCCGCCGAGACCGGCCACGGCGCTGACCGGCGGGGCGAGCGGCGTGCCGTTCTTCTCGCGGCCGACCAGGCAGGCGCCGAGCCGGTTGGCGTCCATGGTCCCGGTGAACTGCTTGACGCCGTCCACCACGGCCTCGTTCCAGCCCGCGACGTCCTGGCGCAGCCGGCGCACCACCTGGAGCGAGCCGTTCTTCATCCACGCCGGCGCCTTCCGGTCGCCCATCTCGCTCTTGTGGCCGAAGACGAACTCGCCCGGCTCGATCAGCTCGCTGCCGGCGCGGTTGTCGCGGAACCCCTTGTGCTCCGGGTCCTCCCGGTGGAAGTCCTTGACGCCGGGCTGGGAGATGCCGTCCTTGTAGCCGAAGTGCTCGTGGCCCTTCATCGCGCCGGTCAGGGTGCGGCCGTGGTCCATGTGGACCCGCTTGATCCCGTGCGTCTGCTCGACGGTGTCGAGGTTCCTGAGCTTCTCCTGCAGCAGCTCGTCGGTGTCCGCGGCGACGATCAGGACCGCGTGCACGACCTTGTCGCCCGTCCCGGCGCCGAACAGCCAGTGCCCGGGGTCGCTCTCGGCGGTGTCCCCGAGGTCCTTGGCCCGGGCGGCCGCGCCCGCGCAGAACGCCGTGAAGGTGCTCAGGTCCTTCCTCACCTGGTCGGGCTTGACGGCGACGGTCAGCAGGCCCTCGAAGGTGAGCGAGACCCCGCAGCGGACGACCGCCGCGACGGGGTCGCGGCCGAAGGCCCGGCGGGCCAGCGAGAACTGCTCGTTGAAGTCCTCGGTCTCGCTGGTCGTCGCGACGGTGTTGAGGATCGCGGCGAGCCAGCCGCGGCCCTTGGCGGCGTCCGGGAAGTGCAGGTAGCGGAAGTCCGTGAAGTCCTTGTTGAACGCGGCCAGGACGTTGCCCTGGATGTCGGTGTTCGTGCGCAGCTTCGGCTGCGGCAGCTGCTCGATCGAGGGCACGGCGGTGGGACGGGTGGGGGTCGTGGTCATGCTGGGGTTCCTCGCGATGGTGGGCGGGCAGGCACAGAAGTCACGAAAGGTGAGAGGCCTGCTACCCAACGTAGCTTCGTCGTCGAGAGTCCTGTCAACCGGTGGTGGCCCGCTCGACGGGACGGCGCGGAATAACCCGGTGCGGCGCGCGGCGGGCCTTCCCTAAGCTCTCCCACGGACACGCGCCGCCTCCCGTTCGACCGGGCCCCGCGGCGCGCCCGAACGACACCGGAAGCAGCGGAAGGGGGGAGCGGCCGTGACCGCGCAGCGCACCGCCGCACCCTCCCCCGCGTCCCGGTTCGAGGTGATCCTGGTGTCCCCGCTCGTGCGGTGCCCGCTGCGCGGCCGGCACCGCTGGAGCCCGACGGCCTCCTGAGACCCGCGGCCTTCGCCGCCATCGCCCGTCCGGTCGGCGAACCGACCCCCGACGTGCCGTCAGCTCACCGATCGCGCGCCCCTCCTCCTTCCGCGGTACTTCCGAAAGGGCACCCGGGCCATGCGCACCACCACGAGCACCAGCACCAGCACCGGCACCACCGCCAGCACCGGCACCATCGCCGCCGTCCGCAACCTCGGCATCCTCGCCCACGTCGACGCCGGCAAGACCACCGTCACCGAGCGGATCCTCTACCTCGCCGGCGAGACCCACAAGCGCGGCGAGGTGCACGAGGGCACCACCGTCACCGACTGCCACCCGCAGGAACGCGACCGGGGCATCACCATCTTCGCCGCGGCCGTCAGCTGCGCCTGGAACGGGCACCGGATCAACCTCATCGACACCCCCGGCCACGTCGACTTCGCCGACGAGGTCGAGCGTTCACTGCGCGTGCTGGACGGCGCCGTCGCCGTGTTCGACGCCGTCGCCGGGGTCGAGCCGCAGAGCGAGTCGGTGTGGCGGCAGGCCGAGCGGCACGGCGTACCGAGGATCGCCTTCGTCAACAAGCTGGACCGCGCCGGCGCCGACCTCGACACCGCGCTGGCCTCCATCCGCGAGCGCCTGCACCCGCAACCCCTGGCCGTGCAGCTGCCGATCGGCGCCGAGGACGCCTTCACCGGCGTCGTCGACCTGCTGCGCCTGCGCGCGCTCACCTGGGCGGACGACGCCCTGCGCGAAGGGCCCGTCCCCGAGGACCTGGCCGCCGAGGCCGCCGCCCGCCGGCACGCCCTGGCGGAGACCGTCGCCTCCCTCCACCCCGGCGCGCTGGAGGAGTTCTGCGCCGCCGGCACCCTGAGCGCAGCCACCCTCGCCGCCGCCCTGCGCGAGCTGACCCGCACCGGCGAGGCCGTCGTGGTGCTGTGCGGATCGGCGTACCGCAACCGCGGGATCGAGCCGCTGCTGGACGCCGCCGTCGCCTACCTGCCCTCCCCGCTGGACGTCCCCCCGGTCGCCGGCGTCACCGGTACGGCCGACGACACGCCGCAGCAGCGGGCCGCCGATCCCGAACAGCCGTTCACGGCACTGGCGTTCAAGGTGAACGTCACCGCCACCGGACGGCTGACCTACCTGCGCGTCTACGCCGGCCGACTGGAGAAGGGGGACACCGTGCTGGACACCACCACCGGCCGCCCCGAACGCGTCTCCCGGATCCTGCGCGTGCAGGCCGACAGCCACCGCGAGAGCGACCACGCCGTGGCCGGGGACATCGTCGCCGTGATCGGCCCCAAGGCGGCCCGCGTCGGCGCCACCCTGTGCGCGCCCGCCGCGCCGATCCTGCTGGAGGCGCCGGTCAGCGCCGAGCCCGTCGTCACCGTCGCCGTCGAGGCCCGGCGCACGGCCGACACCGACAAGCTCGCCCAGGCGCTGGCCCGCCTGGCCGAGGAGGACCCGTCGCTCCGGGTGCGCACGGACGCCGAGACCGGGCAGCGGACGCTGTCGGGGCTGGGGGAGCTGCACCTGGAAGTCGCCGTGGAGAAGATCCGCCGCGAGCACGGCGTCGACGCCGTGACCGGCCGCCCGCAGGTCGCCCACCGCGAGCGGCTGGTCGAGGGCGTGACCGGGTTCGTCCACCGGCACGTCAAACAGGAGGGCGGCGCCGGCCAGTTCGCCCACCTGGTCCTCGACGTGCAGCCGGGCGGGGAAACGGAGGACTTCGTGTTCGGCTCCACCGTGATCGGCGGCCGCGTCCCGCGCGAGTACGTCCAGGCCGTGGAGGCGGGGTGCCGCGAGGCCCTCGCCGAGGGCCCGCTGGGCGGGCACCCGGTCACCGGCGTGCGGGTGACCCTCACCGACGGCAGCACCCACCCCAGGGACTCCTCCGACCTGGCCTTCCGCACCGCCGCCCGCCAGGGCCTGCGCGAGGCACTGCGCGCGAGCCGCCTCCAACTCCTGGAGCCGGTCGCGGAGGTGACGGTGACCGTACCGGAGGACGCCCTCGGCGCGGTGCTCGGCGACCTCGCGGCGCGGCGCGGCCAGATCCGGGAGACCGGCCCCGGCCGGGTCGCGGCGGTGGTCCCGCTGGCCGAACTGTTCGGCTACGCGAGCCGCCTGCGCAGCCGCACCCAGGGCCGCGGCACCTTCACCACCCGCCCGGCCGGCTACGCGCCCGCGCCCGGCGCGTGAACCGGCCCGGCTGCCCCCGCCCCCGCCCCCGCCCCTGCCGCGGAGCGGGGGCGGCCGGCCTCCCGCGTGCGGACTCGCCTGTCCGGTCAGGGAGTTGGGGGCGAGCGCGACCGAACAATTTCCTCACCGAACCGGCGAAGGCCTGGCGCCGGGGCGCCCGCCGCTGGATGCTGGGGTGATGGCGATCGATCGGATGACGACCCCGACAGCCGTCGAGCCGGCCTTCGTGCGCCGTGCGGCCCTGGGCGCGACGGGCGTGGTCCTGGCAGGGGCCCTCACCACCGCGTCGGGGGCCTGGTGCTCACCCCAGTGGAAGGCCGGTTGGCTGATCACGGGTCTCGGCGTGATCGCCGGAACCGCCGTGTGGCGGCGGCGGGTCCGCCGAGTCCCGCAGACCGAGCGGAAACTGCGCGCATCGACCGTCGTCGCCTTCCTGATGGCCGTCCTGGTGTGGGTCGGTAGCGCACTGTTCGCGCTCTGCCTCAGCGCCTGGCTCCACGGCCGCGACCTCGACGACACCGCGACGCTCAAGGTCCCGGCCCTGACGGCGGAGTGCGATTCCACCGGGGACCGCGGGCAGAAGTGCTTCTACACCTACGTCGTGAACGGCCGGACGTACCACGGCACGGGCGAGCACGGAGGGTCCCTCCCCGTGACCCTCCGGATCGACCCGGCGCACCCCGGGGACCTGGGGAGGGCGGACAACACCTACCAGCTCCTGTGGATCGCCATCGTGCTCTCCGCGCTGGTGGCCGGAAGCTCGGCCTGGGGGCTGGCGGACTCCGAACGGGGCCTCACCCGGCTCCGGTCCGCCGGGGCGGGCGGACAGCCCGGGAGCGCCACCGCCCCCGCTGCCGGTGAACCCCGGCTCGGCCCGGAGGGCGTTCGGCAGGGATGAGGGGCGCCTGCTCACGAGTCCCACGGGTACTCCGGCGGCCAGCGGTAGCCGAGCTTCTCGGCGGCCGCCGGCGAACCGCCCCAGACCTGCGCCGTGGCACGGGGATCCTCGGAGGTCAGCCGGGCTTCGAGTCGCTCCGCCTGGCCGACCGGGTCGTCCGCGGTTATCGGCAGCCTGATCCCGAACTGGAGCCAGTGGTCCTCGCGCTCGTCACAGCCGCGGGGATGGCGCAGCACGACGTCGATCCGGTCGGGTTCGTTCCAACCGTCCCAGATCGCTTCGAGTTCGCAGTCCCACGCGGCCAGCCCGCTGCCGTCTCCCGTCAGCTTCGCCTCGAGCAGGTCGGCGACCATCGTGCCGGGCCACTGCCACCTGCGGTCCGCCTCGGCCCGGGCGACCTCGGCGTCGTACTGGGCGGCGGAGAACCGGCAGGCGGGCAGGCCGAAGTCGTCGTCCATCGGATTGCGCCAGCCCGTCCAGAGCACGTGCTCCGCCTCGCGCCTGATCGTCACGTGGACGGCGCCGCAGCACTCCTCCGCGCATCCGGTCGTGGCGATGCGGACCTCGCGAGGGGTGGCGGTGGCCCGCAACGGCCCGGCCGAACCCAGCAGGTGCCTCGGTCTGACGCTCCGGTAGCGGGAGCCGGCGAACACGTCCCGTCCGCCGATGATCGGGCGGACCTCCAGCCCGACCTCGGCAGCCGGCGGGCAGATGATGCGCAGTTCCAGAACGTCCACGGTGTCGGCCACCGACCGATCATGGTCGACCTGGCCGGCCGCTGTCATCCGCATTACCGCGGCCTGCGGGGCGGTTGACCGCTGTCGCGGGCACGGACCCGGTCGCCAGGAGAACCTGGAACCGAGTCCGTGCCGCAGGAATCCCGTGCCGAACGCCCGCTCAGAGCTTCTCGCACTGCCCGGTGCGCGGGCCGCTGACGGTGTCGGGCCGGCCGTCGTCGCTCGGCGGCGGGGTGTTGCCCGAGCAGGCGAGGGAGCCGGCGATGGTGTTCGCCGCGATCCGGGCCCGGTCGTCGTGCGGGAACGGGCCCGCGCCGCTGGTGCCGTCGACGACGGTGCTGCCGCCGATCCGGTTGTCGACGAGCGCCAGCCCGCCGGCGTTGTCCGTCAGGACGACCGAGCCGTCGATCCGGTTGCCCGCGCAGCCCTCGTCGACGGGGTCGCCGATCGCCACGAACCCGCTGGAGCCGTCCACTTCGACGGACCCGGTGACGGTGCTCGCGCACACCCCGAGGAAGGCGGCGCCGTGCGAGACGAGGCTCCCGACCGTCGAGCGGGTGACGAACAGCGCCGCTCCCGGCTCCGCCACCACCGCGTCGGCCGTGGCGTCCACCAGGCAGGTGCTCGGCCCGGTGGCCACCACCGACCCGGCCGGGCCGGTGATCGTCCGCTCGCAGCCGATCTGCTGCGAGCGGCTCTCCACCGCGCCCGGCAGGTAGTCGTCGTCGCCCGAGTACTGCGCGGTGACGGTGTGCGTCCCGGGCAGCAGGTGGGACCAACTGATCTGCGTGGACGAGCAGTTGGTGCCGCCGCCCGGGGCGAGCCGGCCGGTGCCGAGGGTCGTGCCGCCGTCCGCGAAGGTCACCGTGCCGGTCGGCGCGGCGGCCGGGCCGGTGCTGGGCGGCGCCGGGCAGACGGTGTCGGTGAAGGTCACCGGGCTGCCGAAGGGGGCCGGATCGGCGGAGGAGTCGAGCGTGGTGACGACCGCGGCCCGCGTGACGTCCTGGGTGAGGACGTCGGAGGTGGCGCCGAGGTCGCGGTCGTCGCCGGTGTACTCGGCGGTGAGGTCGTGCGGGCCCACGGCGAGGGCCGAGGTGCTCAGCGTCGCCAGGCCGCAGCGGGCACTGCCGTCCGGCTGAAGGGGCGAGCTGCCGAGCACGGTCGCGCCGTCGCGGAAGGTCACCGAGCCGGTGGGGGCGCCGGCGCTCGCCAGGACGGGGCAGACGGTGGCCGTGAAGGTCACCGGTTGGCCGTAGCCGGAGGGGTTGGCGGAGGAGGACAGGGCGGCGGTGACCGGGCGCTTGCCGATGTTCAGCAGGACGTCGACCGAGCTGTCGTCGCCCGCGACCACGTCCGGCTTGCCGTCGCCGTTGAGGTCGCCGACCGCGAGCCGCGCCCCGAACGCCGAGATCCGGTAGTCCTGCCGCGGCTGGAAGGTGCCGTCGCCGTTGCCGGGCAGCACCGAGACGTTGGCGTCGTTGAGCCCGCCGGCCAGGTCGAGGTGGCCGTCGCCGTTCAGGTCGACGACCGCCACGTCGGCGGGGAAGCTGCCCTTGTCCAGCGGGAACTCGGTCGGCGCGCCGAAGGTGCCGTCCCCGTTGCCCGGCAGCACCGCGAACGCGTCGTCACCGGCGGCCGCCACCACCAGGTCGGGGTGCCCGACGCCCCGCAGGTCGCCGACCGCGACTCCTCGGGGGAACTGGCCCACCGGGTAGTCGTGCCGGGGCTGGAACGTACCGTCGCCGTTGCCCAGCAGCACCGAGACGGTGTGGTCGTGGCTGTTGGTGACCACCAGGTCGATCCGCCCGCGGCCGGTGAGGTCCGCGAGCGCCAGGCCCTCCGGATCGTTGCCCACCGGGTAGTCGTGCCGCGGCTGGAAGGTGCCGTCGCCGTTGCCCAGCAGCACCGAGGCCGTGTTGTCGTTCTTGTTGACGGTCACCAGGTCGAGCCGCCCGGCGCCCCGCAGGTCCGCCGCCGCGAGCCCGGTCGGGGACGCCCCCACGTCGTAGCTGTGCGCGGGCTGGAAGGTGCCGTCGCCGTTGCCGAGCCGCACCTCGACCGAGCCGACGTTGCTCGTCGGGTGCGCCCCGGCGACCACCGCCAGGTCCGTCCGCCCGCTGCCGGTGAACCGCGCGGCCACCAGCTGACCGGGCTCGTCGCCCACCGGGAGGGTGCTCGGCGCGCCGAAGGTGCCGTCACCGTTGCCCGGGAACAGCGAGACGGTGTTGTCCATGTTGTTGCCCGCCACGATGTCCAGGTGGCCCGTCCCGTGGAAGTCCCCGAGCGCCACCTCGAACGGATAGTGCCCCGCCTTGTACGCCACCTTCGGCGCGAACAGCGGCCCGGCCGGCGCCGCCGCGCCCACCGCGCCGGCCGACCCCACCACCCCCGCCGACCCGGCCACCGCCACCAGCACCACCGCGAGGAGCGCCCGCAGCGACCCCCCGATCCACCGCATCCTGCCCATCCACCTCTCCCTCCGGCCACCGACCCGAGCGGACCCGACAGGGACCGGTCGGTCACGAACGTCTCCGATGCTCGGCCATCCCCCCACCCACCCCCGTCAGCGACACCCCGGCCCCGCCGCCGGCGGCGTGCGGCACCCGGGCGGATCCGCAACCCGTTCGGCGCACCGGGATCGTCGTGGCGCCCGAAGCTTCCCAGACTCGGAGGCGAGGGGGTGGACCCAACCGGAGAGGCATCCTCATGAGCATCGGGCTCCGCCGCGTCCTCGCGGTCACCGCCGTCGTGTCCCTCGGCCTCGGCGCCGCGTCCTGCGGCAGTGCCAAGCAGTCCTCCGGCGGCGGCTCCTCGGGCGGCGCGAGCGCGAGCGGCGGCGCCGCGGTGGGCGCCGTCCGGATCGGCCTGCTGCTGCCGGAGACCAAGACCACCCGCTACGAGCAGTTCGACCGGCCGCTGCTCGAGAAGAAGATCAAGGAACTGGCGCCGCAGGCACAGATCGACTACTACAACGCCAACCAGGACGCGACGCTCCAGCAGACCCAGGTCGACACCGCGCTCACCAAGGGCGACAAGGTGCTGATCCTGGACGCGGTCGACTCCAAGGCGATCCAGTCCTCCGTCCAGAAGGCCCACGACGCCGGCGTCAAGGTGCTCGCCTACGACCGGCTCGCCCAGGGCCCGGTCGACGCGTACGTCTCCTTCGACAACCACAAGGTCGGCGAACTGCAGGGCCAGGCCCTGGTCGCCGCGGTCGGGGACAAGGCGGGCGCGGGCGAGATCTTCATGATCAACGGCTCGCCCACCGACCCCAACGCGGCCGACTTCAAGGCCGGCGCGCACAGCGCGATCGACGGCAAGCTGAAGGTCGGCAAGGAGTTCGACACCCCGCAGTGGGACCCGAACACGGCCAACCAGGAAGCCGCCGCCGCGATCACCGCGATCGGCGCCGCCAACGTGGTCGGCGCCTACTCCGCCAACGACGGCATGGCCGCCGGTGTCGCGACCGCCCTCAAGGCGGCCGGCCTCAGCGTCCCGCTCACCGGCCAGGACGCCCAGCTCGACGGCATCCAGCGGATCGTCGCCGGCACCCAGACCATGACCGTCTACAAGCCGCTCAAGCCGGAGACCGACGCGGCCGGCCAGATCGCGGTCGGCCTCGCCTCCGGAAAGCCGCTGGACTCCACCCTCGTGCCGACCACGGTGACCAACGGCAGCGGCAACACGGTGCCCGCCAACCTGCTCACCCCGATCGTCGTCACCAAGGACAAGGTCAAGGACACCGTGGTCGCCGACGGCTTCTACACCGTCGCCCAGATCTGCACACCGGACTACGCCGACGCCTGCAAGGCCGCCGGCCTCCAGTAGCAGCCGGAACCTCCGAAGCCGAACACGCCCCGCCTCCACGAGGGAGGCGGGGCAAGGGAGTTGGTCACTGTGGCAGGTGAGACCGTACTGGCCCTGCGCGGGGTCTCCAAACGGTTCGGCGCCGTCCAGGCGCTCACCGACATCGAACTGGAGGTGCACGCCGGCGAGGTCGTCGCCCTGGTCGGCGACAACGGCGCCGGGAAGTCCACCCTGGTCAAGGCGATCGCCGGCGTGCACCAGCCCGACGAGGGCGTCATCGAGTGGCAGGGCAGGCCGGTGACCATCCACCGCCCGCAGGACGCCCAGCAGTTGGGCATCGCCACCGTCTACCAGGACCTCGCGCTCTGCGACAACCTCGACGTGGTCGCGAACCTCTTCCTCGGCCGCGAGATCCGCCGCCTCGGCATCCTCGACGAGGTCGCCATGGAGAAGCGCTCCCGGGGCCTGCTCGACACCCTCTCCATCCGCATCCCCAGCGTGCGGATCCCCGTCGCCTCGCTCTCCGGCGGCCAGCGCCAGGTCGTCGCGATCGCCCGCGCGCTGATCGGCTCGCCCAAGGTCGTCATGCTGGACGAACCGACCGCCGCCCTCGGCGTCGAGCAGACCGCCCAGGTGCTCGACCTGGTCGAGCGACTGCGCGAACAGGACCACGGCGTGATCCTGATCAGCCACAACATGGCGGACGTGATGGCCGTCGCCGACACCGTCGCGGTGCTGCGCCTCGGCCGCAACAACGGGGTCTTCGACAAGCGCTACACCAACCAGGAAGAGATCATCTCGGCCATCACCGGCGCCACGGACAACGCCGTGACCCGCCGCAGGGCCCGGGGCCAGGAGGGTTCCCAGTGAGCGACCACATCCCGGGAAACACCCCCGGCGGCGAACCCGGGCGCGACCGCGTCCCGCTGCCCGAGGACTCCATGCCCACCGGCGGCGTCAACGCCCCCGTCCCGGTGGCCCCCGAGGCCACCCCCGCGGTCGACCCCCGGCTGATCGTCCGCCAGGAGGGCATCAAGGGCTACCTGGCCGAGTTCCGCCGCCGCGTCAGCAGCGGCGAACTCGGCTCACTGCCCGTCGTGGTGGCCCTGATCGTCATCTGGGTGGTGTTCGGCAGCCTCAACAGCAGCTTCCTCTCCGCCCAGAACCTGTCCAACCTCTCCCAGCAGATCGTCGGCACCGGCATGATCGCGCTCGGCGTCGTGTTCGTGCTGCTGCTCGGCGAGATCGACCTGTCGGTCGCCTACGTCAGCGGCCTGTGCGCGGCCCTGTTCGCCGTCCTGAACGTCAACAACGGCGTCAACCAGTGGGTCGCACTCCTCGTCGCCCTCGCCAGCGGCGCCGCCGTCGGCGTCATCCACGGCCTCTTCTTCGCCAAGGTCGGCGTCCCGGCCTTCGTCGTCACCCTCGCCGGCAACCTCGGCTGGAACGGCCTGATGCTGCAGGTCCTCGGCGCCACCGGCACCGTCAACCTCTCCGGCAAGGACATCGTCTCCCGGCTCTACACCACCATCTACGGCCAGCAGATCGCCGCCTACGGCGCGGCGGTCATCGGCATCGCGCTGTTCGTCATCGCCTCCCTCGTCGACGCCGCCCGGCGCAAGGCGGCCGGCGTCCCGTACCGGCCGATGACCGACATCGTCGTGCGCACCGTCGTCCTCGCGATCATCGCCTTCCTCGCCGCCTACACCCTCAACCAGTACAAGGGCCTGCCGCTGGCGCTGCTGATCTTCCTGATCTTCATCGTGGTCCTCGACTTCGTGCTGCGCCGCACCACCTACGGCCGCAAGGTGTTCGCACTCGGCGGCAACATCGAGGGCGCCCGCCGGGCCGGCATCGACGTGGCCTGGATCAGGATCAGCGTCTTCAGCATCTGCTCCACCATGGCGGCGGTCGGCGGCCTCTTCCTGGCCGCGCAGATCCAGTCCGCCAGCCAGACCTCCGGCGGCGGCAACCTGCTGATGAACTCCATCGCGGCCGCCGTCATCGGCGGCACCAGCCTGTTCGGCGGCCGCGGCAAGACCTGGTCGGCCCTGCTCGGCGCCCTGGTGATCGGCTCGATCCAGTCCGGAATGAACATCGAGGGCCTGAGCAACGCCATCCAGTTCATGATCACCGGCGCGGTGCTGCTCGCCGCCGTCGTCGTCGACTCCCTCGCCCGCCGCACCCAGCGCGCCGCCGGCCGCGCCTGAACGGACGGACCGGCGAAAGGCCGCCGGCCCGTCCGGGCTCCCGACCGGCCTTCCCCGGGCCGGGCGGGTGCCGGCCCCGGGACGGACCGGCCCCGGGCGACCGCCCCGGGTGATCCCGACGGTGCGGGAAAGCCTCGCCGCGTCGCCGAGCGGTGCCGCCTACTGCGCGGCGGCGATGGACGTACTCGCGGCGCGGCACGCGCTGCTCGGCTCCGCCCAGTCGGACGCGCTGAAGGTACGTCGCGAGCGGGTGCGGGGTGCAGCGCGGGTCCAGCGAGGGGTACCGGGGGACGACGGCGTAGCCGTTCTCGCCGACGCCGCTCAGGTAGCGCCGGCGCCAGGCGTCGTTCATCAGCTCCCACTGGCACTCGCCGTCGCGGGGGACGAAGGCGTCGACGTACAGCAGGGCGGCGACACGCGCGGCGACCCGGTCGGCGGCCCGGCTGGCGGCTTCGGGCCGGGGCGGGACGATGGAGTGAACCGAAGCCGCCGTCGCCGCCGCGCACCGGCGCGCCGGCGGGAGGAGGTGGCCGGATGGACGCCGAGCACGACGTGCCGGAGGGCGAAGCCCCGCCCGACCGGGACCCCGCGATGGACCCGGGCGGGCTGCTGGACGTCCTGGGCGTCGCCGCCGTGGTGCTGGACGCGCAGGGCCGGATCGTCCTGTGGAGCCCGCAGGCCGAGGACCTCTTCGGCTACCGCGCGGCCGAGGCACTCGGCCACCCCGCCGCCCGAGTACTGGTCGACGAACAACACCGGGAACACGTGCTGTCACTGTTCGCCCAGGTCATGGCCGGCGGCGGGACGTGGGCCGGGGTCTTCCCGGTGCGGCACAAGGACGGAACCACACTGCTGGCCGAGTTCCGCAACATGCGCCTGGAGGACGTAAGCGGCCGGTACTACGCCCTCGGCCTGGCTTCCAAGCAGGCCACGCTGCGCCGCCTCGAACGGGACCTCGCACTGTCGTTGCGCCTGATGGAACAGTCCCCGATCGGCCTCGCGGTCATGGACACCGCCCTGCGCTACGTCCTGATCAACCCGGCGCTGGAACGCATCAACGGCATCCCCGCCGCCCACATCCTGGGCCGCACCGTCCGGGAGGCCCTGCCGTTCCTGGACGCCGACGCGATCGAGGCGGCGATGCGGGAGGTACTGGCCACCGGCACCCCGCTGCTGAACCAGTTCACCACCGGCCGCACCCACGCCGACCCCCACGCCGAGCACGCCTGGTCCGCGTCCTTCTTCCGACTGGAAGACCCCGCCCACCGGGTGATCGGCGTCGCCGTCTCGGTCGTCGACGTCACCGAACAGCACCGGGCCGCCACCGCCGCAGCCGCCGCCCGGCGCCGCCTCACCGTGATCGCCGACGCCGCCGAACGCATCGGCACCACCCTCGACCTCGACACCACCGCCCGCGAACTCGCCGACGTCCTCGTCCCGGAGTTCGCCGACATCGCCGCCGTCGACGTCCTCGAAGGCGTCCTCACCGACAGCCCGCCCCCGGCCGACAAGGGCGGCCCCACCCTGTTCCGGGCCCTCGCCGTCAAAGCCGGCTACCCCACACCCGCCACCGAGGCCGCCGACCCGGTCGGACAGATCGCCCGCTACGACGCCACCCGCCTGGTCGCCCGCTGCGCCCGCACCGGCCGCCCCGTCCTGCTCGCCCGCGTCACCGACCGCGACCTGCCGCGCATCGCCCGCGACGACCAGGCCGCCGAACGGCTCCGACAGGCCGGAGTCCACTCCTACCTGGCCGTACCGCTGCGCGCCCGCGGCCAGGTCCTCGGCGCCCTCGACCTCAAGCGCGCCCGCAACCCGCAGCCGTTCGACCACGACGACCTGGTGCTGGCCGGCGAACTCGCCGCCCGCGCCGCCGTCACCATCGACAACGCCCGCTGGTACCAGCGCCAGCGCCACGCCGCCCTCACCCTCCAGCGCCACCTGCTGCCCGGGCCGCTCCCGCGGCCGCCCGGACTCGAGGTCGCCTACCGCTACCAGCCCGCGGCGAGCGTCGGCGAGGTCGGCGGCGACTGGTTCGACGTCATCCCGCTGAGCGCCGACCGGACCGCCCTCGTCGTCGGCGACGTCATGGGCAGCGGCATCAACGCCGCCGCCACCATGGGCCAACTCCGCACCGCCACCAGAACCCTGGCCGGACTCGACCTGGCGCCCGCCGCCGTCCTCACCCACCTCGACCGCATCGTCGCCGGCCTCGGCGAGGCGATCGCCACCTGCGTCTACGCCGTCCACGACCCGCACCGGCACCGCTGCCGCATCGCCACCGCCGGCCACCTGCCCCCGGTCCACACCCGCCCGGGCCGCCCGCCGCTCCTCCTCGACCTGCCCACCGGCGCACCCCTGGGCGTCGGCGGCGTCGCCTTCCGCGACACCCTGCTCGGCCTCGCGGTCGACGACGAACTCGTGCTCTACACTGACGGGTTGGTGGAGACCCGCGACCACGACATCGACACCCGCCTCGCCGCCCTCACTGACCTCCTCGGCCGGCCCCGCCCCTCCCCGGAGGAGACCTGCGACCTCCTCCTCGCCGCCCTGCACCACCAGGGCGGACATGACGACGTCGCGCTGCTCGTCGCCCGCGCCCGTCCGCTGCCGCGCACGGGCAGGCCGGCGGGCCCGTGACGCTCAGCGCCGGTGCCAGGCGGTCAGCAGCTCGGCCTCCCGCTCGGGCGTCAGCGCCTGCGGCAGCGGCTCGAACGGCTCGATGTCCCGCGCGGTGTCGGCCACCGGACGCAGCGTCAGGCCGGTGGCGACGGCGGCCGCGGGGTCGCCGGTGCTGGTCGCCAGGGTCCGCGGGTCGGCGGACCACAGCGGCAGCGCGCGCTCGGGGACGCCGGCGGCCCGGAGGAAGTCGTCGTCCACCCAGGTGAGCGTGGTGCCGGCCGGGGCGACCGCCGAGGCCACGGCGTCGAGCAGGTCGCGCATGGTGAACGGCGGGGGAGTGGCGGCGTGGTAGGCGCCGGAGGCGCCCTGTTCGAGCAGGCCGAGCATCCAGGCGGCGAGGTCGCGGGCGTCCACGACCTGGACCGGCGCGCCGGGCCGGCCCGGGGCCAGCACCTCGCCGCCCCGGGCGAGGCGCTGCACCCAGTGGTCGAAGCGGTGGGTGTAGTCGTGGGGGCCGATCACGTACGTCGGGCGCACCAGCAGCGTGCCCGGCCCGAAGGCCTCCCGCGCCGCCCGCTCGCACTGGACCTTGAGGAGGCCGTACGTAGCGGGGGTGACGGCGTCGGGCTCCGGGCCGTCCGCCGGGAGCAGCGGGGAGTCCTCGGTGAAGGCCGGGCCGGCGGGGGTGTCGTACACGGACATCGACGACACCAGGAGGTAGCGCCCGGCGGCGCCGGGGTCGAGCGCGGCGGCCAACTCCCGGACCTGGCGCGGGAAGTAGGCGCAGACGTCCACGGTGGCGTCCCAGCTGCGGTCGCGGAGCACGGACAGGTCCGCGTCGCGGTCGGCGATGAGGTGGGTGGCGTCGGGGAGCAGGTCGGCACCGGAGCGGCCGCGGTGCAGCACGGTGACGTCGTGCCCGGCGGCGAGCGCCGCCCGGGCGAAGTGCAGACCGACGAACCGGGTGCCGCCCATGATCAGAATACGCATCAGGCCATCGTGGCAGGGCGACGGCCGCCGGACCATAGGGCGGCGTGCGGGACTGAGAACCCACCACGATGTGACGCTTGCGGCCGCGTTCGCGCACGTGTCGTACAGGGCGTCGCACCGGTACGCGGCATCCACGCTCGGGCTGCCTTCATGCATGCACCCGGCTGACGATCACCAACTGAGCCGCCTCGATCGAACTGAGGCCCACCGTAACCGGTACGACTACGGCGTCTAAGGTGGTGGCCCGTGACAGCAGCGAACGGGGCAGTTGTCGGGGGGCGTTACCGTCTCCTCGACCTCATCGGACAGGGCGGCATGGGCCGCGTGTGGCGGGGGTGGGACGAAACGCTCGGGCGGGACGTCGCCGTGAAGGAGGTGCTCCTTCCCGCGGGCGTCGCCGACGACCACCGCGAGCAGCTCCTCCAGCGCACCATGCGCGAGGCGCTCGCCGCCGCGCGGCTCAACCACCCGGGCATCATCACCGTGCACGACGTGGTCGAGCACGAGGGCGCGCCGGTCATCGTCATGGAGTACGTCACCGGCGCCTCGCTCGCCGCGGTGCTCGACCGGGACGGCGCCCTGCCGGTCCGGCGGGTGGCCGAGATCGGCATCGCGATGGTGAAGGCGCTGCAGCAGGCGCACGCGGCGGGGATCGTCCACCGGGACCTCAAGCCGGACAACGTCCTGCTGATGGACGAGCGGGTGATCCTCACCGACTTCGGGATCGCGCACATGGCGGACGCGACCACGGCCCTCACCCGGACCGGCGCCGTCATCGGCACCCCCGCCTACATGGCGCCGGAGCAGTTGGAGGGCAAGCCGCCGACCGCCGCCAACGACCTGTGGTCGCTCGGCGCGACCCTGTACGCGGCGGTGGAGGGCGAGGCGCCGTTCCACGCGGACACCTTCAGCGCCCTGTGCATCGCCGTGGTCACCCAACCCCCGCGCCCGATGCGGCGGGCCGGCGCGCTCGCCCCGGTGCTCGCCGGGCTGCTCGCGAAGCACCCGGCGCAGCGGCTGACGGCGGACCAGGCGCTCGCGGCACTGGAGTCCGTCCTGCGGACCGGGGCGGCCCCGGGCGTCCCGGCGCCGACCGTACCCGCGCCGCCGCTGGTGGCGCACGCCGCCCCGCATGCCGCCCCGCCCGGGTACCAGGCCCCGCAGCCGTGGGCCGGGCCGCCGCCGATCGGGAGCACCTGGGTGCCGCCGCAGCAGCCCGGCGCGGCGCCCCACCCGGCAGCCGCGTCCCCGGGTTCGAGCCCGGCCGCGGCCCGGACGGTGCGCTTCCTCGGTTGCCTGGCGCTGCTGTGGCTGGTCGGCACGACGCTGCCGTGGAACTACCTGGGCCGGATGCCGTCCTCCTTCGTCCCGACCGCGATCGGCACCACGGTCGTGGTCTCCCTCCTGCACGCACTGCCGCGCACGCGCCTGCACCCGGCGCTGATGTGGGTGCTCGTCTTCGGTTTCGACGTGGTGCTGTTCTTCGTCACCACACAGGTCGTCGCCGTGCAGATGCTGGGCCTCCGGACCCTGGGCTTCGGCGAGAGCCCGGTCGAGGTCCTGATCAACGTGCTGATCATCTCCACCGGCGCCTGGCTCCTCTGGTGGAAGATCCCCGGCAGCCGCCCCGCCTGACCCCGCCCCCCGACCCCGGCGGACCCGAACCGACCCGCCGGGGTCCGCCGTTCCCCGGCGGACCCATCCCGCGGGGCACCGCGCGCACGTAGCCGACAGCGCGGCGAGAGCGTCCTCGTCCTCGTCCTCGTCCGAGCCTGATGTGACAACGAGGACTAACTCGCTGGATGGCCGGCTCAATCGGCTCGACGACGAGGGGAGCGCCCTCGTCACCATCCGGGAGCGCGGGCCTCCAAGCCCGGCCCGCAGGCCGGGGTCCTGGCCGTAGGCCTCGTCGCCGGTCACCCACGACGCGGTGATTCCGGCGCCCAGCGCCTGCTCGATCATCTGCAGGGCGAGCCGGGGCTTGGTCGTGATGTCCTGGGCCCTCGCCGTCAGTTGTATCCGCGTGGTTAGTACTGCAACGGTGCTTACCGTGGCCTCGGCGGGCGCGTAGGCGATGTAGTAGGCGATCTTCGTGGGATCGGTGATGCTGCGGCGGGCCAGGGCCCAGTGCTTGCGGTCGGGGCGGTGC
>NZ_JZKH01000049.1 GCF_000961885.1 Streptomyces rubellomurinus
GAGCAGGTCGGGGCGGACGGCATGGAAGGCCTCCAGGCCCTCCAGGCCGTCGGCGGCCGTGGTGACGGGGAAGCCGTAGCGTTCCAGTGCCATCCGGGTGGCCTCGCGGATCACCTCGTCGTCCTCGACGAGGAGGATGTGCGGCTGGGCCGGGGCGGCGGGGGCGGCCGCGGAGGGGGCTGCGGGGTTGGCTGCGGGGGTCATCGCTTCGCTTCCGGGGACACGGCGGGGGCCGCCGGTTTGACGGGGGAGGGGGTGGCGGTGACGACCGCGCCGGGTGCCTTGGGGGTGGGGCGGACCGGCTGGGGCACGGCGCCGTACGGCGGGTCGCCGGCCGGCTCGGTGTGCGGGAGCAGGCCGATCCCGTCCACCTTCTGCTCCAGCGGGGCGAGGCTGGTGCCGTCCCAGTGGTAGTGGGTGCGGGTCTGGGTGGTGGTGCTGGTCGGCTCGCGCAGCCACAGGTCGGAGTCGACGGTCTCGGCGCTGAAGCCGCTCTGGACGCGCACCCGCAGGATGGGCAGGACGCGGTCCCCGGCGAGGGTGTAGACGTGCAGCACGACCGGTCCGGGGGTGACGACGGCGGTGACCAGCTCCGGCCGGCCGTCCCCGGTGAGGTCGCGGAACTCCGGCGCGCGGACCTCGCACCCGGCGCAGGAGTCGAGCGCGCGCTGTTCGTCCGCGGTGAGCGCCGGGTCCTTGGCGAGGAGGGTGCGGACGTCGACGGTGGTGAGGTCGTGCCCGGGGACGGTCAGGTCGGGGATCGGCTGCGGCGGCGCCTGCGGGGTGGCGGCGGCGGCCGCGACCGGCGGCGGGGCGGTGGCCAGGCCGGGCCAGAGCGGTTTGGCCACCGGCGGCGGGGTGGCGGCCTGGACGGGGCCGCCGTCGCGCAGGCCGCCGGGGGCCTCCCGGCCGAGGAGCAGGGCGGCGAGCGCGAGGAGGCCGGCCAGGGCGGCCGACACGGCCACCGGGACGGCGCCCGGCCGGCGGCGGGGGCGGGGTGCTGCTGCCACGGTCGGTGCTCGTCCTCCTGGTCGGCGGCGGTTCCTCGGGGCGGGGGCGTCCGTCTCGGTGGTAGGTCGTACGGGGAGCGGTCGGCGGTTCCGCCTCCGGAGGTTCCGCGTCCGGCGGTACGGCCCCGGTCAGGCCGGGTCCGCCAGGACGATGATGTTGTCCGTCCAGTGGCCGTCCGCGCCGATCCGCCCGCCGCAGGTGATCAGCCGCAGGGCGGGCGCGGGGGTGTCGCCGTAGACCTGCTCGGTGGGGAAGCGGTCCTTGGCGGCCTGGACCAGCCGGCTGACCTTGAAGTCCACGGTGCCGCCGTCCGCGCGCCGGACCCGGATCAGGTCGCCGGGCTTCAGCTTCGGCACGTTCCGGAAGACCGCCGGGCCGTGCACGGTGTCGTAGTGCCCGATCAGGACGGCCGGGCCGGTCTCGCCGGGGGTGGGGCCGTTGCGGTACCAGCCGACCTCGTCGCCGTGGTCGGCCGCCGGCACCTCGACGGTCCCGTCCGGGTTCAGGCCGAGGCCGGTCACCGGCGCGTCCACCCCGGCGGCCGGGATCAGCAGCCGGGTCGGTGGCGAGGCGGCGACGGGCGGTGGCGCCGGGGTTTCCCGGACCGGCGGGGGCGGGGTGTCCGCGGCGCCGTGGCCGGAGGTCTCGATCCGCACCACCGGGCTCTCGCCCCGGCCGGCCAGGGCCAGCGAGGTGCCGAGCACCAGGCAGAGCAGGCCCGCCGTGCCGAAGGCCGTCCGGCGCAGGGGGCTCGGGGCGGGCCGGGCGGCGCGGCGCCGCCCGTGGCCGCGGCTGCGGCTGTGGCCGCGGCGTCTTCCGCCGGTCCCGGCCGGCGGGGCGGCCCCGGCGCCGCTTCCCCCGCCGGCCGGGTACGGGGGAAGGGCGCCGGGGTGCCCGGCGGGCTCGGGACCGGTGTCAGCCGCGCGCACCGGCCCGGCGGCGCAGGACGGCGAAGCCCAGCGCACCGGCGCCCACGGCGGCGACGGCGCCGCCGCCCGCCAGCATCAGGCCGGAGCTGTCGGAGCCGGCCCCGGAGCCGTCGCCGGCCCTCGCGGCGCCCTTCGGCACCTCACGGACCTGCGGCCGGTCGCCGCCCGGCGCCACCGGCGAGGGGACGGCGGTCTTCGGCGGGGAGACGGCCGGGGCGTTGCCCGTGCGGGCCGGGGCGGGCATGGCGGTGGGGGTGCCGGCCGGGGTGGGCGTGGCGGTGACGGGGGCGGCGGCGCCGGGGGCGGTCGCGACGGGCTTCGGGGCGCCGTCGGCCCAGGCCTGACCGGTGGTCGTCGTGGTCAGCAGGGCGGCGCCGGTCAGGGCGCAGACCGCCAGGACACGGCGGGCGGGGGAGCGGAAGGTGCGGCTCCTGCTCGTGCTCATGCGGTGGGTCTCCTCGTGGGTGCTGCGTCGGTCTCGGAAGGGCGGTTCGTGACGCGGTCGCGGACGTCCGTCGTCGGCGCCTGACGCGGTCGTTCGCGTCGCGGACGCCCTGCGGCCTCGGTACGGCCGGGGCGTCGACAGCGACGTTAGGAGGGCCGTGTCGCGGTCGGCGGCCGGTCGTGTCACGGCCGCCCATCGGCTGTGTAACGGCGCGCGGCGGGGGTGTTGCGGTGGGGCGTATTCCCGGGCGGGAAGCGCGAGTTGGTCGGCAGCGCGAGTTGGGCCGGCGAGGGCCGCGCGGCCGCTACTCCTCGCCGCGGTCCCGGATCAGGGCGGCCAGGCCGTCCAGGACCCGGCCGAGGCCGAACTCGTAGGCGTGGGAAGGGCTGTACGCGCCGCCGTGGGCTGCGCCGGCGGCCGCGCCGACCCGGGCGGCGGTCGGGTAGCGCTCCGGGTCGAAGACCCGGGCGAGGAGTTCGGCGTTGCCCGCCCACCACTGCTCGTCGCTCATCGCGCTGTCCTGCCGGGCGGCCCGCTCGTCGGCGGCCATCCGGGCGCAGGTCTGCACGAAGCCCAGCAGGTGGGTCAGCGCGGCGTCCAGCTCGACGTCGTCCAGGCCGGTGCCGGCGAGGGCGCGCAGCTCGTACTCGTACTTGGCCATCAGCCCGGGGCCGAGCGGCGGGCGGCTGGTGGGGACGGCCGCCATCCAGGGGTGGGCGCGGTGGAGGGCGAGGTTGTCGTCGGCGACGGCGGTGGCCCGGGCGCGCCAGCCGTCGTCGGCGGGCGTGCTGCGCGGCATCCGGGCGTACACGGTGTCGAGCATCAGGTCGAGGAGTTCGGCCTTGCCGGGGACGTAGGTGTAGAGCGCCATCGGGGAGAGGCCGAGGGCCTGGGCGACGCGGCGCATGGTCACGGCCTCGACGCCCTCGGCGTCGGCGAGTTCGACGGCGGCGGTGGCGATCTCGGCCGGCGAGTGCGCCTGGCGGGGGCCGCGTCGGCCGGCGGCCGGGGCGGTCGGCACGCCCCAGAGCAGGGCGAGGGTGCGGGCCGGGTCTCCTGCTCCGCTCCGGTTCGTGGCCATGCCGGAATCCTGTCACAGCAATTCTCCGTACTATGTATAGTGTACGGCGTACGGAGAATTGCTGGCCTTGTCGCGGCCCATGCCGCCGAGAGGACTCGTCTTGAAGATCAACAGCTCTGCCGTCTCGCTCACCGTCGAGGACCCCGCCGCCTCCGCGGCCTTCCTCGTCGACCACTTCGGCTTCCGGGAGGAGATGGCCGCGGACGGCTTCGTCTCGCTCGGCCGCGAGGACGCCGGGATGAACGTCATCTACCTGCGCCGGGGCCTCGACGTCCTCCCCGAGGACTTCCGCGACCAGCGCGCGGCCGGCGTGCTGGTCGTCTTCACCGTCGACGACCTGGCCGGCGAGCAGGAGCGGCTGCGGTCGGAGGGCGTCGAGATCACCCTGCCGCTGCGCGAAGAGCCCTGGGGCGAGCGGCTGTTCCAGGTCGCCGACCCCAACGGCGTGGTGATCGAACTCGTCGAGTGGGTCACTCCGGCCGCGAACTGACCCGCGTCCGCCCGGGCCCCACCGGCAGGGCCCGGGCGGATGCGGCTTATCCGATTGCGCGGGGCGCTGGAAGCTGGCACGGTGTCAGCGCTTCGACGGGCGAAGCGCTTTGACCGACCGGGGGCTGCCATGGGCAGGTTGGTGACGCCGGGCGACCTCGCCGCGTACGACCGGCCGCCCTACTGGCAGCCGCCGGAGCCGCGGCGGACACCGCGGGAGTGGGCGCTCGACGTGCTGCTGCCCTGGCGGCTGGCGAGCCGGATCTACGGGCCCTACCGGATGATGCGGATGTCGGCCTCCGGGGTCGCGGCGGTGGCGGGCGCGGAACTGCTGGATCCGCTGCTGCAGCCGCTGGCCACCCAGCTGGTGGCGCAGACGCTCGACCCGCTGGTGGAACGGCTGATGTGGGCCCGGGCGCTGTTCGGCCTCGGCGTGATCCTGCTGGTGGTGCGCCTGGCGAACGGGACCTCCGCCGACGAGCTGTTCAAGGACTCGTTCGGGGACAGCATCGTGCTGCTGGTCACCGGGCCGATCGCGCTGCTGCTCGCCTGCGTGTCGCTGGTGCTGCTGGCCCGGGCCGGGACGAGGCGGCGGGTGGGGCGCCTGGTGGCCCGGCCGCTGTTCACCGGCGTGGTCACCTTCGCGGGCTTCCTGCTGATGGCGGAGTCCAACCCCGGTGCGTACATCGGCAACTTGGCCGGGCTGCGGCTGCTCATGGCGACCTGGGTGCCGGCGTTCACCCTCCCCACGGTGTACCTGATCCACCGCAACTCCTTCGCGGTGCGGGGGCACCCGCTGGTGCGGCCGCTGGTCGCGGTGCTGCTGGTCTGGCTCACCCTGATCGGGCACGTCACCCTGGTCGACACCAAGGGCGCCACGACGAGCGGCGCGGGGGCCCTGGCCGGGCTGCTGGTCGGCCCGGTCGGGGTGACGGTGACCGCGCTGATCGAACTGGTACGGCTGCGCCGCCGCCACCGGGTCGGCTTCCGCGGCCCCCTGCCGCCGCTGCCCGGGCGTGCCCCGCGGGGGACACGCCCGGGGGTGTGACCGGTCTCAGCGATCCTCCCGGCCCGGCGTGTGCGCGTGGGCGGAGGCCGCCGCCCGCGCGGCCTCCTCGGCGATCCGGGCGGCGGCCCGGGCGGCCTCCCCGCTCGTGTGCCAGTCCTGGATGCGCCGGGCGGTGGCGGGGTCGGGGGGAAGGACGCCGAGCTGTCCGAACAGGCCGAGGTCGTCGCGGACCGCCTCGTGCCGGACGACCTTGCCGTCCCGCAGGCGCAGGATGTGGACCTGCTCGGTGTCGATCCCGACCCCGGTGGGCGGGATCGCCTGGTCGAGCTCGCCGTCGCGGTAGCGGACGAAGGGGCCGGTGTGCCGGCCCCGCATGTGCATCCGGATCCACACCTGGTCGCCGTCGTGGGCCAGGTCGGTGACGGGGAAGCTCAGGTCGGCGAAGGCGGCGCGCAGCCACGCGCCCGAGGCCAGTACGCCGGCCGGCCCGGGGATCGAGCAGGCGGCGGGGGAGACGGCCGCCTGACGGTTGGTGAAGTCCGGGTGCACGACCGCCGCGGCCAGCGCTGCGTCTCCGGTCGCCAGGACGGTGAAGAGCCCGCGGGCCGCGTCCTCGGGTGACATTCCCATCGGTTCGGTTCCTCCAGTGCGTGGGGCGGGGCGCCGCCCTGACCGATATTCAGGTTACAGAGAACCTATTGAATAGGTCTGACATTCCCCCGACTAGGCTGACCCCATGCCGACCCCCAAGCGCACGTACGTCTCGCCCCGGCGGGAGGAAGCCGCCGCCCAGACACGTGAGCGGATCCTCCGGTCGGCGACCCGGCTGTTCGCCGAACGCGGCTACGGGCGGGTGACCGTCGCGGACATCGCGGCCGAGGCGGGCGTCTCCTCGAAGGCCGTCTTCGCGAGCGCCGGCAGCAAGAGCGACATCCTCAACGAGATCGTCGACACGGCCGTACGGGCCTCCGGCAGCGAGTGGACGATGCGCGCCGTACTCGCCGAGCGGGACCAGGAAGCGGCGCTCAGGGCGCTGGCCCACGGCACCCGGGTCGGGAACGAGAGCATGTTCACCGTCCACGAGGCCGTCCACAAGGCGCTGCCGTCCCACGAGGACGGCGAGGCCCTGTGGCAGCGCGCCACCGCCGACTACCGCGCCGCCCTGCGCACCGCCGCGCACCACCTGCACGCGCTGGCGAAGCCGGCCGGCCCGGAGGAGGAGACGGCGGACCTCCTCTGGTTCTGGTTCGGCCCCGGCGGCTGGCGCACCCTGGTCGCCGAGAACGGCTGGCCCTGGGACCGGGCCGAGGCCTTCCTCCTCCGGACGGCCCTCGCCACCCTGCGGACGCCGTGATCCGCCGATCCGCACCTTTTTCCGCGCGCGCTGTCACATCGCCGCGTCGGGATCCGTCGATCCGGTGACGGACACCGACCGACGAAGAGGGACACCACGTTGAACGCCCGCATCACCACCACCGCCCGCATGAAGAACCCGGCGCTCGTCCTGCCGGACGCCATGAAGGGCATCCAGACCATCTACAAGGCCATGTACCAGGGCGGCGTCGCCCCGCAGATCCTGGAGCTGGTCCACCTGCGCGCCAGCCAGATCAACGGCTGCAGCGCCTGCGTGTTCGCCGGCGTCGAGGGCGCGAAGAAGCACGGCGTGGCCGACGAGCAGCTGCACGCGCTGGTCGCCTGGCGCGAGGCCCCGTTCTTCACGGACGAGGAGCGCGCCGCGCTCGCCCTCACCGAGGCCGCCACCCGGATCGCGGACCGCTCCGGCAAGGCCGCCCCGGACGAGGTCTGGGACGCGGCCGCCGACCACTTCAGTGAGGAGCAGCTCTCCGCGATCATCCTGATGATCAGCCTCACCAACTTCTTCAACCGGATCAACACCACCATCGAGGAGCCGGCCGGCGCCACCTGGAACTGAGCCGGGCCCGATCGGGGGCTTGTCGGCGGGGGCGCCTAGGGTGCCGGGCAAGATCACCGGCAGCTCCGTGCCGGGGGCGTGCGGCGCGAGGCATGGGGGTTCGCTGGTGGCTTGGTGGAACAGGAAGCCGGAGGACGAGCGGGCGCGGTGGGAGCTCGACCCGCTGGTGGGCGTCGGGCCGCTGCGGTTCGGGATGAGCCCGGATCAGGTCCAGGCCGCCCTGGACGGCGCCATCGCCTACGTGTCGCAGGGGACGGAAGGCCGCCTGGTCTGGCAGACGTTCCACGATGTCGAGGTGACCGCGATCTACGGCCCGGGGCCGCGGCTGGCCGCGGTGGCGCTCGACGGGCGGTCCGGCCCGCTGGTGCGGCTGCGGGGCGTCGAGCTGATCGACCGGGCGCCGTCCGAGGTGCGGGCGGACCTCCTCGAACTCGCCGGTCGGGAAGGGGCGTCGGTCCGGGTCAACCGGAGCGGGGACCCGGAGGCGGCGGCCTGGGGCCTGTCCATGGGTGCCAGGCCGGGATGGGCGCTGTCGCCCGAGGGGTACGCGGAGCGGACGGACCGGATGGTCACGGACGCGCTGTGCGCCGGCCCCGAGCTCGCCGAGGACCCGTACGGGACCGAGCCGGTCAGGCAGTGGTGCAAGGTCCGGGAGGAGCGGGGCGCCCACTCCGGGCAGTGGCCGGTGCGGGCCGAGGGGGACCGGCCGCGGTGGGGCTGCACGCCGCTGGAGGGCGTCGGCCCGCTGCGGTTCGGGATGAACCCGCGCGAGGTCGCGGCCGCCCTGGGCGGCGAACCGCCGGCCGAGCGTCGGGGGTGGTTCACCTGGCAGGGGTACGGGGCCGAGCAGTGGAACCTGGAGCAGGACCGCTTCGACGGGGCCGGGGTGACGGCCCACTACTGGCACCGGGACGGCTTCCCCACGCTGGCGGCCGTGACTGTGGACGGGCGCACCGGCCCCCGGGTCGAGTTCGAGGGCATCCCGCTGATCGGCAGGCCGGTCAGCGAGGTCGACGCGGCCATGCATCAGTACGTCGAGGGCAGCGACACGGGGCTGCGCGTCGGCTGCGCCGGGGACCTGGGGCCGGACGGGACCAACATCTTCGTCCGGGCCGACCGCGCCGGGGACGCCGTGATCAGCGGGGCCCGCTTCTGCGCGGAGGACTGGGAGGACCACGGCTGACCGGGGTGCGTGCGCAGGAAGTCGGCGGGGCCGACTTCCTGCGCGGGGCGGAGCCGGCCGCGCCGGCATCGGCCCGGCGCGCGGTAACCTGCCGGACAGCGACGGGCGAGGAGGGCCGGCAGCGTGCCGATCTGCGCGGAGTGCCGCACTGCCGAGGCGGCCATCGAGGACCTGGACGTCGAGCCTCCCCAGCCTTGGTGCGTGGGATGTGCGACCACCTTGGTGAGCGCGGGTGATCCCGTGCTCAACTACCTTGCCCTGACGGGTGATGCTGCCGACTACTCGCGGGCCCTGTCCCGGCGCAGCACCGCGGTTCTCCCGTTCGGGTGAATGACATGGCCAAGCGACCCCGCCCGGTGATCCGGGCGGGGTCGCGGGGGTTCAGGGGCGGTGGGTGGAGATGGTGATGGGGTGGGCGGTCCAGCTGGTCATGCTGCCGATGTAGAGGGTGATGCTCCAGCTGCCGTGTCGGGCGAGGCAGTTGGCGACGCCCTCGCCGCCCGCCGGGCCGATGCAGAGGCGGATCAGGTCGCGGTGGGCCTCGCGGACGGGCAGGTCGCGGACGTTCTCCCAGAGGACGGGGAGGGCGTGGTCGAGGCTGGGGAACAGCGTGGGCGCCATGAGGCCGGAGATCCCGGCGAGGACGGCGCTCACGCGGCGGCCAGCTCGGGGGAGACGTGGCACCAGACGAACTTGCCGATGCCGTGCGGCCGGGGGGAGCAGCCCCAGTGGGTGGCGAGCTCGTGGACGAGGAGCAGCCCTCGGCCGGCCTCGTCGGAGTCCGAGGTGTTGCGGAGGGTCGGTGACTCGAAGGGCCTGGATGGGTCGGCTCTCGTGTTCGAAGCCGATGCGCGAGAGGCTTCGTGGGCGCGGTAGAGGTGGGCGAACGTCCGGCCGATTGAACAAAGAGTGGTGCCCGCACGGCTGTGGCCGTGCGGGCACCACTGTTGGGCTAGCGTTCCTCAGAGGATGCGGCCGAGGTGGATGACGGCAATGGTCACCATCTGCTCGGTGATCTCGTACAGGACGCGGTAACGGCCGACGTGGATGCGGCGAAGATCCGGCGAGCCGTAGGGTGCCGAGCCTGCCGGCCGGGGGTCGTCGGCCAACAGGTCGACTGCGTCCATGACCTGGCGAAGGCCATCCGCGTCATCTTTGAGGAACCGGGCGGCCGCATTGATCGCAGGCTCGTCCCAGGTGATCCGGTAGGTCATTCACGCTCCAGGCCCAGGAGGGAGCGGACGTCCTCGTGGGGCACGCTCGCGACGGTGCCTGCGGCCTGGCGGGCTCGGTAGCGGGCGAGCGCGAGCTCGTCTTCCAGATCGGCGAGTTCCTGCGGGTTGATGAGCACGGCAGCGGGCTGACCGTGGTCGGTGATGGTGATGCGTTCACGGCTGTGGGAAGCGCGGCGCACCAGAGTGCCAAATCTTGCTCGCGCCTCAGTGATAGGCAGAGTCTCACTCATGGCAGAAGTGTACACTTCGCGCGGGTTTTGGTGTGAGATGTAGCCGCAAGTCGCCAGTCTTCACCTTGAGTAACGGCACTGGATGGAAAAGAGGGGAGGAGCGCGGCAGGGCGCTCCTCCCCTCTTGTTCTTGGGGCTTAGAAGTCGTCGTCGAAGGAGACCGAGCCCTCGACCGCCACCTGGTACGCGGACACCCGGCGCTCGAAGAAGTTGGTCAGCTCCTGGACGTTCTGGAGCTCCATGAAGCCGAACGGGTTGGTCGAGCCGTACCGGATCGGCATGCCGAGCCGCGCGAGGCGCTGGTCGGCAACAGCCTCCAGGTACTGGCGCATCGACTCGGTGTTCATGCCGGTCAGACCGTCGCCGCAGAGGTCCTGGGCGAACTGGAGCTCGGCCGCGACGGCCTCCTCCAGCATCTCGGTGACCTGCTTGGCCATCTCGTCGTCGAAGAGGTCGGGCTCCTCCTCGCGCACGGTGTCCACCACGGAGAACGCGAAGTCCATGTGCATGGACTCGTCGCGGAACACCCAGTTGGTGCCGGTCGCGAGACCGTGCAGCAGGCCCCGGCTCCGGAACCAGTACACGTACGCGAACGCGCCGTAGAAGAACAGGCCCTCGACACACGCTGCGAAGCAGATCAGGTTGAGCAGGAACGCCCGCCGATCCTCCTTCGTCTGCAGCGACTCGATGTGGTCGACCGCGTTCATGTACTTGAAGCAGAACTGGGCCTTCTGGTGGATGGAGGGAATGTTCTCCACCGCGGCGAAGGCCGCGTTGCGGTCCTCCGGGTCCGGAAGGTAGGTGTCCAGCAGCGTCAGGTAGAACTGGACGTGCACGGCCTCCTCGAACAGCTGCCGGCTCAGGTACAGCCGCGCCTCGGGCGAGTTGATGTGCTTGTAGAGGCTCAGCACCACGTTGTTCGCGACGATCGAGTCACCGGTCGCGAAGAACGCGACCAGCCGCCCGATGAGGTGGCGCTCGCCCTCGCTGAGCTTCGCCAGGTCGGCGACATCCGAGTGCAGGTCCACCTCCTCCACGGTCCAGGTGTTCTTGATCGCGTCCCGGTACCGGTCGTAGAACGACGGGTAGCGCATCGGGCGCAGCGTCAGCTCGAAGCCGGGGTCGAGCAGCATCTTGCGGTCGTCGGCAGTCATTACTGGCAGGCCTCGCAGGACTCGGGGTTCTCCAGGGAGCAGGCGATGGCGTCCTGCTCGGCCTGGGTCATGGTGGGGGTCGGCAGCGGCGCGGCCGTACGCGCGGCACCGGACGCGGCCTGGGCGATGCGGGTGGCCGGGCGCGAGCGCAGGTAGTAGGTGGTCTTGAGACCGACCTTCCACGCGTACGCGTACATCGAGCTGAGCTTGCCGATGGTCGGCGCCGCCATGAACAGGTTCAGCGACTGGCTCTGGTCCAGGTACGGCATGCGGGCCGCGGCCAGGTCGATGAGGGCGCGCTGCGGCAGCTCCCAGGCCGTGCGGTACAGCGACCGCACCTCCTCCGGCAGCCAGTTGAACTCCTGCACGGAGCCGTTGGCGTCGCGCAGCGCGTCGCGGGTCTGCTGGTCCCAGACGCCGAGCTCCTTGAGCTCGCGCACCAGGTACGGGTTGACCTGCAGGAACTCGCCGCTGAGCGTCTCGCGCTTGAACAGGTTGGACACCTGCGGCTCGATGCACTCGTACACGCCGGCGATCGAGGCGATCGTCGCGGTCGGCGCGATCGCCAGCAGCAGCGAGTTGCGCAGGCCGGTCTCGGCGATCCGCGCCCGCAGCGCCGTCCAGCGCGAGGCCCACTGCGGGGCGGCGCTCGGGAAGTGGTCGATGTGCAGCTCACCGCGCGCGGCGCGGGTCTCGCCGTACGCCTCGTGGCGGCCCAGCTGTTCGGCCAGGTCGGCGGAGCGCTCGTACGCGGTGAGCATGATGCGCTCGGCGATCAGCGTGGACAGCTGCTTCGCCTCGGCCGAGTCGAAGTCGATCCGCAGCTTGAAGAAGACGTCCTGCAGGCCCATCACGCCCAGGCCCACCGGCCGCCAGCGCGAGTTGGAGGTGCCCGCTTCGACGGTCGGGTAGAAGTTGATGTCCACCACGCGGTCGAGGAAGGTCACGGCCGTACGCACGGTGGCGTCCAGGCGCTCCCAGTCCATGGCGTTGATCAGGTCGTCGGCGCGGGCGTCGAGGGCCACGTGCGCACCGAGGTTGACCGACCCCAGGTTGCAGACGGCGGTCTCGGAGTCGTCCGTGACCTCCAGGATCTCGGTGCACAGGTTGGACGAGTGCACCGTGCGGCCCGGCAGCGCGGTCTGGTTGGCGGCCCGGTTGGAGGCGTCCTTGAAGGTCATCCAGCCGTTGCCGGTCTGGGCCAGGGTGCGCATCATGCGGGCGTACAGGGTCTGCGCCGGGATGGTGCGGACGGCCTTGCCGGCCAGCTCGGCCTTGCGGTAGGCCTCGTCGAAGTCGGCGCCCCACAGGTCGACCAGCTCGGGGACGTCGGCCGGGGAGAACAGCGACCAGTCCTCGTTGGCGTTCACGCGGCGCATGAACTCGTCCGGGATCCAGTGCGCCAGGTTGAGGTTGTGGGTGCGGCGGGCTTCCTCGCCGGTGTTGTCGCGGAGCTCCAGGAACTCCTCGATGTCGGCGTGCCAGGTCTCCAGGTAGACGCAGGCCGCGCCCTTGCGCCTGCCGCCCTGGTTGACGGCGGCGACGGAGGAGTCGAGGGTGCGCAGGAACGGCACGATGCCGTTGGACTTGCCGTTGGTGCCGCGGATGAGGCTGCCGCGCGAGCGGATGCGCGAGTAGGACAGGCCGATGCCGCCGGCGTGCTTGGACAGGCGGGCGATCTGCGCGTAGCGGTTGTAGATCGAGTCCAGGTTGTCCAGCGGGGAGTCGAGCAGGTAGCAGCTGCTCATCTGCGGGTGCCGGGTGCCGGAGTTGAAGAGCGTCGGCGAGGAGGTCAGGTACTCCAGGCGGCTCATCAGGCCGTACAGCTCGGCGACCTCGCGCACGGACTGCTCGGTGTCGCCGACCGCCAGGCCGCAGGCGACGCGGAGCAGGAAGTGCTGCGGGGTCTCGATGACCTTGCGGGTGATCGGGTGGCGCAGCAGGTAGCGGGACTGGACGGTGCGCAGGCCGAAGTACTCGAAGCGGTCGTCGCCGTGGGCGTCGATCAGGGCGTCGAGGGCGGCGGCGTGCTTGGCGACGAAGTCGGCGGTGGTGTCGCCGATCAGGCCCTCGGCGTGGCCGACCGCGATGGAGGCGGAGAAGGACACCGAGCCCTGGCTGTTGGCCTCGTCGACGATCTCCAGGGCGAGCAGGCGGGCGGCCAGCTTCGAGTACTGGGGGTCCTCGGCGATCATCGACGCGGCGGCGTCGACGGCCAGGCCGCGCAGCTCGGCGAAGTCCGAGCCGGCGTGGCGCCCGCGCAGTGCGGCGGCGGCGACGTGGCCGGGGTCGACCTCGGTGAGGTCGGCGCTGCGGTCGGTGAGCAGCCGCAGCAGGGCACCGCCGGGGTCGGTGACCGTCTGGTCGGTGAAGGCGGTACCGGTTCCCTGGGCGGGCAGGGTGGCTGAGGCAGCGGTGGTCAAGGCGCTCTCTCCTGGCGGCGATCGGCGGCGTGATCGGGTGGCGCCGGACCGTTCGGGGCAGGGGAGCACGGCGCGAACGCGGGCGGCGTCGCGCGACGGTGTCTCCCCGGCCCGCCCGCGAGGCCCGGAAAGGTGGTGCTGGTGCTCGCGCGGCCCCTGCGGGAGGGCCGTGGCGCACGCCGCCGGCAGGTACTCGGACTTGCGGGCCCGGCTCGTGTGAGCGCCCGCACACCGCTGCGGGGCAGTCCCGGAATCGCACCGGGTTCCCCTGCGTCGACAGCAGGAGTGAGCATACATGTTGTGGTGTCTCCCTGATGTGACACCACATGTAGTACAGCGCCGTGTGTCGGGGCGATGACCGGCGGTGCCGGGCGGATGGCGGGCGGTGCCTGTGGCAGGCGGCACAAGGGGCCCCGGGCCGCGCCCGGGGCGTCCTGGTTTCGATACGGAACGGTCACCGGGCGGCTGGTCCGTCGGAGTGATGCCCTACGATCTGGGCGACATGTGAGCGAGCGCAGCGGGCGGGTCCGCGACACGAGGGGTGCGCGTCTCGCGGAGCGATCGACGAGGCAGCGAGGGGGCCGCATGAGCGACGGATTCGGCGCACCTGGGCAGGGGCCGCAGGGGACGCCCCCGGCCGGGGCGGGGAACGCGCAGAACCAGCCGGGGCCGGTGCCGCCGCCGAGCGGGGGCTTCGGGCCGCCGCCGGCGTCGTACGGGCCGGTCGTGCCGCCCGCGCAGCCGGTGGCGCAGCCCGTCCCGCCGGTGCCGCAGCCGGGGCCGGTGCAGCCGCAGCCGCAGCCCGTCCCGCCGCAGGCCCCGCAGCCGACGCCCCAGCCGCAGCCCGTCCCGCCCCAGCCCCAGCCGCAGGCCTCCCAGCCCGCGCCGCCGTGGCAGCCGCAGGCCCAGCCGACGCTGCCCGCCCAGCAGTTCCAGCCCCAGCCGCCGCAGCCCCACCAGCCGCAGCCGCCGCGCGCCGAGCCCGACTGGGAGGCGCTGGCGAACCGCAACGAGGCAGAGGGCAAGCGCAAGCGCCGCACGAAGGTGATCGGCATCGTGGCCGCCGTCGTCGTGGTGGGCGGCCTGGCGGCGGGCGGCGCGATGCTGCTGGGCAAGCACGACGACCCCAAGCCGGCGCCGGTCGCCTCCCCGGCCACGCCCGCGCCCACGCCCCCCTCGCCGGCCCCGACCACCAGCCAGGGCGGCGGCGACGACCTGTCCAAGCCGATCTGGGACGCCAGCACCGACCCGGCGCCGCAGGACGCGAACGCGCTGTTCTCGGCGGCCCAGGTGACCATCAACGGCGCGACCTGGAACCGCACCACCGTCTCGCTCGACCAGCCCTGCTGGGACGGCAACTCGACGACCGGCGGCCTCGGCAAGATCCTCGGCGACCAGGGCTGCCGCCAGGTGCTGCGGGCGACGTACGTCTCCGGCGACAGCGCGGTGACGGTCGGTGTCGCGGTCTTCGACCACAGGATCCAGGCCGAGACGGCGATGAAGAACTACGCCGGCCAGCTCAAGGGCGCCGCCGCCCCCGGCGCGCCGGCCTTCTGCGCCAACCCGGGCTGCACCAACACCCACAACAGCATGGGCCGGTACGCCTACTTCACGGTCGAGGGCTCGGCGAAGGGCGGCAATGCGCCGGACGCCACCGCGACCGCCGCGGCCCCCGGCTTCGCGGAGCACGTGAAGGGCCAGCTGCTCCAGCGCGCGAAGGCCGCGGGCAAGGCGGCCCCCGGCGCCCCGGCGACCACGCCGACTGGCTGACCTGCCGCGACCTCCCCCGGCCCCGGCGGGTTCGTTCGCCGGGGCCGGGGGAGTGTGGCAGGCTCTCGCCGTAGTCAGTCGTACGCGTGTTCCGGTTGCGTCCGTGGGGGTCGGCGCCGGCGAGCAACCGGAGGAGTGGTCCGTGGCCCTGCCCAGAGCCCTGCGCGGCAAGCCCGCCGCGCTCGCGGCCGCCGGGGCGGTCGTCGTCGCCACGGGTGCCTTCGTGCTGCTGGACCGCGACGGCGCACGGCCGGAGGACGAGCCGCAGCCGCCGCGCGTGGAGGTGGCGGTCGGCACCCCGGGGCGGACCCTGCCGCCGGACGTCGGCAAGGAGCTGGTCGCCCGGGATCCGCTGGCCTCGCCGAACGCCCGCGCCGTCCAGCAGTTCCTCGACGACCTGGAGCGCCAGGCCCGCACCGGCAAGAGCGGCGGGACGGTCATCGGCCAGCACGTCGAGGCGCACAACGAGCGCAACAACCCCGAGTACGGCGACTACCGCGGCACCAAGCAGGTCGGCTACTACTACAAGCGGGCCGCCGACATCACCGGCAAGCTGCCCGGCTTCGTCGAGACCGACCTCGGCCCCGGCTACGGCCAGAACACCTGGGGCGTCGGCAACCCGCGCTCCTACTCGGCCGGCCGCTGGCCCACCTGCCGGGCCGGCTGGCAGTACACCGACGACGCCGTCGACCTGATGGCGGCCGTCTGGTCCGGCCACCCGCGCGCCGACGACGGCACGTACGACTTCGCCGGCGCCCAGCACAACTGCGACGGCAGCCTCACCGAACTGCCCGACAACGGCGGCGCGCCCGCCGGGATCGTCGGCATGAGCTTCCACCAGCCGTACCCCGGATCCGACGTCAAGTCCTTCGACCGGGTGCTCTGCTCCAACTCCCCGGCCGCCCGGGACCCGGCCTGGTTCGGCCGGGTCGTCGACGCCGCGCACGACACCCCCGAGTACCGGTCGCTGATCACCGACCTCTCCTACCTGGCCGACCACCTGGAGTACCTGGCCGCCCACGACGTGCCGGTGCTGCTGCGCCCGTACCACGAGATGAACGTGCTGGACTGCTCGCGCCGCTTCTGGTGGGCCGGGCAGAAGCCGGCCGACTACCAGGCGCTGTGGAAGATCACCTACAAGTACCTGGTGGAGACCCGGGGCCTGCACAACCTGCTGTTCGTCTGGACGCCGGTCTCCTGGGACGGCGCCCCCGGGGTGGACCCGTGGGACTACTACCCGGGGCCCCAGTTCGTCGACGTCGTCGGGGTGGACGACTACAGCGGCAGCCCCGCGCACCCGATCGGCACCGGCGAGACCTGGACCAGGCGGTACTACGACGGGCTGGCCGCCTACGAGAAGCCGCGCATCCTCGCCGAGTCCTTCGCCGTCCCGGTCAACTCCCGCCAGCCGGACACCCTGCGGCGCACGCCCTGGACGATCTGGACGGTCTGGGGGCAGTCGCTCACCGCCGACAACCTGACCCCCGACCAGCCGCGCAACTCCGCCGCCGACGTCAACGCCACCTACCGCAGCCCGCTCGCCATCACCGGCGGCGCCGGCTCGTTCGGGCCGACCGTCGACTGGGGCGGACTGCACGTGCGCTGACCGCCCGAAGCTCCTGAAGATTGCCGGCAGATCTCCGGAAGATCGACTGGACCCGGAGAATTCCGGGTCCGTTCCGGGGTGTGGCATCCTGTGGCGGCGATAGCCGAGGGTCGGCGAGCGGCCGTGGGGCGGAACGGGCGAGGCGGGGGAACGGGATGACACAGACGCGTCCGATACGCGTGGCCGGCGGCCTCGCCGTCGGCTGGGGTGCGGTGCTGCTCTGCTGGGCGGCGTACAACTGCTTCGGCCAGGTCGGCTTCGGCACGTACGTCGAGGGGATCTTCTACTACGGCGGCTCCTCCGTGGACGCCGAGACCGGCAGCCTCAACTACGGCCTGCTGTACCTGATCGCGGGCCTCCTGCTGCTGCGCGGGCGCGGCTGGGCACTCGCCGTGGCGGCCGGTGTCGCCGGCGTCGAGGGCTACAACCGGGTGCGCAGCCTGACCGGCGCGCTGCTCGACAAGCCGCAGCGCGAGTGGTTCACCCACACCACGGAGGGCCAGCTCAAGATCGCGACCTTCGCGCTCGGCGTGATCGTCAGCGCGACGCTGATCCTGCTGCTCGCCAGGTCGACATGGGGGGAGCGGCCGGAGGTGGCGGCGGCGGCCGAGCAGCCGCACTGGTCGATCCTGCAGACCGTGCCGGCGACCGGCGTGCCCGCCCAACAGCCCTACCCGCAGCCGCCGTTGGTCCAGCAGCCCCAGCAGCCGCAGCCCCAGCCGCAGCAGGCCGCCTGGCCGCAGCAGCCGCCGGCCCAGCCCGCGTGGCAGCAGCAGCCGCAGCCCCAGCCCTACCAGCCGCAACCGCAGCCGCCGTACCAGCAACAGCCCGTGCCGCAGCCGCCCGCCGCCTGGCCTCCGCAGCAGCCCGCGCCGTACGGCCACCCGCCGACCCTGCCCCAGCAGCAGTGGCCCGCCGCCCCGCCCGCCCCCGGGCCGGTCACCCCGGGCCCGGTCGTGCCGCCGCCCGCCGACCGTCCGCCCGCCGACCGTCCGCCCGCCGACCGCCCGCCGCAGGGCTGAGCCCGCACCTCGGCCGCCCGCCGCGCGCCCGCGAGCCCGCGCACCCGTAGGCCGCCCACGAACGACCCCTGACCCGCCCCGGGAAAGGGCCCGAGACCAGACGAGGAACGACTTCCGCCATGTCAACGACAGCCCCGGCGCGGACGGTGCTCACCACGTCCCGCGAGGCCGCCCGGCTCGCCGAGCGACAGATGTCGTGGAAGCCGAGAGTGGCGCCGTTCTACATCTCGTTCGGCATCATCTTCGCCTTCTCCGTCTGGGCGTACGTGCCCAACCCCACCCCGCTCGGCTGGGCGATCACGATCCTGTGGGGCATGCCGGTGTTCGGCGTGCTGATCGGCTTCCAGGGCGTGCTGATGGTCCGCCGCCGACTGCGCCAGGTCGACAGGATGACCCCGGCCGTGCCCGTCGAGGACGACTTCCTGATCGTCCTCGTGCCGACCATCGGCCGCCACGACACCTACCCGGCGCTGGAGCGCTCGGTGCTCTCGTACGTCGAGCACCTGCCGCCCTACTTCCCGTGGATGCGGGTCGACATCCTCACCGAGGAGGGCTGCGCCGCCGCCGAGAAGATCGACGAGCTGGCCGGGCGCCACCCGCTGATCCGGGTGGTGACCGTGCCGAAGGCGTACCAGACGCCCAACGGCACCAAGTTCAAGGCCCGCGCCAACCACTACTCGCACGAGCTGCGGATCGAGGAGGGCGAGGCCGAGGACGACGTCTGGGTGCTGCACATGGACGACGACACCGGCGTCGGCCCGGACACCGCCGCCGCCGTCGCCCAGTTCGTCAACCGGCAGCGCCGGGCCGGGGACGACGCCAAGCACATGGCGCAGGGCATCCTCACGTACCCGCGCGAGAACGCCGTCTCCACCTTCACCTGGCTCGCCGACGCGATCCGCCCCGCCGACGACATCGCCCGCTTCCGCGCGATGACCGGCACCGGCACCCCGATCGCCGGCGTGCACGGCGAGCTGCTGATCGTGCGCTCCTCGGTGGAGGCCACCATCGGCTGGGACTTCGGGCCGAAGACCATCGTCGAGGACGCCCAGATGGCGCTGAACTTCTGCCAGCGCTACCCGGGCCGCAGCGACTGGTTCAACGGGCGCTGCTACGGCGCCTCGCCGGCCGGGATCAAGGACTTCCTCAAGCAGCGCGAGCGCTGGGCCTGGGGGCTGGTCGCGCTCTGCTTCAACAAGACCATCCCGCTGCGGTACCGGCTGTTCATCGGGATGGGCATGGTCAGCTGGGTGCTCGGCCCGCTGCAGCACGTCGGCCTGGTGCTGCTGGTGGCCTGGTTCACCGGCACCTGGAACACCTCGCCGGTCACCCAGTCCGTGGTGCTGGTCTGGTCGATCAACTTCGCCTACGTGATCTGGACGTACTGGGAGGGGCTGCGGCTGAACGTCGTCGCCTCCGCCAACCACCGGCGCAAGTGGTGGGAGCCGATGGTCGTGGTCGCCTGTATCCCGCTGTTCTCCTTCCTGGAGGGCTGGGGCGGCCTTCGGGGGCTGATCAAGTTCCTGAAGCGCGAGGAGAACAAGTTCGTCGTCATCGCCAAGCCGGCCTGATCGGAAGTCACGACCGTTGAAGCGCCCCCTCATCTTCGTCCTGCCGACCGCCGTGGTCGCCGTCACCATCGCCGTGCCCGTGCTGTGGGGCGACCACCCGATCCGGTTCGACCACCAGCGCCCCACCACCGTCCACTTCGCGGCCCCCACCGAGCAGGGCCGGGTCTGGGGCTTCGGCAAGGACGCCCCGGTGGTCGAGGACACCGGCCCCAAGGTCGCGAAGCCGTGGACCAAGGGCAGCCCCGAGTGGGGCGTGCAGGTGTACTGGCTGGACGACCCGGCCGACCCGGACGCCTTCGTCCAGGGCAAGGCCGACCGCATCGTCAAGTACGTCGTCGGGCTGAACGCCAACTCCCTGTCGGTGACGTTCCCGTACTACACCACCGGCGCCAAGTCGAACGCCGTCGCCGCCCGGCCCACCAGCCCCAGCCCGCAGCGCCTCGCCCTCCTCCTCGACGCCGCCCACCGAGCCGGCCTGCGCACCACCGTGCGGCCGATCATGGACGAGGAGGTGTTCGACTACGCCGCCACCCAGGGCTGGCGCGGCAACATCGCGCCCACCGACAAGGACGCCTGGTTCGCCAGCTACCTGGCCTTCCTCACCCCGTACCTGAAGACCGCGCAGGAGCACGCGGCCACCGAGTTCACCATCGGCACCGAGTTCAACTCGCTGGAGAACGACCCGCACTGGCCCGGCCTCATCGAGCAGGCCCGCAAGACCTTCCACGGCCAGATCGTCTACGACGCCAACTGGGACAACTGGTCCAAGGGCCCGCTGCCGATCCAGGCGGACGGAACGGGCGTCGACGCCTACTTCCCGGCCAAGTCCGCCGGCGACGACGCCCCGGTCGAGGACCTGGCGGCCAGCTGGCAGGGCTGGCTCGACAAGCGCGGCAAGGGTCCGCAGCCGACCACCAAGCTCACCGAGGTCGGCATCCCGGCCCAGAAGGGCGCGTACAAGACGCCCGGCGACTTCTACACCAAGCGCGAGCTCAACGAGGGCGTGCAGGCGGCCTGGTTCAACGCCGTCTGCGAGGTCGCGCGGGACCGCAAGCTGGGCGGGGTGTACTTCTGGTCGCTCTACTTCGGCATCGACCCGACCCTGCCGACCAACCCGGACACCCCGCGGATGGACTTCGCCGGCCGCCCGGCCTCCGAGCAGGCGATCCGCAACTGCTTCGCGCAGACCTACCAACTGCCGCCCGCGTGACGGCGACCGGCCGCCGGGCGACGTGGCCGGCCGGCCCGGCTACGGCTGGGCGTCGGCCGGGGGCTCGGTGGCCGGGGCGGTCGGCTTGCGGGCCGGCTTCGTCGTCGGCTTGACCGGCGGCTTGGTGGTCGCGGTCGGCGTGGGCGTCGGGGCCGGCGTCGGAGTCGGCGCGGGCGTCGGGGTGGGTGCGGGCGTGGCCGTCGAGGTCGCCGTCGCGGTGGGCGCCGGCGCCGGCGGGGCGGTCGGGGGCACACCGGCCAGGGCGTCCGAGATCTGCTGCTCCAGCCACGGCGTGACGAACCGCATGCCCGCCGGCGTCAGGTGCACCCCGTCGTTGGCGGGGGTGACCCAGTGGCCGTCCTTGTCCTTCCACACGCAGGTGTCCCACGGGCAGTAGAAGGTGTTGAGGTCGATCAGCCGGACGCCGCCGCCGGCGGACTTCGCGAAGTCCGCGATCTGCCGGTTGTAGCAGGTCCCCCAGGTCTTGTTGATCGCGCCGTTCTCGACGCGCTCGTTCATCAGCAGCACCTGGGCGCCGTGCGCGTGCCGCCGGATCTGGTCCACGGCCTGGGTGAGCCGGGCGGTGTAGCGGGTGCGGTAGTCCTCGTCGCAGGGGTTGAGCCAGCTGCCGTCCAGGTACTGCTCGGCGGCGTCCCAGCCGAGGTGGACGAGGACGGCCCGGGGCGCGGCGGAGTCGAGCGAGCGGTCCCAGGCGGCGGAGCGGTCCTCGCAGTCCGCCTCGGTCTCGAACTCGGTCCCGGAGACGGTGCGGACCTTCTGCGGGCCGAAGACGCCGCAGCCGCTGATGCCGCCGTCGACGACCCGGTAGCGGTCCCCGGCGCGGTACAGGCCGGTGGCGAGGTCCTGGGAGAAGGAGTCGCCGAGCACCAGCACGAGGGGCTTCCCGCTCGGCCCGGACTTCATGTCGTGGCCGACCCAGGCGGGCAGGTACCAGGCGCCGGCGGTGGCCACCGCGGTCGTCACGGCGAGGATCGGGACGGCCGTGACGGCCCGCCAGCGCAGCACCCGGAGCTTCTCGGTGCCGGTGTGCAGCAGCCAGGCGAGCACCCAGGAGACGGGCCCGCCGATGAGCAGCAGCCGCTGCGGCGAGATGTCGTCGACGTAGTGCTGGAGCAGCCAGTACACCGGCAGGTGGAGCAGGTAGAGGCTGTAGGAGATGGTGCCGGTGAGCCGCAGCGGGGGCAGCGAGAGCAGCCACACGAGGGGGCCGCGGTCGTAGCAGAGCGAGGCGGTGAGGACGGCGGCGAGCGCCGCGACCACGGCCAGTCCGCCCCGGTACAGCAGCGGTTCGTGGTAGCTGCCGACCGTCAGGCTGGCCCAGACCAGGCCGCCGAGGGCGGCGGTGCCGACGAGGGTGGGCAGCACGGGGCCGCCGGGCGGCCGCAGTCCGGCGCGGGTGCCGGTGCCCTCGGCGGCCGCGGTGCGCACGCGGTGGCGCAGCCACAGGTAGACGGCGAAGGCGGCGGTGGCGCCGGCGGCGAAGCCGACCGCGCGGGTCTCGGTGCCGAGGTAGAGGCGGTCGCTGTTGTGGCCGTTCCACAGGAGCGGGGCGACGAGCGCGGAGGCGGCGAACAGGACGGCGGTGGCGATCCCGGCGGCGCGCAGGGAGCGGCGGCAGAGGCCGAACACGGCGAGCAGCAGCAGCGGCCAGACGGCGTAGAACTGCTCGGTGATGCTGAGCGACCACATGGCGGCGAGCGGGTCGATCTGGGCGAAGTGCTGCCAGTAGGCGTCGCCGCGGGACAGCTGGGCCCAGTTGGCGACCTGGGCGAGGGCGGCGAGGGCCTGCGGGCGCAGCTCGCGGACGTCCCGCAGCGGGCTGACCAGGGCGGACAGCCCGACGACGAGGATGACGGTGGCGAGCAGGCCGGGCAGCAGGCGCTTGGCGCGGCGGCGGTAGAAGACGCCGAGCCGGATGCCGTCGGTGCGGTCGAGCTCGCGGATCAGGACGAGGGTGACGAGGAAGCCGGAGAGGACGAAGAAGACGTCGACGCCGAACAGGCCGTTCTGGAACCAGTCGGTGTGGTACAGCAGGACGGAGGCGATGGCGAGGCCGCGCAGCCCGTCGACCGCCCGGAAGCGGATCGACGGCGGCAGCGGTTCGCGCGGCCGGGGTTCGGGCGCGGGGACCGCGTAGCGGCTGGCCGCGGCGGGTTCGATGCCCCGGGCCCGTCGCATGTCCTGGAGGGTGGGGCCGCCGGTGGGCGCGCCGAGGCCGGGCCCGTTGTCCATCTGGTGCGTTCCCCCGCGTCGATCGCGCTGTCGTGTCTGCTTCACGCGACAGCTCTTGATCTGTGGTTTATATCAAAAGCCGCCTGTTGATCGCCCGGCGGTCGCCCGGGGGCGGTTCGGGCCAGTGTGCTCAGAACACCATGGTGTAGACCATCAGGTCCATGCCCGGGTACGGCGCCCAGTCCCGGGCGGGGGTGCGGCGGAAGCCGAGGCGCTCGTAGATGCGGTGGGCGGTGGTCATCTCGGGGCGGGTGGAGAACGCCATGCCGGCCAGGCCGAGGTCGCGGCTGCGGGTGATGGAGGCCCGGACCAGGGCCGCGCCGACGCCCCGGCCGCGCGCGGCGGCGGCGGTGGCGAGCATCCGGATCTCGCCCTCGTGCGGCTCGGCGATGTCGGCCCACTCGGTGCCGCCGACCGCGAAGGTCACGCAGCCGAGGACCTGGTCGTCGGCGTCGACGGCGACCAGCAGTTCGGCTTCGCGGGCCCGGCGCTCGGCGTCGCGCAGGTGCTCGACGTACTGGCTGGTGGGCGCGGTGAAGCCGTCGCCGACGAAGACGTCGACGGTGAGGCGGCCGGCTGCGTCGAGGTCCTGCGGCAGGGCCCGGCGGATGAGGTAGTCCATCGGGCCAGTGTGCCGGAGCCGGGTTCGGCGGTGAGGTACGGGGTCGAACGAACCGGCCGGGCCGCCCGAGACGCCCGGGCCGCCCGTCAGCCGGCCCCGCCGTCGCCGGTCAGGTGCTCGACGCTGTTCCAGCGCTCCGGCCGCAGCCGCCCGTCCTGGCCGCGCCACAGGCTCGCCGAGCAGTTGTGCACCGGCCCGAGCGCGGTGAGCTGCTGCTCGCTCAGCCGGTCCAGCGCGTAGCGCAGCATCAGCACGGTGCAGTCGTGGGCGACCAGCAGCACGGGCCGGCCGGCCTCCTCCTCGCCGAGGTCGCGCAGCAGGCTGCGCACCCGCAGCGCGACGTCGGCCCAGGACTCGCCGCCGGGCGGCCGGTAGTACAGCTCGCCCATCTTGCGCCGGCGGGCGGCCTCCTCGGGGTGCTTGGCCTCGATGGCGGCCTTGGGCAGCATCTCCAGGACGCCGAGTTCGCGGTCGCGCAGCCGCTCGTCGTAGCGCACCGCGAGCGAGACCGGGACGGCGCCGAGCCCGGCGGCCTGGGCGAGCGCGATCCGGGCGGTCTCGGCGGTGCGCTCGTACGGCGAGCACCAGACGCTGCGCGGGCGGTCGGCGGCGGGCAGGCCGGCCCACCAGCGGCCGAGCGCCTGGGCCTGCTGCCGGCCGCGCAGCGAGAGCGGGATGTCGGCGTCGCGGCAGCTGATCGGGACGCTGAGCGCGCCGGAGGCCTCGGCGAGCTGGAACTCGACGTTGGCGGTGGACTCGCCGTGCCGGGTGGCGATCAGCACGGACGGCAGTCTTCCGGCGGCCGTCCGGTGCGGGGCGACGAGATGGTGCTGCCCCTGCGTGCCCGGGTGCTGGGTGCCCTGGTGCTGCGTGCCCGGGTGCGGGGCGGGTTGGTGCTGGCCGTTGAGTGTGGTGCCGAGTTCTGCCATGGCCGCGAGCTCCCCGTTGGTCGATCAGGTCCCGGCCGGATGCCGGTCCGGACTTGGTGGTGCCCGGCGTGCGCGTCCTCTCACCCTCGTGATCGCGCCGCCTCCTCCAGTGTTGACGGAGAAGGCGGCGCGATCACAGGGCGCGCGCGGCGCGAATCAGTGCGCCGCTACGGGCTCCGGCGCGTTCTTCAGCTCGTCGTCGCCGGCTTCGGCGCTGTAGTCGGCGGGCCGGGTCTCGTCCGGGCCGACCGGCGCCTTGACCGCCCGCAGCACCAGGGTGAGCGCCACCGCGACGACCAGGTTGAGCGCGAAGGCGGTCAGGCCGATGTAGCCGAGGTGGCCGATGCCGGGGATCTCGGCCGCGTTGCCGCCGAAGTGCGTGGTCTTCGGGTTGGAGATGTTGTACGCCTGCCAGGTGCCGTAGACCATGCCGGCCGCCCAGCCGGCGAACAGTGCCCAGTGGTGGAACCAGCGGGTGAACAGGCCGGCGACGATCGCCACGAAGGTCTGCAGGATCCACAGGCCGCCGAGCAGCTGCAGGTTGATCGCGGCCTGCTTGTCCATGCCGAGCACGAAGACCAGCGCGCCGACCTTGACCAGCAGCGAGACCAGCTTGGCGACGCGGGTCTCGTCGGCGGAGGTGGCGGCGGGCTTGAGCCACTCCTTGTAGACGTTGCGGGTGAACAGGTTGGCCGCCGCGATGGACATGATGGCGGCCGGCACCAGGGCGCCGATGCCGATCGCGGCGAAGGCGACGCCGGTGAACCAGTCCGGGAACATGTTCGCGAACAGCTGCGGCACCGACAGCTGGGGGTTGAAGCCCTTGTCGCCCTTGCCGATGCCGGCCGCGAGGGCCATGAAGCCGAGCAGCGCCAGCAGGCCGAGCATCAGCGAGTACGCGGGCATGATCGCCATGTTGCGGCGCACGGTGTTGCGGGACTTGGAGGCCAGCACGCCGGTCACCGAGTGCGGGTACATGAACAGCGCCATCGCCGAGCCGAGCCCCAGCGTCGCGTAGGTCCACTTCTTGTTGTCGTCGGTGAGGGTCATCCCGCCGGCCTTGGGGGCCTGCTTGAAGTGCTCGGAGACCGTGTCGAAGATGTGCCCGTAGCCGCCGAGGCGGATCGGGATGTAGATCACCGCGACGATGATCACGATGTAGACCAGCGCGTCCTTGACGAAGGCGATCAGCGCCGGGGCGCGCAGGCCGGAGGAGTAGGTGTAGGCCGCGAGCACGCCGAAGGCGATGAACAGCGGCAGGTCCTTGACGAACCAGTTGGCGTTCTCCCCGCCGCCGACCCCGAGCACGTCCAGCACCGCCTGGATGCCGACCAGCTGCAGGGCGATGTAGGGCATGGTGGCGAGGATGCCGGTCAGCGCGATCACCAGGGACAGCGGCCGCGAGCCGTACCGGCCGCGGACGAAGTCGGCCGGGGTGACGTAGCCGTGCACCCGGGAGACCGACCAGAGCCGGGGCAGGAACAGGAACACCAGCAGGTAGGCGATGATCGTGTACGGGACGGCGAAGAAGCCGCCCGCGCCGGTCGCGTACACCAGCGCCGGGACGGCGATGAAGGTGTACGCGGTGTAGAGGTCGCCGCCGAGCAGGAACCAGGTCACCCAGGTCCCGAAGCTGCGGCCGCCCAGGCCCCACTCGTCCAGGTGCGCGGCGTCGCCCGCGCGGCGCCAGCGCGAGGCGAGGAAGCCCATCACGGTGACCAGGGCGAAGAACAGCACGAAGACCACGAGGGCCGGCACGTTGACGTCCTTCATCGCGCACCTCCGTTCCGGGCCGCCTTGCGGGCCTTCTCGTCCCGGTTGATCAACAGGTAGGCGGCGACGGTGAAGACCGCCGAGGCCGGCACCCACAGCAGCTGGTACCAGTAGAAGAAGGGGATGCCGGCCAGCGCCGGGTCGTTCTTGTTGTACGAGGGCACCCAGAGCATCGCGACGATCGGCACGAGCAGGGCGAGGGCGGCCAGGACCCGCTCGGGGGTCACGGCCGGGACGGCCGCCCCGGGACCGGGCGCGCCGGTGTCGGTGGGATCGGGGTCAGAGGGCATCTTCGGCTCCGCTCCGGAGGGTTCCCCGTCGGCGCCGCAGCCCGGGAGGACGTCCTGCGCCCCCGCGAGCCCGCCGAGCAGCACCATCGGTGATCGACAGTCAGTACGGCTGCGCAATTTAGAGCATGACGTGACCCATGTCACCGGAATTGACGGAACTTCTCACATCCCGGGCGGGCGCGTCGGGAGCACGCGCCCGCGCACGGACGCGAACGGGCACCGGTGCGCGGGTCGCGCGCGCCGGTGCCCGGATGCGGGAGGTCCTGGGGGCGGGCCTACTCGGGCCGCTTCAGGCGGGTGATGAACTTGTAGCGGTCCCCGCGGTAGATCGAGCGCACCCACTCGACCGGGGCGCCCTCGGCGTCGAAGGAGTGCCGGGAGAGCTGCAGCATCGGCAGCCCGAGGTCGGAGCCGAGCAGGCCCGCCTCGCGCGGGTTGGCCAGGGTGGTCTCGATGGTCTCCTCGGCCTCGGCCACGGTGACCCCGTAGACCTCGCGCAGCGCCGCGTACAGCGAGTTGTGCTTGGCGAGGTTCTTGCGCAGCGCCGGGAAGCGCTTGGCGGACAGGTGGGCGACCTCGATGGCCATCGGGTCGCCGTTGGCGAGCCGCAGCCGCTCGATCCGCAGCACCCGGCCGCCGGGCTTGATGTCGAGCAGCGGCGCGAGCCGGTCGTCGGCGGTGATGTAGCCGATCTCGATCAGCCGGGAGGTGGGCTCCAGGCCCTGGGCGCGCATGTCCTCGGTGTAGGAGGTGAGCTGGAGGGCCTGGGCGACCTTGGGCTTGGCGACGAAGGTGCCCTTGCCCTGGATGCGCTCCAGTCTGCCCTCGACCACCAGCTCCTGCAGGGCCTGGCGCACGGTGGTGCGGGAGGTGTCGAACTGCGCGGCGAGCGCCCGCTCGGGCGGGACGGGCGTGCCGGCGGGCTGGGTCTCGGTGAGCTGCAGCAGGTGGCGCTTGAGTCCGTAGTACTTGGGGACGCGCGCGGTCGGGTCGGTGCCGGCCTGGGTCGGGAGGTTCTTCACCTCGGGGTCGTCGGCCTGGGCGGTGGTTCCCCCGTCGCTGCTCATCGGACCTGTTCTCCCGCTTCTCGCAAGGCCTTTTCCGGCCCCGCCACATCGTTAACGGACCACATCGTTGCATGTATGGCTACGGAACGAATACCTCATCACGCGATGAACGATGTGCGGTGTCGGCTTGATAACGGGTGGTCGGGATCCGTCGAACTCCCGTTGACAGGCCCATTGGTCTAGGCCAAGCTCCAGGCATCTGGTCTACACCACTAGGCCGGTTCCGATGAATCCCCCCACCCGATCGAAGGGGTCCGCGGCACCATTCCTCCCGCTTCGCGCGGGTCTGCCGCTACCGTCCGACGTGGGGCAACCCAGGCATCCCTCAGGAGGATGGCGTGAAGCGTCAGCTCATCGCGGCGGTCGGCGTCGCAGCAATGGTCGTCGGCGTGGCGGCGTGCGGTTCGGACGGCAAGAAGGACGACGCGAAGAGCGGCTCGTCCTCGGCGGCCAAGAACTTCGACGGCAAGACCCTCACCGTGTGGCTGATGGACGGCTCCGCCCCCAAGGGCTGGGAGGACAGCGTCAAGGCCGACTTCACCGCCGCCTACCCGGGCGCCAAGCTCGACATCCAGACCCAGAAGTGGAACGGCATCGGCCAGAAGGTCACCGCCGCGCTCTCCGAGGGCTCGGTCGACGTCCTGGAGATCGGCAACACCCAGACCGCGGGCTACGCCGCCACCGGCGGTCTGCTCGACATCACCAAGGACAAGGCCGACCTGGGCGGCGCGGACTGGGCCGCCAACCTGAACGAGTCCTCGATCATGGACGGCAAGCAGTACGCCGCCCCGTGGTACTTCACCAACCGCGTGGTGACGTACAACAAGGACCTCTGGACCAAGGCCGGCATCACCACCCCGCCGAAGACCCTGGACGAGTTCTCCGCCGACCTGGACAAGGTCAAGGCCGTCCCGGGCGTCACCGACCCGCTCTACATGCCGGGCCAGGAGTGGTACACCTACTTCGGCCTGCTGACCAGCGAGGGCGGCAAGCTCGCCAAGAAGGACGGCGACAAGTGGGTCGGCGGCCTCTCCTCGCCCGAGGCCCAGAAGGCCTTCGAGACCTTCAAGAAGCTGCAGAGCCACTCGGCCACCGCCCCCAAGGACAAGGACGAGGCCACCCCGCAGCAGAAGGACGTCTTCGCCAAGGGTGACATCGGCGCCATCATCGGCCTCGGCTGGGAGGTCCCGAAGCCCGAGGAGATGGCCGCCGACAAGATCGGCTACTTCCCGCTCCCCGGCGCCACCGCGGACAAGCCGTCCAGCGTCTTCCTCGGCGGCTCGAACCTGGCGATCGCCCAGCAGACCAAGAACCCCGAGCTCGCCAAGGGCTTCCTGAAGATCGCCCTCAGCGACAAGAACGAGGGCCTGTTCGCCGCGGCCGGCTCCATCCCGAACAAGACCTCGCTCAACAGCAAGGTCGCCGGCGACTTCGCCAAGGCCGCCCTGCCGGCCTCCGCCAACGGCGCGGTCACCCCGAACGTCGCGACGTGGAGCAACGTCGAGAACGAGCCGAACCCGGTCAAGGACTTCCTGACCGCAGCGCTCACCGGCGACTACGCCGCCGCGGCCAAGAAGGCCGACGACGAGATCGCGAAGCGGCTCAACAGCAAGCAGTAGGCAGTCGAGCGGCGTCGCTCACCGGCCCCCGGCGGGGGGCCGGTGGGCGACGCCTGTCCGTCGTGGTCAGGTTGTGAGGAAGAGAGAACGATGGCCGTGCATTCGGACCCGGTGCGGACACAGTCCCCGGGCACAGGGAAGGCCGCCGTGCGCACCCCTGGCGTGATCGCCGGAGGCGGTGCCGGAAGCGCTCCGAGGAAGACCGGCAGAGCGACCGGCGAACCGGGATTCGGCGCCCGCGTCGCGCCGTACCTGCTCCTGCTGCCGGCCACCGTGGTGACCATCGGCCTGCTGGGCTGGCCGCTGCTCAAGACGATCCTGCTGTCGTTCCAGAACCTCAACAAGCGGCAGTTCATCCAGCACCTGACCGAGTGGAACGGCTTCGACAACTACAAGGAGCAGCTGACCGATTCGGAGTTCTGGACGGTCACCGGCCGCACGGTCGCCTTCACGGCCGTCAACGTGCTGCTGATCATGCTCGGCGGCACCCTGATCGGCCTGCTGCTCAACCGCCTCGGGAAGTGGATGCGGCTGGCGCTGTCGGTGGCGCTGGTCCTCGCCTGGGCGATGCCGGTGGTCGCCGCGACCACCGTCTACACCTGGCTCTTCGACCAGAACTTCGGCGTCGTCAACTGGTTCCTGGACAAGCTGGGCTGGCACTCGATGGCCCACTTCAACTGGTACAGCGGCGAGTACTCGACCTTCTTCGTGATCGTGCTGCTGATCGTGTGGATGTCGATCCCGTTCGTGGCGATCAACATGTACGCCGCGCTGACCACCATCCCCAAGGAGCTCTACGAGGCCGCCCGGATGGACGGCGCCGGCCCCGTCAAGACCTTCACCGCGGTGGTCTTCCCCAGCCTGAAGCCGTTCTTCCTGGCCACGACCTTCCTGGAGATCATCTGGGTCTTCAAGGCGTTCACCCAGGTCTACCTGATCAACCACGGCGGGCCGGACGGGCTCACCCGCACGCTGCCGGTGCACGCCTTCCTGGAAGGCATCGGCGCCCAGCGCTTCGGCGCGGGCTCCGCGATCGCGGTGCTCACCATCCTGATGCTGGCCGCGCTGATGTCGTACTACTTCCGCATCATCCTGAAGCAGGAGGACGAGCTGTGAGGCGCTCGCTCATCGGACGTACCTGGCCGAACGCGATCGCGGTCGTCCTGCTCGTCTTCTTCGTCTTCCCGGTCTACTGGATGATCTCCACGTCCTTCAAGCAGGACAAGGACATCATCAGCCGGACCCCGGTCTTCCTCCCGCTGGACGCCACCCTCGACCACTTCGACAAGGCCGTCCACGCCGACAACTTCTGGACGTACGTCACCAACAGCCTCACGGTGACCGTCGGCGCGGTGCTCGTCTCGCTGGTCATCGCCACCCTGGCGTCCTTCGCCGTGGCCCGGATGAAGTTCCGCGGCCGCAAGGCCTTCGTGCTGGTCATCATGGTGGCCCAGATGGCGCCGTGGGAGGTCATGACCATCGGCGTCTACATGATCTCGCGCGACAACGACCTGCTGAACAGCATCGTCCCGCTCACCGCCTTCTACATGATGATGGTCCTGCCCTTCACCATCTGGACGCTGCGCGGCTTCATCGCCGCGGTGCCCAAGGAGCTGGAGGAGTCGGCCATGGTGGACGGCTGCACCCGCACCCAGGCCTTCCTGAAGGTGATCTTCCCGCTGCTCGCCCCCGGCCTGATGTCGACCTCGCTGTTCGGCTTCGTCACCGCGTGGAACGAGTTCCCGCTCGTCCTGTGGCTGAACAAGAAGCCCGACAGCCAGACCCTGCCGCTGTGGCTGTCGTCCTTCCAGACCAACTTCGGCACCGACTGGGGCGCGACCATGGCCGCCTCGACCCTCTTCGCGGTCCCGATCCTGATCCTGTTCATCTTCCTGCAGCGCAAGGCGGTCGGCGGTCTGACCGACGGCGCCGTGAAGGGCTGAGCCAACGTGAGCATCCTCGTCCCCACCACCCCGGACAGCGACCAGCTCCACCGGGACGCGCTGACCGTCCTGCAGCCCGGCTTCGTCGGCACCGAGCCGCCGGCGTGGCTGCTGCGCCACCTCGCCGCCGGGCTCGGCTCGGTCGCGCTGTTCGACCGCAACGTGGTCGACCTCGACCAGCTCTCGGCGCTGACCGGCGCGCTGCGCGCCGAGAACCCCGACCTCCTGATCGCCATCGATGAGGAGAGCGGCGACGTCACCCGCCTGGAGGCCGGCTCCGGCTCCTCCTGGCCGGGCAACCTCGCGCTCGGCGCGATCGACGACCCGGGGCTGACCCGGGACGTCGCCCGCGAGCTGGGCCGGGCGCTGGCCGAGGCCGGCGTCAACTACAACTGGGCGCCCACCGCGGACGTCAACTCCAACCCGCGCAACCCGGTCATCGGCGTCCGCTCCTTCGGCGCCGACCCGGAGCTGTGCGCCCGGCACACCGCCGCCTGGGTCGAGGGCCTGCAGTCGGCCGGCGTGGCCGCCTGCTCCAAGCACTTCCCCGGCCACGGCGACACCGCGGTGGACTCGCACCACGGCCTGCCCGTCATCGACGTGGACCTGGACGTGCTGCGCGCCCGCGACCTGGTGCCGTTCCAGGCCGCCATCGCGGCCGGCACCAAGGCCGTGATGACCGCCCACATCATGATCCCGGCGCTGGACCCGAAGCTGCCGGCCACCCTGAGCCCGACCGTGCTTCGCGACCTGCTGCGGGCCGCGCCCGAGGACGGCGGCCTCGGCTACCAGGGCCTGATCGTCAGCGACGCGATCGAGATGGGCGCCATCGCCGACACCTTCGGCATGGGCGAGGGCACCGTGCTGGCCCTGGCGGCCGGCGCGGACGCGATCTGCGTCGGCGGCGGGCTGGCCGACGAGGACACCGTGCTGATGCTGCGCGACGCCATCGTGGCGGGCGTGCGGGCCGGCCGGCTGACCGAGGAGCGGCTGGCGGACGCCGCCGAGCGGGTCCGCTCGCTGGGCAGCTGGGGCCGGATCGCGGCCCAGGGCGAGCGCTTCGAGCCGGACCTCGCGGTCGGCCTGCGGGCCGCCCGCCGGGCGCTGAAGGTGGTCCGCGCGCCGGGCCGCGAGGTGCTGCCGGTGACCGAGCGCCCGTTCGTGGCCTCGTTCTCGGACGAGCCGAACATCGCGGTCGGCGACGTCACCCCGTGGGGCGTGGCCGGCATGCTGGCCGACCGCTTCCCGGGCACCCGCACCCGCGAGGTGTCGGCCGCCGACGCCGCCCCGGAGCTGCTGGACGCCCTCGTCGCCGAGCTGGTGGGCGCCGCCGAGGGCCGCCGCCTGGTGCTGGTGGTCCGGGACGCGCACCGGCACGCCTGGATGTCCGCCGCGCTGGCCCGCCTGGTCGCGGCCCGGCCGGACGCCGCCGTGGTCGAGATGGGGCTGCCCCAGTCCGAGCCGGTCGGCGCGCTCCACATCGCCACCCACGGCGCGGCCCGGGTCTGCGGGCTGGCCGCCGTGGAGGTGCTCACCGGGCAGTACGGGGCGGTCGCCTGAGACGCGATCACCCGAGGCTCGATCGCCCGAGACTCGATCGCCCGAGGCTCGATCTTCCGAGAACCGGGCCCAGGGCCCGTCGTGCGCTACGCGCATGACGGGCCCTTTGCTTTTCCCGGCCTTTTCCCGGAATTCGATCCGTGGATTTCCGGAATGACCGTGCTCCATCAAACCGATCCGGAATCCGCCGGAATTCCCACCGAGGGTGATGACCCGGCGACGGATCGCCATGCGGTGACAACGGCTCTGCAACGGCCGTGGTGGCAAGGGGTGTTGGCCGTTGACATCGCATTTGGTCTAGGCCAAAGTCCACTCCATCCCTGCAGCACCACCCTTGGCTCTAGCACCTCGGAGAATGGCGTAATGAAGCGTCAGCTCATGTCCGCGCTCGGAATCGCCCTGGCGGTCGGGCTCACGGCCTGCTCCTCGACCGGCTCGCCCCCGGCGGGCGACGGGAGCGCCGCCGCCGATCCGAAGGCGGCCCGCGGCACCGTCACCGTCTGGCTGATGGACGACGCCCAGAAGAACTGGCCCGACCTGGTCCAGCGGGTCAACGACGAGTTCGCGGCGAAGTACCCGAACGTCACCCTCAAGCTCTCGTACCAGGGCTGGGCCGACAAGGTCGGCAAGCTCGACAAGGCCATCGCCGACGGCAGTGCCCCGGACGTGGTCGAGCTCGGCAACACCGAGACCATGAAGTACGTGCTCTCCGGCGCGCTCGCCCCGGTGGACCGCAGCAGCTTCGACAACTCCGACGCCTGGATCAAGGCGCTCGCCAACACCTGCACCTACCAGGACAAGCTCTGGTGCGTGCCCTACTACGCCGGCGCCCGGGTCGCGATCTACCAGTCCGCCGCCTTCCAACAGGCCACCGGCAGCGCGGAGTTCCCGAAGACCGAGACCGACCTGCTGGCGGCGCTGGACCGGATCGCCGAGAAGAACAGGTCCGACCGGTCCTTCTCCCCGCTCTACCTGCCGGGCCCGTACTGGTACGCGGCGATGAGCTACGTGGCCGCGTACGGCGGCAGCATCGCCAAGTTCGACTCCTCCGGCAACTGGCACGGCACCCTGCACGACCCCAAGTCCCAACAGGGGATCAGCCACTTCGTCGACCTGGTCCGCAAGTACAACAAGGGCGACCAGACGGTCAACGAGCAGAACCAGTACGAGGCGATGGCGCGCGGGCACGCCGCCGCCTTCTACGGCAACGGCTACGAGGCGGCCAGCGTCACCGCGCCCGGCACCGGCGACCCGAGCCTCAAGGACTCCGTCAGGCTCGCCACCATGCCCGGCCCGGACGGCAAGCCGCTGCCCACCTTCATCGGCGGCTCCGACCTCGCGGTCACCGCCAAGTCCGCGCAGTCGGCACTGGCCGCCGACTGGATCCGGATGTTCACCGGCACCAAGTCCCAGCAGGCGCTGGCCGACAAGGACATCCTGCCGAACAACCTCACCCAGCTGGCCCCGCTGAAGAGCAGGCCGACCACCGCCGCCGCGGCCAACGCCGTGCCGGACGCCTGGTTCACCCCGCTGGCACCCGGCTGGGGCGCGGTCGAGAAGCAGAGGATCCTGCCCGACATGCTGGCCGCGATCCTCAAGGGCAAGTCCGTCGACCAGGCCACCAAGGAGGCCGACGCGGCGATCGACCAGCTGATCAACAAGCCGTCCTGACCGGCCGTGCCGGGCGGCACTTCGGAGGTGCTGCCCGGCGGGCCCGCTCGTAGGATTGCCGCAGCGAGTGTGCGGACTCGCCGACGCAGAGGCCCCCGCCGGGCGCCCGCCCGCGCGGGTCGACCCATCTCATCGGAGGCACACCCAGATGTCCGACCCGCAGACCGTTCCCGGCCGGATCATGGCGGCGGAGATGGCCGAGCAGCCGGCCGTCCTCCAGCGCATCCTCGACGAGGGCGCTCCGAGGATCCGCGAGATCGCGGGCGAGATCGCCGCCCGCAAGCCGCGCTTCGTCCTGCTGACCGCACGCGGCACCTCCGACAACGCCGCGCTGTACGCCAAGTACCTGATCGAGATCCTGCTCGGCAAGCCGGCCGGCCTGACCTCGATGTCCACCACCACCGCGTACGGCGCCAAGCCGGACCTCACCGACGTGCTGGTCGTCACCGTCAGCCAGTCCGGCGGCTCGCCCGACCTGGTCGCCTCCACCAAGGCCGCCCGCGAGGCCGGCGCGATCACCCTGGCCGTCACCAACAACGCGGCCTCGCCGCTGGCCGAGGTCTCCGAGTTCCACATCGACGTGCTGGCCGGCCCGGAGAAGGCGCTGCCGGCCACCAAGACCTACACCGCCGAACTGCTCGCGCTCTACCTGCTGGTCGAGGGGCTGCGCGGCGGCGACGGCGAGCGGGCCCGGGTGCTGCCGGGCCTGGCCGCCGGGATCCTGGCCCGCCAGCCCGAGGTGAAGGCGCTCGCCGAGCGCTACCGCTTCGCCCAGCGGCTGGTGATCACCTCTCGCGGCTACGGCTACCCGACCGCCCGCGAGGCGGCGCTGAAGCTGATGGAGACCACCTACATCCCGGCCACCCCGTTCTCCGGCGCCGACCTGCTGCACGGTCCGCTGGCCATGGTCGACAACGTCTCGCCGGTCATCGCGATCGTCCCGGACGGCAAGGGCGGCGAGGCGCTGCAGCCGGTGCTGGACCGGCTGCGCGGGCGCGGCGCGGACCTGGTGGTGGTCGGCCAGCAGGCGCAGGTGGACGCCGCCTCGGCCGGCTTCGCGCTGCCGCCGGGCGTGCCGGAGGAGGTCCAGCCGGTCCTGGAGATCCTGCCGCTGCAGCTGCTGGCGTACGAGGTCACCATCGCCCGCGGCCAGGACCCGGACGCCCCGCGCGCGCTGGCCAAGGTGACCGAGACGCGCTGACGTCCGGACCCGCGCGGGCCGGGCCCCGTCCACGGCCGTGGACGGGGCCCGATCCGCTGAGCGGCGGAAGGTGGCTGGGGGAGTGCCCTCCGGGGGCCGGGGCCGGAAAGCCCGGCGGGCCCGCAAAGCCCAGCGGGTCCGGAAAGCACTACGGGCCACGGCGCCGACACGGGACCCTCAACCCGTGCGGCACCGCAGCCCGGAGCTGTCGTCGGCCACCGGTGACGATCGAGGACTGTGCGGGGTCCTCGTTCGGCGGTGTCCGACCGAGGAGCGGCCTCGCGCGGTCAGGGCAGTTGCGCGGTGGGCCTCTCCTTGGTGCCCTTTCATTGTGGACTAGACCAATCGGGGTTGTCCAGGGCGGGCGGCAAATTGGTCTAAACAACTCGGGGCGGTCCGGGGGAGGTCCGGGGAGGTCCGGGCGCCGCCCCCCCCCGGGTCCGCCTCCCGGTCCGCCGCGCCCCGCCGCGACCGGCGGCGCTACCCTCGCCATGTGCCCTCGCTGAACGAACTCGTCCGCCGCCACACCACCCTCACCGGGGCCGACGTGGAATGGCTCCACAACCTGGTCTCGGAGTGGCAGCTGCTCTCCGACCTCTCCTTCGCCGACCTGGTGCTGTGGATCCCCACCTGGGACGGCATCCGGTACGTGTCGGTCGCCCAGATGCGGCCCAACACGGGCCCCACCTCCTACCAGGACGACATGGTCGGCCACCTCGTCCCGCGCGGGCGCCGCCCGCTGCTGGACGCCGCCTTCGACGAGGGCCGGATCGTGCGCGAGGGCGACCCGGAGTGGCGCGAGGAGGTGCCGGTGCGGGTCGAGTCGATCCCGGTCCGGCGCGAGGGCAAGGTGCTCGGGGTGATCGCCCGCAACACCAACCTGCTGACCGTCCGCACCCCCAGCCGGCTCGAACTCACCTACCTGCAGAGCGCCTCCGACCTGGCCCAGATGATCGCCGCCGGCAGCTTCCCGTTCCCCGGCGTCGAGCAGGCCGACATGGACGCGGCCCCCCGCGTCGGCGACGGCCTGATCCGGGTGGACGCGGACGGCATCGTCACCTACGCCAGCCCCAACGCGCTCTCCGCCTACCACCGCCTGGGCCTCACCACCGACCTGGTCGGCAGCCACCTCGGCCGGGCCACCGCCGAGCTCGCCCCGCCGTCCCGCTCGGCCGTGCACGAGGCGCTGGTGAAGCTGGCCAGCGGCTGGGCCCCCCGGCAGACCGAGGTCGAGGCCCAGGGGGGAGTGGTGACGCTGCGCGCGATCCCGCTCAAGCCCAAGGGCACCCTGACCGGCTCGCTGGTGCTCTGCCGCGACGTCACCGAGCTGCGCCGCCGCGACCGCGAGCTGATGACCAAGGACGCCACCATCCGGGAGATCCACCACCGGGTGAAGAACAACCTGCAGACCGTCGCCGCCCTGCTGCGGCTGCAGTCCCGCCGGATGGAGTCCGAGGCCGGCCGGGCGGCGCTGGACGAGGCGGTGCGCCGGGTCGGCTCGATCGCGATCGTGCACGAGACGCTGTCCCAGGCGCTGGACGAGCAGGTGGCCTTCGACGAGATCGCCGACCGGGTGCTGGCGATGGTGATGGAGCTGTCCCAGGACGGCCGGGTGGCGACCCGCCGCACCGGCAGCTTCGGCATCCTGTCCGCCGAGGTGGCCACCCCGCTGTCGATGGTGCTGACCGAACTGCTGCAGAACGCCCTCGAACACGCCTTCGGTCCGACCGCCTCCGGCAACCTGGAGGTGAGCGCGCTGCGCGGGCGGGCCCCGGCGACCGGCATGGGCTGGTCGGACAGCTGGAACGGCGGCGCCAAGCCGGAGGAGTACCTGCTGATCACGGTGCAGGACGACGGCCGCGGGATGCCGGAGGGCTTCGACCCGAAGACGGCCGGCAACCTCGGACTGCAGATCGTCCGGACGCTGGCCACCGGGGAGCTGGGCGGCACCTTCGACATGGTGGCCGGCCCGAACGGCGGGACGAAGGTCGTCCTGGAGATCCCGGTGCGCTGAGGTGTGCAGGGGGCGTGCAGGCGGCGGAAGCGCCGGGTGCACGCTCCGTGCGCCCACCCGAAGAGGGACGGGCGGCGCGGAAACAGAAACGAGGCCCTGTCGACCGGGGGGGGTGGGTCGACAGGGCCTCTCAACCCGTTCCGGCCGTCGGGGGGAGTCGGCCGGAACGGGGGCTCTGGGTGGTGCGACACCCGGCCGGTGCGTTGCACACGGTGAGCGCCTCAGCTCCACAATATTGCTCTAAGTGAACAGTATCAAGTGGCTGGACGGACTGGTGTCGCGGGACCTTGCCGGGCAAGGCCCTTTGTTCGGAAGGCTTCACCAGGAAGTGCAGGGAAGCCTTTGATCATGAGTCGATCGGTACTGCGGTTACTGCTGGTGTTGCCACCGGTTCGGCGTCGCCGCCTGTGTCACTGCGTGTGATCAGGCGGTGCGGGCGCGGTTGCGGGCGGCGCGGCGCTTCATGGCGCGACGCTCGTCCTCGCTCATGCCGCCCCAGACGCCGGCGTCCTGACCGGTCTCGAGCGCCCACTGCAGGCACTGCTCCATCACCGGGCAGCGGCGGCACACGGCCTTGGCTTCCTCGATCTGCAGCAGAGCAGGACCGGTGTTCCCGATCGGGAAGAACAGCTCCGGGTCCTCTTCGCGGCAGACAGCGCGGTGGCGCCAGTCCATGGTCGTCCAACTCCTCCTGCCGGCGGGGGTGGCACCGGCATAATCGAATGGCTTGTGAATGTGAACGCTTTCACGAATCCCACAACAGCAAAAGAGACCAAAGGCCTACCGGGCCCGGGTGGTCTGTGCTGGGAGGGGATTCGGCGATTCGAGGGGCACCTCGCGGTCAGCTTCCCTGTGGTGCTGGTCGCCGTCGCTGCGATGTGTCCCGATCGCCATGTAGAGGTTCGCAAACCTCGGGCTCGGATACAACCCCCTTCGGGGAGGAATTTTTGATTCTTCGGTGTCGCTTAGCTCACAGCCAGTACTTCGATGGAGTGAAGGGGGCTTGTGCGTTCGAGAAGAAGGGCGAACCCCTCTTCCGGTCACACAATCACACGCAGTGCCCGTCGTACGCCTGTGAAACTGACGCGACTCCGGTCTCCAAGATGGTCCCCGTCCACCTGGAACGGTGCGGGTTCCTCTGAAACCAAGGTGAAGTGCCTGACGTCGTGATAGGAGACGACGTGCTTCCCGGACGGGCCGGCCGGCGGTGCGCCGTCGGCCGAAGGCGTGTGCGACCGCAGGATCTGACGGATCGTTCGAGCGGTACCGAACGCCGTCATCCGGGTGATCCCGAAGACGTCGAGGTCGGTGTCGAAGGAGGCGAGCGGCGAGGGGTAGACCGGGCGGTTGCCCAGGAAGGTCCACGGCGAGGTGTTGCTGACTATGGCCATCACCAGGCCCGGCACCCGCTCGTGGCCCGGCAGCTCCAGGGCCACCGGCCCCGACCGGCGCTGCTCACGCTGGGTGAAGTAGTGCCGGATCGCCTGCCCGACGTACAGGGCGTGGGTGGACTTGCGCCCGGCGTTGCGCTGGGCCTCGACCCGGCCGACCACCCCGGCGTCGAAGCCGTACCCGGCGGTGAAGGTGAACCAGCGGTCCGGCAGCCCCTCGGTCATCGCCTTGCCCAGCCCGATCGGGCGCTCGCGCCCGTGGTCCAGCGCGTTCAGCAGGACGCCGGTGGCCTCCACCGGGTCGTTGGGCAGGCCCAGCGCGCGGGCGAACACGTTGGTCGAACCGCCCGGCACCACGGCCAGTCGCGGGACCTTCTCGCCCGGGCCGTGGGTCAGCAGCCCGTTCACCACCTCGTTGACGGTGCCGTCGCCGCCCAGCGCCACCACCAGGTCCACCGAGCCGTCCTGGGCGGCCTCCCGGGCCAGGTCACGGGCGTGGCCCCGGTACTGCGTCTCGGCGACGTCCAGCTTGAGGTCGCTGCGCAGCGCGTGGATCAGTACGTCCCTGGTCCGGCCACTGGTGGTGGTGGCCTTGTGGTTCACGACCAGGAGTGCGCGCATGGGGAAAGCCTACGGGTCGGTACGGACCGACCGGCGGCTACCCTGCTGGAGTGACCGCAGAAACCTCCGCACCCGTACCCACTCGCCCGGTTTCGCTCACCCTGGGCGCCGCCATCACCGCCCTGGAGGGCGCCGCACTGGCCGTCGTCGGCGTCTGGGACATGGTCTCCGCGCTGTCCGGCCAGACCAAGCAGCTGGCCCTGAACGAGTTCGGCGGCGTGGTCATCGTGCTGCTCGGCGTGCTGCCCGTGCTGGCCGCCCGGGCGCTGCTCAAGGAGCGCCGCTGGGGCCGCAGCCCGGCGGTGCTGACCAACTCCCTGTGCCTGCCGGTCGCCTACTACATGGTCGAGAGCGGCGGCGCGATGGTCGTGGTCGGCGGGCTGACCGGCCTGCTCGGGCTGGTCGGCATCGGGGCGCTGCTGAACCCGAAGTCGACGGCGGCCCTGTACACCCAGCAGGGCTGAGCGCACAGGGCCGCCGACGTACGGCTGACGGCCGCTGAGCGGCCGTCAGCCCCGGGGCCGGTCCGACCGGCCCTACTCCTCCACCAGCAGCTTCTCGCGCAGCTGGGCCAGCGTCCGGGCGAGCAGCCGGGACACGTGCATCTGGGAGATCCCCACCTCGGCGGCGATCTGCGACTGGGTCATGTTCCGGAAGAACCGCAGCACCAGGATCTTCTGCTCGCGGGGCGGCAGTTGGGCCAGCAGCGGCTTCAGCGACTCGCGGTACTCGACGCCCTCCAGCGCCTCGTCGGTGGCGCCCAGGGTGTCCGCCACGGCCGGCGACTCGTCGTCGCTGTCCGGGACGTCCAGGGACAGCGTGGAGTACGCGTTGGCGGACTCCAGGCCCTCCAGCACGTCCTCCTCGGAGATCCCCAGGTGCTCGGCCAGCTCGTGCACCGTGGGGGAGCGGCCGTGCCGCTGGGAGAGCTCGCTGGTCGCCGTGGTGAGCGACAGCCGCAGCTCCTGCAGGCGGCGCGGGACGCGCACCGCCCAGCCCTTGTCGCGGAAGTGCCGCTTGATCTCGCCGACGATGGTCGGCGTCGCGTAGGTGGAGAACTCGACCCCGCGCTCGTGGTCGAAGCGGTCCACCGACTTGATCAGGCCGATGGTGGCGACCTGGGTCAGGTCGTCCAGCGGCTCGCCGCGGTTGCGGAACCGTCTGGCCAGGTGCTCGACCAGCGGGATGTGCATCCGGACCAGCTGGTTGCGCAGCTCGACGCGCTCCGGGGAGCCCTCGGGCAGCGCGGACAGCCGGACGAACAGCGCGCGGGCCGCCTCCCGGTCCGGCGCGCCGGTGCGGTGCGAGCCCTGGGCGGGCACCGCGCCGTGCAGGTCCCCGGCCTCGCCCGCCGGATCGGGCGGGTTCGGGGAGTCGTGCGACGGATCAGACGTCGGCTCGGTCGGCTGGCTCATCCGGTGGGCGTCCTTCGGGTGCGCTTCGTCGTTGGCGGCGAGGCCGGGAACGCTCGCCTGGGTCGGTACGGCAGGGCCCGCCGTCGCGAGGCCGGTACGGTCCAGATCACTCACGGCCATTCCCCCGTTCCGTTCCGGGAGCACCGGGGCCGCTGGCCCCGGAAGTCGTCTCGTTGGTCGTACCGCGTGGTGGGGCGGTACCGGGAGCCGCCCGCCCGGCCCCCGGTGGGGGAGCGGCGGACGGCCCGTGCAGGGTGTTGCTGCTGGGCGGCGCGCTGGCTAGTGGGCGGCGGAGCCGCCGCGCTTCTTGTGCAGGCTGATGGACACGGTGTTGTCCTCGCCGACCGAGGAGTCCACCTCGCCGGCCAGCGCGGAGAGCACCGTCCAGGCGAAGGTGTCCCGCTCGGGGGCCTTGCCGTCGGTCGTCGGGGCGGACACCGTGACCTTCAGCGAGTCGCCGACCAGGCGGAACTCGCAGGACAGCACGGAGCCGGGCACCGCCTGCTGGAGCAGGATGGCGCAGGCCTCGTCCACCGCGATCCGCAGGTCCTCGATCTCGTCGAGGGTGAAGTCCAGCCGGGCCGCGAGCCCGGCCGTCGCAGTCCGCAGCACGGAGAGGTAGGCCCCCGCCGCGGGCAGCCGTACCTCCACGAAGTCCTGAACTCCGAGATCGTCGTCGATCTGGGACACCCTTGCCTCCTGGGTGGCGTGCTGTGCTTCCTAGGTACCCCCGGACGGGGGCTCGATGCCGGGAATCCGCCATCGCTCTCAACGCCCTCGGCACCCTGGTGCGAGGGTTACTCATGGTAAGGCATTGCGACGCAGGGTGGCAGGGCCTTTCCCGACTCCGCGGGATTCCGCCGGTCTCCCTACAACACCGCGCGGGCCCCGGAGAATCCGCACGGCGTCCGGGTGCCCGCTCAGGTGCGGGCGCCCGCGGCGGCGAGCGCGTCGCCGGTCAGCCGGTAGACGGTCCAGCCGGTCATCGGCACCGCCCCGAGCGACTCGTAGAAGTCGATCGAGGGACGGTTCCAGTCCAGCACCGACCACTCCACCCGGGAGTAGCCGCGCTCGACGGCGATCCGCGCCAGTTCCAGCAGCAGCGCCTTGCCGTGGCCGCCGCCGCGGGCCTCCGGGCGGACGTACAGGTCCTCCAGGTAGACCCCGTGGGTGCCGCGCCAGGTCGAGAAGTTGCGGAACCAGACCGCGAAGCCGACCGGCTCGCCGGTGGCGTCGTCCTCGGCGATCAGGCCGAACAGCGCCGGGTCGGGGCCGAACAGCGCGGTGTGCAGCTGCTCGTCGGTGGCCACGGCCTCCTGCGGTTCCTTCTCGTACTCCGCGAGCTCGCGGATGAATTCCCGGATGACGGGGACGTCGCTGGCGACGGCGGTGCGGATCATGCCACCGAGCCTACCGACCGGGCCCGGTTCCTCCCAGGGGTGAAGGGCCCGACTTCAGGCCCGGGCCTCAGCGGGCCGGGGCGGCCCGCAGCTGTTCGGCGAGCGTGCTGATCGCGGCCGGGTTGCGCGGGCTCTCGACCAGGTCGACGTAGTCCAGCACGACGATCCGGTCGTTCCTGATCGCCGAGACCCCGGCCAGCGCCGGGAGGGACTTGAGGAACGCCCGCTTCTCCTCGGCGCCGACCTCCCCGTAGTTGTTGATCACGATCACCTCCGGGTCGCGCTCGACGACGCTCTCCCAGCCCGTCGTCACCCAGGAGTCGGCGAGGTCGCCCATGACGTTCGTCCCGCCGGCCCTGGTGATGATCTCGTCGGCGGCGGCGAACTTCCCGGCGGTGTACGGCTTGTCCCGCCCGCTGTCGTACAGGAAGACGGACGGGCGGCGCTCCGGCTGGGGGACGGCGGCGATCCGGGCCTTGAAGTCGGCGATCAGCCGGTCGGCGCGCTCGCGCACGTCGAAGATCTCGCCGAGGTTGGCCAGGTCGGTGTAGAGCGCGTCCAGCGGCCCCATCACCCCGCGCTCGGCGCCCTTGCCGCTGCGGCAGGACTCGGTGAGCACGTACGAGTCGATGCCGAGCGCCCGGAACGCCTGCGGGGTGACGCCACGGCCCTCGTCGAAGCCGTAGTGCCAGCCGGCGAAGACCAGGTCGGCCTTGGCGTCCAGCGCGATCTCCTTGGTGATCTGCTGCTTGGAGAGCCACGCGGTCTGCTGGTAGCCGTCCTTCCACGGCACCTGGTCGACCCGGCCCTTGTCGTCGGGCATCACGTAGCCGGCCATCCGGTCGGCGAGGCCGAGGGAGAGCATCAGCTCGGTGATGCCGACGTCGTTGGTGACGGCGCGGGCGGGCTTCTGCCGGAAGGTCAGCGGGGTGCCGCAGTTGTCCACGGTCACCGGGTAGTGGGCGGAGGCGGTGGTGGGCCCGCCGCTCGGGGCGATCTCGGCGCCGCAGGCGGTGAGCCCGAGGGCGAGCAGGGCGGCGGCGGCAACGGCCTTGGTGCGCAAAGGATTTCCTCGGGGGTTCAGGGGAGTCGGTCGAACAGCAGCTGGAGGGCGCCGGTCACCGGGTGCCGGACGGGGGTGGCCCGGACGCCGAACACCTCGGCCAGCAGGCCCGGTTCGAGCACCTCCGCGGGCGGCCCGGAGGCGACGATCCGGCCGGCCCGCAGCACGTACAGCAGGTCGCAGTGACCGGCGGCGAGGTTGAGGTCGTGCAGCGCGGTGAGCACCGTCGGGCCGGCCTCGCGGACCAGCGCCAGCACCTCCAACTGGTGCGCGATGTCGAGGTGGTTGGTGGGCTCGTCCAGCACCAGCAGCCGCGGCTCCTGGACCAGCGCCCGGGCGATCAGCACCCGCTGCTTCTCGCCGCCGGACAGGCTCAGGAAGCCCCGCTCGGCGAGGTGCCCGGCGCCGACCCGGCGCAGCGCCGCCGCGCACCGCTCGTGGTCCGCGCCGCTGGGCCCGGCCAGCGGGCGGCGGTGCGGCAGCCGGCCCATCGCGACCACCTCGGCCACCGTGAAGTCGAACTCCGCGGAGTGCTCCTGGGGCAGCGCGGCCACCCGGCGGGCCGCCTCCCGGGCGGTGAGCGCGTGCAGGTCGTCGCCGTCCAGCCGGACGGCCCCGGCGGCGGGCCGCAGCACCCGGTAGACGCAGCGCAGCAGGGTCGACTTGCCGCTGCCGTTCGGCCCGACCAGCCCGACCACCTGCCCGGCGGCGGCCCGCAGGCCCACGTCGTGGACCAGCCGGGCACCGGCCAGCTCCACCGAGACCCCGTCGACGGTGAGATCGGTGGCGGTCGTCATCAGCGGCCTCCGAAGGTGTAGCCGCGGCGGCGCATCAGCAGCAGGAAGGCCGGCACCCCGAGCACCGCGGTGAAGATCCCGACCGGCAGCTCGGCGGGCGCCAGCAGGGTGCGCGAGGCGATGTCCACCCAGACCAGCAGGACCGCCCCGGCGAGCGGCGCGACCAGCAGCACCCGGCGGTGCCCGGCGCCGACCAGCATCCGGGCCAGGTGCGGCATCAGCAGCCCGACGAAGCCGATCGCCCCGCTGACCGCGACCACCGTGCCGGTGACGGCGGCGGTCACCGTGAACAGCTCGCGGCGCAGCCGGTCCGGGTCGACGCCGAGCGAGGCGGAGGTCTCGTCGCCCATCGCGAGCGCGTCCAACCGCCCGGCGGCGCACGCCAGGTAGGCCAGCCCGGCCAGCACCGTGGCAGCGGCGATCGGCACCGAGCCCCAGGTGGCGCCGCCGAGGCTGCCGAGCAGCCACATCATGGCGTCCCGGGCGGCCTCGCCGCGGGCGGAGGCGAATACCATCAGCGAGGTGACGGCGGAGAAGCCGTAGGACAGCGCGGTGCCGGTGAGCACCAGCCGCAGCGGGGTGAGCCCGGCCGCGGTCCGGGCGGCGAGGTAGACCAGCACCATCGCGGCCAGGGCGGAGCCGAAGGCGGACGCCGAGATCGCCCAGACCCCCAGCGAGGCGAAGGCGCCGAGCAGCAGGACGGCGTTGGCGCCGACCGCGGCGCCGGAGGAGATGCCGAGGACGAAGGGGTCGGCCAGCGCGTTGCGCACCAGCGCCTGCACGGCGACCCCGGTGGCGGCCAGCCCGGCGCCGACCACGGCGGCGAGCACGGTGCGCGGCAGCCGGATCTGCCAGACGATCGCGTACGCGGAGGCCTCGTCGGCGTCCAGCCGACCGCCCGTCAGCCCGGCGGCGACCAGCCGCAGGGCGTGCGGGAAGCCGATCCCGGAGGCGCCCAGCGAGACGCCGCACAGCAGCGAGACCAGCAGGACGGCGGCCAGGCCCGCGGCGAGTGGCAGGGCGGGTATTCGGCGGGCGGCGGGCGGGCCGCTCGGGCTGGTCTCACGGGTGCTCACGGACGGGCTGCGCCTTGCCTCGGGCCGTGGGTGCGCCGGGCCGGGCGGCCTGCCGGAGGGTGTGCCGGGGCGCCGTCCCCTCGCAGTCCGCGGCGAGTTGTCGGGAGTTCAGCGGCCGGGGGCGATCGGGCTGGCGGGGCCGTACGGGCAGCACGGGCTCCGCTCACCGTTGCGGGTCAGCGCCGGATTCGCACCGGACTTCCCCCTCGGACGCCCTGGCAGCATAACAGCCGCACGACCTGAATGACCCTTACCTCGCGATCCGGACGTGAACGCACGACCGCCCCCGTCCGGCGCTGCGGACGGGGGCGGTCGGGTGGCGACGCGTCAGGCTCAGGCCTGCTTGGTCTCCCAGAAGATCTTGTCGACCTCGGCGATCAGGTCCAGCAGGGCCTGGCCGGTGGCCGGGTCGGTGGACGCCTTGGCGGCCGAGGCGGCCTTCAGGGTGTCGTTGATCAGCTGGTGCAGCTGCGGGTACTTCTCGAAGTGCGGGGCCTTGAAGTAGTCGCTCCACAGCACCGAGATGTGGTGCTTGACGGCCTCGGCGCGCTGCTCCTTGATGATGATGGCGCGGGCGCGGAAGTGCGGGTCCTCGTTGGCCTGGTACTTCTCCTGGGTGGCCTTGACCGACTCGGCCTCCAGCTTGGCCTGGGCCGGGTCGTACACACCGCAGGGCAGGTCGCAGTGGGCGTGGGCGGTGGCGCGCGGTGCAAACAGACGAGAGAACATGGGAGTCCTTCCTTAGATCGTCTTCCCGCGCCCGAGATTACCCTTCCGGCCCCCCGGTTTCGCGGCCGGGCGGTGGGCCTAGGGCGAAAGGCGGACCCGGAACCGGGGTAATCCGGACATCGAACAGGTGACGGCCCGTACGGCAGACTGGGTGCGGGCAGCGCGGGAGGAGGAGTCGTGGCACGGAGCACGGGACCGGAGGGCGCCGAACGGACGGAGCCGGGCGGCGCGCTGCCGTTCGGGCTGGTCGACGTGGCGGGCCCGTCGATGGTGCCGACCCTGCGCGAGGGCGACCAGCTGCTGGTCCGCTACGGCGCGCCGATCCGGCCCGGCGCGGTGGTGCTCTTCCGGCACCCCTTCCAGCAGGACCTGCTGGTGGTGAAGCGGGCCGCCGAGCGCCGCCCGCAGGGCTGGTGGCTGCTCTCCGACAACCGCCCGGTGGACAGCGACAGCCGCTCCTACGGCCCGGTGCCGGACGAACTGCTGCTCGGCCGGGTGCTGCTGCGGCTGCGCCCCTCGCCGGCCTGGCTGGCGCCGGGCCGGCGGCTGGAGCGGCTGCTGCTCGGCCCCCGGCTGGCCCGGGTGCCGGGCCTGGCCCGCCGACTCGGCGTGTGGGCCGAGGAGATCTAACCCTCCTGCGTGGTGGCGGCCGCCGCCTCCTGGCGTTTGCGGGCCCGGTAGGCGGCCACGTTGGCGCGGGTGGCGCAGCGGTCCGAGCAGTAGCGGCGGGAGCGGTTGGTCGAGGTGTCCAGGTAGGCGTTGCGGCAGGGCGCGGCCTGGCAGATGCCGAGCCGGTCGGCGCCCAGCTCGGTGAGGTGGACTGCCAGGCCCATGCAGGCGACGGCGCTGAAGTGCGCGGTGGCGGTCGGCGAGTTGTCGGCCAGGTGCAGGTGCCAGCGCGGCCGCCCGGCGTCGTCGAGGTGGTCGTGCCCGGAGACCAGCGGGCTGACGGGGTACTCCATCAGCAGGCTGTTCAGCAGGTCGACGGCCCGGACCTCGTCGCCCTCGGCGGCGGCCTCGAAGACCCCGCGCAGCCTGGTCCGCACGCCCCGCAGACGCGGCACGTCGGCCTCCTCGGCGAGCGCGCCGGCCCGGGAGGAGTCGGAGAACAGCCCGCGCACCGCGTCCACGGACGTCAGCGTGTCGGTGCCGCGCTCGGGCTCCTCGGTGTTCACCAGCCGAACGGCGAGATCGGCGTACGACGCCAGCTCCACGGCGGTCCTTCCAGAAGATCGGTAACGGGCTGACAGCCTCCAGCCTATTACCCGTGCGGGGAAAACGTCGGCGCCCGGCAGGATCGCCTGCCGGGCGCCGACCGTGCGTACTCAGAGCACCGGGTCAGAGCACCTTGGAGAGGAACGCCCGGGTGCGGTCGTGCTGCGGGTTGGTGAGCACCTCGCGGGGGCTGCCGGACTCGACGACCACGCCGCCGTCCATGAACACCAGCGCGTCGCCGACCTCGCGGGCGAAGCCCATCTCGTGGGTGACGACGATCATCGTCATCCCCTCCTCGGCGAGCCCGCGCATGACGTCCAGCACCTCGCCGACCAGCTCCGGGTCGAGCGCCGAGGTGGGCTCGTCGAAGAGCATCAGCTTGGGCTTCATGGCCAGCGCGCGGGCGATCGCCACGCGCTGCTGCTGGCCGCCGGAGAGCTGGGACGGGTAGTTCTTCGCCTTGTCGGCGAGGCCGACCCGCTCCAGCAGGGCCATCCCGCGCTCGCGGGCCTCGGCCTTGTTCTCGCCCTTGACCTGGACCGGTGCCTCGATGACGTTCTCCAGTGCCGTCATGTGCGGGAACAGGTTGAAGTGCTGGAACACCATGCCGATGTCCCGGCGCTTCTGGGCGACTTCGCGGTCCCGCAGCTCGTGCAGCCGGCCGCCCTTCATCCGGTAGCCGACGAGTTCGCCGTCCACCGAGAGGAGGCCGCCGTTGATCTTCTCCAGGTGGTTGATGCACCGCAGGAAGGTCGACTTGCCGGACCCGGAGGGTCCGACCAGGACGAACACCTCGCCCTTCTTGACCTCCAGGTCGATGCCCTTGAGCACCTCCACCAGGCCGTAGGACTTGCGTACGCCCTGGGCCTCGACCATCGGCGCGGGCCGGTCGTCCGCCGGGGGCTTGGTCAGGTCGGTCATACGTGGCCACCTCCTTCGAGGCCCGTGACCACGTCGTCCTTGGCCGGCGGGACGGGCTTGCCGGCGAACAGCCGGCGCAGTCGCTGCAGCGGGGTGGGCGGCAGCACCCGGTTGGCACCGCGGGCGTAGTGACGCTCGATGTAGTACTGGACCACGGTGAGGATCGAGGTCATCAGCAGGTACCAGATGCTGACGACGAGCAGCAGCGGGATGGTCTGGAAGGTGCGCGAGTAGATGTTCTGACCGGCCCGGAGCAGTTCCTCCAGGGAGATCGCCGAGACCAGTGAGGTGGTCTTGAGCATCGAGATGGTCTCGTTGCCGGTCGGCGGGATGATCACGCGCATGGCCTGCGGCAGGATGATCCGCCGCATGGTGTTGAACTGGCTCATGCCCAGCGCGTGGGCGGCCTCGGTCTGGCCGAGCGGCACGGACTGGATGCCGCCGCGGACGATCTCCGCCATGTAGGCGGCCTCGTTGAGGCCGAGGCCCAGCAGGGCGGCGACGAACAGCGGGATGGCCTCGTTGGTCGGCTCGGACCAGAAGGCCGGGCCGAACGGGATGCCGATCGAGATGCTGGCCCAGAGCGTCCCCAGGAAGTTCCAGAACAGCAGCTGGACCAGCACCGGAGTGCCGCGGAAGACCCAGATGTAGAACCACGCGGTGCTGGAGAGCACCGGGTTCGGCGACAGGCGCATGATCGCGAGCGTGATGCCGCCCGCGACGCCGATCAGCATGGAGAGGAAGGTCAGTTCGAGCGTGACGCCGAGGCCGTGCAGGATCGTGGAGTCGAAGAGGTACGTGCCGACGACGTCCCACTGGAACTGGGGATTCGTGGTGAGGGCGTGGATCAGCATCGCCGCGAGGACCGCGACGACTGCTGCCCCGACCCAGCGTCCGGGGTGGCGTACCGGGACGGCCTTGAGGGTTTCGGGCCGTCCCGGGTGCACCGACCCCTGGTCGGAAGAGTTCACTGTGTGGCCTCAGGGGTTGTGTTCAGAGCAGCGGATTCAGCTGGTGGCGCCGTCGATGACGGACTTGTCGATCGCGCCCGCCTGCACGCCCCACTTCTCCAGGATGCTCTTGTAGGTGCCGTCCGCCATCAGGGACTGGATGGCGCCCTGGACGGCCTTGGACAGCGGCGAGTTCTTCTGCAGCACGACGCCGTACGGGGCCGTGTCGGTCACCGAGCCGATCTTCTCCAGCTGGCCGTTGGTCTGCTTGATCGCGTAGTCGACCACCGGCGAGTCGGCCAGCATGACCTGGTCGCGGCCGGAGACCAGCGCCTGGGTGACGTCCGTCTGCAGGTCGAACTTGTCGCCGTCGTTCGGGATGGTCGGCTTGCCGGCCTTGGTGCAGGCGGGGTTGATGGTGTCGGTGATGTCCTTGGCCTGGGTGGTGCCGGTCTGGACGGCGACCTTCTTCCCGCAGAGGTCGGTGGGGTCGATCTTGTCCGGGTTGCCCTTCTTGACCGCCGCGCCGGTCCCGGCGCTGAAGTAGGTCACCATGTCGACCGACGCCTCGCGCTCCTTCGTGTCGGTGAAGGAGCTCATGCTCATCGTGTACTTGTTGCCGGTGATGCCCGGGATGATCGCGTCGAAGGTGGCGTTCTGGACGTCGGCGGTCAGGCCCAGCTTCTTGGCGATGGCGTTGGCCAGGTCGACGTCCATGCCGACGATGTTGCCCTTGTCGTCCTTGAACTCGTTGGGCGCGTAGGAGGCGTCGGTGGCGATGACGATCTTGCCCGCGGACTTGACGTCGGCCGGCACGAGCGAAGCGAGCGCCGGGTCGGCACTGACGGCGCCGACCGTCACACTCGGGTTCGCGCCGGTCGAGGAACCGGAGGACGACTTGCTGCTGCCGCAGCCGGTCAGCACGAGCGAGACGGAGGCGGCAACCGCGCAGGCCGCGAGGAGCCGGGTGCGCTGGATACGGGCGGTCATGAGGGGGATCTCCTTCTCGGGAGAGAGGTCGGGCGGAGCGCGCCGCGGGAGCGGCGCACCGGTTCAGCAGGCCGTACGGCGCCGTACGGAGGGTGGTGTGTTCTGCTGTACGTCGTCGTACGTGCGGGGCCGGGTGGTGCGGGCCTGGGCGCGGGGGCGCACAGGGTCGTACGGGTACCGCTTCCGCCACCCTCCGCCGAGGTGGACGTTGACCGAACCGCCTCGACCAGTGGTCGGCTCGATCCGAGATGGGGGGAATCCTGCCATCTGAGGACGGTCAGGTGACCCTCATCCAGATCAAAATCGGATAACGAGGGCGCACGGTGTCCGCTATCCGGACGATATCAGTGCCCCTGTCACCCTCCGTATAAGTATGCAGATCCCCGGGCCACCGGCCCGGAGGCCCGCCGCCGGGCCCGCGGGCGGGTGTGTCAGAATTCGTAGCCCGGGTGACCCCCGAACGCTCGAACCAGACCGACGAGTCCTGACAGGCTCGGGGTGTCAGGGAACGGAAGTCCTCACGCGGCTCCGTATCCCGGGCACCGGCTCCTCCTGGTCTGCGTTCACTCCTGCGGGTAAGCGTGCGTTTTTCGCCGTTGCCTGTGCCGGACACCGGCTCCCGTGACGCCGGGCGCCCGACGCGACGGCGCGGCGATGAACAGCGCGCGACGAGGACGAAAAGGCATAGGTGCGATGCCGACGTCCGACCTACGCTCGGCCCGGAAGCACAGCACGGACAACAAGACCCCATAAAACCCTCATCCGAGGGCGCCGCCCGGCGGCAGCGCCCCGACCCCGCCCCCCGGGTCCGCTTCGGCGTACCCGGGTTCCGGTTTCCGGCGGGTCGCCCAGTCCGTCGGCCGCGCACCTCGCCAATTCAATGACGAAGAGGTCATCGTGGCAGCGGAGATCATGCACAGCAGCACCCAGGACACCGACGATCCGGTCGACGCCGTCTTCGCGCTGCACCGCGGCGGCAAGATGGAGATCCGGGCGACCGTGCCGGTGCGCGACGCGGACGACCTGTCCCTCGCCTACACCCCCGGTGTCGCCCGCGTCTGCACGGCCATCGCGGAGCAGCCGGAGCTGGTCAACGACTACACCTGGAAGTCCAACACCGTCGCGGTGGTCACCGACGGCACCGCGGTGCTCGGTCTGGGCGACATCGGCCCGGAGGCCTCGCTCCCGGTGATGGAGGGCAAGGCCATCCTGTTCAAGCAGTTCGGCGGCGTGGACGCGGTGCCGATCGCGCTCGCCTGCACCGGGGTCGACGAGATCGTCGAGACCGTGGTGCGGCTGGCGCCGTCCTTCGGCGGCGTCAACCTGGAGGACATCTCGGCCCCGCGCTGCTTCGAGATCGAGCGCCGGCTCCAGGACGCCCTGGACATCCCGGTCTTCCACGACGACCAGCACGGCACCGCGATCGTCACCACCGCCGCGCTGTGGAACGCCGCGAAGGTGACGGACCGCGAGATCGGCTCGCTGCGGGCCGTCATCTCCGGCGCCGGCGCGGCCGGCATCGCGATCGCCAAGATGCTGGTGGCGGCGGGCATCGGCGACGTGGCCGTGTGCGACCGCAAGGGCGTGGTGTACGAGGGCCGCGGCGACCTCACCGACGTCAAGGCCGAGATCGCCGCGCTGACCAACCGCACCGGCGTGAAGGGCTCGCTGGCCGACGCGCTGAACGGCGCCGACGTGTTCATCGGCGTCTCCGGCGGCACCGTGCCGGAGGAGGTCGTCGCGACCATGGCCGAGGGCGCGTTCATCTTCGCGATGGCCAACCCCAACCCGGAGATCCACCCCGAGGTCGCGCACAAGTACGCGGCCGTCGTCGCCACCGGGCGCAGCGACTTCCCGAACCAGATCAACAACGTGCTGGCCTTCCCGGGCATCTTCGCCGGCGCGCTGCAGGTGCGGGCCTCCCGGATCACCGAGGGCATGAAGCTGGCCGCCGCCAAGGCGCTGGCGGGCGTGGTGGCGGACGAGCTGACGCCGCAGAAGGTCATCCCCTCGCCGTTCGACGAGCGGGTCGCCCCGGCGGTCACCAAGGCCGTGGCCGACGCCGCCCGCGCCGAGGGCGTGGCGCGGATCTGACGATCTGACGGGTTCCCCCGCGCGCGGGGGAGCAGTCGAGGCCGGGACGCGCGTCACACCCACGCGTTGTTCCGGCCTCGGCCGTACCCGGCTATCGTCCGGGACATGTTTGCTGCCTACGCCGCACGTATCGACGCCGACGACCCGCTGAGCGGGCTGGAGTTGGGCGAACTCCCCGAGCCGCAGGCCCGTCCCGGGTGGAGCGTGGTCACGGTCAAGGCCGCCAGCCTCAACCACCACGACCTGTGGTCGCTGCGCGGGGTCGGCCTGCCCGCCGGGAGGCTGCCGATGATCCTCGGCTGCGACGCCGCCGGGATCGACGAGCACGGCAACGAGGTGGTCATCCACTCGGTGATCGGCCAGAGCGGCCACGGCGTCGGCCCGGACGAGCCCCGGTCCATCCTGACCGAGCGCTACCAGGGCACCTTCGCCCAGCGGGTCGCGGTGCCCACCTGGAACCTGCTGCCCAAGCCCGCCGAGCTGAGCTTCGAGCAGGCCGCCTGCCTGCCCACCGCCTGGCTGACGGCCTACCGGATGCTGTTCACCAACGCCGGGGTCAAGCCCGGCGACACCGTGCTGGTGCAGGGCGCCGGCGGCGGGGTGGCGACCGCGCTGATCGTGCTCGGCAAGGCGGCCGGCCTGCGGGTGTGGGTCACCGGCCGGGACGAGGCCAAGCGGCAGCGGGCGATCGGCCTCGGCGCGGACGCCGCCTTCGAGAGCGGCGCCCGGCTGCCCGAGCGGGTGGACGCCGTGATGGAGACGGTCGGCGCCGCCACCTGGTCGCACTCGGTGAAGTCGCTGCGCCCGGGCGGCACCATCGTGATCTCCGGCGCCACCTCGGGCCCGAACCCGAGTGCCACCGAGCTGAACCGGATCTTCTTCCTGGAGCTGAAGGTGGTCGGCTCGACCATGGGCTCCAAGGAGGAGCTGGCCGGGCTGCTGGCGCTGTGCGCCAACACCGGGGTGCGGCCGGTGATCGACTCGGTGCTGCCGCTGGCCGAGGCCCGGGAGGGCTTCGCCCGGCTGGCCAAGGGCGACCTCTTCGGGAAGATCGTGCTCACTCCCTGAGGCGCGCGCACACGCGAACGGCCCGGCACCCTCCCCCCGGAGGTGCCGGACCGTCCGCGCGACGGCCGGTCAGCCGAGCAGCCGCTTCAGCCGCTCGCCGACCGTGCCCAGCGCCGTCCGGGCCTCGGCCAGCTGATCGGCGCTCACGCCGCCGTCCCGGGCCGCGTCGCGGACCTGGTCGCGGAAGCGGTCGAGCAGCCGCTCCAGCTCGCGGGCCGGCTCCCCGGCCGGGTCGGTGCGGGCCCACGCCGGCAGGTCGGCCGGGGCCGCGGAGGCCCCGGACTTGTCCAGGTCGATCCGGGTGACGGTGACCTGCTCGCCAGGCTCCTCCGCCGGGTGGCCCCAGCGGGCCGCGTCGGCGAGCCCGGCCAGGCCCTTGGTCAGCTCGGACAGGCCCTCGGCCAGCCCCTTCGGCCAGTCGCCCTGCGCCGCGTGCTCGCGCACCTGCTGCTCGACCCGGCGCTTGATCCGCAGCGCCTCCTGCTGCGCCGCGGTGCGCGAGGCCTTGGCCTGCTCGCGCAGCCGGCGGGCTTCCTCCTCGGCGGCCTTCGCCTTGGCCTTGGCGGCCTTCTCCTGCTCCCGGGCGCGCTTGGCCTGCTCCTTGGCCTGCCGCTTGAACTGGGCGAACTCCTCCTTGGCGCGCTGCCAGGACTCGTTGTCGCCCCACGGCCCGGACCACGGGTCGCCGCCGCCCTCGGCGGGGGCCGGCCGCGGGGCCTGCCGGGCGGCCTTCCACAGCTCCTCGCGCAGGTCCTTGGCGCTGTCCCGGACGTCCTCCCGGATCGCCCCGGCCAGCTGCGCCACGGAGTCCCGGATCTCGCCCTCCAGCTCGTCCAACTCGACCTGTCGGGCTTCGAGTTCGGCGCGGCCGGCGTCGGTCAGCCGGTACACCTTGCGGCCGCCCTCGGTGCTGTGGCTGACCAGGCCCTCCTGCTCCAGCTTGGCCAGGCGCGGGTAGACGGTGCCGGCGGAGGGCGCGTACAGGCCCTGGAAGCGCTCCTCCAGCAGGCGGATCACCTCGTAGCCGTGCCGGGGGGACTCGTCCAGCAGCTTCAGCAGGTAGAGCCGGAGCCGGCCGTGGCCGAACACGGGGGTCATCTCAGGCCTCCTTGGTCAGGTCGGGCCCGGCGGGCTTGGTGAGGTCGGGGCCGGCCGGGAGCTCCCGGGCCGGGGCGTCGTCCTCGGCGTCGGGGCGGCGCAGCACGGTGACGGCGCCGGAGACGGTGGTGACGTTCAGGCTGCCGCGGCCCTCGCCGAGCTGCCCGGAGATCTTCTTGGCGCCCCAGGTGCTGCTCATCTTGAGCTGCTCGAAGGTGCTGGAGACGTCGCCGGTGGTGGAGCCGGCCTCGACGGTGGCGTCGGCCAGCGAGGGGATGCGGACGACGACCGGCCCGCTGACGGTGTTGACCTTGACGTCGGTCTCGCCGGCCACGTCGAGGTCCAGGGTGACGGCGCCGGTGACGGAGTTGGCCTGGACCCGGTCGGCGGTGCCGGCGATCACGGTGAGCTGCCCGGAGACGGTGTTGACCTTGAGCTCGCCGCCCACCGCCTGGGCGTCCACGTCGCCGGTGACGGTGGCGGCGTCGATGCGGCCGGTCACCTTGGCGAGGGTGGCGTCGCCGCTGGCGCTCTGCACCGAGACGTGGCCGTCGATGCCGGTGACGGTGGCGCCGGCCGAGACGGTGCCGACCTTGACCGCGGCGTCGACCGGGACGGTCAGGGTGACGCCGACCGTCCGCTTGCGCTTGAAGCTGCCGAGGAAGGACTTGACCGAGGCGACCGACCTGAGCTGCTCGCCGAACTCGCCCCAGCTGTTGATGTCCTTGTAGGTGACCGTCAGCACGCCGTCCACGAGCGTCACGTGCAGCGGCTCGCCCCGGAGCTCGGTGACCTCCATGCGGGCCGGGCCCTCGGCCGCGACCACGTTCACGGTGCCGTCGATGACGCGCACGTGCAGTTCGCGGACCGCGTCCTCGAAGGTGGTCCTGCCCGGCCCCTCGATCGTCCACTGGCTCATGTCTGCCGCCTCCCGCTGTCGGATCGCGATGTATCGCGTTCTCTGTAAGAGACGATATATCGCGTGCCGGGAAAAGCAAGCGGTTCCGCCCCGGAAACCGGCCCGGACCCGCCCCCGAGGTGCCCCCCTAAGGGGCGCCACCCGCGCGGGGCACGCGAAGGGCCCGGGAGGCGGCTGCCTCCCGGGCCCTTCGTACGGCCGTCACCGGGTCACTCGTCGTCCTCGTCGTCGAGCCGGGCCAGCCAGGTGGCCAGCCGCTCGACCGGGATCTCGAAGTCCGGGTTGAGGTCGACGAACTCGCGCAGGCGCTCGGCCAGCCACTCGAAGGTGACCTCCTCGTCGCCGCGCCGGCTCTCCAGCTCCTCGATGCCTCGGTCGGTGAAGTACACGGTTCGCTCCGGTCGGATGGGGGTTGACCTGGTCAGGATAGTCCGGTCAGCTGGCCCGCCAGGTGCTGATGGTGGCCTTGGCGGCCCCGGTGGTCGGGTCGGCCTGCTCGATCACCGCGATGGCGATGTTGCGGGTGACCCGGTCGCGGACGCACAGCAGACGGCCGGGGGCGACCCGGTTGTACGAGAGGTCGGTGTCCGGCCGGGAGTCGATCGCGGCGGCGCACTGCTCGGCGGTGACGGTCGGCTCGGTGATCACCGCGAAGTCCGACTTGTCGTCCCCGTAGCTGGCGAAGGAGTTGGCCTTGCTGCCGTTGCTGTTGTTGGCCACCCCGAGGCCCCACTTGAGGTCGCCGGAGTGCGGCACCACGGTGCCCGAGTCCAGGTCGATCCGGTAGGTGTCGCTGCTGTACTCGGCGCCCGGGATCGACAGCGACTTCTTGTCCAGGATCGGCGCGTAGCCGGTCGGCCGGGCGGGGGCCGAGACGGTGCTCTGGCCGGATTTCGACGGTCCGGCCGTCACCGAGCCGGTCGAGGACCCGGTGGGGGCGGGGGAGGAGGTCGTCCGGTCCGGGGCCGGGCGCGGACTCTCGGACGTGGTGGCCGCGGCGGCCGGCTTGTCGTCGCTCTTCTTGCCGTCGTCCAGCGACTTCATCAGGGCGACGCCGCCGGCCGTACCGCCGACCGCCATCACCAGGGCGACCGTGAGCAGCACCTTCCAGGAGACCCCGCCCTTCCTGGCCTTGGGTGCCGGCTCCGGGGTGCCGGTGACCACCGGGCCCGGCGGGGGCGTGTCGAAGGCCGGCGGCTCGGGCCGCAGCTGGACGGTCGGCGGCGCGGGCAGCACCGGCGCGGTGGGCGCCTCGGTGGCCGGCGGCGGGGCGCCGTACGCGCCGGGCGGCGGCGGCGCGAAGCCCGGCGGCGGGGTGGCGGGCTGCTGCGGCGCGGCGGCCACGGTGGCCGGG
>NZ_JZKH01000050.1 GCF_000961885.1 Streptomyces rubellomurinus
GGCCGGGAGGGCGGGCCCGGCGAGGGCGGCGAGGCTGGTCAGGGCCGCGGCGAGGGCGGCCCGGCGCAGCCGGGGTCGGTGCAGGCGCACGGTGGTTCCTCCGGTCGGGGGTGTCCAAAGGGCCAGGGGAGGGCGTTCCTTGCAGGGGAGGGCGTTACTTGACCGAGCCGGCGGTCAGACCGGCGACGACCTTGCCCTCGATCAGGGCGAACAGCACGATCACCGGCACGATGGCGACGACCGAGCCGGCGAACAGGTAGTTCCACTGCACGGTGTAGTCGCCGATGAAGCTGTTGATCCCGGCGGTGAGCGGCTGGCTGCGCACCGCCGTCGAGAGGGTCAGGCCCATCACGAACTCGTTCCAGGCCGCGATGAAGGTGAAGATCAGCGCGGTCACCACACCGGGCATGGCCAGCGGCAGCACCACCCGGCGCAGCGCGCCGAACCGGCCGAGGCCGTCGATCATCGCGGCCTCCTCCAGCTCGACCGGGATGGAGCCGATGTAGGCGGTGAGGATCCAGACGGCGAAGGCCAGGTTGAAGGCGGCGTTGCAGAGGATCAGCGTCCAGACCGAGTTGAGCATGTCGAGCTGGTAGAACTCGCGGTACAGGCCGACCAGCAGCGAGGTCGGCTGGAACATCTGGGTGACCAGCACCAGCAGCAGGAACAGCCGGCGTCCCCGGTAGCGGACCCGGGCGGTGTGGTAGGCGGCGGGCAGCGCGACCAGCAGCGCCAGCAGGGTGGAGCCGCCGGCGACCAGCAGGGTGACCCGCAGGTTCGCGCCGAGGGTGGAGTCCCGCCAGACGTCGACGAAGTTGGACCAGGCGAAGTGGTGCGGTAGGTAGCCCGGGTCGCGCAGCTCGTCGGCCGGGCGCAGCGCGGTGACGGCCATCTCCAGGTAGGGGAGCAGGAAGACGGCGGCCAGCAGCCAGGCGGTGGCGGCGAGCAGCAGGGTGCGGGGCGTGAGGCGGCGGCTGGTCAACTCTCCTCCCGGTTCCAGCGGCTGACCTTGAGGAAGAGCAGCACCAGCAGCACCACCAGGGCGAAGTTGACCACCGACATGGACGCGGACTCGCCGATGTCGGTCGCCTTCAGCTGGTACATGAACACCGTGCTGGTGGCCGTGTCGCTGCTCGGGCCGCCCTGGGTCATGCCCCAGATGACGGGGAAGGAGTTGAAGACGTTGATCAGGTTGATCACCAGCCCGACCAGGAACGCCGGGCGCAGCAGCGGCAGGGTGATCCGCCGGTACGCCTGCCAGGCGCTCGCGCCGTCCACCTTGGCGGCCTCGGACACCTCGGCGGGCACGGTCTGCAGGCCGGCCAGCAGGGTGTAGGTGGTGAACGGCAGCGAGACGAAGACGGCGACGCCGACCATCCACGGCCAGGCGGTGGACGGGTCGCCGAGCCAGTCGCGCGGCCCGTCGATCAGGCCGAGGTTGGTCATCGCGGTGTTGAGCACGCCCGCCGTGCGGTCGAGCATCCAGCGGAAGCCGATGGCGGTCATCAGGACGGACGCCGCCCAGGGCGCGATCAGCGCCCAGCGGGCGAAGCGGCGGCCGGGGAAGCGCTGGTCGAACAGCTGGGCCAGGCCGAGCGAGAGCAGCATGGTCAGGCCGACGACGGCGACGGTCCACAGGACGGTGGCGAGCAGGACGTGGCCGAGGTCGGTCTCGCCGAACAGCTTGCGGTACTTGTCCAGCCCGGCGGAGCCGCGCACGAAGCCGCTGGTGCTGATGCGCAGGAACGAGGTGCGCACCATCTCGTAGACGGGCCACAGGACGACGAACAGGATCAGCAGGACGGCGGGCGCGATCCACGGCAGCGGGCCGAGCCGGCCCCGGCGGCGCGGCGTCCGCGCGGGCGGTGCGCCCCGGGTGGGGGAGGGGGAGTGCTGGGACAACGGGCGTGCCTCTCACAGGGGTTCGGTGCAGGAGCGGCGTGGTGGCGTCACCGGGGCGCTACTTGTCGGCGGCGGTGTCCTTGGCCTTCTTCTGCAGTGCGCCGAGCACCTTGGCCGGGTCGCCGGTGAGGGCGGTGCCGACGGTCTTCTTCAGCTCCGCCGAGACGGTGTCCCAACTGGTGTCGCCGAGCGGGTAGAAGGCGGCGTGCGGGAGCAGCGCGAAGAAGGGTTCGAGGTCCTTGTGCTTGCCGCTGCCGGTCATCTCGCGCAGGGTGTCCTGGGTGACGGGCATCAGGTTGTACGTCTCGTCGAACCGGAGCGTGTTGTCCTTCGCGTAGACGAAGTCGAGGAAGGTGCGGATCTGGTCGCGGTGGCCGTTCTTCTTGAAGGCCATCGTCCAGTCCGCCACGCCGAGCGTGGACTTGAGCGGGCCGGTCTTGCCGGGGATCGGCGCGACGCCGTAGTCGACCTTGCCGTCGCGGGCCATCTGGATCAGCGAGGGGTGGCCGTTGAGCATGCCGGCCTTGCCTGCGGCGAAGTCGGCGAACGCGGTCTTGCGGTCGGTGGTGGCCGGGTTGGCGTAGGTGAGGCCGGGGTCGACCAGATTGGCCTTGAGCCAGCTGAAGGTCTCGACGTTGGCCGGGCTGTCGATGGTGTACGCGCCGTCCTTGTCGGTGGGGCCGCCGCCGTTGCCGAGCTCCCACATCATGCTCTCGCCCTGGGCCTCCTCGGGGCCGAGCGGCAGGGCGTACGGGGTGGTGCCGGGGGCCTTGGCCTTGAGGAGTTCGGCGTCCTTGCGGACGTCCTCCCAGGTGGCGGGCGGCTGGGTGATGCCGGCCTGCTGGAACAGGGTCTTGTTGTAGAAGAGGGCGCGGGCGGAGGAGACGAACGGGATGCCGTACTGCACGCCCTTGACCTGACCGGCCTCGGCGAAGCTGTCGATGAAGTTGGCCCGGGTGCCGGTGGAGAGCACGTCCTCGGCCTTGTAGAGCAGGTCGTCGGCGACCTTGTCGGCGTAGCCGCCGGTCTGCAGCACGTCCGGCACGTTGCCGCTCTGGATCATGGTGCGGACCTGCTTGTCGATGTCGTTCCAGTTGACCACCTGGACGTCGACCCGGATGTTCGGGTTGGCGGCGGTGAAGGCGGTGGCCAGGTTGTTCCAGTAGGTCCGGGAGCTGTTGGACTCCTTGTCGCCGTAGTCGGCGGCCACCAGCTTGAGCGTCACCTTGCCGTCCGCGTCGGCGCCGCCGCCGTCGCTGCCGCTTCCGCAGGCCGTGAGGGCGAGGGCGCCGAGGGCGCAGGCCGTGGAGAGGGCGAGGAATCGTTTGTGCACCGCAGTTACCGCCTTCGTACGCCGTTGTGCTTCGATCGGGATCCGTCGTGATCCGAGATGCTTGAAGAGCGCTTGTTTTGAGCAGAATCGAAAAGTGCTGGCTGCGTCGGGCAGTATTCCCGAGGCGGGCCGTCCGGTCGAGGTGGTCACGGGAGACCGTTATCGGACCGTTGCATGACAATTTCGGCTGCAAAAAAACGCCCGGCCGGAGGGCGGCCCGGCCGGGCTCGACGAGGTGACGATACGTCAGGCGCGCCGGACGCGCAGGCCGTTGTCGGTGATCGCCTCCTCCTGGGCGGCGCTCAACTCGTCGTCCGTGACCAGCTCGTGGACGTCGGTGAGCGGGCAGATCCTGGCGAAGGTGACCCGGCCGACCTTGGTGCTGTCCGCCAGCACGACCGACCGCGCGCTGCTGCGCAGGAAGGCCCGGTCGGTCTGGGCCTCCATCTCGTCGTGCGTGGTGCAGCCCTCCTGGGTCAGGCCGTCCACGCCGATGAAGGCCAGGTCGAGGTGGTACTCGGCGAGCATCCGCTCGGCGGCCGGCCCGACCAGTTCGTAGCTGGTGGTGCGGGCGATGCCGCCCACGACCACCAGGCGCACCTCCGGGCGGACGATCAGGTCGGCCGCGATGTTGACGGCGTTGGTCACGATGGTGATCCCGCCGCGCTCGGCCAGCACCCGGGCCAGCTCGCTGGTGGTGGTGCCGCCGGTCAGGCCGACCACCGCGCCGTCCGGCACCAGCCGGTCGGCCGCCAGCGCGATCCGCCGCTTCTCCGCCTGGCGGGTGCCGTGTTTGTGACGCAGCGGCAGTTCGAGGTTCACGGCGCCGGTGACGGCCCCGCCGCGGGTGCGGTGCAGCAGGCCCTGGTCGTGCAGTTCCTGCAGGTCACGGCGGACGGTGGCCGGGGACACCTGGAGGAGGGCGGCGAGCTCGTGTACGTCGGCGCTGCCCGCCTCGGCGATGTGCGACAGAATCCGGGCGGTCCGGTCAGCTTTGAGCATGGCCGAAGTGTAGTGGGCGCGGTTTCCGGCCCCTTCGCGCAGAACCGCTCAGCGGCCGTCGTCCTCCGGCGGCAGCCAGCGGCTGGGGTCGGCCTTGCCGGGGGCCAGGCGGTGGACGACCTCGGCCAGTTCGACCGTGGCCTGCTCGATCCGCCGGTAGGTCTCGCGCTGCTCGGCGACGATCGCGGCCAGCAGCAGGCCGGTCAGCGCCGCGCACCCGTTGAGGGCCTGCAGCATCACCATGGCGGCGACCAGCCCGTGCCCGGCGAACGGACCGGCCCGGTTGGTGGCCGCCGTGATGGTGACCAGCGAGACCAGCAGGACGCAGGGCGCCGCCCCGAGCAGTTGGAAGCGCAGCGCCGCCCAGATCAGGAACGGGAAGACCAGGAAGAGCAGGCTCAGCGTGGTCGAGGTGGCGATCACGGTGGCGCCGGCGGTGCTGGCCAGCAACAGGACGGGCTCCACCCAGTCGGACGGGCGGCGATCGGCGGGGAGCCGGGCCGTGCGCAGCGCCAGCGCCAGCGGGGTCACCACCAGCACCCCCATCGCGTCGCCCGTCCACCAGGCCGACCAGGTGGACCAGAATCCGCCGGCCGGCAGGTCGCCGTTCAGGACCAGGACGGCGGTGCCGATGGTGGAGCTGATCAGCATTCCGGCGAACGCCCCCAGGAAGACCAGCGCCATCCCGTCCCGGAGCCGGTCCAGCTCGATCCGGAACCGGGCCCGGCGCAGCATCAGGCACGCGGCGACAGGGGCCAGCGTGTTCCCGGCCACGACGCCGAGCGAGCCCCAGGTCGGCGGCCCGGAGGAGGCGATCACCAGGAAGGCGCCGAGCGCCACGGCCGGCCAGGTGCGGAGCCCGAACAGCAGCAGGCAGGTGAGCGCGATCCCGGTCGGCGGCCAGAGCGGGGTGACCCTGGCCCCGCCGATCACCACCTGCTCCAGCAGTCCGATCCGCCCGGCCGCGAGGTAGACCGCGGTGACCGCGAGCAGGCGCAGGGCGGCCGGGGCCCGACGGCGGAGGGCGCGGGGGCTGGGCGTGGAGGTCGGCGGCACAGCAGCCATCTGACTACGGAGGGGCGGCGCGGTGCGGGCGTGACACGCGCGGGCCGGCGCGAGGGTTCCCGGCGGGGGTTCTCAGTCGTCGTGGCGCAGCACCAGCACCGCGGCGTCGTCGGTGTGCCCGGTCAGGTCGGCGACCTCCAGCAGTTCGGCGGCCAGCACGTCCGGCTCGTCCGCGACCCGCTCCCGCAGGACGGCCGCCACCCGGTCCAGCCCGGCCTCGATCGGGAACTGCGGCCCCTCGACCACCCCGTCCGTGACGAGCGCGACGACCCCCGTCCCGGTCAGCGGGTGGTGGCTCACCGGGTACGTCTGGCCGGGCAGCACGCCGAGCGGCGGGCCGCCGTCGTCGTCGGCGCACTGCCCCCAGCGGCCGTCGGCGTCCGCCCAGACCGGCGGGACGTGCCCGGCCCGGGCGTGCGACAGGTCCCCGGTGGCCGGGTCGTAGCGCAGGAAGCTGCAGGTGGCGAAGCGGCGGCTGTCCATCGAGATCAGCAGGTCGTTGGCCCGGCTCAGCACCTCGCCGGGGTCGGCGGCCGTGCTCGCGACGGCGCGCAGGCCGACCCGCACCTGGCCCATGATCGCCGCCGCCTCGACGTCGTGGCCCTGGACGTCGCCGAGCGAGAACGCCACCGAGCCGTCCGGCAGCCGGAAGCCGTCGTACCAGTCCCCGCCGACGCTCAGGCCGTGCCGGGCCGGCGCGTACCGGGCCGCCGCCCGCAGGCCGGGCTGCTGCGGCAGGGCGGCCGGCAGCAGCTCGCGCTGCAGCGCCTCGGCCAGCTCGACGCGGGCCCGCTGCAGCTCGGCCTGCTCCAGCGCGGACGCGGTGAGCCGGCCGAGCTCGGTCAGCAGGTCGTCCGCGCTGGGGCGGTCGGCGGGGCGGCGTCGGATCATCGGCCCTCCGGCGGGGTGCGGGGCGGGGTGATCAGACCAGCCTATGTCGGCCGAACGGGCGACGGCCGCTCGACGGCCCCCACGGCCCTCCCGCGTCGGCGCGTCGCGCGGGGCGGGCGCTCCCCGCGCGGCGAGGTCCGGTGCCGTCCTCGGGCCCGGGGTGCTCGCGGTCCGGGCGTTTTGGCGGTTCCCGATGGCGGCCTCGGCGCTGCCCTCCCGAGCGAGGACCCGTGCGGCGGCCCGTTCGCTTCCCGGTCACGCCCTCACCCGGCGGCGGTCAGCACCCGCAACTCCGGCGGGCCGTCCAGCAGTTCAGCCGTCCGCTCCAGCGAGCGGGCCAGGTGCGGGCTGGCCAGATGCGCCTCGAACGCCTCCCGCGTCTCCCACTCCTCCACCACCACCCAGGCCCGTGGGTCGTCCGGGTCCACGTAGTTCCGGTACGACAGACATCCCGGCTCGGCCAGACTGGCCGCGACCATCGACCGGGCCTGCTCCCGCATCTCCGCCTCCCGCCCCGCCCTGGCCCGCAACACCGCCACCGCCGTGATCCGCTGAGACACCGTCACTCCCTCTGGTCCGCGCTCCCGCTGTCCCCGGTCCGAACAGCCCGGACCGGCGGGATCTTCCCCGCCCCGGCGACGAAGGCGCACGGGCGTGCCGCCGTACGGCAGGTCGGGCCCCGGGTGCTTGCCATGTACCGCCGTGACCTATAGGCACGATCCCGAAACCGTGCGTGACACCTGGAGGTCTCGGCCATGAGCGTGACGAATCGGTACAGGGATGCCTGGGAGGGCTTCTGGCGGGATGCCCCCGAGGAGCCCGGCTCGGTGATCTGGGACGCGGAGCCGGCGCTCACGGCGGAACGCCATCTCGCACTGTTCCGGCCGCACCTGGCGGACGACCGGCTTCCGCTCGTCGACCTCGGCTGCGGGAACGGCACCCAGACCCGCTTCCTCGCCGACCGCTTCCCGCACGTCCTCGGGGTCGACCTGTCGGCCGCGGCCGTCGACCTGGCCCGGCGCGGGGACGGGGCGCGACGGGCCGGGTTCGCCCAGCTGGACGCCACCGACCCCGCGGCCGTCCGGGAGCTGCACGAGCGCCTGGGCGACGCCAACGTGTACGTGCGCGGCGTGATCCACCAGAGCGAGCCGGCCGACCGCGGCCCCGTCGCGGAGGCCGTCGCCGTGCTGCTCGGCGGGCGCGGCCGGGGCTTCGTCGTCGAGTTGGCGGAGGCGGCCAAGGGCGTGCTGGCGCGGCTCGCGCAGAACCCCGCCGGGCCGCCCCCGAAGCTGCGCCCGGTCCTCAGCCACGGCCTCGCCCCGGCCGAGGTCGCCGACGAGGCCTTCACCGACATCCTCCGCGCGGCCGGCCTCGGCGTTCTCGCCTCGGGCGACATGCCCCTGCTCACCACGGAGTTCACCCCGGACGGCGCCCGGATCGAACTGCCGGCCCACTGGGTGGTGGTGGGCGCGGACGGCCGGCGGCCGGGCCTGAGCTGAACCGCTGGCCGCGGTCGAGGAGGTCACGAACCCCCGGTGAACGCGGCGGCGTGGTCGGCGGCCCACTGGCGGAACGTGCGCGGTGCCGTCCCGAGGATGTCGGCCACCGTGGTGGTGACGTACGCGGGCCGCCCGACCGCCGCGCTCCACGCGGCGAGCAGCATGTCGGCGACCGGAGCGGGCGCCGCGCCCTCCAGCCGGCTCCGGAACTCGTCCGGCGTCATCTCCTCGAACGCGATCCGGTGCCCCAGGGCGTCGCCTATGGCAGCCACCTGGGCGGCCTGGGTCAGCGATTCGGGCCCGGTGAGGACGTAGTCGCCCCCGACGTGCCCGTCCTGGTGGAGCGTCCGGGCCGCGACGGCCGCGATGTCGCGGTCGTCGACGGGTGCCGTCTCGGCGGCGCCGTACGGCCACCGGACGGCCGCGCCGGCCCGGATCTCGGGCACCCACCAGGCCAGCGCGTTCGACGCGAACATCCCCGGCCGGATGATCGTCGACTCCAGGCCGGTGGCCGCGATGAGCCGCTCGATGTCCGCGTGCAGCGCGGCCGCGGGATTGGGCTGCTGGAAGAACGGGTGCGGCGTCCGGTGCGGGGACGACAGGAAGACGACCCGCCGGACATGGGCGGCCAGCCGCTCGACGACCGCCGCGGCGGTCCGGGGCGGGGCGGTCCAGACGAGGAGGACCGCGCCCGCGCCGGCCAGCGCGGGATCGAGCGACTCGGGCACGGTGAGGTCGCCGGTGAAGACCTCGACCTCCGCCGGCAGCGCGGCCGCCGCCTCGGGGCGGCGGGTGAGGGCGCGGACCGGCACGCCCGCGTCGAGGAGGCGGTCGATGGTGAGGCGGCCGATCCGGCCGGTCGCGCCGGTGACGAGTACGGGGGGAACGTCCATCAAGGGGCTCATGCTGTCGCTCATGCCGTCCATGAAACCGTTACTCGGTTAAAAAGGCAACCTGGTCAAGAAATGGACGAGGTCGGGCGGGGCGGTCACTCGGTGAGCCGATTCGCGTCGTCTCTGCCAGGCTGAGACCGGGACCAGGTTGAAGGCGCGGTGTCGTCGTGCGGCACCGCCGTTCCCGAGGAGGCCGCGAGGATGGCTGCGCGGAAACCGGCTCCGGACGACCGCCGGGCCCATGCGGCGGCGCTGCGGGCGGAACAGGCCCGCCGGGATCGGCGCCGGCGCCTGCTGGTGCGCGGGACGATCGGCCTGGTGCTCCTCGCGGTGGTCGGCGGGGTCGCCACCGCGATCGCCACGGACCAGAACTCACCCCGCTCCGCGCCGGGGATTCCGGCGCACCCGCGGACCACGGCCGAGGGCCGCACCACCCCGCCGCCCTGGCCGGCGCCGGGCGATCCGGCGGCCGCCGTGGCCGCCGCCGGGCTCCCGATGCTCGGCGCGGAGGGCACCGAACTGCACATCCACGCCCACCTGGACGTCCTGGTCGACGGCAAACCGGTCGAGGTGCCCGCCCTGGTCGGCATCGACGAGGCCGCCCGGCGGATCAGCCCGCTGCACACCCACGACGGCAGCGGGGTCATCCACGTCGAATCCCCGGCGAAGGCGGACTTCAGCCTCGGGCAGTTCCTCACCGAGTGGCAGGTCTCCGCCTCCGCGGACCACCTGGGCGGCCTGAAGACCGACGCGACCCACACCCTGCGGGCCTACGTCAACGGCCGTCCGGTCGACGGCGACCCGGCCGCCATCCCGCTGAACGCGCACGACGAGATCGCCCTGGTCTACGGCACGGCCGCGGAGAACGCCGCCGTCCAGGTCCCGAGCAGCTACGCCTGGCCCGCGGACCTCTAGGTGTGTTGACCCGCAGGGTTGTTGACTCGCGTCGCTGCTGTAGCGGTGGTGGAGACTTGCGCCGTTGCGCGTCACCCTCGGGCCGTTCAGGCGGCCCGAGGGTGACGTGGGTTCAGTTCACGTGCTTGTCGAACCACTCGACCAGCTGCTCGGGGTGCTCGGAGAAGTAGTTGTAGCCGTCCCAGCGCCGGGTGCTGCCCTCGATCCAGAACAGCTTCTTGTCGTCTACGGGGACGGCGTCGAAGATCGCCTGCACGTCGGAGGGCTTGGTCAGCGCGTCGTCGTGCACCTGGGTGATGAAGGTGGGCACCTGGCAGTTCCTGGCGTACTCGATCGGCGACACCTCGTCGATGGTGAAGCTGAGGTTCAGTTCCACCTCCCGGTCGACGGCCTCGAACTGGTCCGCGATCCCCATCGCTTCCAGGTTGCGCTCGACCATCGCGCGCATCTGGAAACCGTGGACAATGTCCGGGACGCCGACGCCGGCCCGCCGCCGCGGTGCGGCCGAACCTGCGGCACTTCCTGGATTCCATGGCCTGCCCGGCGTTCATCCTGAACGGCCGTGGTGACGTCCTGGCCGCCAACAGCCTGGGCCGCGCGCCGTACGCCCCCATGATCGAAGCCGCCGGGGGTGTCACCCCCAACCACGGCCGGGCGGGAACGATCCACTTCATGGTGTTCACAGCCCCGCCGGTCACCCCTGGCCGGCAACGCTCGTGGTCAAGACATCTAGGCCTGGATCGCGCCGAGCTTCCGCAGGAAGCCGTCCAGCTCGGAACGGGAGTGGAACGAGACGTTCAGCCGGGTCGGCCGCGCTCTGCCCGGGAGGTTGAGGAACAGCGCGTTCCAGCTGCGGCCGAGCTTGACGCGGCTGATCAGGCGACCGGCGTCCGCGAGCGGGACGACGTGCACCAGCTCCTGCGGGTGAGGGTTCAGGCGGGGGCCGCGGTGGATAAAGACCGAGCGGTCCGTGACGCTGATGAAGTAGGACTTGACCAGGAACAAGCCGAGCAGCCCGCCGAACAGGGCGCCCAGGAGGTACTGGCTCGGCCCGCTGATCGCCAGGAGGACGAGGCGGGGCCGCTCGGTCCGATCCAGCCGCAGTACGGCCCGTCTGGCCTGCGACTGCAGGTCGAGCTTCTGATCGGCCATGAGGTGCTCCCGTTGTCGATGGAACCGTGTCCCACCTGGACACGGGAGCAGACGATAACGATCAACTCGACGGGTACGGCCAGCGGGGGGGGATTGCTCGGGCGGTGGTGCCGCGTCACCACCGTTCGATCAGGGGCGCGTCCGGCTCGTGGCGCCGCCAGGCCTCGCCGAGGCGGCCGAGCCGGGCGGCGGCGCCCATGCCGCGCACGGTCGCGACCCGGCCGTCGGCGAGGTCGAAGGCCACCGTGCCGACGACCTGGTCGCCGAGCACGAAGACGACCGCGGGGGCGCCGTTGACGAGCGCGTAGTGCACGGCGGGCGAGCCGCCGAGCAGGCGGTGCTTCGCGGCGGTGGGCTTGAAGCCGGCCCGCACGATGGTGGCGATGCGCTGCGGGGTGTCGTAGCGCAGCAGCGTCTTCGCCAGGCCGGCGCCGTCCGAGATCGCGGTCGCGTCGTCGGTCAGCAGCGCCACCAGCCGGTCGGTGCGGCCCGAGGAGGCCGCGGCGAGGAACTCCTCGACGATCCGGCGGGCCGAGGCCGGGTCGACCTCGCCGCCGCGGGGGCGCGCGGCGGCGATGCGGACCCGGGCCCGGTGGAGGTGCTGCTGGCTCGCGGACTCGGAGATGTCGAGGAGTTCGGCGATCTCGGCGTGGCCGTAGGAGAACGCCTCCCGGAGGACGTAGACGGCCCGTTCGAGGGGCGCCAGTCGCTCCATCAGCGTCAGCACCGCCAGGGAGACCGACTCGCGCTGCTCGACGGTGTCGGCCGGGCCGAGCATCGGATCGCCGGCGAGCAGCGGCTCGGGTAGCCAGGCACCGACGGTGCGTTCCCGGCGAGCCTGGGCGGATCGGAGCCGGTCCAGGCACAGGTTGGTGACCACCTTCGTCAGCCAGGCCTCCGGCACCTCGATCCGCCGCCGGTCGGCGGCCTGCCAGCGCAGGAACGCGTCCTGTACGGCGTCCTCGGCGTCGGTGGCGGAGCCCAGCAGGCGGTAGGCCAGCGCGGCCAGCCGGTTCCGCCCGGCCTCGAAGCGGTCGGTGTCGAAGCGGTCGGCGTCGAAGCCGTCGATCGCGGTGCTGTCCACGCGGATCACCCTAGGGCTCCCTGCTACGCGGCCGTCTGCTGGGCGGTCAGCTGCTGCCCGGTCAGCTGCTGGGTGGGCGTGTCCGGCGCCTCGGCCAGGCGGTGGCGGCGCGTGGGCAGGCCGAAGGTGGGGTGCGCGACGGCCCACAGCGAGGCTGCGAGGATGCCGGCCTTGACCCGCGCCGCCGTCCGGCCGCCCAGGTAGGAGGGCTTCGCCAGCGCCTCGCGGTCGACCATCTGCAGGATGCCGTCCCGCGTGCCCAGGCTGATGTGGTTGCCGATGTAACTCAGCTTGGTGTGCCGGATCGGGCGGCCGGTCAGCCGGCCCACGATCGCGTCCGCGGCCTGTCGGGAGGTGAAGCCGGCCGTGGCGCAGGACATCGGCAGCGGCAGGCCGTTGTCGCCGATGGCGAAGGCGGCGTCGCCGGCGCTGTAGACGTTCGGGTGCGAGACCGATCGCATGGTGCGGTCGACGACGATCCGGCCGTCCCCGGTGACCTCCAGCCCGCTCGCGGCGGCGATCGGGCCGACCGCGAAGCCGGCCGTCCACACCGTCGCGTCGGAGGCGAGGACACTGCCGTCGGCGCACCGGACCCGGCCCGCCTCGACGGCTTCGACGCCGGTGTGCTCCAGGACGGTGACGCCCAGCCGGTCGCAGGCCCGGCGCAGGTGGCCGCGGGCCCCGGGGGAGAGCGGGGCGCCCAGCTCGCTACGGGCGATCAGCGTCACCGACAGGCCGGGCCGGCTCTCGGCGATGTCGGTGGCGGTCTCGATGCCGGTCAGCCCGTCGCCGACGACCAGCACCCGCCCGCCGCCCTGCCGGACCAGGCCGTCCAGGCGGTCGCGCAGGCGCAGCGCCGAGGGCCGGCTCGCCACCTCGAAGGCGTGCTCGGCCACGCCGGGCACGCCGTGGTCGGCCGCCCGGCTGCCGAGGGTGTGGACCAGCGTGTCGTAGTCGAGTTCGCCGCCGCCGTTCGCGTCGGCCAGCGCGACGAGCCGCCCCTCGGGGTCGACGGCGGTGACCCGGCCCAGGCGCAGCCGGACGCCGGTGCCGGCGAAGACGTCGGCGAGCTTGCGGGACTCGATCCGGTGGCCGGCCGCGAGCTGGTGCAGGCGCATCCGCTCGACGAAGTCCGGCTCGGCGTTGACCACGGTGATCTCGGTGTCCGCGGGGGACAGGCGACGGGCCAGGGTCCCGGCCACGTTGGCTCCGGCGTAGCCGGCGCCGAGGACGACGATGCGGTGCTTCATGGGTCGCTCCTGTCGGTTCGCTCGCTCTGCGCGTGCTGAGCGCGTGCTCTGTGCTCGCTCTGCGCTTGCTCTGCGCTTGCTCTGCGCTTGCTTTCGGTGCTTGAGCGGGGCAGCGGGCCGATTGCTGACAGGAACGGGATGTGAGGTGGGCCACAGGGTGGCGAGGGTGGTCAGGGGCGGGCGCGGCCGCGGCGGGTGCGGTGCAGGACGGCGCCCGCGGTGGCGCAGGCGGCGCCGACGATCAGCAGGGCGGCGTCGAAGAACAGGGTGAGCGCGAGGTCGAAGCGGCCGGCGGCGGCCGCGCCGGCGAACTCCGGGTCGACCAGGCCGTCCGGGTCCTCGGTGACGTCGACCCGTTCGCCGACGGTGTCGGCCGCGCCGCACTGGACGGGCCGCGAGCGGTCCGGGACGTCGGTGAAACGGACGGTGCAGGAGTAGGTGGTGGTCTTGCCGTGGCTGACCCGGACGGCGGTGACCTCGCCGGGGTGGGTGACGCCGCGCATGCTCAGGTCGGTGGCCTGAGCGGTGTTCAGGGCCAGCAGCGGGACGGCGATCAGCGGGCCGAGCAGCAGGCTCAGCCCCACCCGGCGCAGCAGCCGGGACGGGCACAGGCTCCACACCGCCCAGAGCAGCCCGACCAGGCCGGCGAGCACCAGGGCCAGCGCGGGCGCGAGCATCCACAGGCCGAAGGCGCCGATCGCCCCGCCGAGCGGCAGCAGGACGGCCGCGGCGGGGATCCACAGTGCGGCGAGCAGCGGTCGGCGCGGCCACGGGAGGTCGTCGGTGCGCCGCCGGGCGGGCGGGGTGCTCGGGTCCATGGCGGCAGATCCTGCCAGGCCATCCGGTGCGCGGGGACGGCGGGGGGCCGGAGGGGGCGTCAGCGGGCGGCGACCGGGGGCAGGCGCTCCAGGATGCGTTCCATTCCGCTGGTCCAGTTGGCCTCCAGCGCGGCGACCGCCCGCTCCACGTCACCGTCCAGCAGGCACTGGGCGATCCGCTCGTGCTCGGCGGCGGCGCGCTCCAGGATCTCGTGGTCGCCGACCACCACCCGCTCGTAGCGGTGCAGGGTGAGCTTCAGCGACTCGATCATGTCGCGCAGCCGGGAGTTGGCGCAGCCGGACAGCAGCAGCGCGTGCCAGGCGTCGTCGTAGCGCTCGATCGTGCCGTGCGGGGCCTGCGGCGCGGAGAAGGCGCGCGCCTCCGCCAGCAGCCGGGGCGCGATCGCGGACAGGTGGGCCGGGTCGGAGGTGCGCAGCGCCAGCGACTCCAGGGCGATCACGATCGCCGTCAGGTCGCGGAACTCCTGCTTGCCGGTGGGCGCGAAGCGGAAGCCCTTGCCGCGCTCGCTGGTGATGATGCCCTCGCGCTCCAGACTGATCAGCGCCTCGCGCAGGGGCGTACGGCTGACGCCCAGCTCCTCGGCGAGCTGGACCTCGTTGATCGACTCGCCGGGGGTGAACCGGCCGCGGCCGAGCTGCTCCAGGAGTTCGTCCTTCACCTGCTCGCGCAGCGGACGCCGCTCGATCGCCATCGGGCTTCTTTCCTTCCGTTCTTGGTCCACAGCGTAGCGGGCGGGCGCCCGGCGATGGGGCCGGGCGCCCGTGCGGCGCTGGTCAGGCGGTGCCGGCACCGTCGACGGGGATGATCGCGCCGCTGACGAACGCCGCGGCGTCACTGGCCAGGAAGGCGACGGTCCGGGCGATGTCCCGCGGCCGGCCGATCCGGCCCAGCGGGCGGTCGGCGGCGTCGGCGTAGAACGCGTCCGGGCTCTCGCCGAGTTGGCGGGCCTCCTCGGCGAGCATGCCGGTGTCGGTGTCGCCGGGGCAGACGCAGTTGACCCGGATGTTCTGCGGGCCGTGGTCGATCGCCATCGCCCTGGTCATGTTGACCACGGCGCCCTTGGAGGCGCAGTACGAGACGGCCCGGCCGCCGCCCTTGATGCCCCAGCCGGAGCCGGTGTTGACGATGCTGCCGCCGCCGTTCGCGGCCATCAGCGGGACCACCAGTGAGCTCAGCAGCATGATCGAGCGGACGTTCACGGCCATCACCAGGTCCCAGTCCTCGTCGGTGATCTCGGTGACGGTGGACCGGCGGATGATCCCGGCGTTGTTGAACAGCACGTCCACGCCGCCGAGTTCGGCCACGGCGGCGCCGACCGCCCGTTCGCAGTCGGCGCGCCGGGAGACGTCGCAGCGCACGAACAGGCCGCCGATCTCCTTGGCGGCGCGCTCGCCGCGCTCGGCGTCGAGGTCGGCGAGCACGACGGCCGCGCCGAGTTCGGCCAGTAGGGCGGCGGTGGCCCGGCCGATGCCGGAGGCCGCGCCGGTGACGAGGGCGCGCTTGCCGGAGAGGTCGATCATCTGGGCTCCTTCGCTGGGGAGTCGATTGCGCTGGGGAGTCGAACGCGCCGGGCAGCCGAACGCGCTGGGGAGTCGGTCAGCAGGTGACGCGGTAGACGGCCGTCGCGCGGCGGCCGGTGATCACCCGGACGTGGCCGGAGAGGGCGTCGTCCAGTGCGGGGTCGCCGGTGTCCAGCAGCAGCGGCCGGCCGGCCAGGGCGGCCAGTTTGGCCTCGGTGGCGAGGACCAGCAGCCGCTCGGGGCCGGCGGCGCGCAGCAGTTCGGGGGAGAGCTGCTGGTTGCCGCGCCCGAGCAGGAAGCCCTGGCCGCCGATCGGGGAGAGCGCGATCCACGGGGTGGTGGGCAGGGCGAGCAGCTGGTCGGCCCGGGCGTCGCGCAGCTCGACCCGGGCGGTGCCGTCGCGGCGCAGCCGGAGTACGTCGACGCCGGTCAGGGCGGTGTCCGGGGCGCCGAGCGCGGCGGCGACGCCGTGCGTGGTGGTGCCGGGGCCGAGGACGAACAGCCCGCCGGGGCCGATCCGTTCGGCGAGCTCGGCGGCGATCCCGTCGAGCGCCGCCGGGGCGGGCCCGGAGCTGCCGGTCTTGCGCTGCTGCACCCGGGCGGGCAGCACCGGGACGGTCAGCCGCCCGTACAGCCGGGCGCCCACCCGGCCGGCCCGCAGCGCGGCCTCGTCCCGGTCCACCACCTCGGCGGCCGTCAGCCGCACCCCCGTGCCGCGCGCCCAGGCGGCGGCCACCTCGGCGGCGGCGCGGGGGTGGACGGCGAACACGGCGGAGTGCATCTTGACCCCGGCGGGGATGCCGAGCACGGGCACGGCCGGCTCGGGCCCGAGCGCGGCGAGGACGTCGCGGGCGGTGCCGTCGCCGCCGCAGAACAGCAGCAGCCGGGCGCCGGCCGCGACCACGGCGCGCACCGCCGCCCGGGTGTCCGCCGCCGTGGTGGGTTCCCCGGTGGGCTCTCCGGCGGGCCGGTGGACGACCCGGGCGGTCGGGCCCGCCGAGTCGGCGCCCATTGGGCCGGCGGCGGTGAGGATGTCGACATCCCCAGCCAGAGCGCGGAGTTGACGTATCGTCAGCTCGGCCCGCGCCGGGGCGGCGGCCCGGGCGCCGAGGGCGCGGGCCTGCCGCTGGACGTCGGCGCCGTCGCTGCCCTTGAGGCCGACCCGGCCGCCGAGCCCGGCGACCGGGTTGACCACCAGCCCGATCCGGGCCGGTTCGATCAGGGGAGGCGTCACGGCTGCTCGCCGAGCACCTTGCGGCGGTAGGCGCGCCAGCTGACGGCCCACACCGCCGGGTCGTCCAGCGGCTCGTGCCGGATCCGGTGCACCGTCGAGCGGTGCGGCGCGGTGCGGACGGTCTCCGGCTCCTCGTACGCCTCCCGGGCGACCTCGGCGAGGATGGCCGCGTACTCGTCCAGGTCTGCCCGGGAGTAGGACTCGGTGGGCTCCAGCGTCATCGGCTCGGGCACCACGTACGGGTGGTGGCTGGTCCAGTAGTGGGTGCCGAAGTCGGCGGCCCGGTAGCCGAGTTCCTCGCTGTGCAGCCCGGTGTCCTCGGAGAGCCGCTGCCAGCTGTAGCGGACCTGCTCGACCCGGGGGCGCCCCTCGGCGTACGGGACGGAGACGCCGTGGATCCGGCGCACCAGGGCCAGCAGGTAGTTGTTGTTGAGCACCGCGGTCTCGGCGGCCTCGCGCAGGCCGTCGGCGCCCAGCGACATGATCCAGGCGTAGGCGCGCACCAGGTTCGGCACCACGCCCAGGTACGGCCGGATCTTGCCGACCGACTCCGGCCCGCCGTCGTCCAGCCGGTACCGCTCGCCGTCGAACTCCACGGTGGGGCGCGGCAGGTGGGGCGCCAGCTCGGCGGTGACGCCGCACGCGCCCGCCGCCGGACCGCCGCAGGCGTGCGGCGTGGAGAAGGTCTTGTGCAGGTTGAAGTGGCACAGGTCGAACCCGGCCTCGCGGGCCCGGGTGATGCCCAGGATCCCGTTCGCGTTCGCCTGGTCGTAGGCGCACAACCCGCCCGCGCGGTGGACGAGTTCGACGAACTCGGCGATCCGCGGGTTGTAGATGCCGGTGTCCTCCGGGTTGGTGATCAGCAGCGCGGCGGTGCGCGGGCCGACCGCGGCGCGCAGCGCCTCGAAGTCCGGGTAGCCGTCCGCGTCCGGGTGCAGGGTGATCACCCGGTAGCCGGCGGTCTTCGCGCAGGCCGCGTTGGAGGGGTGGGAGAAGGCGGTGGTGATGATCTCGTCCCGTTGCCCGGCCTCGCCGCGCGCCGCGTGGTGGGCGCGGATCACCGACACGTTGGTCCAGATCGCGGCGGAGCCGGCCCCCGGCTGCAGGCTGACCCGGTCCATGCCGGAGATCTCCTTGAGCAACTGCTCCAGCCGGTAGGCGAGTTCGAGCACCCCCTGGACGGTCGAGGGGTCCTGCGCCGGGTGCAGGGCGGCGATCCGGCGGTCCCGGACGAAGGTGTCGTTGACCTTCGGGCTGTACTTCATGGTGCAGGTGCCCTGGCCGACGTCCACGTTGAGGTCGGCGCCCAGGTTCTCCTGGGAGAGCCGCAGGTAGTGCCGGAGCACCTGCTGCTGGCCGAGCTCCGGCAGCGCGGGCGCGGCCGTGCGGCGCAGCGCGGCGGGCAGCCGGTCGGCGGGGGAGCCGACGGCGGCGGTGACGGCCGGGTCGGGCAGCGGCGGCAGGACGCCGCGCTCGCCAGGGGAGCCCAGCTCGAAGATCAGCTTCTCGTCCCAGCGGGCCTGCTGGAAGCGCCGCAGCGCCGGCTTGGGGGCGATGCGCGCACGGGAGGGTGTCCGGCGGTCGGTCACTTCACGATCTCCTCAAGGGCGGTGGCGAGGTGCTCGATGTCGGCCCGGGTGTGCAGCTCGGTCACGCAGTAGCGGCCCTCGTGCTCCCCGGCCGGGGTGCCCCCGTGCAGGCCGCGTTCCAGCAGGGCGGCGGCGATCTCGGCGGCAGTGCGCCCGCCGGTGTAGCGCAGGGTGAAGTCGGCGAAGTGCACGGCCCCGGGGTCGGCCAGGTCCACGCCGGGCACCTCGGCGAGCCGCTGCCGGGCGTAGGCGGTGGTGGCGAGGACGGTCTCGCCGATCTCGCGCATGCCGTGCGGCCCCATCAACGCGAGGTAGACGCCGGCCGCGATGCCGTGCAGCGCGGCGGCGGTGCCGACCCACTCCTTGCCCTCCTCGCGCAGCGCGAAGGACGTCCGCTCGTACGCGACGTCGCCGAAGCCGTACTCACCGGGCACCTCGGTGGGGACCAGGCCGAACAGGCGGCTGGGGTACTCGGCGACCAGGCGCGGCTCGTCGGGGGAGCCGATGAAGCCCGCGTTGCCGCCGCCGAAGCTCGGGTGGATGCCGAGCGGCTGGAGGTCGCCGCAGGTCAGGTCGGCGCCGAGGTCGGCGGGCGGGGCGAGCACGCCGAGGCTCAGCGGGTTGGCGTGGACCACGGCCAACGCGCCTGCTGCGTGGGCGAGTTCGATGTAGTCGGGCAGCTCCGGGTCGATCCGCCCGGAGAAGTCGGTGAGCTGGGCGTACACGGCGGCCGCGTCGCCGTCCGCGAGCGCGGCCCGGACGGCCGCCGGCTCGGCCGGGACCGGGACGAGCTCGTGCACGCCGCGGACGTAGTCGTGGATGCGGGAGAGCCGGTCCGGGTCGATCTCGCCGACCAGCACCAGCCGGTGCCGGCCGGTCGCCCGCCCGGCCATCCGCAGCGCCGTGGCCGCCGCCTGGAAGCCGTCGTACGTCGGCACGTTGACCACCTCGACGGCCAGCAGCTCGGCCATCAGCGACTGGTACTCCCACAGCGCCTGGAACCGTCCGTGGTCCTCGTACGGCTCGCCCGCGTACGCGGTCAGGAACTCGCTGCGGTTGACCACCTCGTCGACCACGGCCGGCACGTGGTGCCGGTAGCAGCCCGCGCCGAGGAAGCTGCGGCCGGGCGGCACCGCCGTGTTGCGGGCCAGCAACTCCTCCAGGTGGGCCGTGAGTTCGGCCTCCGAGCGGAGCGGCTCGGGCAGCTCCAGCGGGCGGCGCAGCCGCAGCGCGGCGGGGATGTCGGCGTAGAACTCCTCGACGCCGCGCGCGCCGATGGCGGCCAGCATGGCGGCCCGCACGTCGGGGGCGGAGTTGGGGATGTACGGATGGGTTCGGGGCACGCGTGCGCTCATCGGGACCTTCCGCGTTTTCGGTCACAAGCCTTGACGGCGATGTGCATGCTGAGTTCTGTATACAGCATTCGGCATTCACTCGTCGGGAGGCAAGATGTCCGCACGAACCCGGCCCGAACGAATCCCCCAACTCGGCCGCACAGCACCGGGATCGGCCCTCGCCCCGACCCGGCGCACGCTGCTCGCCGGGGCAGCCGCGGGCGGCGCCCTGCTGCTCACCGGCGCGGCCGGCTGCGCCACCGGCGGAGCCGCCGGGACGGACGCCAAGCAGATCGGCGCCACCCCGACCGGCACCCTCGCCGGGAAGCTCACCATCTGGTCCTGGGACGTCGCCGCCAAGGCCATGCAGCGCCTCGGCAAGACCTTCGAACAGCGTCACCCCGGCACCACCGTCGACGTCCTCGACATCGGCTACGAGAACGCCTACGACAAGATCACCGTGGGCCTCGGCGCCGGCAGCGGCCTGCCCGACGTCCTCACCGTCGAGGGCCACAAGGTGCCCGGCTACCTCGGCACCTTCCCCGGCGCCCTGGTCGACCTCACCGGCCGCGCCCAAGGCCTCAAGGACAAGTACCCGGAAGCCACCTGGCGAGCCGTCACGGACACCAAGGGCCGCGTCTACGCCCTCCCCTGGGACAGCGGCCCCTGCGCCCTCTTCTACCGCCGCGACCACTTCCAGCAGGCCGGCATCGACCCCGCCACCCTCGCCACCTGGGACGACTACCTCACCGCCGGCACCGCGCTCAAGGCCGCCACCGGGAAGAAGCTGCTCATCCTCGACGCCAAGAAGGACACCACCTTCGGCATGCTGCTCCAACAGCAGGGCCAGGCCTGGTTCGTCGACGGCAAGGTCGCCGTCGCCACCCCCGCCGCCGAACGCGCCCTCACCCTGCTCAAACAGCTCGTCGACCGCGACCTCGTCGACTTCGAGGACGGCTGGGACGGCCTCGTCTCCGGCACCCACGACGGCAAGGCCGCCACCGCCCCCACCGCCGCCTGGTGGGACGGCACCCTCACCGGCGACCTCGCCGACCTCAAGGGCAGGTTCGGCGTCGTCCCGCTGCCCGCCTTCACCCCCGGCGGCTGCCGCACCTCAAACAGCGGCGGCTCCGTCCTGTGCGTCCCCGCCCAGAGCGCGAACCCCGAACTCGCCTGGGCCTTCCTCGACTTCCTGCTCGCCGACCGGGCCAACCAGGCCTCGATGATGCAGCACGAAGGCCTCTTCCCCGCCTACCTCCCGGCCCTCGACGACCCCTACTTCCAGCAGCCCGCGCCCTACTACGCCGACCAGCCCGTCATGAAGCTGTTCGCCGAACTCGCCCGCACCGTCCCCGCCGTCGAGCGCACCGCCGACGACACCAAGGCCGGCGACATCGTCACCACCGCCGTCAACCAGGTCCTGCACAACGGCGCCGACCCCGGCACCGCGCTGCGCTCCGCCGCCCGCCAGATCGCCACCGCGACCGGCCGCCCACCGGTCTCCTGAAGGGCGGGCGCCATGACCAGCAGCGCCACCGCCCTGCGCACACCCCGGGCGAGCGCCGCACCCGCCCGGCGCCGCCGCTCTCCGCACACCGCCGCCTGGCTCTTCGCCGGCCCCACCGCCGTCCTGTTCACCGCCTTCTTCGCCTACCCGCTCGGCGCCAGCCTCTACCAGAGCTTCACCGCCCGCCGCGACGGCGTCGACGTCTGGGTCGGCCTCGACCAGTACCGGCGCCTGCTCGACGACCCGGCCTTCCTGCACTCCCTCGTCAACACCGCGCTCATCCTCGCCGTCCAGGTACCGGTGATGATCGGGCTCGCCCTCGTCCTCGCCGTCCTGCTCAACCAGTCCTGGCTGCGCTTCCGGGCCGGCTGGCGCGCCGTGTTCTTCCTGCCCGCCATCACCACCCTGGTCGCCTACGCCGTCGTCTTCCAGGTCCTGCTGCGCACCGACGGCGGCCTCGCCAACCAACTCCTGCACGCCCTCGGCCTCCAGCCCGTCGACTGGCTCAACTCGCCCACCTGGGCCCGGATCTCCGTGATCGGCTCGGTCACCTGGCGCTGGACCGGCTACAACGCCGTCATCCTGCTGGCCGGCCTGCAGGCCGTGGGCCGCGACCAGTACGAGGCCGCCGCCCTCGACGGCGCCGGGCCGCTGCGCACCCACACCGGCGTGATCCTGCCCCAACTGCGGCCGGTGGTGCTGTTCTGCACCATCACCTCCACCATCGGCACCCTCCAACTCTTCGACGAGAACTACGTGCTGACCCGCGGCGGCCCCGGCGACGCCACCCTCACCCCGGTCGTCTACCTCTACAAGGTCGGCTTCCAGCAGCTCGACTTCGGCTACGCCGCCGCGATCGCCTGGGTCGTCGTCCTCCTCATCGCCGCCGTTTCCCTGCTGCAGTTCCGGCTCTACGGAAGGGAACGCCGCCGATGAGCAGCACCCCCGTGCGCCCGCAGCGGCCCCGCCGCCCGCTGCCCGCCCGGCTCGGCCGCGCGGCTGCCCTCGCCGTCCTCACCCTCGGCGCCGTCCTCAGCCTGATCCCGTTCGCCTGGATGCTCCTCGCCAGCACCCACAGCAGCGCCGAACTCTTCCACTCCCCGCCGCCGTTCCTGCCCGGCGGCCGGCTGCTGCGCAACCTCGCTCACCTCCAGGACAGCATCGGCTTCGGCCGGGTGCTGCTCAACAGCCTCGGCATCGCCGCCGTCCACACCCTGCTCAGCTCCCTGCTCTCCGCCATGTGCGGCTACGGCCTCGCCAAGTACCGCTTCCGCGGCCGCGGCCTGCTGCTCGGCGCGGTGCTCGCCACCCTGATGATCCCGCTCCAGGTGCTGCTCGTCCCGCTGTTCCAGATGATGGCGAACCTCGGCTGGATCGACAGCTACCAGGCCGTCATCCTGCCCTTCCTCGCCAACTCCTTCGGCGTCCTGCTGATGCGCCAGAGCTTCCTCGACTTCCCCGACGAACTGCTGGAGTCCGCCCGGATCGACGGCTCCGGTGAACTGCGCACCTTCTACCAGGTCGTGCTGCCGTGCGTGCGGCCGCAGTTGGGCACACTGGTGATCCTCACCTTCATGGGCCAGTGGAACAGCTTCATCTGGCCGCTGCTGATGCTCAACACCCAGGACAAGTACACCGTGCCGGTCGCCCTCAACACCCTGACCGGACTCAGCCACGTCGACTACTCCGGCCTGATGCTCGGCTCGTTCCTCGCCACCCTGCCGCTGATGGTGCTCTTCCTGCTGTTCCAGCGGCAGTTCGTGGCCGGGCTGCTGGGCGGGGCCCTGAAGGGATGACCATGACCGAGAACCACGGGACCGGACCCACCCGGGTGCCCGGGCTGCTGTACGGCGGCGACTGGAACCCCGAGCAGTGGCCCGAGAAGGTGTGGGCCGAGGACGTCGAGCTGATGGCCGCCGCCGGGGTCAACCTGGTCACGGTCGGCGTCTTCTCCTGGGCCCAGCTCCAACCCGACGCCCGCCACTGGGACTTCGGCTGGCTCGACCGGCTGCTCGACCTCGTCCACGCCCACGGCATCGCCGTCGACCTGGCCACCGCCACCGCCTCGCCGCCCGCCTGGCTGGTCCGCGCCCACCCCGAGGTGCTGCCCGTCACCGCGGACGGCGTCCGGCTGGAGTTCGGCTCCCGCCAGCACTACTGCCCCTCCTCGACGGCCTACCGGGCCGCCGCCGTCCGGCTCGTCCGGGCGCTCGCCGAACGCTACCGCGACCACCCCGCACTCGCCCTGTGGCACGTCCACAACGAGTACGGCGACCACGTGCAGGAGTGCTTCTGCCCCGCCTCGGCCGCCGACTTCCGCGGGTGGCTGCGCCGACGCCACGGCGACGTCGACGAGTTGAACCGCTCCTGGGGCACCGCCTTCTGGTCCCAGCGCTACACCTCCTTCGACCAGGTCGAGCCGCCGCGCACCGCCCCCGGCCCGGTCAACCCCACCCAGCTGCTCGACTGGCGCCGGTTCTGCTCCGACGCGCTGCTCGCCCTCTACCGCGCCGAGAAGGCCGTCCTCGACGAACTCTCGCCCGGCGTACCCGTCACCACCAACTTCATGTCGATGCTCAAGGCGCTCGACTACTGGGAGTGGAGCCGGCACGAGGACCTCGTCTCCGACGACGCCTACCCCGACCCGGCCGACCCGAACGCCCACGTCCACGCCGCCCTGACCTACGACCTGATGCGCTCCCTCAAGGCCGGCCGGCCCTGGCTGCTGATGGAACAGGCCCCCTCCGCCGTCAGCTGGCGCCCGGTCAACGTCCCCAAACCGCCCGCCCTCCACCGGCTCTGGTCCCTCCAGGCCCTCGCCCGCGGCGCGGACGGCGTCCTGCACTTCCAGTGGCGCGCCTCCGCGGCCGGCGCCGAGAAGTTCCACAGCGCGATGCTCCCGCACCGCGGCACCGCCGCGCGCGGCTGGCGCACGACCGTCGCCCTCGGCGCCGAACTGCGCCGCCTCGGCGAGATCGCCGGCAGCCGGCTGCGCGGGCAGGCGGCCGTCCTGCTCGACTGGGACAGCTGGTGGGCGCTCGAACTCGACGACCACCCCTCCGCCCGGATGCGCTGGACCGACCTGCTCCGGCCCTGGTACGCGGCCCTGTACGAGCGCGGCATCACCGTCGACTTCGTCCCGCCCACCGGCGAACTCGACGGCTACCCGCTGCTGCTCGCCCCCAACCTCTACCTGCTCGACACCGCCACTGCCGACCGGCTCCACCGGTACGTCCGGGCCGGCGGCCGGCTGGTCTGCGGCCCCTTCAGCGGCATCACCGACCGGCACGACCACGTCCACCCCGGCGGCCACCCCGGCCCGCTGCGCGACCTGCTCGGCGTCGTCGTCGACGAGCACTGGCCGATCCCGGACGGCGCCACCACCGCCGTCGACCTCGACGGCACCGCCCTGCGCGCCGAACGCTGGAGCGAGTGGATCGAGACCGAGGGCGCCGCGACCGTCGCCCGCTACACGGACGGCGAACTGGCCGGCCGCCCCGCCGTCACCCGGCACCGGCACGGCGCCGGCAGCGCCTGGTACCTGAGCTGCCACCTCGGTACCGACACCGGCCGGGTCCTCGACCTCCCGCTCGCCGAAGCCGGGGTGCGCGCCGAACTCCCCGACCTGCCGGACGGCGTCGAGGCCACCCGCCGGTACGGCGCGGACGGCACCGGCTACCTCTTCCTGCTCAACCACACGCCGGCCGAACGGCGCGTGCCGCTCGACCGGACCGGCACACGCCCGCTGACCGGCACCGACCTGCTCACCGGCGCCGAAGCCGCCGGGGCCGTCACCCTCGCCCCGCTCGGCGCGGCCGTCCTCCGCACCCCGCCCACCGAGGAGCGCCCGTGACCCCGCTGACCCGCCGCCACTTCCTCACCGCCACGGCCACCGCGACCGCGACCGCCGTCCTCGCGGCGCCCGCCGCCGCCCGTGCGGACGAACCACCCGCGGCCGGGAGCACGACGGCCGGGAACGAAACGGCCGGGAACGCGACGGCCGAGAACGCGACAGCCGGGAACGCGACGGCCGACCAGTACCCCGACGTCCTCGACCTGCACGGCACCCCCGCCCAGGCCTACCCCGGCGACCCGAGCGGCACCAACCCGATCACCGTCTTCGCCGACCTCGGCGCCTGGCACGCCTACGCCCTGCCCCGCCCCGACGACCCGCTCGGCGGCTTCACCGGCCCGCTCCACCTCGCCCAGGAGTACCCCTGGTGGCTCAGCGACGGCCTCACCCGCCTCCACCTCACCGAACAGGACCGCCCCCTCGACCCCACCGTCCTTCAGCTCACCGCGCTGCCCGGCCTGCTCCGCCAGCGCCTCGACCTCGGCACCGGCCTCACCCTCACCCTGGAACTGCGCTACGCCGGAAACCGCACCGCCCTCCTGCACGCCCGCCTCGCCAACGCCGGCCCCACCCACCGCACCCTGGGCGCCGCCTGGACCGGCACCCTGCTGCGCCCCGCCGCCGGCCCGCAGCACGACGCCCCGCGGCTGACCGCCGCCGAGCACGGCATCGAGGTCCGCTTCGCCCGCGTCCGGCAGACCTGGGACTACCTCACCGACGGCACCGAACGCTTCACCGTCCGCCACGCCCAGCCCGTCCGGGTCGTGCTCGACGCCGGCGGCGACGCCCACCGCACCGAACTCGCCGAGCCCGTCCGGCTCGCCCCCGGCCGCGCCCGCAGCCTGCACTGGACCGAGAGCTACACCTTCACCGAGGCCGACCGCACCCGCGCCGCCGCCGAGTCGGAGGCCGCCCTGCGCGCCCCGAACGCGGTCGCGGCGGCCGGCGCGGCCCGCTGGGCCGGCTACCTCGCCCGGGCGACGGACGGCGTCCCGGCCGAGCGCCGCCGCACCGCCGTCAAGTGCGTGCAGACCCTGGTCACCAACTGGCGCAGCCCGGCCGGCCGGATCCGGCACGACGCCGTCACCCCCAGCCTCTCCAACAAGTGGTTCAGCGGCGTCTGGGCCTGGGACACCTGGAAGCAGGCGGTCGGCACCGCCGTCTTCGCCCCCGCGCTGGCCGCCGACCAGATCCGCGCCGTCTTCGACCACCAGGTCCCGGCCGGCTCCGCCGAACGCCCCCAGGACGCCGGCATGGTCCCCGACTGCGTCTTCTACAACGACCCGAGCACCGGCGGCGGCAACTGGAACGAGCGCAACTCCAAGCCCCCGCTGGCCGCCTGGGCCGTCTGGGAGGTCTACCGGCGCACCGGCGACCGCGCCTTCCTGCGCGAGCTGCTGCCCAAGCTCACCGCCTACCAGGCCTGGTGGTACCGCACCCGGGACCACCACGGCGAGGGCCTGTGCCAGTACGGCGCCACCCTCGACCCGGCCAACGGCACCCCCGAGGACTGCCGCCAGGCCGCCGCCTGGGAGTCCGGCATGGACAACGCCCCGCGCTTCGACGCCGCCCTCGGCACCACCGTCGTCCCCAACCGGGACGCGGCCGGCACCCTGCTCGGCTGGTCGCTCACCCAGCGCTCCGTCGACCTCAACGCCTACCTGGCCGCCGACCACCGCCACCTCGCCCTGATCGCCGCCGAACTCGGCGACCACCCCGCCGCCGACCGGCTGCGCGCCGGTGCCGACCGGATCGACGCCGCGATCCGCGGCACCATGTACGACCCGGCGGGCGGCTGGTTCCACGACACCGACCTCGCCACCGTCACCCGGCTGACCGCCCGCGGCCGCGGCATCGAGGGCGTGATCCCGCTGTGGTCCGGCACCGCCACCCCCGCCCAGGCCCGCACGGTGCGCCGGCTGCTGCTCGACCCGGCCGAGTTCGGCACCCCGATGCCCTTCCCGACCGTCGCCCGCAGCTGCGCCTCCTTCGACCCGGTCGGGTACTGGCGCGGCCTGGCCTGGCTCGACCAGACCTACTTCGCCGTCGAGGGCCTGCGCCGGTACGGCTGGCACCAGGACGCCCGCCGCACGGTCGAGCGGCTGCTGACCGCCGCGCAGGGCCTCACCGGCACCGGCCCGGTGCGCGAGAACTACCAGCCGCTGACCGGCGAAGGACGGAACTCGACGAACTTCAGCTGGTCGGCGGCCCTGCTGCTGCCGCTGCTCCGGGAGCCCCGGGAGTGAGCGACTTTGGCTCCCGGCCGCTCGGCCAGGCATGATCGGGGGCATGGTCGAACGAGTCATTGCAGCGTGTGACGGAGCAGCCAAGGGCAACCCGGGCCCGGCGGCCTGGGCCTACGTGGTCGCGGACGGTGCCGGGGCGCCCCAGCGCTGGCGCTCCGGCGCGCTCGGGCACAGCACCAACAACGTCGGCGAACTGACGGCGCTGCGGGAGCTGCTGGCCGACACGGACCCGGCCGTGCCGCTGGAGGTCCGGCTGGACAGCACCTACACCCGTGACTCGGTCACCAAGTGGCTCAAGGGCTGGAAGCGCAACGGCTGGAAGACGGCGGCGGGCAAGCCGGTCGCCAACCAGGAGCTGATCCAGGGGATCGACGCGCTGCTGGAGGGCCGGGACGTCACCTTCGTGTACGTGCCCGCCCACCAGGTCGACGGCGACCCGCTGAACGCCATCGCCGACAAGGCCGCCAGCGACGCCGCCCGCACCCAGCGGTCCGCGGGCGGCACCGCCGCCGACCTGCCGGTGCCCGACCCGGCCCCGGCCGCCGCCCGCCGGGCCACCCGGCCGGCCGCGAAGACCGCCACGAGGACCGCCTCGACGGCGAAGTCGTCCTCGTCGTCCTCGTCCGCGTCGTCCTCCAGGAGCGGCGGCACCCGGACGCTCGCCGCCCGCTTCCCCGGCACCTGCCCGTGCTCCCGCCCGTACGCCAAGGGCGACAAGATCACCAAGGTGGGCGCCAGCTGGGGCCACCCGGAGTGCGCCGCGGCCCACGCCTGAGCCCACGGGAGTCCTGAACGGGCTCCGGCCGGCCGCGCGGGAGGCGCGGCCGGCCGGAAGGGACCGAGGGGGACGGGGATCAGGCGCCCTTGGAGGCCAGGTCCTTGATGTCCTCGAAGGTCAGGCCGAACTTGTTGTACATCTGCGCCTGCTCCGCCGGGACGCCGGCCGCGGCCAGCTCCTTGAGCTGGGCGTCGGTCAGCGGCGCGGCCGGGGTGGCGCCGGCCGGGTCCTCGCCGCCCATGCCGCCGGGGCCGCCCATGCCGCCCGGGCCCTTGGCGCCCGCCATCACGAGCTGCATCGCGGTGTTCTGCAGCTCCTCGATGCTGACCTTGGCGGCGTCGGCCGGGGCCTCGACGGCCGGGGCGGACTGGTCGTAGGTGAGCTTCACCGGGAAGACGATGCCCGGGCCGACCTTCTCGTTCAGCTGGGCGACGTCGAAGGTCGCGGAGGAGAACGCGCCGTTCTTGAGGTAGACGTCGACGCCGACCTTGCCCTCGGGCACGCCCTTGGACGGCGCCGAGGTCGGGAACTTGCCGAACTCCTTCGGGAACTTGTCGGACAGCGGCTTGACCGCCTTGAACACCTCGTCGACGACCTGGCGGGCCGGCGCGCTGATCCACAGGTGGTCGGCGCCGTCCTTCTTGCCCTTGTCCTCGATGGTGACGGTCCGCTGGAAGACGTCCTTCAGCGAGTTGTACAGGTCCTTGGCGGCCTGCGGGTCGGCGGTGGGCTTGGCGGCCGGGGCGCCGGCGGTGCCCTTGGCGCCGTCCGCCTTCTTGGCCGCGTCGGCGAACTCCTGCATGTCGAAGGAGACCCACTTGCCAGCCAGGACGTTGCGCACCGCGGTCAGGTCGGCGGGCAGGTCCTTGGTGGCCTGGTCGATCTCGGCCGGGTCCTGACCGGTCAGCTTGGCCAGGGCCTTGACGTCCAGGTGCAGGTACGCCTTGGCGTCGACCTCGCGGAACTCCAGCAGCTGGGTGCCCTTGCGGTCGGACAGCGTGTAGGCGAGGCGCAGCGACTTGTCGGGCGTGTAGTCCTTGGCCGGCGCGGAGCCCTGGGCCTGCTTGAACGCCTCGACGTCCTTGAGCGGCTTGTCGGCGGAGACCGCGACCGCGATCTTCAGCCCGGACATGGCCTCGGCGGCCTTCCGCTCCGTGGTGTCGTCCGTGGCCTTGGCGAAGTCCATGATCTGGTCGGCCGTGGCGTCGATGGAGAAGGTGATGGCGGCGGTCTTGCTGTCGCCGACCTTGTTGAAGGCCTTGGCGGCCTTCTCCTGGGCGCTCAGCTCCTTGGCGGTGCCGCAGGCGGTGACGCCGGCGGCGAGCATCGCCGCGATGGCGACGACGGGCACGGCGCGACGGGCGGACGTGCGAATGGCGGTGTTGATGGTGACTCCTGTGTGAATCGGGTCCGGTCGCGACGGCCGGGCCGTTCCCTCCCCGGTGGCGTGCGGCGCCGCGGCGCCTACACATGTGATCACACTAGCAACAAGGTGTGACAGGCATTTTTGACGGAGGCTTTAACCGCGACGGGCGGGTGCCGCGCACGGCCCCCCGCGCCCCCGCGCCCGTCCCCGCCCCCGCCCGTCCCCGGGTCCGTGTCGCCGCGGCTCAGCCGCTGTGCGACAGCACCACGCCGAGGGTCACCCCCACGACGATGAGCACGGCCAGCAGCGCGCCGAGCGCCTGCGGCGACACCTTGTCCCGCAGTGTGCGCGGCGGCTGGACGCGGACGGCCGGGTCGGTGCTGAACTCCCACCACTGGACGACCCGTTGGAAGTGGGCGCCGAAGTCCGGGTTCGGGTAGACCGGGCTGTGCATCAGCCCGGGCAGCGTCCGGCGCCGGCCGCCCGTGACGTAGAAGCGGACGGCGTAGGAGGTGTTGCCCCGGTTCTTGGTCTCCCGGACGTCGATCCAGCGGATCTCGTGCCACGGGTAGGTGCGGCCCTTGCCGCCGCCCCAGCAGATGGTGATGCCGGCCGGGCCGACCGAACTCCAGCTGCGGTAGGTGTAGAAGAAGGAGGGCGCGAGGATCGCCACGGTGAGGCCCACCGCCCAGGCGACGCCCACCGGGCCGAATTTGAGGCCGGCGACCAGGGCCTCCACGAGCAGGAGGCCGAGCACGGTGAGGAAGACGGAGGGGCGGAGCAGGTCCTTCCCCCGATAGACCAGTTCGTTCACGGCAGGCACACTACGCCCGAACTCCTGGGCTGGAGAAGGGGGATGGCCGGATCCGGTTCAGGCCTTCCGCTCCCGCAGGGTGCGCCGGCCCGCGCCGAGGACCAGCGCCGCCCACAGCACGGCGAAGCCGGGGACGGCGTAGAGCGTGGCGCCGCTGAAGGAGGTGTCCTCGCCGATCCCCACCGGCGGCACCCAGCCGGACGGGTCGACGATCACCGGGACGCTCTGCCCGACCGACAGGTTCGAGGAGCAGCCGGCGCCGCTGAACGTCCCGTGCGGCAGCGGCTGCCCGTCCGCCCGGCGGATGTGGCAGGACCAGCTCACCGTCCCGTACCGGGACTTCGAGCTGTGCGCCGCGGTGACCACCACCTCGGTCCGCACCCCGCGGTGCCCGATCAGCTGGGCGCGCAGCGCTTGCTCGGGCAGCGCCAGCATCAGCAGGCCGAGCGCCACGGCGGGCCAGAGCACCCAGCCGGTGGCCCGCACCAGCAGCGTCCCGATCAGCGCCGCCATGAGCACGAACACGGCGAGGATCGCGCACGGCGCCTGGTAGTCCGGGTTGCTGCCGACCGCGGCCAGACCGACGATCAGTACCGGCGCCAGCAGCCCGACCAGCAGCGCGGTGCGGCGGACGGTCCGCGGCGCGGGCTCCCAGGGGGTCCGCTTCACCCGCTTCGGCGGGCGCGGGACGCCCTCGGCGAGCGGTCTCTTGCGCTTCTTGTTCGGTCTGCCTGCCATGCCGTCCCCGTTTCGGTGCCGCGGGTGGGTGGGTGCCGCGCGTATCGCCCGCGACAGTCTGACGGTCGGCCGGGACAAGCGGAACGCCGGGTACCGCTTCGACCGGCGGAGCCGTGGGGGAGCGTCCTGCCGGGGCCCAGGGGGCCCGTGCCACTGACGGGTCGTGCTGTTACGGACGAGTTCACCGGATGCTCGCCCGATGTCTTGCGGGCCGTGCCGGACGCGAAGTTGGATGCACAACATCCCATGACATCCCTTCCCACGACACCCCCACGGAGCCCCCATGCCGCTGCCCCTGCCGTCCCCGCGCCTGCTGTCGCTGCGCCGGGCGCTCGCAATCGGTGCCGCCGCCACCGTGCTCGCCGCGCTCGGCACCGCCCCCGCCTCCGCCGAGAGCGCCCCGGTGACGGCGCCCCCGCTCGACGTGCTCAGCTACAACACCTTCCTGATGAGCACCTCGCTCTACCCCAACTGGGGCCAGGCCCACCGCGCGCAGGCCATCGCCTCCGCCGACTTCTTCCAGGGGCACGACGTGGTCGTGCTGCAGGAGGCCTTCGACAACGCCGCCTCCGACGCGCTCGCCGCCCGGGCCTCCGCCGCCTACCCGTACCGCACCCCCGTGGTCGGCCGCTCCACCGGCGGCTGGGACGCCACCGCCGGCAGCTACAGCGCCGCCACCCCCGAGGACGGCGGGGTGATGCTGCTCAGCAAGTGGCCGATCCTGCGCAAGGAGCAGTACGTCTTCAAGGACGCCTGCGGCTCGGACTACTTCTCCAACAAGGGCTTCGCCTACGCCGTGCTCGACGTGAACGGCGTGCGCACCCACGTCGTCGGCACCCACCTGCAGTCCACCGACTCCGGCTGCTCCAGCGGCCAGCCCGCCGCGATCCGGGCCAGGCAGCTCACCGCGATGCGCGCCTTCCTGGACGCCAAGCGGATCCCCGCCGCCGAACCGGTACTGGTCGCCGGGGACCTCAACATCGACTCCCACGGCACCGAGTTCCAGGCCCTGCTGGACAACGGCAACCTCGCCCCGGCCTCGGCACGCACCGGCTGGCCGTACTCCTTCGACACCGTCGACAACTCGATCGCCGCCTACCGGTACCCGGGCGAGCCCAAGGAGGACCTCGACCACGTCCTCTACCGCGCCGACCACGCCCGGCCGCAGAGCTACCTCAACCACGTCCTGCGGGTGCACAGCGCGCCCTGGACGGTGAGCAGTTGGGGCAAGAGCTACACCTACACCGACCTCTCCGACCACTACCCGCTGGTCGCGGGCCGGGCGCAGTAGCGGGCAGCGGCGGCGAAGGTGTGGGGCGATTCACAGCGCCCGTGGTCGTTCGGCCGCCTACGATCCTGAGCGCGGACACCGGCCGTCACACGGCGCCCGCCGGCACCCCGCGATCCGGCCCGAGGAGAACCACCGTTGTCCACCCCCACCGCCGAGCCCGACAGCTACTACCAGCGCACCGGCGAGCGGCACTTCAAGCCCACCGCGCACGCGCAGGGCGCCTGGCACACCGACGAGCAGCACTTCAGCCCGGTGGGCGGTCTGATCGCCCACGCGATCGACCGCCACCGGGCCGACCGCCGGGCGGAGGGCGGCCGGCCCGATGACGCCCTGGCGCTGGCCCGGATCAGCTACGACATACTCGGCCTGATCGCCCTCGACGAGTGCGAGATCACGGTGGAGACCGTCCGCCCCGGCCGCACCATCGAGCTGGTCGAGGCCGTGCTCACGATCGCCGGCCGGGCGGTGGTCCGGGCCCGCGCCTGGTACCTCGCCGAGTCCGACACCTCCGCCGTCGCCGGCACCCACGACCAGCCGCTGCCCGCGCCCGAGGAGTTCGAGCCGTGGGCGATGGCCGACCAGTGGAACGGCGGCTACATCGCCTCCCTCGACGCCCGCCGCCGCTCGGCCGCCCCCGGACGGGCCGCCGCCTGGCTCTCCACCCCGCTCGACCTGGTCGCGGGGGAGCCGTGCGGCCCGCACGCCGCCTTCATCGCCCTGGTGGACACCGCCAACGGCATCGCCGTCCGGCAGGACCCCACCGTGTGGATGTTCCCGAACACCGACCTGACGATCCACTTCCACCGCCGCCCCGGCGGCCGCTGGACCGGCCTGGACACCGCCGTCACCTTCGGCCCGGCCGGGCACGGCGTCACCAGCACCGTGCTGCACGACGTCGACGGCCCGGTCGGACGGGCCGAGCAGATCCTCACCGTCCGCGCGCTGAACGGCGGCTGACCCCGAGCGGTCCCCCTGCCCGGGCGCGCAGGGGGACCACCGGAACGGCTGCTAGCCCGGCAGCGAGTCCATGAAGGAGCTGACCGAGAACACCGCCTTGCCCGGACCGGCCGGCCCGTAGCCGGGCGGGGAGGAGAGGCCGAACTCCTCCAGCGTCCCCCGGTAGGCCTGCAGCAGCCGGATGTGGTACTCCAGCGGCGCGCCGTTCGGGTTGGCCTTGCCGAGCGGGGTGGTCGGCTCCGGGCACCAGGTGGTGAAGCGCGGCACGACCCCGTGCGACATGAAGTAGCGCAGGCCCTCCTGGGTGGAGGCGATCGCCTCGTCCACCGTGGTGAAGCCGTGCGGCGCGGCCATCTCCACGCCCGCCACGAAGTTGGGGATCACGTTCTCCGGGCCGAACACCTCGGTGGAGTCCAGGATGCGGCGGTGCCACTCGTCGCGACCGACGTAGCGCTCCTTGCCCGGGCAGTACAGCTCGAACAGCCGCTTGTCCCACACCTCGAAGTTGGGGTGGTAGATCCGCACGCCGTAGTCGTGGAAGCGCTGGACGTCCGCGCGCGGCAGCGCCTGGGCGACCACCTTGCCGATCCACCGGCCGGGGAAGCGCTCCTCGATCGCCTTCGCGTACTGCCCGTAGAAGTCCGCCTCGTCCCGGCCGCCGACCTGCGAGGTGATCGCCCCGCCGGTGAGGGTGTAGGCCTGGGAGGCGCGGGCGGTGTCGTGCTTGTCGATCAGCTCCAGCGCCTCCAGCACCTCCTCGACCGGCTTGACCCCGGTGTACGGGCGGCCGGCCGCCTTGTGCTGGCGCCAGTTGTGGTTGATGTCGCAGTACTGGCACTCCTCCTTGGCGCCGAAGTACTGGCAGACCCGGAACACCGTGAGGTAGATCAGGTAACCCCACTGGATGGTCGGGGCGACCTCCATCACCGACTTCCCGTTGGCGAGGGTGTGCCGGTAGTAGTCCGGCATCGGCGGCAGGCCCACGTCGGCGATCCGCACGCCGTCCAGGTAGAGGCCCAGCGTGCCGTCGTCGCCGGCGCCGACCCGGTACGGCGAGTCCGGGTTGACCCGCACCGACACCACCGTGCGGCGCAGCCCGTACGGGCCGCCGGTGAGCACGACCTCCTCCGGCGGGCGGTTGAGCGCCGCCGCACCCAGCTCGGGCAGGGTGCGGTGGTCGAAGGAGAAGATGAAGTAGGACTTCGGTTTGACCTCGCCGCCCCCGGCGCCGGTGCTGCCGCTGAGCGCGGACTCGTCGAAGGCCATGCCGCCGCGCAGCAGGTCCTCCTTGATCACCGCCTCCCGGGGGACGTCGGGGAAGCGGCCCATCAGGTCCTCGACGAGTGCGGTGCGGCTGCCGGCCTGGCTGTCCATGCGCTGGTCTTCCTTCCTGGCACCGCTCCTGCACGGCGCCTGGGGCCATTCTTCTCCTCCTTACCCCGCCCCCGCGCACGCGGGCCCGGTCGACCGGGCCCGCGTGCGCGGCGTCATCACCGACGTGGAACCGGAGTGGCCGACGTGGATGCCGACCGACCCGGACTCGCCGGGCCGGATCGACGCCTCGACGATGCTGGCGTACGGCCTGATCCCGGAGGCCAACAAGGGCGCGATCGTGCATGCGCCGCTGCCGACCGTGCCGCAGCCCGGCGGGGTCACAGCAGCGCAACCGGGCACAGCGGCCGACCTCTACGGGCAGCGGCATTGGGAGGTGACTCCCGCGGGTGGTGTGCGGGAGTCACGGGCCCGGCTCGGCAGGGGACGGTTACGGCTCGTCGATGCTGGGCGATTCGATCACAACGTCGTCGCCATGGAGGGGGATGCTTTCTTCCAGCCGATACCTGGCGGCGGCCTCCCAGTTCTGCGCCGCGCCCTGGCCCTGCCGGAGGAGGAGCGGGAGCGGATGCGACGGGCCGCGCACGCCCGCGTGGTCGCCGAGCGGGACGCCACCGCGCACCTCGCCGCGCTCCTTGCCCGGTTCTTCCCGGCTGCCGGCGGCTGCGCCGGTAGACTCCCCGGTCATCCGGTTCCGGATGCCCGTCAGCCGCGGTCACAGGCCACCACCAGCCAGCTCGACCCCCTGGAGGCCGCGCGATGACGTCCCTGCCGCTGCTGCTCGTCGACGGCCACCACCTGCTGTACCGGGCCTGGTACGGGTTCGCCGCGCGGATTCACAGCCGGGACAAGCAGCACGACCGCACCGGCGTGTTCGGCTTCGCCGCGCTGCTGCGCAAGGCCCAGCTGCAGCACGCTCCCGGCCATGAGGTCTTCGTGGTCTTCGACGCCGAGAACGGGACCCAGGAGCGCGTCGAGCAGGACGACGCCTACAAGGCCAACCGCGCCGCGCAGCCGGACCCGGGCCTGATGGAGTCCCTGATCCACGTCAAGGCTGCCCTCGACGAGAGCGGAGTGCGATGGATCGAGCAGGACGGCTGCGAGGGCGACGACGCCATCGCGACCCTCACCGTCCTCGCCCGCCGCCACGGCCGGCCCGTGGACGTGATGAGCGGCGACAAGGACTTCCTGCAGCTCCTCGCCGACACCGAGGTGCGCCTGCTGAACACCATGCTCGCCGAGCACCGCCGGTACAGCACGGGCCTCGATGTCGTGGCCCGCTACAGCGTGAGCGCCTCCCAGTGGCCCGACTACCGGGCTCTGACCGGCGACCCCGCGGACAACATCGCCGGCGTACGCGGCATCGGCACCAAGACCGCCGCCCGCCTGCTGCGCGAGGGCCGCTCTCTCGAGCAGATCCCCGCCGACGAGCTCCGGCCCACCTGGGCCGAGCAGTGGCCCGACGCGCTGCGGTGGCGCGAGATGATCCGCCTCGACCACAAGGTCGACCTGCCCGACGAACTCCTCACCGGCACACCGACTCCGGCCCTACCCCGAGCGGCGCTCCTCCTGGAGAGGCTGCGGCTGTGGTGACCGCGCCCGGCACCGTGCTGGGGGAATTCGACGACCCTCGGACACCGGCGGTACGGCAGCCGAACACCCGCCTCCCGCCGGCCCGGTCCGCTAGTCTCACCAGGTCTGCACCGCAGAAGCCCGGCCAGCGCCCCGGACCAGGCGCGCGAAGGCCGTCCCATGCACCGCATCACCCCCGCACCGGCACAGGCGGAATGCCTCACCGCGTTCGCCCGCCTGCGCGCAGGATCCCCCGCAGACGCGTTCGAGATCGGCGAAGGCTGCAACTTCTACCCGCCATCGCCCGATCTCGGCCGTCACCTCGGCGCACTGCTGCACAGCCTGGCCGCCCAGGGCAACCTCTCCCGATACCGTGACCCTTTCAAAGGAGGCGCCAAGGCGGCCTTCGCCGACCTCACCTCGGCACGGCTCGGCATCCCCCTGACCGCGCAGGACGTCACCTTCCTCCAAGGCGGCACCGAAGCCGCCAGCCTGACCATCTGCCACCTCGCGGCCACCGGCCACAGCCTCACCCTGCCCATCCCCAACTACTACGGCTTCGACCACTCCGCGGGCCGCTGGGGCGCACGCGTCGCGGCCTACTACCGTCACGACGGCGCCGTCCACCACAACCGCACGCTGCTCCGCAACCGAACCGCCCTCGTCGAGGTTCTCCCCAACGGCGTCACCGGCACATTCTTCAACCGACCTGGTGACCGCCCGGACTTCACCCTCCTCGACCTCGTGTTCCAAGTTGGCGCCCACCACGAACCCCTCGCCCTGGAAGCCGCGATCCAGTCCCGGGTGCGGGCCCTCGACCTCACCAGCAGCGCGGTCATCATGACCGCCTCGAAAGACCTCGCGATGCCGGGTCTGCGCGCCGCCGCGATCATCACCCGCAACCGGGCACTGCAGCAGCACCTGACCGCGGACGCCTTCGACCGCGCCCCCACCAGCGCCCCGCTGACCTCGCTCCTGATGGTCCTCTACGCAGCCCTCCTGCATGCCGTCAACGGCCCGCCCGAGAACCTCGACAAGCGCCACCACATGGCACAGCAGATCGTCCAGGACCATGGCCTGCCCCCTCTGCCTGACACCGCCACGACCCACCGCGTGCAAGCGCACCTGGACGGCATGGCCCGGCGCTTCCGCAGCAACAGCGTGCTGCTCACCGAAGCGGACAGCCCCCTCACCTTCGCAGACGGCCTGGCCCCAACAGCGGGGTACTCGGCGTTCCCTCGCCTGCGCCTCGATGAAGGGGACTTCCTGGGCTGGGTCCGCCGGTGTGGAGCGAACGGGCTACGGCTCAATCCCACGGTCCTCCACGCCGGCACCGCCGCCGCCTGGACAGCTCTTCACCCCGGCCGGAACCTGCGTGTCAACCTGTCCGAGTCCGCGGCACGGACGGCGACGGGACTGCAACGGCTGCATGCCGAGCTGGAGCGCTCAAGGCTGTATTGAGCAGGTGTTTTGTGAGCCGGTCGGGCAGTGGGGGCGAGAGCCACGGGTCTGGGCAACGAGATTCAGAGCCACCCTGGCTGAGGTGCGCGACACGCCGCGTTCGGAGGAGTGTCGTCGACTGGTTCGGTTGGCAGCGACACGCTGCGCCGTTCCCGCACGGCGCCTGGGGCCATTCTTCTCCTCCTTACCCCGCTCCCGCGCACGCGGCCCCGGTCGACCGGCTGTGGGCGCCGGGCCGGGTCACTAGCCGGTGGGCGCGCTGTGCAGGTCGATCAGCGTGCGCACCGGGAGCGGCAGCCAGTCGCCGGCGGGCGGGCGGCTTCGGGAGAGGTGCTCGACGATCTGGGTAGGGGTCGGACGGCGGTGGGGGTCGTGGTCGAGACAGCGGACGACCAGGTCGGCCAGTTGGGCCGGCAGCAGACCGAGGACGGACTCCGAGACCGCACTGTCGTCCAGCGGCACCGCCCCTCCGGCATGGCACAGCACCATGCCGAAGGCGTAGACGTCCGTGGCGAACGTGACCGGTCCTCCGATGTACTGCTCCGGGGCCAGGAATCCCCGCGTGCCGATCACCTGGTCGGAACCGGTGAGCGTGGTGCCGTCGAGTGCCCGGGCAATGCCGAAGTCGATGACGCGAGGCCCGGTGCCGGAGATGATGATGTTGCTCGGCTTGAGGTCGCGATGGACGATGTTGCAGGCATGGATCCCCTCCAGCGCCTCGGCGACACCGGCGGCCAGGGTGTGCAGACTCCGACTCGGCAACGCACCGAAATGCCTCAGGACTTCGTGCAGAGGCAGGCCGGGGATGTACTCGGTGATCAGCCAGGGCGGATCGCCCTGCGGGTCGGCGGCGACCACCGACGCGGTGTGGAATCCACCGACCCGGCGCACGGCCTCGATCTCACGGCCGAACCGCCGTCGGAACTCGGTGTCCGCGGCCAGCTCCGGCCTGATGACCTTCACCGCGACCAGGCGCTCACCGGCGGAACGCCCGAGGAAGACCGTCCCCATACCCCCCTCGCCCAGCCGAGCTGTCAGCTGGTAGCGGCCGATGCTGCGCGGGTCGTCCCCCCGCAACGGTTGATGGCTGGGCCCGAGCAACGCCTGCGGGGGCAGCAGCGGCGCGGCCGGTGTTCCCCCGTCCACCCCGACGACGGCTCCCGCAACCGCCCCCGCGTCGGCGCGCAGCGCCGCCGCTCTCGCCTCGCCCTCGGCCCTGAGCACCTCGGCCTGCTTCTCGCCCTCGGCCTTGAGGATCTGCGCCTGGCGCTGGCCCTCGGCGGTGAGGATCGCGGCGCGCTTGTCCCGCTCGGCGCGCATCTGCTTCTCCATCGAGTCCTGGATGGAGGTGGGCGGCTCGACCGTCCTGAGCTCGGCGCGGTTGACCCGGACGCCCCACCTGCCGGTGGCCTCGTTGAGGCCGCGGAGCAGGCCGGTGTTGACGACCTCGCGGGAGGCCAGGATGGTTTCGAGGTCCATCGAGCCGATGATGTTGCGCAGCGTGGTGCCGGTCAACTGCTCGATCGCCTCGGCGTAATCGGCGACCGCGTAGGTGGCGGCCCGCGGGTCGGTGACCTGGTAGTGGACCACCGTGTCGATGTTGACGACCAGGTTGTCCCGGGTGATCATCGGCTGCGGCGGGAACGGCACGACCTGCTCGCGCAGGTCGATCCGGGCGCGGACGCGTTCGATGAACGGGATGACGAGGCGCAGGCCGGCGTTGAGCGTGCGCCTGTAGCGGCCGAAGCGCACCACGATCGCGGCGCGGGCCTGCGGGATCACCCGGATCGGTCGGGCCAGGGCCAGCGCTACGACCAGCGCGATGAGAAGGATGAGTACCGGCTCCACTGCGGCCCCCTCGCCCGTCAGCACATCGGACATGCGATCCGGACGACGTCCGGCAGTGTCCGGGCCCGAAGTCTGACAGACGCGCATCGTGATGCCTATAGCCCGGCCGGCCGGGGTGAGGCTCAACTCCCGTGCGGTCCAAGACGGTGCCGACTTCTCCCCCCTCACGGGGGTGGCCGGGCGCCGGGGGCCGGGGGGCTACGCGCTCGCACCGATCCGGGCGGCGGCGGTGCCGAGGCCGACCGGGCCGCGCCGCAGCAGGGTGGGCAGGGTGGACTGGGTGCGGAAGTCCGTGTAGCGGCCCGTCCGGAGGTGCCAGGCGAGCCACCCGGCGATCCAGTCCTGCCAGGCCCGGACGTGGCCGGTCAGTGCCGCGCGGTCCTCGGGCGAGAGCCGCATGTCGTCCGACAGGGCCGGGAGTTCGTTGTCGCGGATGGACTCGAACTCGCGCAGGCGAGCGGTCAGGATGCCGTTCACCACGTCGACGGCCCGGGGCAGGTCACAGTCGGCGAAGCGCTGGAGCGCGATCAGGCCGTTGTGCACTTCGTCCTCGTGCTCGACGTCGAGCTGGTACGACACGATGTCGTTGGACCAGCCCGCCCAGTCGGCCACCGCGGCGTGCAGGCGGCGCACTGGGCGGCTCTCTCCCGGACCCAGCGCAGGCTGTGGGCGCGGGCCGTCTCCAGATGGGGGTTGAGGCGGGCGGGCCACGGCATGGAGAAGTCCGGCATCGTCATCGTCGTCACTGCGCGTTCCCTCGGGAAGCTCGTATCCGCGGCGGGCCGGTGTCGGACCGCCGACGACGGGCGATCCGCATTCGAACAGCCCCCGCCGTGACCGGCCCAACGCGCCACCAGTGGTCAGGACACGGGGGAGGGCGTGAAGTTGACGGTGCGTGGCGACGACCCACCGGCCCGGGTGCCGAACGGTGAGGCCGGGACAGGGGGCGCGCAGATGCATGACAAGGGCGCGTCCACACGCAGTCGGCAGGAACGTTCACCTGATCGGGTGTAGAAGATCGTCCGTTGCGATCCGGAACGCGCTTTCGCGCCTACGGTGGGGGACCGAGCGAGACGGGGTCCGAGGTGTGGATTTCCCCTTCGCGGCAGGCGGGGTGATGACCCGTCATATCTTGCGATCCTTCTCAGAGGAGGCTCCATGCCCCTGCGCACCACAACGGGCTCACCGCCCGCGGACGTCCTCGCCGCGGGGGTGGGCGCATGAACGCCACCGCCATGGAACGGATCCTGCGCGGGCCCAGTGGACTGGGCACCGCCGGGCTGCAGTTGACGCCTCCGCCTGCCGCGGCGGCGGAGGCCCCGGCGGCCGAGGTGCCCGAGGCCGTCGTGCCCGAGGTCGAGCCGCCGAAGATCCAGGCCCCGACGATCAAGGCCCCGGAGGTGCACGTCCCGGAGGTCCACGTCCCGGACGTCCGGGCGCCCGAGGTCCGGGCCCCCGAGGTCGAGGTGCCGTCCGTCCCCGGGCCGGCCGTCCCCGGCCTGCACGTTCCCGGCCTGTCCGCGCTGCTCGGCACGACCCTCGCCCCGGCCCCGGCCGAGGCGCCGCGCGGGGGCAAGCCCGGGCTCGGCGACCCGATCCCCGGCCTGTACCACCACCCGATCGCCGAGCCCGACCCGGTGCGGGTGGAGGCGCTCAGCCTGAAGATCAAGGCCTGGGCGATCGACGAGATCGAGCTCTACCCGCCGGAGTGGGAGAAGGACTTCGACGGGTTCTCCACTGGGCGCTACATGGTGGCCTGCCATCCGGACGCGCCCAGCGTCGACCACCTGATGCTCGCGGCCCGGCTGATGGTCGCCGAGAACGCGGTGGACGACTGCTACTGCGAGGACCTGGGCGGGTCGCCGATCGGCCTGGGCAGCCGCCTGCTGCTCGCGCACACCGCGCTGGACCCGCTGCACACCACGCCGGAGTACCACCCGGCCTGGGAGGCCTCGCTCTCCTCCGACGCGGCCCGGCGCTCGTACCGCTCGGCGATGGACTACTTCGTCCGCGCCTCCACGCCGTCCCAGGCGGACCGCTTCCGGCACGACATGGCGCGGCTGCACCTGGGGTACCTGGCCGAGGCCGCCTGGTCCGAGACCGACCACGTCCCGGAGGTGTGGGAGTACCTGGCGATGCGCCAGTTCAACAACTTCCGCCCCTGCCCGACGATCACCGACACGGTGGGCGGCTACGAGCTGCCCGCCGAACTGCACGCGCTGCCCGCCCTGCAGCGGGTGATCGCACTGGCCGGCAACGCCACCACCATCGTCAACGACCTGTACTCGTACACCAAGGAGCTGTCCAGTCCCGGACTGCACCTGAACCTGCCCGTGGTGATCTCCGAGCGCGAGGGCGTCTCCCGCAAGGAGGGCTACCTGAAGGCCGTCGAGGTCCACAACGAGCTGATGCACGCCTTCGAGGCCGAGTCCGCCGCGCTGGCCGTCGCCTGCCCGGTGCCGACGCTCGTGCGGTTCCTGCGCGGCGTGGCCGCCTGGCTCGACGGCAACCACTACTGGCACCAGACCAACACGCACCGCTACAGCCTGCCCGACTTCTGGTAACGACCTCGCGTCGCGGCAGCTACCTCGTCCCGCAACCACTGTTGAGAATCTTGGAGTTGACCACATGTCCCTGACCGACGATCTGACCACCGCCACCGACGCCGCGATCCCCGGCCCGGCGACCCCCTACCAGGGCGACATCGCCCGCTACTGGGACCACGAGGCGCGCCCGGTCAACCTGCGCCTCGGTGACGTCGACGGTCTGTACCACCACCACTACGGCATCGGCGAGATCGACCAGGCGGCGATCGGCGACCCGGCCGACAGCGAGCGCGAGAAGAAGGTCATCGCCGAGCTGCACCGCCTGGAGTCGGCGCAGGCCGACGTGCTGCTCGACCACCTCGGTGACATCCGGCCCGACTCCACCCTGCTGGACGCCGGCTGCGGGCGTGGCGGCTCGATGGTGATGGCCCACCAGCGCTTCGGCTGCAAGGTCGAGGGCCTGACGCTCTCCACCCAGCAGGCCGAGTTCGGGAACAAGCGCGCCGCCGAGCTGGGCATCGGCGAGTTCGTGCGCTCGCGGGTCGCCAACATGCTCGACATGCCGCTGGCGAACGGCAGCATCGCCGGCTCGTGGAACAACGAGTCCAGCATGTACGTCGACCTGCACGACCTGTTCGCCGAGCACTCCCGGGTGCTCGCGGTCGGCGGCCGGTACGTCACCATCACCGGCTGCTGGAACCCGAAGTACGGCCAGCCGTCCAAGTGGGTCTCGCAGATCAACGCGCACTTCGAGTGCAACATCCACTCCCGCCGCGAGTACCTGCGGGCGATGGCCGACAACCGCCTGGTGCCGCAGGCCGTCATCGACCTCACCCCGGACACCCTGCCCTACTGGGAGCTGCGGAACACCACCTCGCTGGTCACCGGCATCGAGGAGGCGTTCATCGAGTCGTACAAGGACGGCTCCTTCCAGTACGTGCTGATCGCGGCCGACCGGGTCTGACCGGACGCGCCCCCGCCGGGCGGCCTCCCCACGCTGGTGCGGGGAGGCCGTCCGCCTCCGTTCCCCGGAGGTTCCCCCGGGGTGCCCCCGGGGTTCCCCCTGAGCTTCCTCCCTCGGTCTCAGCTCCTCGGCCGCCTGGTGAAGGTGAGGTGGGTGATGCCGCTCGGGCTGCTCACCACCTCGGTGTCGAAGCGCTCCTCCAGGCCCTCCAGCCCCTCCCAGAGCGACTCGCCCCGGCCGAGCACGATCGGCACCACGGCCACGTGCAGGTGGTCGATCAGGTCCGCCGCCAGGAAGGCCCGGACGGTCCTCGGGCCGCCGCCGATCCGGACGTCCTTGCCGCCGGCCGCCTCCCGGGCCCGCCGCAGCGCCTCCTCCGGCGTGGCGTCGAGGAAGTGGAAGGTCGTGCCGCCCGCCATCTCCAGGCTGGGGCGCGGATGGTGGGTGAGCACGAAGACCGGCGTGTGGAACGGCGGGTTGTCGCCCCACCAGCCCTGCCAGTCCTCGTTCTCCCAGGGCCCGCGCTGCGGGCCGAACTTGTTGCGGCCCATGATCTCCGCGCCGATGCCGTCGGCCCAGGTGCGGGCCAGCGCGTCGTCCACGCCCGTCTCGCCACCGGCCTGGCCGGTCATCCGCCGGAAGGTGCGGGTCTCGAAGAACCAGCCGTGCAGGCGGTGGCCGGCGTGGCCGAAGGGTTCCTCAAGGGTCTGGCCCTCGCCGGTGCCGTAGCCGTCGAGGGAGATCGAGAAGTTGTGGACCCGGACCAGGGACACGGTGGTACCTCCTGCTGCTCGGACGTCGTTGCGGGGCCACGCTAACGCCTGGGTGTGACATCGTGACGCTGCGTCACGCACCGGATATCGGTGTCGGCGAGATCGGGCGCAGGGCTAGGCTCACCCGTCGTGGCAGAAACGATCAAGCAGCTGGTGGACGGGCTGGCCGGGCGGCGGGACTACTTCGGTGACATCTGCGATCACCTCGACGCGCACCTGGCGCGCGGTGACACGGCGTACCTCGAGGAGTTCGCCCTCGCGCTGCACACCCGCTACGGCTCCGGATGGGTCGACGCCGAGCTCCATTTCCTGTTCAACCGGATCCGCTGGGACGTGACCACCACCCCCGGCCGCGCGAACGTGGAGCGCGCGCTGTCGCTGGGCCTGGGCGCCTGGGAGCGCGGCGGGCGGCCCGAGCGCGTGGCCGCCGCCGTGCTGGCCCAGTACCAGCCGCTCGCCGCGCTGGGGCCGGTGTTCGTGGCCGACCCGGGCGCCCGGCGCACCCGGCGGGTGCGGGAGGAGCTGCGGGCCTGCCTGGTGCACGAACTGGTGCTGCGCGGCGCGCCGGTGGCCCGGCTGCGCGAGGCGGTGGCCTGGGCGGAGGCCTCCCCGCAGTGGGCCGACCACCCCCTGGCCTGGCTGCCCTGGACGCTCGCCCCGTTCGAGGGCGAGCCGGCGGTGCCAAAGTTCTTCCGCGGCGGGATGGCCGGCGGGGTGGGGTACGGCCTGCCGGAGGGCGAACCGCTGGCCGGCTCGGGCGCATCGGCCGCCGTGCCGGTCGAGATCGGCGAGGATGCCCCCGACCTGACCGCCGCCGTGCGGCGGTGGGCCCGGCGGCACAACGGGCGGATCGAGGCCGCGGTGTTCCTCGCCGACGCGGAGCTCGCGCCGGACGCGCTGCCCGGGACGCTGGCGGAGCTGCCGCTGGACTGCCTGGACGGGCTCCGCATGCGGCCGATCGTCGTCCCGACCGCGGCCACGGAGGTCTGGCAGCGCCTGTTCGCCGCCGCGTCGGTCGGCGGTGGGCACCCGAACGAGTTCTGGCACGGCGCCTACGGACGGCTGGCCGCCTGGCGCTCGATGGCCGCGCTCGCGGGCGCGGACCCGGACGCGCCGCCGGAGGAGGTGATCCGGCGGGTCGAGGACTGCACCTGGTACGGCTTCAGGGTGTCCACCGACTGGTGGGTCGAGGACTTCATGGACTTCGGTGTCCTGGCCCTCGGTCCCGGCCGCCGCCGACTCGCCGTGTTGGCCGCCACCGACTACAACGGCGGCTGACGCGGCCTCGCCGTACCGGTTCAAGTCATCGGCCGGTACGGCGAGTTGACCGGAGGTGAAGACTCCGAACGTGCCTTCCGGCCGGCCGGGGCGGCCGCCATGCTGTGGGCATGACCAGAACTCTACGCGCGTGGAAGACCCGCGCCGCCGTCACCGCCGCCCTCGCCCTGGCCGTCGTCGCGCCGCTCGCCGTCGCCACCGAGGCGCAGGCCGCGACCAGCGGCTCGGTGTGCCTGTCCGCCCTCCCGGCGCAGGCGCACACCACCCTCGACCTGATCGCCTCCGGCGGGCCGTTCCCGTACCGCCAGGACGGCGTGGTGTTCACCAACAAGGAGGGCGTCCTGCCGAGCCAGCGCTCCGGCTACTACCACGAGTACACCGTGGTGACCCCGGGCGCGCCGACCCGCGGCACCCGCCGGATCGTCACCGGCCAGCGGTACCACGAGGACTACTACACCGGCGACCACTACGCGACGTTCCGGCTGATCAACTTCGGCTGCTGAGGCCGCTGAGGCTGCTGAGGCCGCTGAGGTCGCTGCGCCCTCGGACCCCGGCCCTCGGACCCCGGCCCGCCCGGCCGGGGCCCGCTGCCGTTCCCGGGCGGGGTAGGGTCGGCGGTCGTACTGTCCGAACCCCCGGGAAGAGCCCCCCGTGCCGCAGATCCTGATCGACCACTCGCCCGAACTCGCCCTCGACCGGGCGGCCCTGGCCGCCGAGCTGCCCCGGGCGATCGTCGAGGTGATCGACACCACCGTGGCGGACTGCAAGACCGTCTTCCGCCCCGCCCCGTACGCCGTGGCCGGCGACGGCGCGAGCGGCGAGGCGGTGGTGCTGGTCGAGGTCAAGATCCTGGCCGGCCGGACCGTCGAACAGCGCGCCGCGCTGACCGCCGGGGTGCTCGACGTGCTGCGGGCCCGGATCGCCGTCCCGGCATCGCTCGGCGTTCAGGTCACCGAACTCGACCGCGACACCTACCGGTTCGTCCACCACCCCGGCCGGTGACCGACCGGGGACCGGGCGGCGTCCCGCCCGGTCCCCGCCCGGCCGTCGTACGGGGGCCGGCGTCAGTCGCTCTGGCAGCGCGTCCCCGCCGCCGGCACCGTCCCGTCGACCAGGAAGGCGTCCACCGAGGCGCGGATGCACGTGCTGGCGCCGTACGCCGTGTGCCCCTCGCCCTCGCGGGTGAGCAGGACGGCGTTGCCCAGCTCCTGGGTGAGCTTCTCGGCCCAGGCGTACGGAGTGGCCGGGTCCCCGGTGGTGCCGACGACCACGATGGGGGCGGCGGCGGTGGACTTGATCGCGTGCGGCTTCTCGGCGGAGCGGAACGGCCAGATCCGGCAGTCCGGGTCGAACAGGGCCGCGTTCGGGTCGTGCTTGCTGACCAGCGGGGCCTTGGCGGCCAGGTCCGTGAGCGCGGCCTGCAGCTGCGCGCCGGTGGGGGCGTCGGTGGCGCCGTCCGCGCAGTGGATGGCGGTGTACGCGTCCGCCGAGTCCGCGTAACGGCCGTCCTTGTCACGGCCGTTGTAGCCGTCGGCGAGGTCGAGCAGGTAGTCGCCCTTGCCGCGGGCCATCGCCCAGCCGAGGGCGTTGCGCAGCCCGCTCCAGGCCTTCTCGCCGCCGTAGAGCCGGCTGAGCACGCCCGTCCAGCCCTCGTTGGCGGTCAGGGTGCGGCCCTCCGCGCCCTTGAGCGGCTTGTCCTTGAGGCCGTCGAGGAAGTCGGCGAGCTTCTGCACGGCCTGGTCGGCGTCCTTGCCGAGCGGGCAGGCGTCCTTGGTGACGCAGTCGGCGGCGAAGGCCTTCAACGCCCGCTCGAAGCCGGCCTGCTGCTCGATGTTGTGCTGCACCAGCGTGGTGGCGGGGTCGGTGGCGCCGTCCAGGACGAGTCGGCCGACCTTGTCCGGGAACTCCTCGGCGTAGAGCGAGCCGAGGTAGGTGCCGTAGGACATGCCGAGGTAGCTGAGCTTCTGGTCGCCGAGGGCGGCGCGCAGCACGTCCATGTCGCGGGCGGTGTTGCGGGTGCTGACGAAGGGCAGCACCTTGGCGTACTTGGCCTGACAGGCGTCGGCGAGCTGCTTGCCGTGGTCGGCCCCGGGCTGGTCGGTGCTGATCCAGGAGTCGCGCGCCTGGTCGTCGAGGCACTTGAGCGGGCTGGTGCCGGCGACCCCGCGCGGGTCGAAGCCGACCAGGTCGAAGCGGTCGTGCAGCGGGCCGTCGGAGCTCTTGGTGGAGTTCTTGACCATGGAGACCCCGGAGCCGCCCGGGCCGCCGGGGTTCATCACCAGCGAGCCCACCCGCTGGTCGGGTTTGGCGGCCGGGAAGCGGACCACGGCGACGTCCAGGGTGCCGGTGGCCGGGGCGCTGTAGTCCAGCGGGACCTGGAGGGTGGCGCACTGCAGGGCCGGGTCGTCGGCCGAGTCGCCCTTGCAGGCCGCCCAGGCGAGCTGCTGGCCGTAGAACGTCTTCAGTGCCGGGTCGTTCGCACCCGTGGGCTTGGGCGTGGGCGTCGGCGCGGGGGTGGCCGTCGCGGTGGTGGCGCTCGCGGTGGCGGGGGCCGTGGGGGCGGCACTGCCGCCGCCCCCGCTGGTGCAGCCGGCCAGCAGCGCGGCGGCGGTCGCCGCGGCGACGGCGGCGGGCAGGGCGCGTCGGGAGGTCCTGGTGATCATCGAATTCACGACACAGAAATACCATCACCTCATGACACCGGGCACACGGGATTCCGGGCCCGGTTTCCGTTCGCCAACAAACCGGACGAACAGGACGCCGCGCACCCGATTCCGCCGCCCCGTCGGCGGTGTCATGCTGACGCCATGACAGATCGCCTCCTCAGTCCGGTCTCCGACGACCTCTCGGACGGCGGCGGCAGACGGCGGGAGTTGGCCGCGGCGACGGTCGGCTCGATCGTCGAATCCTTCGACTGGAACATCTACGCCGTTCTCGCCACCTACTTCGCCGCCGATCTGTTCGGCCACGGAAAGCACGGCGTCAGCGGCCTGCTCGCCGCGTACGCCACCTTCGCGGTCGGCTTCGTCGCCCGCCCGATCGGCTCCTACCTGATCGGCCGGCTCAGCGACACCCGCGGACGGCGCTTCGCGCTCAGCCTCGGCATGGTGGTCATCGCCGCCGCCAGCCTCGGCCTCGCCGCCCTGCCCGGCCGGCAGACCATCGGCGTCTGGGCGGCCGTCCTGGCCGTCGCCGCCCGGCTCGTGCAGGGCCTGGCCTTCGGCGGGGAGGCGCCGAGCGTCGCCGCGTACGTCACCGAGACCGCCCCGGCCCGGCACCGCTTCGCGTACAGCTCGGTCTCCTACGGCGGCGTCATCCTCGGCTCGCTGCTGTCCTTCGGGGTGCTCACGCTGCTCATCCACACCATCGGCAAGTCCGGCCTGGAGCACGGCGGCTGGCGTTGGGGCTTCGTCGCCGCCGGACTGCTCGGCCTGGCCGCCCTCTGGGTGCGCCGGGCGGCGCCGGAGAGCGCGGAGTTCCACCGCGCCCGGGCCGGACGCGGAGGCGAGCGGCCGCCGTTCCTGCGGACCCTGCGCACCCACCGGACGGCCGCCCTCACCGTCTTCCTCAACACCCTCGGCGGCACCGTCGGCTACTACTTCGCCCTGGTCTACCTGCCGCAGTACGCCGCGGCCTACCACGTGATCGGCAAGGAGGAGGCGGCCTCCTTCATGACCGCGGTGCTCGCGGTGGTGCTGGCCACCATGCTGCTCACCGGCGCCGCGGCGGACCGCTTCGGCCTGCTGCGGGTGGCCCGGATCGGGTTCACGCTGCCGATCCCGCTGGTCGGGGTGCTGCTGGCCGGGCTGCGCGGCGGCTGGCTGCCGTTCCAGGTCGTCGCCGTGCTGCTCGGCATGCTGGTGGCGACGGTGCTCGGCACCCTCAACGTGTTCACCGGCCTGCTGTTCCCCACCGAAGTCCGGGCGGTCGGCCTCGGCGTGGTCAACGCCGCCACCATCGCCGCCTTCGGCGGCACCTTCCCGCTGCTCGCCGAGTGGCTCGGCCACCACGACGGGCTCGGCCTCATCCCCGGCTACGTCACCGTCTGCACGGCGGGCCCGCTGCTCGGCCTGTTCACCGCGCTGCGGGTGCCGTCCTTCGCCGCGGCCGTCCGCCAGGGCGGGGCGGACCGGCCCCGGCGAACCGCCGGAACCGCCTGACGGCTGCCGATCCGCTGTGCTTGAGTGGTCCGGACACGCCGCACGGGGAGGCACCATGGACGACTACGAGCCGGAGAGCTGGCTGATAGGCGCCGAGTTCGAGCAACCGACGCAGACGGACCTGCACACCGACCGGGCCCACCCGGCGCGGGTCTACGACTACCTCCTCGGCGGGAAGACCAACTTCCCGGCCGACCGGGCGGTCGGCGACCGCGTCCTCGCCGACTGGCCGGGCGCCCGCGCCGCCACCGCCGCCGCCCGCTCGGTGATGCACCGGATGGTCCACCGGCTCGCCGCGACGCACGGCGTCCGGCAGTTCCTCGACGTCGGCACCGGCATCCCCACCGCACCCAACCTGCACGAGGTCGTCCAACGCGTCGACCCGGCCTGCCGGGTGGTGTACGTCGACAACGACCCGATCGTGCTCGCCCACTCCCGCGCCCTGCTCAGCAGCGCCCCCGAGGGCCGCACCGCCTACGTCGAGGGCGACCTGCGCGACCCGGAGAAGTTCCTCGCCGACCCGGCCGTCGCCGCCACCCTCGACCTCACCCGGCCGGTCGCGCTCACCCTGATCAACCTCGTGCACTTCCTCTCCGACGAGGCCGCGCACCCGCCCGTCCGGGCCCTGCTCGACGCACTGCCCGCCGGCAGCTTCCTCGCCCTCACCGCCGGCACCACCGACGCGGCCCCCGAGCGGGTCAGGCAGGGCTCCCGCCGCTACGCCGAGGCGGGCATGGAGGTCCACGCCCGCCCGCGGGACGGCGTCGAGCGGTTCTTCGCCGGGCTGGAACTCGACGACCCGGGCGTGGTGCTGATCAACCAGTGGCACCCGGAGCTCGGCGACGGCCCCGCGCCCACCGAGGAGACCCCGGCCTACGGCGGCATCGGCCGCAAGCCGTAGGGCCCGTCCGTCCGCTGATCCACCGTCAGTTCGCTGCGGAATAGTGATCGACTTTACGTGCGCATGCCATTTACAGTGCTCCGGAGTCGAAACCCCCACTCGGCAGGCGGAGTTCACATGACGATCCCACGCAGGTCCATCCTCAAGAGCACCTCCGCGGCCGGAGCCGCGCTGGTGGCCGGCGCCGCGGCCGCCCAGCCGGCCTCGGCCGACGACGGCGGCAACGCCGGCAACGGCAACGGCGACGCTCCCGCGAGCCCGCTGCTGCGGACCACCCCGCACCGCACCGGCACCCCCAGCGTCAGCGGCCTGCACCTGCAGTTCGGCACCGACGCCTCGACCGAGATGACCGTCTCCTGGATCACCCCGGTCTCCGTCCGCCGCCCGCAGGTGCGGCTCGGCACGGCCGGCGGCGAGCTCGGCCGGGTCTTCGAAGCCGAGACCCGCACCTACCGCGACGCCCTGGACAAGGCGGAGGTGTACGTCCACCACGCCCGGCTCACCGGCCTGCGCCCCGGCAGCACCTACCTCTACAGCGCCGGCCACGACGGCTCCGCCCCCGAGACCGGCAGCTTCACCACCGCCCCGCGCGGCCGCGTCCCCTTCACCTTCACCAGCTTCGGCGACCAGGCCACCCCCAACCTCCGCCGCCGGATCGTCTTCCCGGACGGGATGCCCTCACCGCTCGGCAAGTACCCCGTCTACATGAGCAGCCAGGTCGGCTCCCCGCACGCCGCCGACATCGTCGCCGCCGTCGAGCGCGTCGGCCCGCTGTTCAACCTGGTCAACGGCGACCTCTGCTACGCCTCCTACAGCGGCCGCCACGGCCAGAGCCGCACCGCCACCTGGGCCGACTGGTTCATCAACAACAGCCGCTCGACCCGGCTGCGCCCCTGGATGCCCTGCGCCGGCAACCACGAGAGCGAGAGCGGCAACGGCCCGATCGGCGCCCTCGGTTACCAGACCTACTTCGCCCTGCCCGACTCGGCCGCCGACCGCGACGAGGAGACCCGGGGCATGTGGTACGCCTTCACGGTCGGCTCGGTGCGCTTCATCAGCCTCGCCAACGACGACGAGACGATCCAGATGTCCACCGAGACCTACCTGCGCGGCTACTCCGGCGGCGCCCAGCGGCGCTGGCTGGAGCGCGAGTTGCGCGCGGCGCGGGGCGACCGGGGGATCGACTGGATCGTCGTCTGCATGCACCACCCGATGATCTCCACCTCGCTGAACGGCGCGGGCAGCGACCTGGGCCTGCGCGAGGCGTGGGGCCCGCTGTTCGACTCCTACGGGGTCGACCTGGTGGTCTGCGGCCACGAGCACTACTACGAGCGCTCCCACCCCGTGCGCGGCACCCTGCCCAACGACACCCGCACCCCGGTGCCCACCGGCACCGACCCGGCCCTGGCCGACACCGGCCGGGGCACCGTCCACATGATCATCGGCGCGGGCGGCAACGCGGCGACCACCCAGGACGAACTGTTCCAGGAGCCCAAGAGCCGGGTGGTCGTCGGCCTGGAGGACAAGCCGGCGCCGGGCGCGCCCAACCGCGAGTCGATCTGGCTCGTCGAGGACGCCCCCTGGGCCGCCTTCCAGGACCGCAAGAACACCCACGGCTTCGCCGCCTTCGACGTCGACCCCGGCGACCGGCGCGGCGGCACCACCACGATGCGGGTCACCTACTACACCTTCGACGGCCCGCACGGGGACCTCACCCCGGTGGACACCTTCACCCTGCACCGGCGCCGGACCGACGGGTAACCGTCGGCCCGGCCCGTGGTCCAGGGCTCACCAGGGTCCAGGGCTGAGCGGCGTCCAGGGCTCAGCGGCGGAAGAAGCCGGTCAGCACGTCCCACCAGCTGCGCCGCTGCGCCGGGACGGCGGCGGCCGGCCGCGGCGCCCCGGCGGGCCGGTCGGCACCGGCCGCCCCGCCGGCGTCGCCCGGCTCCGCCGCCACGGCGGTGGCCGCCGCGGCCACCGCCGCCGCGGCCTCGGCGGCGGCGCGTTCGCGCGCCTCGTCCTCGGCCACCGACTGCGGGTCCGGCTCGATCTCGCGCGGGGTGAACTCGACCGGCAGCGCCACCAGGTGGCGGGAGATCCAGGCCGAGGTCCAGACCAGTTCCTCCTCCGGCACGGCGAGCCGGACGTCCGGCAGCAGGGTGAGCAGGATGTCGATGCCCGCCTCGGCGACGTGCCGGCCGATGTCCTGGCCCGGGCACTCGTGCGGCCCGGCGCCGAAGGACAGGTGGGAGCGGTTGCCGTAGAGCGGGGTGGCCAGGTCGGGGCGGACCACCGGGTCGACGTTCCCGGCCGCGAGGCCGAGCAGCAGCAGGTCGCCGGCCTTGATCTGCTGGCCGCCGAGCTCGGTGTCGGTGGTCGCCCAGCGCCCGGCCACCAGGGACATCGGCGGGGAGTCCCACAGCACCTGGTCGAGCGCCTCGCCGAGGGTCATCTGGCCGCCGGACAGGTGGGCGCGGAAGCGCGGGTCGGTGAGGACCATCTTCAGCGAGTCGGCGATCAGGTTGACGGTGGTCTCGTTGGCGGCGAGCAGCACCACCCGCAGGTGCTCCATCACCTCGTCGTCGGTGAGCCCGGCCGGGTGCGCGAGCAGCCGGCTGGTGAGATCGTCGCCCGGGTCGGCGCGCTTGATCGCGATGGTGCGGCGCAGGCCGGCCACCACGTACTCGTTGCTGGCCACCGCCGTCTCGGTGCCCTTCATCAGGTCCCGGGCGGCGTCGACCAGTTGCGGGCCGTACTCGTCGGGCATGCCGAGCAGCTTGGTCATCACCAGCATCGGCAGGTGCTCGGCGAACTGGGTGATCAGCTCGGCCCGGCCGGTCCGCCCGACGACCTGGACCAGGTCGGTGGTGAAGCGCCGCACGTGGCGGCGGATGCCGCGCCGGTCGAAGCCGTTCAGGCCGTCCAGCAGGGCGTCGCGCAGCCGCCGGTGCTCCTCGCCGTCCGCGAACACGCAGATCGGCTGCCAGGCGACGACCGGCATCAGCGGCGAGTCCGGGGGGATCTCGTTGTTGCGGAAGGCCGTCCAGCGCCGGGAGTCCCGGGAGAACAGCGAGGGGGTGCGCATCACGGTGATGTTGGCGGCGTGGCCGAGGACCAGCCAGGCCCGGTGGTCGCCGTGCAGCAGCACCGGGGCGACCTCGCCGTACTCGGCGCGCAGCTTCTCGTTGAGGCCCGCCGGGTCGGTCTCGGCCTCCGGCCCGTACAGCCGGCGCAGGCCGCCGGGGCCGATCGGGTCGATCGCGGGGCGCCCGTGGGCGGGGCAGCCGGGCGGCGGGGTGAGGGCGGCGTCGCCGGGGAACGGGGTGGTCACAAGGTCTCCGGAATCAGGGATCGGGGGGAGGGCCGGTCAGCGCGGGGCGGGCACGGCGAGGTCGTACAGGTAGCGCATCAGGGTCATCAGGGCGTCCCGGCTGGACTCGCGGCTGCGCGCGTCGCACGGGACGATGGGCACGTGGGGCGGCAGGTCGAGGGCCTGGCGCAGCTCGTCCAGCGCGTAACTGGGCGCCTCCGGGAAGCCGTTGACGGCGACCACGAAGGGCACGCCGCGGTCCTCCAGCCGCCCGATCACCTCGAAGCTGACCTCCAGTCGGCGGGTGTCGACCAGGACGACGGCGCCGAGCGCGCCCTCGAACAGGCCGTTCCAGAGGAACCAGAAGCGCTCCTGCCCGGGGGTGCCGAAGACGTACAGGACGAGCTTGTCGTCGATGCTGATCCGGCCGAAGTCCATGGCGACGGTGGTCGCGGTCTTCTGCTCCACGCCGGTCGGGTCGTCGACGCCGATGCCGGCCTGGGTCATGGTCTCCTCGGTGGTCAGCGGGCGGATCTCGCTCACCGAGCCGACCAGCGTCGTCTTGCCGACGCCGAACCCGCCCACGATCACCACCTTGACCGCCATCGCGACGGAGTCCGGCAGGCGGTCCTCGGCCGCCGGGCCGACCACGGTGTCAGAGCCGTTGAAGTCCATGGATCACCGCCTCCAGCAGGGCACGGTCGGGGAGTTCCGCCCGGGGGACGGCGGAGCGGGCCTCGATCCGCCCGTCGTCGAGCAGGTCCGCCAGCAGGACGGTGACCACGCTCGTGGGCAGTTCGAGGTAGGCGGAGACCTCCGCGACCGACAGCGGGGAGCGGCACAGCCGGAGGATGGCCGCGTGCTCGGGCTGCAGGGTGGGCGTCGGCTCCGCGAGGGAGACGATCAGGGTGACCAGGTCGAAGACGCCCGGCCCGGAGGGGCCGCTGCGACCGCGCGTGATCACGTAGAGGCGATCGGGATCGGGGCCGTCCCAGCCGCTCTGGTCGGCTGCGGTCATGTGCTCGCCTCACTGTGCTCGGTCATGTCACGTGCTGCCTGTCGCCGTCAGGACGAGGGCGGTCACGCGACCGCCTCGGGGTTGCGCGGCGGGGCGGACAGGTGCTCGCCGATCCGGGCCACCAGGTCGCGCATCTGGTGGCTGACCAGGCCCGCGTCCACGCCCTCGTCGGCGAGCACCGCGAGGTAGGCGCGGTCACCGGCCGACATCAGGTAGAAGTAGCCGCCGTCCACCTCGATCACCACCAGCCGCATCGAGCCGTTCCCGTGCGGGAACTGCTGCCCGACCGCGCTCGCCAGGCTCTGCAGCCCGGCGCAGGCGGCGGCCAGCCGGTCCGCGGTGTCCGGGTCGGCGCCATACTGGGCGATCCGCAGGCCGTCCGAGGACAGCACGATGATGTGCCGCACGTACGGGACGCTGTGCGCGAGGTCGTTCAGGATCCAGTCCATGTTGTTGCGGTGCGGAATCACTGCTCGCCTTTCCCTGCCGTCTCTTCACTGGTCTGAAAACCGGTCCGACCGGACGAACCGGCGGACGGGCCGGTGCCCTTGTAGCCGTCCATGAACGCCTCCAGCCACAGGCCGGGCTCCTTC
>NZ_JZKH01000006.1 GCF_000961885.1 Streptomyces rubellomurinus
TTCCGAACCCGGAAGCTAAGCCTCACAGCGCCGATGGTACTGCAGGGGGGACCCTGTGGGAGAGTAGGACGCCGCCGAACAATTCTTCAGAAAAGGCCCGCCCGGGTTTCCGGGTGGGCCTTTTCGCGTTTCCGGCACGCGGGTGCCGGCGGGTGGTTGTCAGAGCATCAGCTTGAAGCCGACGTGCGACGGCTCGAAACCGAGGCGCTCGTAGAAGCGGTGCGCGTCGGCGCGGGTCGCGTCGGAGGTGAGCTGGACGATCGCGGCGCCGAGGTTGCGGGAGCAGCGGACGGCCCACTGGATCAGTTCGGTGCCGAGGCCGCTGCCGCGCTCGTCGGCGTGGATGCGGACGGCCTCGATGAGGGTGCGGCTGGCGCCCTTGCGGGAGAGGCCGGGGATCAGGGTGAGCTGCAGGGTGCCGACGACGCGGCCGGCGCGTTCGGCGACGACCAGGTGCTGGTTCGGGTCGGCGTCGATGCGCGCGAAGGCGGCCCGGTAGGGGGCGGGGTCGCCGGGGGTCTCGCGGGTGGCGCCCAGAGGGTCGTCGGCGAGCATGGCCACTATGGCGGGCAGGTCGGCGACGGTGGCCTGGCGGATCGTGAGGTCGCTCATGGCATCGGGAGTCTAGTCGCCCGCCCGTCGCTCGTTCAGGGGGCCTTCCAGCCCCTTCTCGGGGACGAACGGCCCGTCACTCCCCGCTCCCGGTACTGGTGATGACGGCGAAGGGCGCGCGGTGCCGGTCGAGGAGCCGGGCGAGCCGGCCGACGCCGTGGACGTCCGTGGCGGGGAGGCTGACGGTGGCGCCGAGCTTCTCGGCGGTGGCGAGGGCCGCGTCGGCGTCGGGGACCTCGAAGTAGGGCAGCCAGTGCGAGGAGGTGCCGCGCGCGGTGTGCCGGGGGTCGAGCTGCACGAGGCCGCCGTGGGCGTCGTCGGTGCCGCCGCCGGCCGGGGTGAGGACGGTGTAGAGGAGCGCTTCGCCGATCGGGACGTCCCGCTCCTGCCAGCCGAAGACCGCCCGGTAGAAGGACTTGGCGCGTTCGGCGTCGATGCTGTGGCACTCCGTCCAGCAGAGGCTGCCGGGTTGGGTGACGACGCCCAGGCCGCGGGTGTCGTGCGGCTGCCAGACGGCGAAGTCGGCGCCGGTGGGGTCGGTGTAGCCGGCCATCCGGCCCGCGGTGAAGACGTCGAAGGGGGTGAACCGGACGCGGCCGCCGGCCTGGTCGACGAGTCCGGTGGTGCGGTCGGCGTCGAGGGTGGCGAAGTACACCGTCCAGCTCGGCAGGGTGCCCTCCTCAGGGAGCGGGCCGAGGGCGGCGACCGTCCGGCCGTCGAGCTTGAAGAAGCCGTAGCCGCCGGCCTCGGGGCCGGCCGAGTCGAAGGTCCAGCCGAACAGGGCGGTGTAGAAGTCGGCGGAGGCCCGGGTGTCGGGGCTGCTCAGCTCCAGCCAGACGGGGGCGCCGGGGCGGTAGGCGGTGGTGAGCATGGCGGTGCTGCTTCCTCGGACGGGCCCGGGCGGGCGCGGTCGACGGCCCCCTCGTCCTCCTCAGCCTGGCACCTCGGTGGGGGTGGTGCACGGCGGGTCCGCGGGCCGTTCCGGCGGCTTCGGGCGCTGTCGGCGCGGAGCGGTACGGTGCGTACCGGATAGGTCCACCCGAACCGGTCGAAGGGGGCTCCGGTGAGCAGGAAGGCGCAGTCGGGGCAGCAGGCTCCGCTCCAGCTCGCGCAGGTCGAGGGCGTGCTGGAGCGGATCACGTACGCCAACGAGGAGACCGGCTACACGGTGGCCCGGGTGGACACCGGCCGGGGCGGGAACGACCTGCTGACGGTGGTGGGGGCGCTGCTGGGGGCGCAGGTCGGGGAGTCGCTGCGGCTGCACGGGCGGTGGGGCTCGCACCCGCAGTACGGGCGGCAGTTCACGGTGGAGAACTACACGACGGTGCTGCCGGCCACCGTGCAGGGCATCCAGCGGTACCTGGGCTCGGGGCTGATCAAGGGGATCGGGCCGCGGTTCGCCGAGCGGATCGTGGAGCGGTTCGGGGTGGACACGCTGGAGGTGATCGAGAACGAGCCGGGCCGGCTGATCGAGGTGCCGGGTCTGGGGCCGAAGCGGACGAAGAAGATCGCGGCGGCCTGGGAGGAGCAGAAGGCCATCAAGGAGGTGATGGTCTTCCTGCAGGGGGTCGGGGTGTCGACCTCGTTGGCCGTGCGGATCTACAAGCAGTACGGCGACGCCTCGATCGGGGTGGTGAGGAACGAGCCGTACAAGCTGGCCTCGGACGTGTGGGGCATCGGCTTCCTGACGGCGGACCGGATCGCGCAGGCGGTGGGGATCCCGCACGACAGCCCGGAGCGGGTGAAGGCCGGGCTGCAGTACGCGCTCTCGCAGAGCAGCGACCAGGGGCACTGCTACCTGCCGGAGGAGCGGCTGATCGCGGACGGCGTGAAGTTGCTGCAGGTGGACGTCGGGCTGGTGATCGACTGCCTGGCCGAACTGGTGGCGGCGGAGGGCGTGGTGCGCGAGTCGGTGCCGGGGGAGGGCGGCGAGCCGATCACGGCGGTCTACCTGGTGCCGTTCCACCGGGCGGAGATCTCGCTGGCCAACCAGCTGCTGCGGCTGCTGCGTTCGGACACCGACCGGATGCCGTGGTTCGGGACCGTGGACTGGCCGGTGGCGCTGGAGTGGCTGGCGAAGCGGACCGGGGCCCAGCTGGCGCCGGAACAGGAGCAGTCGGTGCGGCTGGCGTTGACCGAGAAGGTCGCGGTGCTGACCGGGGGGCCGGGCTGCGGCAAGTCGTTCACGGTGAAGTCGATCGTGACGCTGGCTCTGGCGAAGCGGGCGAAGGTGGTGCTGGCGGCGCCGACCGGGCGGGCGGCGAAGCGGCTGGCGGAGCTGACCGGGGCGGAGGCCTCGACGGTGCACCGGCTGCTGGAGCTGAAGCCGGGCGGGGACGCCGCGTACGACCGGGACCGGCCGCTGGACGCCGACCTGGTGGTGGTGGACGAGGCCTCGATGCTGGACCTGATCCTGGCGAACAAGCTGGTCAAGGCGGTGCCGCCGGGTGCCCACCTGCTGTTCGTGGGGGACGTGGACCAGCTGCCCTCGGTGGGGGCCGGCGAGGTGCTGCGGGACCTGCTGGCGGAGGGCGGGCCGATCCCCTCGGTGCGGCTGACCCGGATCTTCCGGCAGGCCCAGCAGTCGGGGGTGGTGACGAACGCGCACCGGATCAACGAGGGGAAGCCGCCGCTGACGGACGGTCTGGCGGACTTCTTCCTGTTCGCGGAGGACGACGCCGAGCGGGCGGCCGGGCTGACGGTGGACGTGGTGGCGCGGCGGATCCCGCAGAAGTTCGGCTTCGACCCGCGCCGGGACGTGCAGGTGCTGGCGCCGATGCACCGGGGCCCGGCCGGGGCGGGGAACCTGAACACGCTGTTGCAGGCGGCGGTGACGCCGGCCCGGGAGGGGCTGGCCGAACGCCGTTTCGGCGGCCGTACGTTCCGGGTGGGGGACAAGGTCACCCAGGTCCGCAACAACTACGACAAGGGGCGCAACGGCGTCTTCAACGGCACAGTGGGTGTGGTGACCGCCCTCAGCGCGGACGACCAGCGCCTGACGGTGCTGACCGACGAGGACGAGGAGGTGGGGTACGACTTCGACGAGCTGGACGAGCTGGCGCACGCGTACGCGGTGACCATCCACCGCTCGCAGGGCAGCGAGTACCCGGTCGTGGTGATTCCGGTCACGATGTCCGCTTGGACGATGCTCCAGCGGAATCTGCTCTACACCGCCGTGACCAGGGCCAGGAAACTCGTCGTGCTGGTCGGGTCACGGAAGGCGATCGCGCAGGCCGTGCGGGCCGTCAGTGCTGGTCGGAGGCATGCGGCCCTCGATCATAGGCTGGCGACTGGATGATTATCCAACCGGATCGTTGCCTCTAATGTTCTCTTGACGTGAAGAGATTTACGGCAGAGCCTAGGGTGGTGCCGATCTTGTCCGGTTCGTACCGGCAACGGCAATAGGTTTTGTAGGGGCGGGCCCTATCGGGCCACCCCGGGTGCGCGACTGTCCTCCGGATGGGGGATGGTAGAGACAGTCAGGGCACCTTGGAAGAGGATTCATTTCGTCGGTGAGGAAGACGTGAGCGACAACTCGGTAGTACTGCGGTACCAGGACGGCGAGTACGAGTACCCCGTCGTCGAGAGCACTGCGGGCAACGCCGGCTTCGACATCTCGAAGCTGCTCCCGCAGACCGGCCTGGTCACCCTGGACAACGGCTTCGGCAACACCGCCGCCTACAAGTCCGCGATCACCTTCGTGGACGGCGACAACGGCATCCTGCGGTACCGCGGCTACCCGATCGAGCAGCTCGCCTCGCAGGGCGGCTTCATCGAGACCGCGTACCTCCTGATCAACGGCGAGCTGCCCGACGCGGGCCAGCTGGAGCAGTTCAACCGCGAGATCACCCAGCACACCCTGCTGCACGAGGACGTCAAGCGCTTCTTCCAGGGCTTCCCGCGGGACGCCCACCCGATGGCCATGCTGTCCTCGGTGGTCGGCGCGCTCTCCACGTTCTACCCGGAGAGCCACAACCCGTTCGACGCGGACCAGCGCCACCTGTCGACCGTCCGCCTGCTGGCCAAGCTGCCGACGATCGCCGCGTACGCGTACAAGAAGGCGATGGGCCAGCCCTTCGTCTACCCGCGCAACGACCTGAGCTACGTCGAGAACTTCCTGCGGATGACCTTCGCCGTCCCCGCCGAGGACTACGAGCTCAACCCGGTCGTCGTCAACGCGCTGGACAAGCTGCTCATCCTGCACGCGGACCACGAGCAGAACTGCTCGACCTCCACCGTGCGCCTGGTCGGCTCCAGCCACGCCAACCTGTTCGCGTCCATCTCGGCCGGCATCTCGGCCCTGTGGGGCCCGCTGCACGGTGGCGCCAACCAGGCCGTCCTGGAGATGCTGGAGAGCATCAAGAAGGACGGCGGCGATGTCGACGCGTTCATCACGAAGGTGAAGAACAAGGAAGCCGGCGTCAAGCTGATGGGCTTCGGCCACCGCGTCTACAAGGCCTTCGACCCGCGCGCCGCGCAGGTCAAGCAGCTCGCGCACGAGGTCCTCGGCCAGCTCGGCAAGAACGACGAGCTGCTGGAGATCGCGCTCAAGCTGGAGGAGCACGCCCTCAAGGACGACTTCTTCATCTCGCGCAAGCTGTACCCGAACGTGGACTTCTACACCGGCCTGATCTACCGCGCCATGGGCTTCCCGACCAGCATGTTCACCGTGCTGTTCGCCCTCGGCCGGCTGCCGGGCTGGATCGCCCACTGGCACGAGATGATCAACGACCCGACCAGCCGGATCGGCCGCCCGCGCCAGATCTACACCGGCGTCGCGATCCGCGACTACGTCGCGCTCGACCAGCGCTGACCTGAAAACCGCAGGGGCCCGGCCGCAGAACGCGTGGCCGGGCCCCTGTGCGTTCCCGCGCGAGTGGGGCCAAAGGGCCCACGCGGGGACGCGGCCGTACGGCGCACGACTCCGGGGCCGGCCGCAGCCGGGGACGGCCGCTCAAAGCGTCCCCGGCCCGCCGGCAGCCCGGTGCCGTGCGCGAAGGCCGTCGAGAACGACGACCGTCCCGGGGCCCGCCGGAGCCCCGTCGGCGGCAGCCGGTGGAACCGATCGGGACGCGTTGCCGTTCGTCGTCCCGGCCCGCCGGAAAACTGCCGCACTACCAACCTAAGACGTATCAGGGTGCGAGAAGTTACGCCCGGGGGGTGTGAGCTGCCTCTCGCCACGCTCCGTGTGCGCGTCGTACCGGGCCCATACCACACCTTCCCCCGCGCCCGACGTCACCCTCCCCGCAGTCACGGCAACCGAGCGTGATAGGAATCGTGGCATTCCGGTACGGACCGTCGCGCACCCTCGTAGCGCGTCGGCGGAACTGGGGAGGGAGTGCGCAGATGGCCAGGAACGTCGTCGTCACCGGCGGTGGTACGGGAATCGGGTACGAAGTCGCGCGACGGTTCGCCGAGGCCGGCGAACAGGTCGTGATCGTGGGCCGCCGCCGGGCGGTCCTGGAGAAGGCCGCGGCCGACCTCGGCCCGGGCGTCACCCCGCTGGTCTGCGACCTCGCCGACCCGGACGCCGTCGAGGACGCGCTGCGTGAACTGCCCGAGCGGATCGACGTGCTGGTGAACAACGCCGGCAGCCGGGAGACCGTGATCGGCGGCGGGCCGCACGCCCTGCTCGCCCGCTGGCGCGGAGACTTCGAGCGCAACGTGCTGACCGTGGTGCTGCTCACCGAGTCGATCCGCGACCGGCTCACCGTGGGCTCCGGCCGGGTCGTCACCATCAGCTCCATCGCCGCGCTGCGCGGGGCCGGCTCGTACGGTGCCGCGAAGGCCTCGCTGCACGCCTGGAACCACTTCCTGGCCGCCCAGTTGGGCACCTCGGGCATCACCGCCAACATCGTCGCGCCGGGGACGGTCAGCGGCACCGAGTTCTTCGGGCCCCGGCTGGACGAGGCCGAGGTGGCCCGCCGGGCGGCGCGCACGCTGCTCGGCCGGATCGGCGAGACCGGGGAGGTCGCGGCCGCTGTGCACTTCCTCGCCTCGCCCGAGGCCGGGTTCATCACCGGCGAGATCCTGCACTGCAACGGCGGCGAGCTGCTGGGGCGTTGAGGCGCGCTTCCACGGGCCTGCGGAAGGGCCCCGGACCGGTCGACCGGTCCGGGGCCCTTCGCGCGTGCTCGGGGCGGCCGCTCAGGACGGCTGGAAGCGGCGCAGCCGGAGGCTGTTGGTGAGCACGAAGACCGAGGAGAAGGCCATCGCGGCGCCCGCGATCATCGGGTTGAGCAGTCCGGCCGCCGCCAGCGGGATCGCCGCCGCGTTGTAGCCGAAGGCCCAGCACAGGTTGCCCCTGATGGTGCCCAGGGTGCGGCGGGAGAGCCGGATGGCATCCGCGGCGGCGCGCAGGTCGCCGCGGACCAGGGTGAGGTCGCCGGCCTCGATGGCGGCGTCCGTACCGGTGCCCATCGCCAGGCCCAGGTCGGCCCGGGCGAGCGCGGCCGCGTCGTTGACGCCGTCGCCGACCATCGCGACGACCCTGCCCTCGGCCTGCAGCCGCTCGACCGTCGCGACCTTGTCCTCGGGCAGCACCTCGGCGATCACGTGCTGCGGCTCGATGCCGACCTCGGCGGCCACGGCCTCGGCCACCGCCCGGTTGTCGCCGGTCAGCAGCACCGGGGTCAGGCCCAGCGCGCGCAGCCCGGCGATCGCCTCGACGCTGGTCGGCCGGACCGCGTCGGCGACCTCCAGGACGGCGCGGGCCTCGCCGTCCCAGCCGACCGTGATCGCGGTGCGCCCGGCCGCCTCGGCGGCGGCCGCCGCGCGGGCCAGGGCGGGCGGCAGGTGCTGGGCGCGGTCGGCGAGCAGGGCCTCGCGTCCGGCGACCACCTCGCGGCCCTCGACGACCCCCTGCACGCCCCGGCCGGGGAGGTTCCGGAACCGGTCGACCGGCGGCAGCGCCCCGGTCCGGTCCGCGGCCGCCGCGGCGATCGCGGCGCCGATCGGGTGCTCGGAGGCGTGCTCCAGGGCGCCGGCCAGGCGCAGCGCCTCGGCCTCGGTGACGCCCTCGGCGGTGTGCACGGCGAGCAGGGTCATCCGGCCGGTGGTGACGGTGCCGGTCTTGTCCAGGACGACGGTGTCGACGGCTCGGGTGGTCTCCAGTACCTCCGGGCCCTTGATCAGGATGCCGAGCTGGGCGCCGCGGCCGGTGCCGACCATGAGGGCGGTCGGGGTGGCCAGGCCGAGGGCGCACGGGCAGGCGATGATCAGCACGGCGACGGCGGCGGTGAACGCCTCGGTCGGGCTGTCGGAGACCAGCAGCCAGGCCACCAGGGTGGTCAGCGCGATCAGGATGACCACCGGGACGAAGACGGCGGAGATCCGGTCGGCGAGGCGCTGGGCGGCGGCCTTGCCGTTCTGCGCGTCCTCGACGAGCTTGGCCATCCGGGCCAGCCGGGTGTCCGCGCCGACCCGGGTCGCCTCGACGACCAACCGGCCGCCGGCGTTGACGGTGGCGCCGGTGACGGCGTCGCCGACCCCGACCTCGACCGGCACGGACTCGCCGGTCAGCATCGAGGCGTCGATCGCGGAGCCGCCCTCGACCACGGTGCCGTCGGTGGCGATCTTCTCGCCCGGCCGCACCACGAAGCGCATCCCCACGGCGAGCCCGGCCACCGGCACGCGGACCTCGCGGCCGCCGCGCAGCACCGCCACGTCCCTGGCGCCGAGGTCCAGCAGGGCGTGCAGGGCGGCGCCGGCCCGGCGTTTGGAGCGGGCCTCCAGGAACCGGCCGAGCAGGATCAGCACGGTGACGGCGGCGGCCGTCTCCAGGTAGAGGCTGGAGGAGGGGTCGGTGGCGCCGATCGAGAGGGGGGAGCCGTGGTGCGTCCCCGGCCGGCCGGCGTGGCCGAGGAACAGCGCCCAGCAGGACCAGCCGAAGGCGGCCAGGGTGCCGAGCGAGACCAGGGTGTCCATGGTCGCGGCGCCGTGCTTGAGGTTGGTCCAGGCGGCCCGGTGGAACGGCAGGCCGCCGTGGACGACGACCGGGCCGGTGAGCGCGAAGGCCAGCCACTGCCAGTTGTCGAACTGCAGGGCCGGGACCATGGAGAGCAGGACCACCGGGAGGCTCAGCGCGGCGCTGGTCAGCAGCCGCTCGCGCAGGGGGTCGGGCAGGGGGCCGGGCTCCTCGGCGACGGCGGTCTCCGGTGCGGGCTCGGCCGGGGGCGGCGGGGGTTCGGCGGTGTAGCCGGTCCGCTCCACCGTGGCGATCAGGTCCTCGACCGTGACGCCGGGGCCGTACTCCACCCGGGCCTTCTCGGTGGCGAAGTTGACGGTCGCCTCGACGCCGTCCATCCGATTGAGCTTCTTCTCGATCCGGGCGGCGCAGGAGGCGCAGGTCATCCCCCCGATCGACAGCTCGACCAGGCCGCCGGCCTCGACGTCGGGGGCTGAGGTGGTCATGCGGGTGTGCTCCTTGCTGAGGGTGTGCGGCCGGGCCGGTGGTTCGGACCGGGCCCGGCCGCACCTCGGGGCTCAGGCGCTGCGGCCGACCAGCTCGTAGCCGGCCTCGTCGATCGCGGCGGCGATCTGCTCGTCCGTGAGCGGGGCGAGCGAGGAGACCGTCACGGTGCCGGCGGCGGAGTCGGCCGAGACGCCGGTGACGCCGTCCAGGGCGGAGAGCTCGGAGCTGATCGCCTTCTCGCAGTGGCCGCAGCTCATGCCGGACACGGTGTAGGTGATGGTGCTGGACATCGGGGCCTCCTGGGGGCGGTAGCGGTGGTCTCGGTGAACTGTCGTCTCCGACCTCGGTGACACCATACCCCCACGGGGTATGGCCGCGCGGGGTGGGCGGATGGGTGGGCGTCGAGATCGTCCCTTATGTTCGATATGTGTTCCCGATCCGCCGCGCCCAGTCCCCCTCGACGCTCACCGCCGCCGGGCTTCCGCCGGGCCGACAGCACGACGCCCTGCTGGCCGCCGACCTCCAGGACGTGCCGTTCTGGCGGCGCGCCACCCCGGCGCTGGTCGCCGTCCTGCTCGTCGCACTCGCGGACTTCCTCACCGGAAAGGACCGTTACCTCGCACCGCTGATGACCGTCGTCCCGGCGATCGCCGCGCTCACCCTCAAGCCCGGTGAACTGCTCGGCATCTGCTCGCTCGGGATCTTCGCCGTCTACGGGCTCAGCGTGTACGACGGCGTCGACAACATCAACGACGAGCGCTTCCTCTACGGTGCGATCGTCAGCTACGTCGTCCTCACGCTCTTCTCGGCCTGGGTCGCCAGGATCCGGATGCGGCGGGCGGCCGCCTTCGCCGCGGTCAGCTCCGTCGCCGAAGCCGCCCAGCGGGCCCTGCTGCGGTTGCCCGGGCCGGTCGTCGGACCGCTGCGCCTGGCCGTCCGGTACGTGTCGGCGGCGGACGCCTCACGGATCGGCGGCGACCTCTACTCGGTGCTGGAGACGCCGCACGGGACCCGGGTCGCGGTCGGGGACGTCCGGGGCAAGGGGCTCGCGGCCGTGCAGACCGCCGCCGTGGTGCTGGGCGCGTTCCGCGAGGCCGCGTACGACGAGGCCGGGCTGCGGGGCGTCGCGGCGCGGATCGAGGCCAGCGTCGAACGGCACGTGCCGGACGGGGAGTTCACCACCGCGCTGTTCGCGGAGTTCCGGGCGCCCGGGGAGATCGAACTGCTGCAGTACGGGCACGTGCCGCCGATCCGCGTCGACGGGGACGGGCGGGCGCACGTGCTGGACGCGCCGGACCCGTGGGTGCCGCTGGGGCTCGGGCGGCTCACGGTGGGGGAGCCGAGCAGTTGGGGGCAGCCGTTCGGGGCGGACGACGTGCTGGTGCTCTGCACGGACGGGGTGATCGAGGCGCGGCACCGCAAGAGCGGGGAGTTCTACCCGCTCGCCGAGCGGGTCGGACCGCTGGTCCGGGGGGCGGCGCGGTCGGCGGGGGAGCTGGAGACGGCGGTGGGGCGGGTGTACGCGGATCTGCTGGCGCACACGGGTGGGGCGCTGAAGGACGACGCGTTGCTGTTGTTGATCACGCGGTCGGATTGAGATCGAGGGGGAGCGAGGTGGGAGGCCGGGTGCGGGCGGGGGTTTCCGCCTCGCGGCGTTCCCCGCGCCCCTTTCGGGGCCCGGGGAACGCCGGAAGGAGGGCCTCAGGCGGCGGTGACGTCGGCGAGGGCGCGGAAGAGGAGGGCGGTGGAGGTGGCGCCCGGGTCCTGGTGGCCGATGCTGCGTTCGCCGAGGTAGGAGGCGCGGCCCTTCCGGGCCTGGAGGGGGACGGTGTCGCGGGCGCCCCGGTCGGCGGCGTCGGCCGCGGCCGCGGCGGCTTCGGGGAGGGTGGCGCCGGCGGCGGCCGCGTCGCGCAGGGCGGCAACGGCCGGGGTCCAGGCGTCGACGATGGTCTTGTCCCCGGGTTCGGCCTTGCCGAGGGCGCGGACGGCGTCCAGGCCGGCGGCCAGGGCGTCGGCGAGGGCGGCCGGGCCGGCGGGCCCGGGGAGGGCGGCGCCGATGGCGCGGAAGGCCTTGCCGTAGAGCGGGCCGGAGGCGCCGCCGACCTTGGAGACGAGGGTGGTGCCGGCCTTGGTGAGGACGGCGCCGGGGTCGGTCGGTCGGAGGCCCTCCAGGGCGGTGAGGACGGCGGCGAAGCCGCGCTGGAGGTTGCTGCCGTGGTCGCCGTCGCCGATCGCGGAGTCGAGCTCGGTGAGCCGGGCCCGTTCCTTCTCGACGGCGGCGGCGATCGCGCGGATCCAGGCTTCGGCGAGCGAGGAGTCGAACAGCTGCGGGTCGAAGTCCATGCCGGGTCCTCCTCAGGCCCGCTTGAGGGCGGGGGTGTCGGCCGGGGCGTCCCAGAGTTCGAGCAGTTGGGTGTCGGCCTTGGTGAGCGTGAGGGAGAAGCCGGCCATGTCGAGGCTGGTCACGTAGTTGCCGACCAGGCTGCGGGCGACGGTGATGCCGTGGGCGGCGAGCCGGGCGGCGACCTCGCCGTAGACCACGTACAGCTCCAGCAGCGGCGTCGCGCCGAGGCCGTTGAGCAGGGCGATCACCTCGTCGCCCGGGGTGAGGTGGTGATCGGCGAGGACGGTCTCGACGACCTCGGCGGCGAGGTCGCGGGCCGGGCGCAGCTTCTCGCGGCGGCGGCCGGGCTCGCCGTGGATGCCGACGCCGACCTCGATCTCGTCCTCGGGCAGGTCGAAGCCGGGTTTGCCGGCGGCCGGGACGGTGGCCGCGCCGAGGGCGATCGCGAAGGAGCGGGAGGCGGCGTTGACCCGTTCGCCCAGGGCGGCCACCTCGTCCAGGCCGGCGCCGCGTTCGGCCAGCGCGCCGGCCGTCTTCTCGACCAGGACGGTGGCGCCGGTGCCGCGGCGGCCGGCCGTCCAGGTGGAGTCCTCGACCGCGACGTCGTCGTTGACCAGGACGGTGCGGACCTCCAGGCCCTCCTCGGCGGCGAGTTCGGCGGCCAGCTCGAAGTTCATCACGTCGCCGGTGTAGTTCTTCACGATGAAGACGACCCCGGCGCCGTTCTCGACGGCCTTGGCGGCGGCCAGCATCTGGTCCGGGACGGGTGAGGTGAACACCTCGCCGGGGCAGGCGGCGTCGAGCATGCCGGTGCCGACGAAGCCGCCGTGCAGCGGCTCGTGGCCGGAGCCGCCGCCGGAGATCAGCGCGACCTTGGGACCGGCCGGGCGGGCGGCGCGGGTGATCACCCGGTTGGGGATGTCCACCGTCAACTCGGGGTGGGCGGCGGCCACTCCGGCCAGCGCGTCCTCCAGGACGCTCTCCGGGGTGTTGATCAGCTTCTTCACGACGCTTCGCTCCCTCGGCAGACGGCTGCTGGACCCGACGCTACGCCAGACGGGGGTGCTGGGCACGGGGTGCGACACGCGGGTTTCCGGTCACTCTCCCGGAGCAGCGCGTTCGGCCGTAGGGTCGCCGGCATGAGCGAACACGTGGGGATTGTTCTGGTGTCGCACAGTGCCGCGCTGGCGGCCGGGCTGCGCGAGCTGCTCGGCGAACTCGCCTCGGACGGCGTGCGGGTGGTGGTCGCGGCGGGGACGGAGGACGGCGGGCTCGGCACCAGCTACGAGCTGATCGCCGGTGCGATCGCGGAGGCGGACGGCGGGGCGGGCGTGGTCGTGCTGCCGGACCTGGGCAGCTCGGTGCTGACCGCCGTGACGGTGCTGGAGGACGAGCCGCGGCCGGGCGTGCGGCTGGTGGACGCGCCGTTCGTGGAGGGCGCGGTGGCGGCCGCCGTCACCGCCTCGACCGGGGCGGGCCTGGCCGAGGTGGTCGCGGCGGCCGAGGACGCGCGGACCTTCCGCAAGCTGCCGTAGCTACTTCGCGTCCGCGTAGCAATCCACCACCGCCGTGCTGAGCGGGAACCGCACCGGGGTGTCGCCGAAGACCAGCCGCCGGGCCTCCTCGGCGGCCTCGGCGACGGCGGCGGCGACCTCGTCGGCGAGGTTGGCCGGGGTGTGCACCATCACCTCGTCGTGCTGGAAGAACACCAGGTGCGGGCGGTCCGCCGGGCCGGCCGCGGGCAGGTCGTGGAGGCGGCGGCGCAGCGCGGCGAGCAGGGCGAGCGCCCAGTCGGCGGCGCTGGCCTGGATGACGTAGTTGCGGGTGAAGCGCCCCCGGGCGCGGGCGGTGCGGCCGCCGGCCTCGCCCGACGTGTCGGCCTCGGTGAGGTCGAGGAAGGCGGCGGTGGCGGGCGGGCAGACCCGGCCGAGCCGGGAGGCGACCGTGCCGCCGTCCTCGCCGGTGCGGGCGGCGGCCTCGACGTAGCCCATCGCGGCCGGGTAGCGGCGGCGCAGGGTGTTCAGCAGCGGGCCGATGTCGCCGCTGGTCTGCCCGTACATGGCGCCGAGCAGGCCGAGCTTGGCCTTGTCGCGGTCGCCCTGGAAGGCGGTGACGGCCAGCGCCTCGTACAGGTCGCCGCCGGCGGCGGTGCGGGCCAGCCCGGCGTCCTGGGAGAGCGCGGCGAGGACGCGCGGCTCCAGTTGGGCGGCGTCGGCGACGACCAGCAGCCAGCCCGGGTCGGCGACGACGGCGCGGCGCAGGATGCGCGGGATCTGCAGGGCGCCGCCGCCGCGGCTGGCCCAGCGGCCTGAGACCACGCCGCCGACCACGTACTCGGGCCGGAAGCGGCCGCCGCGGGCCCAGGCGTCCTGCCAGGCCCAGCCGTGCGCGACGTGGATCCGGGCGAGCTCCTTGTAGCGGATCAGCAGCGCGGCGGCCGGGTGGTCGATGCCCTTGAGCTCCCAGGAGCGGGTGGAGCCGAGCTGGATGCCGGCCTCGGCGAAGGCGCGCAGCACCTGGGTGTGCGAGTCGGGGTTGAACGGCTTGGCGCCGAGGGCGTGCTGGAGCTCGACGGCGAGCTCGGCGAGCCGCCTCGGCTGGGCGCCGGGGACGGTCGGGCGCGGGCCGAGCAGCTCGGTGAGCAGCCGGTCGTGGACGTCGGTGCGCCAGGGCAGGCCGTCGTGCGCGATCTCGGCGGCGACCAGCGCGCCGGCCGACTCGGCGGCCGCGAGCAGCCGGAACCGCTGCCGGGCGGCCGGGTCGGCGATCGCGGCGATCCGGCGCTGCTGCTCGGCGTGCACGGCGACCACGGCCGTCAGCGGGTCGGCGCCGGGCGGCAGTTGCAGCCGGTCGGGGGCGAACAGGGTGTCCTGCCCGTCGTCGGCGTCGGCCAGGCCGGGCTCGGGCAGGTCGTCCGGCACGGGCAGGCCGCGCAGCCGGGACCACGCGGCGCCGAGCGAGCGGGGCGCGCCGAAGCGGCCCTCGTGCGCCAGCAGCAGGGGCTCGACCAGCCGCAGGTCGTGGCAGCGGGCGAGCCGGTCGGGCAGCCGGGGCAGCAGCGGGGCGTACGCGCTGTCGGCGGCGGCCCAGACCCAGCGCGGGCGGTCGGCGGCCTCCCGGGCGGCGACGGCGGCGGCGAGGTCGGGGACGGCCTCGGGCGGGCCGAGCGGCGTGCCGGCGTCGTCCAGCGGCTGGAGGCGGCCGCCGGGGCCGTGCGGGTCGGGCGCGAGGGCGGTTCTGGGGGCCACGGGCGGGCGCCTCCTCTCCGGTGGGCGGGGTGCGGTGCTGCGGGTGTGCGGTGCTGCGGGGGTGCGGCGGGGTGTGCTGCGGGTGTGCGGTGCGGGTGCGCGGGGTCGTGCCGGCGCGCGGCGTCGACGTTAGCGGGTGGGTACGACAATCCCGGCAAGCCCCGGCCCCGGGCGTCCGCGGCGCCGCGCGTCCAAAACGTATGGGCAGGGTGGGTGACGGCGCGTATGGTCGGCGAAATGACCGAGAACCCGTTCTTCGAGGCCAGCCGGCTGGCCTACGAACTGCCGCCCTTCGCCGAGATCCGCGAGGAGCACTACCTGCCCGCCTTCGAGCGCGGGATGGCCGAGCAGTTGGCCGAGATCGAGGCGATCACCGACACCCGGAGCGTGCCGACCTTCGACAACACCCTGCTGGCGCTGGAGCGTTCCGGCGAACTGCTGCGGCGGGTGCGCGTGGTGTTCGACAACCAGGCGTGCTCCGACACCACCGACCTGCTGGACGAGGTGGACGCGAAGGTCAGCCCGCTGCTGGCCGCCCACCACGACGCGATCCACCTCGACCGCCGGCTGTTCGAGCGGATCGAGGCGCTGTACGAGGCCCGCGCCGACCTCGGCCTGGACGCGGAGTCGCAGCGGCTGCTGCAGCGCCGCTACGACGACTTCGTCCGCTCCGGCGCCCGGCTGGGCGAGGCCGAGCAGGCCCGGCTGCGCGAGCTGAACGCCGAACTCGCCGTGCTCGGCACGACCTTCCAGCAGAACGTGAACGCCGCCACCCGCGCCGCCGCCCTCGTGCTCGACTCCGCCGAGGAGCTGGCCGGGCTGTCCGAGGGCGCGATCGCCGGCGCCGCCGAGAACGCCCGGGTGCTCGGGCACGACGGCAAGTACGTGCTGAGCCTGAAGAACACCTCCACCCAGCCCGAACTCGCCCAGCTGACCGACCGGTCGGTGCGCGAGCGGCTGCTCGCCGCCTCGCTCGGCCGGGCCGGCGACACCAACGGCCCGCTGGCGATCCGGATGGCCGCGCTGCGCGCCGAGCGGGCCGCGCTGCTGGGCCACCCGAGCCACGCCGCGTACGTGGTGGCGGACGAGACGGCCGGCACCGTCGAGGCCGTGGACGGGCTGCTGCGCCGCCTGGTGGAGCCGGCCGTGGCGAACGCCCGCCGGGAGGCCGAGGAGCTGGCCGGCGTGGCGGCCGCGGACGGGGTCGAGGAGATCGCCGCGCACGACTGGGCGTACTACTCGGAGAAGGTCCGGCAGGCCTCCTACCAGGTGGACGCGGCGGTGCTGCGCCCGTACTTCGAGCTGGAGCGGGTGCTGCGCGACGGCGTGTTCTTCGCCGCGAAGCTCGCGTACGGCCTGGAGTTCACCGAGCGGCCGGACCTCACCGCGCACCACCCGGACGCCCGGGTCTTCGAGGTGTTCGAGGAGGACGGCACCGCGCTGGGCCTGTTCATCGGCGACTTCCACGCCCGGGCGTCCAAGCGCGGCGGGGCGTGGATGGACTCGCTGGTCACCCAGTCCCGGATGACCGGGCGGCGGCCGGTGGTGCTGAACAACCTCAACATCCCGCGCCCGGCGCCCGGCGAGCCGGTGCTGCTGACCTGGGACGAGGTGCGCACGCTGTTCCACGAGTTCGGGCACGCGCTGCACGGGCTGTTCTCGGACGTCGAGTACCCGCTGTTCGCGGGCACCTCGGTGCCCCGGGACTTCGTCGAGTTCCCGTCGCAGGTCAACGAGATGTGGATGGTCCGGCCCGAGGTGCTGGCCAACTACGCGCGCCACCACGAGACCGGGGAGCCGCTGCCGGCCGAGCTGGTCGAGCGGATGGCGGCGGCCGAGGGCTTCGGGCAGGGCTTCCGGACGGTGGAGTACCTGGCGGCCACGCTGCTGGACTGGGCCTGGCACACCGTGTCGCAGGGCCAGGAGGTCGCGGACGCCGAGGAGTTCGAGGCGCGGGCGCTCGCCGACGTCGGGCTGGCGGTGCCGGCGATCCCGCCGCGCTACCGGACGGCGTACTTCCAGCACGTCTTCTCCAGCGGCTACAGCGCGGCGTACTACGCGTACATCTGGTCCGAGGTGCTGGACGCCGACACCGTGCGGTGGTTCGAGACCAACGGCCGGTCGGTGCGGGAGAGCGGCGAGCTGTTCCGGCGCGAGCTGCTGGCGCGCGGGTTCAGCCGGGACCCGCTGGAGTCCTTCCGCGCGATGGTCGGCCGGGCGCCGGACACCGCGCCGCTGCTGGCCAGGCGGGGGCTCGCATGATCCTCATCCGGGGGTGAGCGTCACCGTGACCGGGGTGCCCGGGCGGGCGTGCGGGAGCCGGATCAGCACCGTTCCCGCCCGCCCGGGCGCGGGCTGGTCGACCTCGACCCGGGCGTCGGCCGGGGTGACGGCGGCCCGGGCGCCGCGTGGGAACGCGGAAGGCGGCAGGACGAGTTCGCTGTCGCGCCCGGTGCCGTCGGCGCTCCAGCGGACGGTGGAGCCGTCCGTGCGCACGCCGGTGCCGGCGACGGCCGCCGGGTACGGGCCGAAGGCGGGCTCGTCGCCGGGGGCGGGGTTCCCGGCCCGGTCCAGCGCGCAGTAGCCGCCGTCGCCCCGGCACCAGTACCACATCGTCCAGCCCTCGGCGAAGCCGTCCATCGCGGCGACCTGGCGGCGGACCAGCTCCCGGTTGCCGGGTGTGCGGGAGTTCGGCGGGCCCCACTCGCCGACCAGGACGGGCAGCCGGTGGGCGGCCGGGTAGGCGGTGATCGCGGCCGTGTACTGCTCGACGAAGCCGTCCGCCCCGTCCCAGTCGGCGCCGTTCTCCACGGCGGTGTCGTAGAAGTGCGGGGCGTAGCCGAGCCGGGGCGCGCCGGGGCGCGGGTCGGTGAAGCCGGGCAGCCGCGTCGGTACGCCCTGGCCGACCAGGACGGTCGGTTCGACGAACAGCCAGGCGCGGGTGTCGGCCCGGCGGACGGCGGCGATCAGCCGGCGGTACATGTCGGCGAGCCGGCCGCTCTCCAGGGCGGCGGAGGCGGCGGCGAGCACGGCCGGGTCGGTCGGGTCGCCGTCCACCGGGCCGAACGGCTCGTTGAACAGGTCGTAGCCCAGCAGCGAGCGGTGGCCGCGCAGTTCGCGGGCGAGCCGGGTGTAGAAGTCGGCCTGCCAGGCGCGCAGGTCGGTGTCGTCGTAGAGGTGGCGGAAGGCGGCCTGGACGGCGGGCTGGAAGTAGCCCGCGAACCAGTCGTCCGGGTCGGGGGTGAAGGGCAGTCCGTCGTCGCGGGTGGCCCAGACCGGGATGCCGTTCGTGCCGCCGCCGAACTTCGGCCCGTAGACGTCCTGGTGGAGGTCGACCAGGACGAGCAGGCCCGCGCGGTCGGCCCGGTCGAGGAGGCCTTGCAGCCGGTGCAGTTCGGCGGGGTCGAGGCGGCCGCGCTCGGGCTCCAGCCTGGTCCAGGAGACGGGCAGCCGGACGAGGGTGAAGCCCTGTGCGGCGATGGAGGCGAGGTCGGCCTCGGTGGCCTCGGCGTACTTGTCGAGGTTGAAGCCGCGCAACCGGAGGTGCCGGCCCCGGGCGTCGGTGAGGGCGGTGCGGCCGTCCGGGGCGGTGGCCGTCCCGGTGGGGAAGCGGTCGGGGGCGCCGCCGTGGGCCTCGCCGTGGGCGGAGGCCGGGGTGGCGGTCAGCGTAGCGGTGGCGGCGAGCAGCAGGGCGACGGCGGTGCGGCGCAGGCGCATCGGGGGACCTCGCACGGCGGGGGACGGGGGCCCGATGATGCCCCCGGCGCCGGTCGCGGCACAAGGGGCGTGCGCCTACGGGGAGTTGGGCAGCGGAAGTTCGGTAGGGGAGTTCGGCAGGGGAGTCCGGCAGCGGGGTTCAGCCGGCGTCCGGCTCGGCCTCGGGCTCGACCGGGATGGTGGGCAGGACGGCGGTGGGCAGGTCGGCGGCGGCGGCCAGGCGCCCCCAGAGCAGGTCGGCCAGCGCCTGCACCATGCGGGTGCGCGAGCAGGGCCGGCTCTCCAGCCACCAGTCCCCGGCGGCCAGCACCATGCCGGTGATGCCCCGGCCCCAGGCCTCGGCGAGCAGGTCGCGGTCGGCGCCGAGGTCGATCTGGCCCTGGACGGCCCGGGTGATCTCCTCGGCGATCTGCTTGAGCGCGGGGGCGAGCGCGTTGCCCGCGCCGGTGGGGTCGCCCGGTTCGGGGTGGGTGAGCAGCCGGTAGACCTGGGGGCGGGCCTCGATGCCGGCCAGGTAGGTGTCCAGGACGTGCTCGACCCGGTCGCGGCGCTCCAGCGGTTCGGCGAGGGCGGCCCGGACGGCGGCGAGCAGGCCGCCGGTGTGGCGCTCGGTGAGCGCGCTGATCAGGCCGTTCCGGTCGCCGAAGTGCCGGTAGAGGATCGGCTTGGTGATGCCGGCCTCGGCGGCGATGGCGTTCATGCTGGCGCCCGGCCCGTCGCGCTGGATGACCCGGTCGGCGGCGTTGAGCAGTTGCTCGCGTCTGGGCTCTCGGGACATGCGCTTCTCCTGGGAGTCGGGGTCGGTCCGGGGGTTGACACCGGCCTGGGCGTTGACACCGGTTACCAACAAGTAGCAGACTCCGACGATGTTACCGGAGGTAACACCCTGGTCGGCCGTACCCCTTCCTCGGAGGCAAGCACCATGAGCAGCACGTTCTCGCTGGACCCGGGCGCGGACCAGCTCGCCGTACGCGACTGGCTGCACGGCTTCGCCGCCGACGTGGTCCGCCCGGCCGCGGCCGAGTGGGACGAGCGCGAGGAGACCCCCTGGCCGATCATCCAGGAGGCCGCCAAACTGGGCGTCTACTCGCTGGAGTTCTACGCCCAGCAGTACTTCGACCCCTCCGGCGTCGGCATCCCGATCGCCATGGAGGAGCTGTTCTGGGGCGACGCGGGCATCGGCCTGGCCATCGTCGGCACCACATTGGGCGCCGTCGCGGTGCTCGCCAACGGCACCGACGAGCAGATCGGCACCTGGACCCCGCAGATGTTCGGCACGCCGGACGACGTCAAGCTGGGCGCCTTCTGCGCCTCCGAACCGGACGCGGGCTCCGACGTCGCCTCGATGCGCACCCGGGCGGTGTACGACGGGGCCAAGGACGAGTGGGTGCTGAACGGCACCAAGACCTGGGTCACCAACGGCGGCATCGCCGACGTGCACGTGGTGGTCGCCTCCGTCGACCCGGAGCTGGGCGCGCGCGGGCACGCCTCCTTCGTGGTGCCGCCGGGCACCCCCGGGCTGAGCCAGGGCCAGAAGTTCAAGAAGCACGGCATCCGCGCCTCGCACACCGCCGAGGTGGTGCTGGACGGCGTCCGGCTGCCCGGCAGCTGCCTGCTCGGCGGCAAGGAGAAGCTGGACGAGCGGCTGGCGCGGGCCCGCGAGGGCGTGCGCCGCAGCGGCCGCGGCAACGCGGCGATGGCCACCTTCGAGGCCTCCCGCCCGGCGGTCGGCGCGCAGGCGGTCGGCGTCGCCCGGGCCGCGTACGAGGTGGCGCTGGACTACGCGACCACCCGGGAGCAGTTCGGCCGGGCGATCATCGAGAACCAGGGCGTGGCCTTCCAGCTCGCCGACATGAAGACCCGGATCGACGCGGCCCGGCTGCTGGTGTGGCGGGCGTCCTGGATGGCGGCCAACAACCAGCCGTTCACCGCCGCCGAGGGCTCGATGTCCAAGCTGTACGCGGGCGAGACTGCCAGGTTCGTCACCACCCAGGCGATGCAGCTCCTCGGCGGCAACGGCTTCACCCGGGAGTACCCGGTGGAGCGGATGCACCGGGACAGCGCGATCTACACCGTGTTCGAGGGGACCAGCGAGATCCAGCGGCTGGTCATCGCCCGGGCGATCTCGGGGAAGCCGATCCGCTGAACGCCCCCGTGAGTGCTAGCGGGCCAGCCAGAAGGTGAGCCCGGCGGTGAGCGCGCCCACCGCCGCGCCGACGATCGTCTGCGCGGTGGTGTGGTCCCGCAGCACCACGCGGGACCAGCCGATCAGCGCGACGCCCGGGTAGAGCAGCAGCCACAGCGGGCCGAGCGCGATGCCCAGGCAGACCACCGCGCCGCCGGCGACGGCGGTGTGCACCGAGACCTTCCACCAGACGGTGATCACCAGGATCGGGATCAGCGAGGCGAACATCGCCGCCACCATCGCCGTCAGGTCGGCGGGGGCGTGGGCCAGGATCATCACCGTGAAGCTGACGGCGACCGAGCCCATGATGAACGGGATGACGGTCAGCCGGCGCTGCCGGTGGCCGACGTGGCGGTCCTCGAGGGTGCCCTTGCGGATGCCGCGCTGGATGAACAGGGTCGGAACGACGGCCGCGAACAGCGCGGCGAAGGCGGCCCAGGCCAGGCCCGCCCAGCCGTAGCGGACGGCGCCCATCAGCAGGCAGACCGCGATGATCACGTTCTTCGGCTCGACGCCGTCGGTGATCCGCCGGGCCCAGACCGTCCGGGGGGTGGCGGCGGTCCGGGACTCGGCCGTCGTGGGCTCGGTGGTCATCGGCGGTGTGCTCCAGGCGGTGTGGATCGATCCTTGTCGGACGATCGTATTTTCCTGGGGCGGAGTTTCAGAATCGGCGGCGGCTCGGAGCCGCGGTCGGGCACCGCCGCGGCTCGGAGTCGGCGGTTCGGAGCCGCGGTCGGGCATCGGTGGCGGTTCAGAACCGGGGTGGGCGGCCCTCCAGGAAGGCGGCCAGGCCCTCGCGCACGTCGCCGTCCTCGCGGGAGCGGCGCTCCCACGGGGCCAGCGCCTCGGCCGCCCGCTCGGCCGGGACGGCGAGCGCGGCCTTCACCGCGCCGATGGTCTGCGTCGAGCGGGCGGTCAGCAGCCGGGCGAACTCCAGCGCGGCGGCGTCCAGTTCGGCGGCCGGCAGGACGCGTTCGGCCAGGCCCAGCGGCAGCGCGTCCCGGCCGCGCACCAACTCCCCGGAGAACAGCAGGTACTTGGCCCGGGCCGGGCCGATCAGCCGGGCCAACCGCAGGGTCGGCACCGCCGGGTAGACCACGCCGAGCTTGGCCGGGGTGATCCCCAGCCGGGCGTCCTCGGCGACGAACCGCAGGTCGCAGGCGACGGCCAACTGGCAGCCGCCGCCCACGCAGGCGCCGTGCACCACGGCGATCGTCGGGTGCGGGAAGGCGGCCAGCGCCTCCTCGGCGGCGACGTTGATCGCGTGGTAGGCGTCCGCGTGCTCCGGATCGCCGTACACGTCGGCGAGTTCGGTGATGTCCGCGCCCGCGCTGAAGGTGTTCCCGGCGCCGGTCAGCAGCAGGGCGCGCACGCCCTCGTGCGCGGCGAGCTGCTTCAGCACCTCGGGCAGCGCCCGCCAGATCGCCAGGGTCACCGCGTTGCGGCGGTGCGGGCGGGCGAACTCCAGCACCGCGACGCCGTCCGCGCCGACGTAGGCGTTCAGGCCCTCCGCCCGGGCGGGCACGGCGGAGCGGTCCCGTACGAGCAGCGGCTGGTCTGGCCGGTCCATGGCGCACCTCCGGAGGGTCGTGTGCGCCCACTCTCTCAGGCGGCGCCGGCGCCGTCCGACGCGGGTGCGGCCACGGCGGCGCAGTAGTCGCCGAGGCCGTGTTCGAGCAGGGCGAAGGCGCGGCGGGCCTCGTCGAGCGCGGCGGGCAGGGCGTCCGCGGCGCGCTCGCCGGCCAGCATCCGCCGGTGGTTCCCGGTGATCAGCGCCACCCGGGCGGACAGCAGCTGGGCGGTGGCGACGCGGGCGGTCAGCTCGTCGTGCGCCGGGTCCTGGGCGAGCAGTTCGGCGGCCAGCAGGGACGACGCGACGCGGTCGTAGCCGTGGGTGGCGCGCAGGGCGAGTGCCGGGGTGCGGTGGATCAGCCGGACCACGTCGAGCACGGTCCCGTCGTCGTTCAGCCCCGAGGCCGGGTCGAAGCGCTCCAGCGCGGCCGTGAAGTGCTCGCGCAGCGCGACCACCGCCGAGGTGCCCGGCGCGCGCTCGCGCACCACCCGGGCCGGCTCGTCGAGGTGCTGCTCCATCGGGCCCATGACCAGGTCTTCCTTGCTGGGGAAGTAGTTGAAGACGGTCATCTTGGACACCTCGGCGGCGGCCGCGATCTCGGCGACCGAGACCTGGTCGAAGTCCCGCTCGGTGAACAGCCGGATGGCGGTGCGGAAGATCCGCAGGCCGGTCTGGATCTTCTTGCGCTCACGCAGCGGGAGCGCGTCGAGGTCGGGGATGCGGTCGGGGCCGAGGTCCAGTCCGGATTGCTTCGCCATGCCGGGACTGTACCAGGCTCAAAGGTTGACCGGGAAGAAGCATGTGCTCGGCTCAAAGATTGGTCGGGAAGAAGAGTTGACCCGGTCCAAAAAGGCGTGCCATGGTGAGGACGTGCCGCCGGCCGCTCCGGCCCGGCGCGAACTCCACCGACCATGGGGGGACTTGAGATGACGACCGCCGTCCTCGGACAGCCCGGCGCGACCGAGCTGATGACACCCGTCCGGCGCAGGCTGGGCATGCTGCTCTGCCTGATCACGATCGTGCTGGCGGTGCTGGACATGAACATCGTGTCGGCGGCCACCGTGCCGATCGTCCGCGACCTCGACCCCGTTCACGGCGTCGACCGGCTGCCCTGGCTGATCAGCGCGTTCGCCCTCGCCGCCACCGCGCTGCTGCCGCTCTACGGCAAGCTCTGCGACATGTACGGCGCCAAGCGCGTGCTGATGGGCGCGGTCGCCACCTTCCTGCTCGGCTCCGGGCTCTGCGGGGCGGCGCAGTCGATGGAGCAGCTGATCGCCTTCCGTGCTCTGCAGGGCATCGGCGGCGGCGGGCTGATGAGCGTCACCATGGTCGTCATCGCCCAGTTCAAGGGGCCCGGCCCCGGCAGCAAGGGCAAGGGCAGCGCGATGGGCGGGATCATCGCCGGCATCGGCATGGCGGTCGGCCCGCTGGTCGGCGCGCTGCTCACCGACCACCTCAGCTGGCGCTGGATCTTCTACGTCAACCTGCCGCTCGGCGTGCTGGTGCTGGTCGGCGTCGCCCTGGTGATCAAGCTGCCGACGGCGGCCGGCCGCGGCGGCCTGGACTTCCTCGGCGCGGCCCTGGCCGCCGCCTTCGCGGTCGGCCTGCTGCTGGTCACCGAGTGGGGCGGCAAGGACTACGGCTGGACGTCGCCGGTGATCCTCGGGCTGGCCGCCGGCACGCTGGCCCTGTTCGGCCTCTTCCTCTGGCGCCAGGCCGTCGCCGCCCAGCCGGTGCTGCCGCTGTCGCTGTTCCGGATCCCCGCGGTGCGGCTGGGCTTCGCGATCCAGGGCCTGACCGGGATGGGCATGATCGGCTCGATCGTCCAGGTGATGCTCTACCTGCAGGTCGCCCGCGGCGTCGCCCCGACCACGGCCAGCCTGTACCTGATCCCGATGGCGGTCGGGATGACCGTCTCCGGCCTGCTGGTCGGCAAGCTGCTCGCCCGGGGCCACTCGCTGGGGGTCTTCCTGCTGGCCGGCGCGGCCTGCGCGGCGCTCGCCATGCTGCTGCTCGGCCTCAGCGGGCCGGACACCCCGCTGGTCGCGGTGCTCGCCGAACTCGCCCTGCTGGGCGCCGGGTTGGGCCAGCTGATCGGCCAGCTGATCACGGTGGTGCAGGACGCCGCGCCCCAGCACCAGTTGGGCGTCGCGACCACCGGCATCCGGTTCTTCCAGAACCTCGGCAACGCGCTCGGCGCGGCGCTGTTCGGCAGCGTGCTGGCCCGGGTCTTCGCGGCCGGTGAACCGGGGCTGCCGCTCGGCGCGGTGCGCACCCTCACCGGGGAGGCGCACGAGCACGCGGTGCGCAGCTTCACCGAGGCGGTGGACACGGTGTTCCTGGCCGCGGGCGGGGTGCTGGTGCTGGTGGTGCTGCTGGTGTGGCGGCTGCGGGCGGTCGGCGGCGCGCTGCTGGACGGGGACGGGCCCGTGGCGAGCGCGGAACCGGCGGCGGCGGTGCGGCCGGCGCCGGCGGTCGGCGCGCGGGCGGCCTGAGCGGCCGCCGGGGGAGAGGGCGGTGGAGCGTGCGGCGGGGCCCGGTGGACGGGGAAGGTCCACCGGGCCCCGCCGCACCTGCTCAGTCCCGGGCGGTGGCGGCGGCCCACTCGGGGGCGAGGATCCCCCAGACCTCCTTGTCGTGGCGCACCCCGTTGTGCAGGAACCACTCGCGCAGCACGCCGTCCCGGGTCATGCCGACCCGCTCGGCGACGGCCCGGCTGCGGGCGTTGGCGGCCGAGCACCACCACTCGGCCCGGTGCAGGCCGCGGGTGGTGAAGGCGTAGTCCAGCAGCAGGCGGACGGCGGCGGTGACCAGCCCGCCGCCCTCCCCGGCCGGCTCGGTCCAGGCGCCGATCTCACAGGTGCCGCTCTTGGCGTCGAAGTGCACGAACATCACGCCGCCGACCAGCGTGCCGTCCCGCCAGATGCCGTAGATCCGGCCGGAGTCGGAGTTCTGCCGGTCCGCGTAGCGCTGCAGGGTGGAGCGGGCCGACTCCAGGTCGGTGGAGAAGCTCGCCCACGGGATCCACGGGTCGATGTGGGCGCGGCCGCGCTCGATGTGGGCGAGGAACTCGGGGGCCTGCCACGGCTCCAGGGGGCGCAGTTCGGCGTTCTCGGCGAGCGGTACGGCAAACACGGGCGGGGCCTCTCCGGTGGGGCGGAACGGTCGGGGGAGCCATCCGGCGGTCGGGGACCGCGCGGTGCTCGGAACCATTCATAACAAACGTTTGGTATGTACGATAGCCCCCATGACGCCAGCCCGTGGAGACCATGACGCCCGCCGCTCGGAAGTCTCCGAGGGGGTGTGGCGGGTGCTGTCCACCCGGGGCTTCGAAGGCCTCACGCTGCGCGCCGTGGCCGCCGAACTCGGGGCCTCCACCGGGCTGCTGACGCACTACTTCCCGAACAAGAAGGCCCTGCTCAGCCACGCGCTGGAGGAGCTGGACCGCCGCTCGGCCACCCGGCCCCGGCGCGCCGCCCCGGCGGACGGCAGCCCCCCGCCGCCGGCCGGCCTGGCCCGGCTGCGCGCGGCGCTGCTGGACGTGCTGCCGCTGGACGGCGCCGCCGTGGCCGGCAACCGGATCTGGGTCGGCTCCTGGGACGTCGCGCTGGCCGACCCGGACCTCGCGCTGGCGCACGCGGGCCGCTACGGGCGCTCGCGGGAGGCGCTGACGGCGCACGTGGTGGAGGCCCAGCGGCTCGGCGAGCTCCCGGCGGACGCCGATCCCGCGGACCTCGCCGCCGGGGCGCAGGCCTTCGCGCTCGGCCTGGTCGTGCAGGCACTGTTCGCGCCCGGGGAGTTCCCGGCCGAGCGGCAGGTCGCGCTGCTGGACGGGCACCTGGCGACGCTGGCCCGCTGACCGGTTCCCGGGCGGTGCGGCCGGGCCGCTCTCACGACGGAATCGATACGCACAGTGACGATTCGGGTGCGCCGGGCGCACGGCCGACGCATGGTCGGAGGGTGCTGAAGCGATTGGTCCGGGAGATGACCGGGAGAGCCGAATTGGCTACGGAGAGTATCCATCCGCGGGGCTACCTGCGGGAATTCTCGGGTGGCGCCCCCAGCAGGATTCGAACCTGCGACCTACCGCTTAGAAGGCGGGTGCTCTATCCGCTGAGCTATGGGGGCGGGACGGATCGCGCCGGGTGGGCGTGACCGTGGCCGGGTTCGGATGGCGAGCGCTGGTGCGCGCGCGTCCGGCCCCGTGCCTGAGGGGTGTGGGGGTGGGGGTTGGTGGGCCCTCGCCCTGTCGGGGACAGGATAAGGGTGTCCAGTTGCCGGGCCGGGTGTGACAGCACCGCCGTTGGTGTGTCGGTTCGGTGGAGCGGTCCGATAATCGCAGGTGAAGGCCGTGCGTGCAGCGGTCTGGCGATGTTCCGGGCCGGACGTTGTGCAGTCGTTACGGGGCTGCCGCCCCACCCGTTATGGATTCGACACGGAGAATGCGTCGCCACCGGTGCGGGTGGGGGGTCGTATTCGGGTTGCCGCGGTCGATTGACGTGCGCGGACGGCCGTTCGGGGGCGTTCCCGGGCACGTTCCGGGAGGCGCCGGCCGGGTCGCGGAGCAGGTGGTTTGTTGTCATGGCCGCGAGGAGTCGGGGGTCCGGGCGGCGGCCAAAGGCTGAAATTCACCCCTGCGAGTGACAGTGACTATCGGAATGTGCCGAGTGGCCTACGAGTTGTCCACAGGATTTCGGAAGTCCATCGCCGGAATTCCCCCCGCGACGCACTCTCCTCTCGCACCGCTCGATTCCGTACGGTGCATCGGCGAGAACGGAGAGTGCGCTGTGAACGAGACGCATGTGACGCTGCTCGGCAATGTCGCGAGCGAAGTGAGCTACGGGGAAACCGGCAGTGGCGTGCCGATGGCCAGTTTCCGGCTCGGCTGCACCGAGCGGCGGTACGACCGGGAGCGCGAGTGCTGGGTCGACGGCGAGACGCAGTGGCTCACAGTGACGGCCTGGCGGGCGCTCGCGGTGAACCTGATCGGCTCGCTGTCGCGGGGGGATCCGGTGCTGGTGAGTGGCCGGCTGAAGGTGCGGGAGTGGACGCAGGGTGAGGTGCGGCGCAGTCGGGCGGAGATCGACGCCCGGTCGGTCGGACACGACCTCACCCGCGGTACCGCGGCCTTCCGTTGGGCGGTCGGGGTGCGCGGGCATCCGCCGGGCGCGCTCGCGCCGGGCGGGGCGGCCGGATCGGGGGCCGGTGGCGAAGCGGTGCCCGGGTGGATCGTGAACGCCCTGGAGGGCCGCAGGGGCGCGGCGGCGGCGCCGTCGACGGGTGCGGCGGGGGCCGAACCGGCGGTGCCGGCAGGGTCGGTGGCGGCATCCGTGACGGCGGCAGGGGCGGCATCCGCGGCGGCGTCGGGGGTGGCGTCCGGGGCGGCCGGGAAGCCGGCGGCGGAGCCCGGCGCGGTGTCCGAGAGGGAGCGGGGAGGTGGGGCGGAAGGGAGGCGGAGCTGACGGGTCGACGACCCGCCCTGTCGACAAATATGTTGATCGAGAAGGCCATTGCGTCCGCACGCGCATTCCGGACCGATCAAGGAAAGCGGTGCCGAGTTTCTGGCATGGTGTCAGCTTGTGTGGATTCTGGGGGGATTGATAACGATCCAGATACGGAATCGTCCGGATTTCGCATGGGGGTTTCGGGGCCTCTGAGGCTCAATAGGATTCGTCTGGTTTCAAACCCCGCGACAGCGCCACAGGGGGCGCGTGCGGCATGGAAAGTCGGCGGGCCGCCCCTCGGGCCGAGCCCGTCCCGGAGGGATTCCTGATGGTCCAGAGGCAGAAGCGGAGTCTGACCCGCATAACCACTGTCATGCTCACGACCAGCGTTGCGCTGGGTGGTGGCCTGCTCGCGGCCGGTGCGGCGGTCGCGGCGGACGGCCCCGGCGCGGGCGTCACCGCGGTGGTGCAGAACAAGATGTTCGGCGAGAAGGTCGACGTCGAGGGCAAGGGTGCGGTCGACGCCGGCCTGTTCACCCTCAAGACGGCGTCGGGCGAGGAGCTGCGCACCTACTGCATCGACTTCGACAACCCGGTCTACCTGAACAGTGGTGCGAAGTACCACGAGGCGGACTGGTCGGCCAGCTCCCTCAACAGCAACGCGAACGCCCCCCAGATCCGCTGGATCCTGGACAACTCGTACCCGCACGTCCAGCTGGCCAAGCTGCGGGACGCCATCGGCGACGCGGACCTGTCCGAGGAGGACGCCGCCGCCGGCACCCAGACCGCGATCTGGAAGTTCTCGGACGGCAAGACCGCGACCCCGCGCAACGAGCACGCCAAGAAGCTGCGCGACTACCTGACCGGCGACGCCAACAAGGGCGTCGCGGCCGAGCCGAAGCCCTCGCTGACGCTCACCCCGGACTCCGTCACCGGCAAGGCCGGCGGCAAGCTCGGCCCGTTCGTGCTGAACTCCAGCGCCAACGCGGTGAAGCTGGCCGTCTCCGGCGACGCGGCCGACAAGATCAAGGTGCTCGACAAGGACGGCAAGGCCGTCAGCGGCGCCCTGACCGGCCCGATCGGCAAGGACACCCAGCTGTTCCTGGACGTGCCGGCCGGCACCCCGGACGGCAAGGCCGCGCTCAGCGCCAGCGCCGACACCAGCGTGCTCAGCGGCCGGGTCTTCATGAGCGACCTGGACGACGCGGGCAACCACAGCCAGACCATGATCCTGGCCGACTCCATCAAGGTCAGCGTCGCGGCCGAGGCCAAGGCCACCTGGAAGCAGGGCACCGGCGCGCTGGTCGACAGCAGCGCCAAGGTCGAGTGCGCCAACGGCGGCGTGCGCGTCACCGTCAACAACACCGGTGACCAGCCCGCGACCGTCACGGTCGGCAAGCAGCAGGTGACCGTCCAGCCGGGCAAGAGCGAGAACGTGCTGGTCAAGGTCGCCGAGAAGGCCCACTACGAGATCGCGGTGGCCGGCCCGAACGGCTACACCAAGACCTTCACCGGCACCCTCGACTGCAAGACCGGCGTGACGCCGACCGGCGCCCCGACCACCCCGGCCGCGACCGGCACCCCGACCGCCGGTCCGTCCACCGCGGCCGCCCACCCGGCCCCGTCGACCACCAGCGCCGCCCCCGGCACCGGTGGCCTGGCCCAGACCGGTGCCAGCAGCAACACCCCGATCATCGCCGGTGTCGCCGGTGCCCTGGTCGTCGCCGGTGGCGCCTCGGTCTTCTTCCTGCGCCGCCGTGGCCGCCACGGTCGCACCACCGCCTGAAGCGCCTGAAGCGCCTGAACCGCCTGAGCCCGGCCCGGAGGCACTGACCTCCTCGGACCCCTGAGGCGGAACGACGGCCCGGCTCCCCGCATCCGCTGCGGGGAGCCGGGCCGTTCGCGTTGCCGTGGGGGCGTCGGCGCGGCGCTCCTCAACCCACGGGCCGGGATACCCCCGAGGGGCACCCCGGCGGTTCGGGGCTCCCGGCCGGGTGCGGCACAATGGAAGGCTGCAAGCCGAATTACTCCCGACGACGCCGGAGCGATCTCACGTGGCGGAATACATCTACACGATGCGCAAGGTGCGCAAGGCTCACGGAGACAAGGTCATCCTTGACGACGTGACGCTCAGCTTCCTCCCCGGAGCGAAGATCGGCGTCGTGGGCCCCAACGGTGCCGGTAAGTCCACCGTGCTCAAGATGATGGCCGGCCTGGAGCACCCCTCCAACGGCGACGCCTTCCTCTCGCCCGGCTTCACCGTCGGCATGCTGCTCCAGGAGCCGCCGCTCGACGAGACGAAGACCGTCCTGGAGAACGTGCAGGACGGCGTCAAGGAGATCAAGGGGAAGCTCGACCGCTTCAACGAGATCGCCGAGCTGATGGCGACCGACTACTCGGACGCCCTCCTCGAGGAGATGGGCAAGCTCCAGGAGGAGCTGGACCACGCCGAGGCCTGGGACCTGGACGCCCAGCTGGAGCAGGCCATGGACGCCCTGGGCTGCCCGCCCGGCGACTGGGCGGTCACCAAGCTCTCCGGTGGCGAGAAGCGCCGCGTCGCGCTCTGCAAGCTGCTGCTGGAGGCCCCCGACCTGCTGCTGCTCGACGAGCCCACCAACCACCTCGACGCCGAGTCGGTGAACTGGCTGGAGCAGCACCTGGCCAAGTACAAGGGCACCGTCGTGGCCGTCACCCACGACCGGTACTTCCTCGACCACGTGGCCGAGTGGATCCTGGAGCTCGACCGCGGCCGCGCCTACCCGTACGAGGGCAACTACTCCACCTACCTCGAGACCAAGCAGTCCCGTCTCAAGGTCGAGGGCCAGAAGGACGCCAAGCGCGCCAAGCGGCTCAAGGAAGAGCTGGAGTGGGTCCGCTCCAACGCCAAGGGCCGCCAGGCCAAGTCCAAGGCCCGCCTCGCCCGTTACGAGGAGATGGCGGCCGAGGCCGACAAGATGCGGAAGCTGGACTTCGAGGAGATCCAGATCCCGCCGGGCCCGCGCCTGGGCAACGTCGTCATCGAGGTCGAGAACCTCAACAAGGCCTTCGGCGAGAAGGTCCTGATCGACGACCTCAGCTTCACCCTGCCGCGCAACGGCATCGTCGGCATCATCGGCCCGAACGGCGCCGGCAAGACCACGCTGTTCAAGATGCTCCAGGACCTGGAGACCCCGGACTCCGGCAAGGTCAAGGTCGGCGAGACCGTCAAGATCAGCTACGTCGACCAGAGCCGCGCCAACATCGACCCGAAGAAGACCCTCTGGGAGGTCGTGTCGGACGGTCTGGACTGGATCAACGTCGGCCAGGTCGAGATGCCGTCCCGCGCCTACGTGTCGGCCTTCGGCTTCAAGGGCCCGGACCAGCAGAAGCCGGCCGGCGTGCTCTCCGGCGGTGAGCGCAACCGCCTGAACCTGGCGCTCACCCTCAAGCAGGGCGGCAACCTGCTGCTCCTCGACGAGCCCACCAACGACCTCGACGTCGAGACGCTCTCCTCGCTGGAGAACGCCCTGCTGGAGTTCCCCGGCTGCGCCGTGGTCATCTCCCACGACCGCTGGTTCCTGGACCGAGTGGCCACCCACATCCTCGCCTACGAGGGCGAGAGCAAGTGGTTCTGGTTCGAGGGCAACTTCGAGTCGTACGAGAAGAACAAGATCGAGCGGCTGGGCGCCGACGCCGCCCGCCCGCACCGGGCCACCTACAAGAAGCTGACCCGAGGCTGACATCCAGCTGTCACAACGGCCCGGCAGACTGCCCTCCGGGGCGGCCTGCCGGGCCGCGGCCCGTCACCGACGTACGGCGGCGGGCGAACGGACACCGAGGAGAACATCCGTGGCCCGCCACATCTACGCCTGCCCGCTGCGCTGGTCCGACATGGACGCCTTCGGGCACGTCAACAACGTGGTCTTCCTGCGCTACCTGGAGGAGGCCCGCATCGACTTCATGTTCACCCAGGCCGCCGAGGCCGGTGCCGGGGAGTTCGCGGGCGGCTCGGTGGTGGCCCGCCACGAGATCGACTACAAGCGTCCGCTGGTGCACCGGCCCGAGCCGGTCACCATCGAGACCCGGGTGACGCACATCGGCAGCGCCTCGCTGACCGTCACCTACGAGATCAAGGACACCCACGAGGACGGCAGCGAGACGGTGTACGTCCGCGCCTCCACCGTGGTCGTCCCCTACGACCTGGCCGAGGGCCGGCCGCGCCGGATCACGCCGGTGGAGCGGGAGTTCCTGTCCCGGTTCATGGACGCGGAGCCCGCCGTCGCGGCAGTCTGAAGACGTACGCCCCGCACCACGCGAAACACCCCCACGACGATTCGAGCTGAGCCGCGTTGACCGTCACCGCCCGCCTCGCCCTCACCGACACCCGGGAGGCCGCCGACCTCTCCGCCTTCCTGCTGCGCCTGCTGCGCTTCGACAAGGCGGCGGTCGTGCGGCTGCAGGCGGTCGGCCAGGCATCGGAGGAGGGCCGCGACGGCGTGCTGGCGGTGTTCGGACGGCTGCCGCTGGGCGGCTCCGGCGCGCTGGCGATCCGCACCGCGCGGCTCGGCGGCCTCGACGAGCCGGTGGACCTCACCGTCTCGGCCGGGCAACTGCTGGACGGCGTGGACGCGGAGACCGGCGCCGTCGCGCTGCCCGCCCCGGTGACCGGCCCGGCCTGGGCCGGCCTGCTGCCGCCGCGCACCGGCTGGCGGCCGGTCGGCGCCCCGCCGGTGGCCGAGGTGTACCCCGAACTGATGGCCGGCGTCCGGGAGTTCCGCGAGCGCAGCGAGGCCGTCCCGGCCCACCACCGCACCCGCGCGGTGCTGGACGGGCTGGCCGACGAGATCTGGTCCCGCCCGGTCGGCGTGCTGCCGGAGCTGCCGCTGCGGGCGGTGCACGCCGCCTACGTGATCGGCTTCCTGAAGCCCGGCGCCCCGCTCACCGCGCACCGGGCGGGCGGCTGGCTGCGGCTGAGCGCCCCGGCCGGATCGGTGGTGCTGCGCACCGCGGCCGCGCCGGGCGCGGGGCTCGGGCTCAGCCCGCTCAGGTAGTCCGGCCGCTCGGGCGGTCGAGGATCGGCCTGTGCCACGGCCGGCCGGGGCTCAGCCCGGGGTGTTGATCATCGAGGCGGCCGCGTAGGCGAGGTAGTCCAGCAGCTGCTGCTCGTGCTCGGCGGACAGCTCCAGGCTCGCCACGGCCGCGCGCATGTGGGTGAGCCACGCGTCGTGCGCGGCCTTGTCCACCTTGAACGGCACGTGCCGCATCCGCAGCCGCGGGTGCCCGCGCCGCTCGCTGTAGGTGTTCGGGCCGCCCCAGTACTGCATCAGGAACAGCGCCATCCGCTCCTCGGCCGGGCCGAGGTCCTCCTCGGGGTACATCGGCCGCAGCAGCTCGTCCCCGGCGACGCCCTCGTAGAAGCGCCGGGCCAGCCGCCGGAAGGTCGGCTCGCCACCGACCTGGTCGAAGAAGGTCTCCTCGCTGAACGTGCCACGCCGGATCTCTTTCACCCGACCATGGTCGCAGACGCCGGCGGGGCCGTACACCAGGACCAAAGGCGTACGACCCCGCGCGCTCGCGGATTCAGCGGGTGACGGCTACGCGTCCTCCCACTTGAACAGCTTCCAGGAGATGCCGGTCAGCACGGCCGCGAAGAGCAGCAGGCCGCCCATGGTGGGGAGGGCGTCCATGACGCCGCCGCCGCGGGTGAGGACCGACTGCGCGCTGCTGACCAGGTAGTGCAGCGGCATGAACTCGGAGACGGTCTTCAGCCAGCCCGGAGCGCCGTCCATCGGGAAGAAGGAGCCCGAGAGGAAGGACATCGGCAGGACGATGACCTGCGAGATGCCGCTCGCCGCCTCCTCGGTCTTGGCGACCGAGCCGGCCAGCAGGCCGATCGACATGAAGGCGAGGGTCGCGCAGGCGACCAGCGGGATGATCAGCCACCAGTTGCCGGTGAGCTTGAGCCCGAAGAAGCTCGTCGCGACCACCACGAAGACGGTGGTCTGCAGGAGCGCCGTCACCAGGGAGACCAGGATCCGGGAGCTGACCACCGTGCCGGCGCTGATCGGGGCGAGCCGCAGGCGGCGCAGCACCTTGCTCTTGCGCCAGTTGACCAGCGTCAGCGCGGCACCGAAGACCGCGCCGGTGGCGACGGCCCAGCCGAGCAGGCCCGGGGTGAGGAACTGGATCGGCTTGAGCGACTTGTCCTCGACCTGCTGGGAGTCCAGCACGTAGGCCGGCTTCTGGCCGGTGGCCGCCTGGTTGGCCTCCTGGACCACCGAGTTGAGGATGCCCTGGAGGGCGCCGGCGCGGACCTGGTCGGCCGCGGTGAAGCGCAGCTCGACCTTGCCGTCCGCGCCCTGCTTGATCAGCGCGTCGAAGTCGCCCTTGCGGACCTTCTCCAGCGTGGCGGCCTCGTCGTCGGTGTGGGTGATGGTGAGGACCTTGTCCAGGCCGGCCCGGTCCGGGCCCTGGATCGAGTCGAACAGCTTCACCGCGCCGACCTGCGCCACCTTGGCGTGCGGGCTGTGGTCGCCCTTGCTGACGCCGCCGAAGAACACCAGGAAGACCAGCGGGAAGAGCAGGATGAAGAACGTCGCGGTGCGGTCGCGCTTCATGCCGAGCAGCATCGCGCGGGACAGGCTCCAGAACGCGCTGACCCGCTCCCGCCCGCCGGCGTCGGCCGAGGTGCCGCGCGGGGCGGGTGCCTTCGGCGTGGTGGGGGTGGTGGCGGTCATGCGCGGAACTCCCGTCCGGTGAGCTGGAGGAAGACGTCCTCCAGGGTGGCACCGCGCACCTCGAGGCCGCGCAGCGCGTTCTGCTCGGCCAGCACGCTGAGCACCGGGGCCGGGAGCCGGGTGGAGACGGACAGCGTGACGGTGTCGTCCTCCAGGGTGGCGAGGTCGGCGCCGGCCGCGGTCAGCAGCTCGCGGGCCCGCTCGAGCGACAGCTGGCCGGAGGCCACGCTGATCCGGACGGTGTCGTCGATCTCGCGGATCAGCGCCGCCGGGGCGCCGGTGTGCAGGATCTTCCCGTGGTCCATGATCGAGACCCGGTCGCAGAGCACCTCGGCCTCGTCCAGGTAGTGGGTCGTCAGGACGACGGTGCGGCCCTCGGCGTTGATGTCGCGCAGGAGGTCCCAGAGGTTGCGGCGGGCCTGCGGGTCGAGGCCGGTGGTGGGCTCGTCGAGGAAGACGAGCTCCGGGTCGTGGGCGAGGGCGCAGGCGATCGACAGGCGCTGGGCCTGGCCGCCGGACATCTGGTCGGTGAGCGTCTCGGACTTGTCGGCGAGGCCGACCCGCTCCAGCATCGCGTCGGCCCGCTTGGGGCCGACCCCGTAGAACGACGCGAAGGTGCGGATGGTCTCCCGGGCCGTCAACTTGCGGAAGAACGCGGAGGCCTGGAACTGCACGCCGATGCGCGGCAGCAGCTTCGGATTGCGCGGCCAGGGCGCCATCCCCAGGAGCTCGATCCGGCCCTCGTCGGGCTTGCGGACCCCCTCCAGGATTTCCATCGTGGTGGTCTTCCCGGCGCCGTTCGGGCCCAGGATTCCGTAAAATTCGCCGGCCTCGACGGTCAGTGACACCCCGTCGACAGCCTGCACATCCCCGTACCGCTGACGGATGCCGTCAGCGGATATAGCTGCAGTCATGTGCCCTGAGAATAGGGCTCCCGAGCGCGTTTGTGCACATCGGGGACTGGGGATTTGGGGATTCCTTGAGGGTGGGGGCGAAAGCGGCCGGGCCGGGCGGAAAGTGAATTCCGCCCGGCCCGGCCGGAGTTGTCGCTGACTGGCCCTCAAGAGGGCGGTCAGGCGCGGTGCACCGTGATGGTCGTCCAGGCGCCGATGTGGATCCGGTCGCCGTCGTTCAGGGGCACCGCGGTGTGCGGGGCGATCGGCTCGGCGCCGCCGTTGACGGTGGTGCCGTTGGTCGAGTCCTGGTCCACCAGGACCCAGCTGCCGTCCGCCTGTTCGGCGAGCAGCGCGTGCTGGTGCGAGGCGCCCGGGTCCTCCGGGGGCACCGACAGGTCGATCTCGGGCACGGTGCCGCGGTGCTGGCTGCGCCGCCCGATCCGCAGCTGGCCGCGGCCGGTCAGCGGGATGCGCCGCTCGGGGCAGTACGGCGGGAAGAACAGGCCGGCCGCCTCGGGGCCGCTACGGGTCATCATCTCGGTGAAGTAGTCGCGGTCGGCGGCGACCACGGCGATCCAGTTGGCCCGCAGGGGCTCGGTCGGCGCGGGCTCCGGCTGGCCCTGCGGCTGCGGCTGGGGCTGGGGCTGGGGCTGGGGCTGCGGCGGGGCGAGGTGGAAGGACGTGCCGTAGTCGCGGTTGGGCGCGGGCTGTCCGGCGGGCGGCCCGGCCGGCTGTCCGGCGTAGACCGGGCCGGAGTCCGAGCCCAGCACGGCGTCCGGGAAGGCGCCCTCCGGCGGCGGGTAGCCGTAGATGTGCGGGTGCTGCGCGGCGTCCGGCTGCGGCGGGGCCGCCGGCGGCTGCTGGACGGGCTGCGGGTGCGGGACGGGCTGCTGGTGTTGGACGGGCTGCGGCTGCGCCGTGCCGCCGTACGCCTCCGGGATGTTCAGCGGCGGCGGCTGGGCCGGCCCGGGCGCGGGCGCGGGCGCGGGCATGCCGGTGGGCGGCGGCTGGCGGCGCGAGGGCGTGGACAGCTCGTAGTCGTAGCCGCACTCCTCGCAGAACCGGCCGGTCTGCGGGCTGCGGCAGATCGGGCACAGGGCCAGGCCCTCGGTGAGGTCCGGGAAGCCGTGGCCCGCCGGGGGCGGCGGTACGGCCCCGGGCGGCGGCACCGCGCCGGGCTGCGGCGGAGGGTAGGCCGACGGCGGCGGCATCGGCGGGGGCACCGGGGCGCCGTAGGGCGCGCCGGGCGCGGGGTGGCCGCCGTGGGCCCCGGGCGGGGCCGGTGGCGGCGGCGTCATGGGAAAGCCGCAGAAGTCGCACCAGTCCTCGGCCTGCGACTCGTGGCCCCTCGGGCAGATCGGCATCAGGTCCCCCTCACTTCGAGCGCGTCGAGCCGGATCGGGGCGGCGTCGCGCCGGGCCGTCGGCCCGGCCACGTCTTCAGCGGTCACTTCTTCACACGCACTGTCTTGGTCGACCGGGTCTCAAGGGTCATCGAGTCGGCCTCGCTCACGTTCTTACGGAACCGAACCGTACCCTCCTTGGGGTCGACGACGTCGACCACCTTCTGGAGCAGCTTGTACGTGCCCTCGTTGCCGGTCTCGTGCGCGATCCGGACGGCGGCGCCCAGCTTGGCCGTCGCGGTGTCGACGTCCCCGGCCCGGTGGGCCTCCAGGCCCTCCTGGATGGAGGAGGCCAGCACGGCCTGCCCGGTGTAGTGGGCGACCTGCGGGCTGATCCGGGTGGAGGCGGCCAGGTCGTCCGTCCAGACGGCCTTGACCAGGCCCTGGGAGAGCACCTCGGGGGTGCCGCCGCCGACCTGCGGGGGCAGCACCAGGCTGATCCGGGCGGCGAGCATCTCGTTGCCGATCGAGGCGGCCGGGACCTCGACGCAGACGTGGTAGTCGCGGCTCTCGTCGCCCCAGGAGCCGGTGGGGTAGTCGCCGGCCCGGGGCCCGGCCTCGGTGCGGCGGGCGGTCAGGTCCTCGACCGAGGGGGCGACCTGCTTGACGAACTTGACGGTGGCGTTGGCCGGGGTCCAGATCCGCAGCGCGACGTCGGCGACCTGCTTGCCCATCGCGCCGGCCATCATCGAGCGGAAGTCCTCGGCCAGGCCGGAGGGTTCGGCGACGATGTCGGTGGTGCCGAGCAGCGCGGAGGAGATCTTGCGCAGCTCGTCGATCCGCCAGTCGGTGCCGACGCCGCGGCAGTCGGCGGTGAAGTGGCCGGTGACCCGCTCGACGGTGCGGGCCAGGTCCTCGGCCGACTCGTGCTCGTTGTTGCCGTCGGTGAGCAGGATGGCGTGCCGGATGGCGATCTCGCGGCGGGTCAGGAAGAGCTGGTCGGCCTTGGTCAGCCAGGTGCCCATGGCGGTGCCGCCGGCGGCGGTGAGCCGGCGCAGCGACTCCTTGGCCTGGTCGCGGGTGGCGGCGGAGGCGATCGCCAGGGTGCCGTCGCCCGGGTAGATGTCGCGGGCCTCGTGGGTGCCGGCGACGACGGCGAAGGCGGTGCCGTCGCGCACCGCGTCGATGGCGGCGGCGGTGGCCTCGCGGGCGCCGTTGATCTTGGTCTTGGGGTAGTCCATCGAGCCGGAGCAGTCGACCAGGATCACCACGGCCGCGGCGGCGTCGGCACCCGGCGGCACGGCGTCGAAGCGGCCGAGCGGGCGGCCGCCGGAGGTGCCGCCGCCGGTGGCGGTGACGGTGACGATGGCGTTGACCTCGCGGGCGCCTTCGGCGAGGCACTCGTTCTGGAAGATCTCCACGTCGAACTTGGGCAGGTTCGGCTTCGCCAGTGTGGCCATGGGGCGGTCGGCTCCCGTCGGATGCGTGGTGGGTGTGATCGGGTCGGTGGGGCGGCCCGCCGGGCGGCGGTCCACCGGGCCGGGGGCCATTCGTGCCGTCAGGCCCCCGGGCCGTCCGGGCGTGGCGTGCTCAGGCGGTCGGCGGGTGCGGGGGCCGGGGCGGTACGGGCGGTGCGGCGGGCGCGGGCGGTGCCGGGGGCAGTGGGGCGGCGGGGGAGCCGATCACCGGGAGGTCCGGGAGGGTCGGCTCGTAGTCCTCGTCGTCCTCGTCGCCCTCGGCCCGCGCACCCGGGCCGGCGGGCGCGGCGGGCGCGGCCGGGCGGCTGATGATCGGCAGGTCCAGCGCGGTGGGCGTCTGCTCGACCTCCTCGATCGCGACCGGCGGCGGGTCGATCGGCAGCACGGCGACGGTGATGTTGTCGTGGCCGCCGGCGGCGACCGCGAACTTGACCAGGGTCTGCGCCGCCGCGAGCGGCTCGGCGCGGGCGTCGGGCCGGACGAAGTAGGCCAGGTCGGTGGCCGCCTCGGCGTAGTTCCACAGGCCGTCGGTGCAGATCAGCAGCACCCCGGGCACGTGCGGGGTGAACTCGAGGGTGTGCGGCACGACCTCGTCGGCGTCGGCGCCGAGCCAGCCGGTGATGGCGTGGGCGCGGGGGTCGGCGTAGGCCTCGGCCTCGCCCATCAGCCCGGCCTCGACCATCCGGGCCGCCCAGGAGTCGTCCTGGGTGAGCCGGAACGGCTCGGCGGCGGCGCGGTCGTCCGGGATCCAGTAGGCCCGGGTGTCGCCGACCCAGCCGATGGTGACCCGGCCGCCGGCGGCGATCGCGCTGACGTAGGTGCAGGCGGGGGCGTTGACCTCGGGCCGGGTGGGCCCGGTGCCGTCGGCGGCGAGGTCGGCGACGGCCTTCGCGGCGTCGGCGATGGCCCGGCGCATCGCGTCCTCGTGGTCGCGGCCGGCCTCCAGGGAGGTGAGCAGCGATTCGGAGGCGGCGTCGACGGCGGTCTCGGAGGCCTCGTCGGGGCGGTCGGAGGAGGAGACGCCGTCGCAGACCACGGCCACCACGACCGGCTCGCCGCCGGGCAGCGAGGTGGCGGCGACGGTGAAGGAGTCCTCGTTGCGGTGGTGGCGCACACCGCGGTCGCTGACCCCGGCGACGCCCGCGAGCGCCTTCTCCATGTGGTCGCGCGGGCGCGGCTGGGCGCCCCCGCAGGCCTCGCAGTAGCCGTCCGGGGCGACGCTGGGCTGCCCGCAGTGGACGCAGACCGGCCCGCGCTGGGCGGGGACGGCCTCGGCATGGGCGGCGGCCCAGCTGGCGGGCATCGCGCCCGGCGCGGAGCCGCCGTCCCGGGCGGCGCCGCAGCGGTTGCAGAAGGCGTCGTCCGGGTCCATCGACTCGGCACAGCTCGGGCACTCGGTCTGCTGCGGCATCGGCTACACCCACGTCCTGGGACGGGCACGGTTGGCCCGCTCCACCATCTCGATCCTGGTCTCGGCCCGGTCGGCCAACCGGGCGAGTACCCGGTAGGACTGTTCCAGGGCGAAGCGCAGTTCCCGGTCCTCGGCGGGCCGCCCGAGCACGACGGTGGCGGCGGCCTCCTTCCGGCGGTTCTCGGGGGTGGCGTCGACCCAGCCGAGGGCGGCGCTCAGCACCTCGACCGACAGCTCCTCGCGGAGCCGGTCGTCCAGGCGCAGGGCCGTCAGCTGGGCGGAGCCGGCGGTGAGGTCGGCGGCCAGGTCGTCGGTGGCCGGGCGTTCGCGCAGGCGGGCGCGGACGGCGGCGATCCGGGCGGCGGTGTACTGGCTGGAGGTGGCCGGGACGGACTCCAGCACCCGCACGGCGGCGGGCCGGTCGTCCTCGGCGAGGCGGACCCGGGCGAGGCCGAAGGCGGCGCTCAGGTAGGCCGGGTCGGTGGTCCACACGAGCCGGTAGAACTCGGCCGCGTCGCCGCCGTCGCCGAGCAGTTCGGCGCAGATGGCCAGGGCGAGCTTGGGCGCGGCCTCGCCGGGGAAGGCGTCGTAGACGGCGTCGAAGGCCTCGGCGGCGGCCCGCAGGGAAGTGGCGGCCTGCCCGCTCGCGCCCTCGGCTGCCGCCCCGACCAGCGAGGCCAGGCCGCGGTACCAGACCACCCGCCAGTCCTCCGGGTGCTCCGCCTCCAGCTCGGCGAGCTCGGCCGTCGCCGTGCCGTGGCGGCCGAGTTCGAGCAGGGCGCGCAGTTCGCGCAGCCGGCTCTCGACCGAGGCGGCGGGGGCGCCGGCGAGGGCGGCGAGCGCCTCCTCGGGGTCGGTGGCGAGCAGGGTGGCGAGGAAGCCGGCGTTCGGGTCGGTCGGGTCGACCCGGGGGACGGGCAGCGCGAGGGCGGCGGCGGCCGGGTCGAGCGGGGCCAGCCGGAGCTGCCCGCGCTGCTCGGTGGGCAGCACCAACTCGGTGTCGAAGACGCGCAGTTCGGGGCCGAAGAGGGTGGAGAGCGCGGGCCGGGCCCGGCCGTCCTGGAGGGCCAGGACCTCGCGCAGCACCCCGGTGAGCTGGTCGGCCATCTCCTCGGCGGAGGCGAAGCGGCGGGCCGGGTCGGGGTCGGTGGCGCGGACCAGGAAGCGGTAGTACGACTCGTACCGGGCGAAGACCTCGACGTCCTCCGGGCCGGGCAGCGAGTCCCGGTAGGTGGTGCTGTAGCCCTGGAAGTCGAAGGTGAGCACCGCGAGGGTGCGGGCCACGGTGTAGAGGTCGGAGGCGGGGGAGGGGCCGTCGGTGGCGATCTCCGGGGCCTGGTAGCCGATGGTGCCGTAGATCGGCCCGTCGTCGTCGAGGCGGCGGACGGCGCCCATGTCGATGATCTTGAGCGCGTCGCCGCTCTGGATCACGTTGTCGATCTTGAAGTCGCAGTAGACCAGGCCGCGGCCGTGCAGGTAGCCGAGCGCGGGCAGCGCCTCCAGCGCGTACGCGATGGCCTGCTCGACGGGCAGCGGCTCGCGCCGCCCGTCCGGGGTGCGGCGCTCGTTGGCGATGTCCTTGAGCGACTTGCCGCCGACGTACTCCATGACGATGTAGCCGTCGGTGGAGCCGGTGCGCAGGTCCGGGTGCTCGGCGAAGTTGATGATCCGCACGATGCTCGGGTGGTCGACCTCGGCCAGGAAGCGCCGCTCGGCGACGGCCGCGGCCAGCGCGTCCTCGTCCCCGGTGTCCAGCAGGCCCTTGAGGACCACCCACTTGTCGTTGACCCGGCGGTCCACCGCCAGGTAGATCCAGCCCAGGCCGCCGTGCGCCAGGCAGCCGACCACCTCGTACTGGCCGCCGACCAGGTCGCCGCGGCGCAGCTTGGGCGTGAAGGAGTACGGCGTGCCGCACTTGGTGCAGAAGCCGTCCGGGCGGCCGGGGCGGCCGTTCTTCTCCCGCCCCACCGGGGACTCGCACTTGGAGCAGAACCGCTTGCGCTCGGGCACCTCGGGGTTGACGAGCACCGCCTGCGCCGGGTCGGCCGTCGCCACCGTCGGCACGGTGACCAGGCCGGCGCCCAGCGGGTTGCGGGTGCCCGCGGTGCCGCTGCCCCGGGTGGAGCGCACCGAGACCGAGCGGCTGCTGCCGGTGCGGGTCGAGCGGTGCGAGCGGGAGCGGCCGGACATGGAGCGGGCGGAGCCGGTGCGGGCCGACATCGAGCGGACCGAGCCGCTGCGGCCGGAGTCCGGGGCGACCCGGGCGGAGGGCACGTACGGCTGGGTGCTGCCGGTGACCGGGCCGGTGCCGGCGCCGGGCGCGGTCAGGCCGCACTCGTCGCAGTAGCCGTCCGCGTCGATGCTGCCCGAGCAGTCCCGGGGGCAGGGCGAGCCGGGGCCGGCCGTCGCGGCAGACGGGGGCGCGGTGCTGCCGGTGCTGCCGGTGACCGGGCCGGTGGTGGTCCCGCCGCCCGCCGGGGCCAGCCCGCACTCGTCGCAGTAGCCGTCCGCGTCGATCATGCCGTTGCCGGAGCACTCCGGCCGTACGCACGTCCCGCCCATCAACCTCAGCCCCCCTGAACCTGTCCGTCGACCGGCGCCGGGCCGGCCGCGTCGTGTGGCGTCTCCTGCACGGCCTCGGCCTGGGCCGGCCGCAGCGACTGCTGGAAGCGGGCCACCGCGGCGGCGGCCGCCCGCAGGTCGCACGGCGCGCTCCACAGCAGCCAGCGCGCCTTCTCGTACCGTTCGAGCACTTCCGGGTCCTCGGCGACCCGCAGCCGGGCCGCCATCGCCTTGTAGGCGTCCAGCCGGCCGCGCAGCTCCGCCCGGACGGCCAGCGGCTGGGTCACCTCGGTGAGCGACTGCCGGGCCCGGGCCAACTCCTTGGCGGCGGCGTCCTCCAGGGCCTCCAGCAGCGGTGCCAGCCGGCCCCACTGGCCGCTCTGGCGCAGGTCCAGCGCCGCCACGATCCGCTCGCGCAGCGCCGAGGCCGGGCCGGGCACGGCCGGGACGTCGCTGGCGGCTATCTTCGCCAGCACCTCGCCGCGGGCCCGCCGGGCCTCGGCCAGGGTGGCGTCGGCCCGCTGCAGCAGGTCGCCGACGCCCTGCAGCCGCTCCTCGGCGTCGTCGCGCAGCCGCAGCACGTCCTCCAGCTCCAGCCGGATGCCGTCCAGCGCCCGCCCGGCGCGGTCGAAGCGCTCGGTGTCCACCACGCCGGTGGGGGTGGCGAAGGCGGTGCCCTCCGGCACGGTGCCGCGCTGGGCGGGCACCCGGGCCGGGCGCCACAGCGCCAGCGGGTCCTCGCGGACCTCGGTGCGCAGCCCGGTGAGGTCGGCGGCCAGGGCCGTCAGGTCGTCGCCGAGCGGGTGGCTGCCGGCCAGGACGCCGAGCGAGGCGGCCAGGGTCTGCACCCGCTGGAGCTCGGCGAGCAGCAGGTCGATCCGGGCGGGCAGCGCCGACCAGACGGCGTCGGCGGCGCTGACCACCTCCAGGACGGTGGCGTACCAGGAGTTCATCCGGGCCATCAGCGCGTCCAGGCTGACCCGCTCGACCAGCTTGGCGGGTGCGCCGAGCAGTTGCGGGCCGTCCGGCAGCGCGCCGCCCGGGACGGTCACCGCGTCGCCGGTCAACAGCTCGCTCAGCTCGGCGAGTTCGCTCGCGCCGGGCTTGGCCCTGCGGGCCCGGACGGCGCGTGCGGAGGCCAGCGCCTCCGAGTAGCGGTCGAACAGCGCCCACAGCAGCGGCAGGCCCTTCCCGGCCACGGACCAGCGCTCCAGCGTCCGCCCGGACAGGTCGGCGCCGTCCAGCAGCCGCAGGCCCGGGTGGTCCTGCAGCGCGAGCAGCGCCGACTCGACCGCGTCCCGCTCCGCGCCGAGGCGGGCGAGCGCGCGGTCCACCTCCTCCCGGTTCAGTACCGGGCCAGCCGATGCCGCCACCGCGGTGTCCTTCCTTCTTCCTCGCGTGCGAGCGTCCCGCCGACCTGCTCGATGGCGGGTGATCCCACGACAACCCCCGTGTCCACCACCGGCACCTGCCCGCGGTGATCGTCCCGAACCCTAGCCGGTGGCCGTTCCGGTGGCGCGGGCGCGGGGCGTCAAGCGCGCGTCAACGCGCCGCTGACGTGCCGCCGGCGCGCCCGCCGGCCGGGCCGGTCAGTGCGGGGCGGGCCAGTAGTGGTCGGCGTCGTTGAGCATGTACGGCTTGAGCCAGCGGTCGTAGCTGCGCCCCCACTCGCCGCTCGCGTGGTAGTCGGCCAGCACCTGGTTGACCCGGGCGGTCAGGTCGGGGCTGGTCTTGAGCATGGCGATGCCGATCACCTCCGGCTGGACGTCGCCGTCCACGATCCGCACCGTCTGGTCCTGGGCGGCCTGGCCGGCCGCCAGGCCGTTGTCGGTCATGGTGGCGTCCACCTTGCCGAGCTGCATCAGGACCAGGCAGTCCAGCTGGTTCTCCACGACCGTCAGGCGGGCCTTGGAGTCCTTCTTGGCGCCGCCCTTGTTCGGGTCGAAGACGTCGGCGGCCGTCGACCCCTTGGCGACGCAGACGTTCCGGCCGCCGATCGCCTCGTCCAGGTTCTTCGCCGGGGAGGTCTTCGGGACCAGCACCCGCTGGCTGATGCTGAAGTACGGCTTGGAGAAGGCGACCTGCTTCATCCGGTCGCAGTTGATCGTCATGGTGCGCACGATCAGGTCGACCCGCCCCTTCTGGACGGCGTCGACGCGGTCGGCGGTGGCCACCGGCTTGAGCACCACCTTGTCCGGGTCGCCGATGATGGCGGCGCCGAGCGCCCGGGCCAGGTCGATGTCGAAGCCCTCGATCTGACCGGTGTTCGGGTTGCGCGCGCCCCAGCGGAAGCTGTTCTGGTCCACCCCGATCACCAGGCTGCGCTTGGCCTTGATGAGGTTCACCGCCGGGCCGTCCGCCGTGCTCGGCGGCACGCTGGAGTAGGGGTCGCAGGTGTCGGACTGCTCCCCGGACTTCTCTCCGGTCTGCTGGGCGGCGGTCTGCTGGACGGCGGTCTGCCGGACGGCCGGCGGTGCGTCGTTCGCGGCGGCCGGCGCGGCACCCGAGGGGCCGCCCCCGCCGAGCACCGTCGCGCAGGCCGCCAGCACTGCCAGCGCCGCGGCGCCCCTGGTCGGTACGGTCCTCGTTCGCATCTGTCCCATCCCCCTGTTACCGGTACTCGGCCAGTCGGCGGCCCAGGCCGCGCAGCGCGGCGACCGCGGCCAGCAGGCCCAGCACCGCGGCCGCGCCGGCGGCGGTGCGGAGGTCCCGGCCGGTGCCCTCGGCGGCGGAGTCGAACTGCTGCTGCTCGGCGTCGGCGGCCTTGGCCAGCGCCTGGTCGGTGAGGCTGAAGGCGGCGTCGGCGGTGCCGGTGGTGTCGGTGGCCGACACGGTGGCGTTCAGGGCGCCCTGGTAGTCGGCGTTGTCCTGCTCCAACTTCCCGGCCCCGGTGTGCCGCAGGCGCCAGGTGTCGTAGTCCTTGGCGGCGTCCCGGACGGACTCCGCGGCGGCGCCCGGGGCGAGCCGCAGGGCCTCCGGGAGCGAGCCCTTGGCCGCGGCGAGCTGGTCGGCCCCGGCCGCGGCCAGGTTCTCGGTGGTGCCCAGGTTGTCGGTGGCGGCGGTCCACTGGTCCCGGTACTTGCCGGTCGAACCGCGCGCGACCAGGTGCAGGTTCTCCGCCAGCCGGGCGGACAGCACGTCCACCCGGGCCGCGTTGAGCGCCCGCAGCGGCGTCGCGCCCTGCCGGTCGCTGCGGTCCAGTGCCGAACCGGTGGTCAGCCCGGTGACGGCGAGCCAGAGCGAGCCCGCCAGGACGGCGGCGGTGGCGGCCAGCAGGCCGATGTTGAACACCCGGTTGGTGCGCCGGCACAGCAGCACCTGCACCCAGGCCAGCGCCGCCAGGGTGAGCACCGCCAGGCCGAACGCCGCCCACGGCACGGACTTGGCGTCCGCGTAGTCCCGCGCCAGCTCCTTGTCCTCGGCGGCGGCCAGCTGCGCGGCGGTCGGCAGCAGCACGGTCTGGATCTGCTCGGAGGCGTACCGCAGGTAGGCGCCGCCGAGCGGGATGCCCTGCCGGTTGTCGGCCCGGGCCGACTCCACCAGGCCCGCGTAGACGGGCAGTTGCTGGTTCAGCGTGGAGAGCGAGCCCTGCGCCGGGGAGGTCGCGGTGGTCCGGGCGGCGGCCTCGGAGATCAGCCGGGCGGCCGTCGCGAGGTCCAGTTCGTAGCGCTTGCGGACGGCATCGGGCTCGGCGCCGGCCAGCAGGAAGCCGCTCGCCGAGGTGGTGGCGGCGTCGGCCAGGCTGCGCTGGATCTCGGCCGCGTCCCGGCTCAGCGGCTGGCTGTAGGAGACCACCCGGTCGGCGGCCTGCGCCCGGGTCTCCAACTGCCAGGCGGTGAGCGCGCCGAAGGCGACCGTCAGCACCGTGAGCAGCACGCCGGCCAGCCGCAGCCGGCCGGGGGCGGTGCTGGTGCTGCGCGCCAGGCGGGCCATCAGGCCGGCGGCCGCGGTGCCCGGGCGGGAGCGCTGGGCGGGGACGCGGGGGCCGCCGCCCGGTGCGGCCGGGGCCGTCCCCGGCGCGGCCGGCGGGCTGCTCGGCCGTGCCGGGACCGCGGCGCCCGCTGGGCCGTTGCCTACTGGTGTCGCCACCCGCCTCATCCTCCCCTGGTGCCGGTCCCGTCCTGCGGGGCCCGGCCGTTGCCAGCAGTATGGCCGTGACTCCCCCCGGCCACACCCGACTTGCGTGGATCTTGAGCATGTGTCGTGCACGGTTCGCGCGCCGTGCTCGTGTTCGGCTCTCGTGCGGCGATCCGTCCGACGCGGGCTGCACCCTACGCGGTTCCCCGGATCCGGCGGAGCGCCGGGGTCCGGTTGTGGCGGCGGGCCGGTGGACGGCGGGCGGGCGGGACCGGTCCGTGTGCTCCCGGGCGGCGGGGCCCCCGCTCCGTACCATGACCCCATGCGCCTGCTTGGAACGATCACCCCCGACCGCCCGCTGCTCGTCGTCGCCGTCCGCGAGGAGGCGGCCCACCTCGACGACCGACTGCCCGTCCTGCTCACCGGGATAGGGAAGGTCAACGCCGCCGCCGCGCTGGCCACCGTGCTCGCCGGCGGCGAGAAGCCCTCCGAGGTGATCAACCTCGGCACGGCGGGCGCGCTGCGCCCCGGCTGGGAGGGCACCCACCACGTCGTCCAGGTGATCCAGCACGACATCGACACCCCCGCGCTGTACGCGCTCACCGGCCGCCAGTACGGCGCCCCGCTGGTGGTCGGCAAGGGTGAGGGCCCGGTGCTCGCCACCGGGGACCTGTTCGTCTCCGACGCCGCCGCCCGCGAGCGCCTGGCCGAGCACGCCGACCTGGTCGACATGGAGGGCTACGCCGTCGCCACCGTCGCCCACCGGGCCGGGCTGCCGGTGCGGCTGGTCAAGCACGTCAGCGACGAGGCCGGGGAGGGCGCCGGGCACAGCTGGCGGGAGTCGGTGGACGACTGCGCCCGGCACCTGGCGGACTGGGTGCGGACCCAGGGCTGGTGACGGGTCGTCGGCCGCCCCCGGGGGGTGCGGCCGGGCGCTGAGCTCGGGGAGTTCGGGGAGTTCGGGAACTCGGGGAACTCGGGGAGCGGGAAGGGCGGCCGGGGTTCCGGCCGCCCTTCCGTCGCCACGGGGCTGATCGCGCGACCGTCAGTCGCGGAAGGCCGAGAGGTCGAACGCCGCCAGCCGCTCCGGGTCGGCGATCACGTCGATCGCCACGATCGCGTCGTCCACGACGGTGAACGCCATGATCGACAGCGCCCGGCCGTTGGCGCCGATGACCACCGCGCCGGCCGTGCCGTTGACCAGCGCCGGGCGGGCGAACGGCGCCAGGGTGCCCCACATGGCCGCCTGGCCGGCCACCGTGGCCGCGCCGGTGAGCACCAGCGTGTGCCGGGCGCGCAGCGTGCCGCCGTCCGAGCGCAGCACCACGTCCGGGTCGAGGACGGCGACCAGCGCGTCCAGGTCGCCGCTGCGGGAGGCGGCGAAGAACGCGTCCACGGCGATCCGCTGGCGGCCCAGGTCCGGATCCGGCGCCGGCGTCTGGCCCTGCACCTTGCGCCGGGCCCGGCTGGCCAGTTGGCGGGTCGCGGCGGCCGTCTTCTCGATCAGCGGGGCGATCTCCTCGAACGGCACCGCGAACAGGTCGTGCAGCACGAAGGCCACCCGCTCGGCCGGCGACAGCGACTCCATCACCACCATCAGCGCCAGGCCGACCGAGTCCGCGAGCAGCACCTCCTGCTCCGGGTCGACCACGCCCTCGCGCCGCAGCAGCGGATCCGGGATGCGCTCCGGGCCGGTCCCGGTCTCCAGGGGCTCCTCGCGGCGCTGGGCGCGGTCGCGCAGCAGGTTGAGGCAGACCCGGGAGACCACGGTGGTCAGCCAGCCGCCCGGGTTCGCCACCTCGGTGGTGTCGCTGCGGTCGTAGCGCAGCCAGGCGTCCTGGACGGCGTCCTCGGCCTCGCTGATCGAGCCGAGCATCCGGTACGCGACGGCCCGCAGGTGCGGGCGGTGCTCCTCGAAGAGCGCGGTCCGCGAGGACTCCTCGGAAGATTTCTCGTCCACCGTGTCACATTCCTTCGTCGCCTCGGGTCAGAGCAGCAGAAGCCACCCAACAACGGCCGCGGCGCGGAGATCAACCTCCCGGGGACCTGGATCCCGAAGGTTCCCGCCCGGCACGAGCGATTCGGAGACGATCATGGCGAACACGGCGAACACGGCGAAGACCCCGGTCCTGGTCACCGGCGGCACCGGCAACCTCGGCCGGCACGTCGTCCCGCTGCTGCGGGCCGCCGGGCTGCCCGTGCGGGTCCTCAGCCGGCAGGAGCGGGCGGGCGAGGACGGCGTGACGTACCTGCGCGGCGACCTGCTCGGCGACGCGGCGCAGGCCGCCGCGGACCTGGACGCGGCGCTCGCCGGCGTCCACACCGTGCTGCACCTGGCCGGCGGCCCCAAGGGCGACGACGTCGCCACCCGGCGGCTCGTCGACGCCGCGCGCCGGGCCGGGGTGCGGCACCTGGTGTACATCTCGGTGATCGGCGCGGACGCCGTGCCGCTCGGCTACTTCCGGGCCAAGCACGCCGCCGAGCAGGCCGTCGCCGGCTCGGGCCTGCCGTACACCGTGCTGCGCGCCGCCCAGTTCCACGACCTGGCGCTCACCGTCGTCGAGAAGATGGCGAAGCTGCCGCTCGTCCCGGCGCCCGGCGGGGTCCGCTGGCAGCCCGTCGACGTGCGCGACGTCGCCGCCCGGCTGGTCGAGCTGGCGCTCGGCGAGCCCGCCGGGACGGTGGCCGACCTGGCCGGCCCGGAGGTGTACGAGATGGGCGAGCTGGCGAAGGGCTACCTCGCCGCGCACGGCCGCACCCGGCGGCAGCTGCACTTCCGGCTGCCGGGCAAGGTCGGCCGCGCGTACCGGGCGGGCACCAACCTCGCCCCGGCCGACGCCGAGCACGGGCGGCGCACCTGGGAGGAGTTCCTGGCGGAGCGGCTGGCGGCGTGAGGGGCGTGGCCGGGCGGACGCGCTGTCGGGTGACGGGCTGCTGTCGGGTGACGGGCTGTCGGTGGCGGTGGCGACAATGGCCACCGTCCCGATCACCGCCCGCGCCGGAGGCCCCCGTTGTCCACGCTGAACGACTTCACCACCTGGGAGCCGCTGCTCCGGCTCCTGCGGGCGTCCCACGCGGAGCGCCTCGCCGCGCCGGGCGGGCGGGTGTCGGGGCGGATCGGGCAGCACGGCTGGAGCGTGCCGCTGCGGCGCCCGGCGGGGGCGGAGCCGGACGACCGGGCGGAGCGGGACGCGGTCGACCGGGTCCGGGCGGCCCTCGTCGAGGCCGCGATGGTCGAGGCCGCGTTCACCGTCGAGATCCCGCCGAGCGGGAGGACGGTGCTGCGCCTGCTCGACCACGGCCCCGCCGTCGATCCCGGCCTCGGCAACGCCCACCCCGGCGCGCTGACCCTGGTCGAGGACGCCGTGCCGGCGCCGTGGCGCCGCCTGCCCGACCCGGCGCCCGGGGCGCGGCTCGCCCCGTCCGTGGACCTGGAGCTGCTGGAGCGGACGCTGCGCGAGCGGCTGCCGGACGAGACCGGCGCCACCGAGGAGGAGATCGCCGCCGCCGAGGCCCGGTTGGGGGTGGCGCTGCCGGAGGAGCTGAAGGTGCTCTACCGGGTGACGAGGGCGGACTGGTACGACGACCTGGAGAGCGGGGAGGACTTCGCGCTGCTCGCCGAGGCCTCGGAACGGGTCGGCGGTGTCCTCGGTTTCGAGCTGAGCTCCCTGAACTGGATCTTCACCGAGAACCGTTCACGCTCGCGGTTCCGCTGGGAGCACGCGGCGACACAGGTGTGCGTCACCGCGCCCGACGCCGCCGTGCAGGACCTGGTCTGGTCGCCCGGCTGGATCGTCATCGGCGACACCGGCGGCGGGGACCTGGTCGCCGTCGACCTGACCCCCGGCCCGCGCGGCCACCTCGGGCAGCTCATCGTGCTCGGCCACGAGGACAGCGTCGGCGGTGATCTGTTCGCCGAGTCCCTGACCGAGGCGGTGCTGGGCCCGGGGCGGGACTGGTACTCCGGCCGGAACGTGGACAAGTCGCCCGTGCTGGCCAGGATCTACGGCCGGCAGTCGATGAGCGTCGAGGCCGTCGCCCACCCCGACCTGGAGGTGCTGACCCTCGGCGGCAGCCCCGAACCGTTCAGCCTCGCCCCGCTCGTCGGCCTGCCCGGGCTGCGGACGTTGTCCGCCGGCCACGGCATGCTCGCCGACCCCCGGGAGATCGGCGGGCTGACCGGGCTGGAGTTCCTGGAGCTGACTCCGCGGGACTGGCGCGTCCTGCTCGACGCCGGGGCCGTCCCGCGCAGCCTGTCGGCCGCCGCCGTCGTCGCGTACGGCGAGCCGGACCCCTGCGCGGTCATCCGACTGGCCAACGAGATCCTCGCCCTGTGGGACCGACCGCAGATCACCGAGACGGTCGTCGAGGGCGAGCTCGGACCGGTGTCGTAGCGGCACCCTAGGGTGTCGGCCATGTCGCTCATCGATCGCATCCGCGCCAACGACGCCGCCCTCGACTTCCTGCTCTGGCCCGGGGACCTGAACCTCGACCACTACCCGCACGGCGAGGCCGTCGTGCTCGCCTCCGGCGAGGTGCTGGAGGAGTTCGCCAAGGACGGTGCGGGCGGCACCTTCTTCTTCTGCGGGGACGGCGGCGAGGAGCGGCCCGTCCTGTACGCCGACTCCGAGGGCGGCTCGGCGCTGCTGGCGGTCGGCCTGCCGGAGCTGGTCCGGCTGCTGCTGGCCGTGCCGTGGTGGCGGGACTGCACCCGGCTGACGGAGGCCGAGGCCGCGGAGGCGGCGGAGGACTACCTGGAGGACGAGCCCGACCTGTACGCCGACCGGGACGCGGCCGCCGCCGCGCTCGGGCTCGAAGTCCCGTCCGTGGCCGAGGCGTTGGCCCGGCTGGGGGAGGTCGCGATCGGCCTGGGCGGGCGGTACGTGCTGCTCAACGCGGAGGAGGGCAACGCGTACGAACCGCTGTTCAGCCCCCGGTAGCGGCTCCGGGCGGGGCGGGTCACTACGCTCGGCGGGATGTGGATATTCATCGCCGTCGCGGCGGGTGCGCTGATGCTGATCAACCTCGTCCAGGTGGGCACCGGGCGCCAGTTGGTGCGGCCGTCCGAGAGCCGGCGGACGCCGGTGGAGGTGCGGCAGCAGTCGGCCGCGGCGGCGGTGGAGATGCTGGGCGGGGTGCTGATCGGGCTGGAGATGTTCTGGGGGATCGCCGTCGTGCTGCTCGGGTTCGTGGCGCTGGTGCTGCTGCGCAAGCGCGCGGCGTACCACTACTGACGCCGCTCGCGGTCAGGGCGCGCCCCGGACGGTCCGACGCAGGCCCAGGACCTCGGCGACCGCCTTCAGCCAGCTCGCCAGCAGCCGGTCGCCGTCGACGGTGGTGACGGTGGTGGCCGCCGAGGTCAGCCAGGCGTGGGCGAGCCGGGCCGCGTCCGGCCCGGGCAGGGGCTCGGGGAGTTCGGCCGCGTAGCGGGTACCGCCACTGCGCACCACCTCGGCGAGGAAGGACAGCGAGCGGGGCAGCACCCCGAGCGCGTCGGCCTCCAGCGCGGCGGCGACCGCGCCGTCGCCGAACAGGGCCGCCCGGTGGTGGCCGCCGAAGGCCAGGCCGTAGCGGAGCAGGACGGGGACGTCGAGTCGGCGGAGCTCGTCGTCCGTCTTGGGGCGGAAACGGTCGGGGGTGCTCATCGGACCGTCACGGTGTAGGTGTTGTACACGTCCTTGCCGATCTCCGGGTCGTCGCAGATGCGGAAGCAGTTGTGGAGGGTGATGGTCGTGGTGCCCCGGCCCTTGGCCTCGAAGATGTAGTAGGCGGTGCCGCCACCGCCGATGTACTTCTCGTAGCCCGGCGGGTAGTCGGTGACCTGGTCGACCGCGGCCACCACGGCGGTGTCCGCTCTCGGGTCCACGATGCTCCAGTCGTCGCCGATCGAGGCGTTGTCCTCGACGGCGATCGAGAAGCGATCGCCGGGCGTGAGGGTCACCGAGCGTTCGTCCGGACCGAGGATCCGGCCGCGGTCCGGCTGGTTCGAGGCGGAGGCCGCCAGGCAGGCCGCGAGGACCGCGATCAGGGCCACCGCCCGCAGCGGTGTTCTCGTCAGAGGGGTCACCGGTGGCTCACTTCGGCAGGTGGACGGCGTCGACGACGGGCGTCCGGTTGTCCGCCACGTGGTCCATGTGGCCGTTGGCGAAGTCGGCCTCGCTGATCCAGGTGGTGTAGCCCCAGGGGTTGTAGACCTGCAGCATGTCGCCTTCCTGGCCGACGATCAGCACCTCGTGGCCCTTGCGTTCGTCGCCGACGTGGCCTTCGATCGACACCGGCACCGGCTTGCCGTCGGCGACCGCCTTCTCGATCTCCGGCAGGATCGCGCGCCGGGCGTTCTCGTCCGACAGGCTCTTGTACTCGTAGGTGGCCCCGGTGTGGGGGCTGACCTCCTTGGCCAGCACGTCCCCGGTGCCGTCCTCGTCCATCCCCTTGGCGTTTCCGTGACCCTCCTCGTGGACGCGGTTCTGCTCGTCCAACAGGCGCCGTTGGAAGGCGGCCGGGTCGTTGTCCTGGCCGGTCGGGCCACCGGTCAGGTCCAGTGCGTAGAGCGGGTCGGCCATCGCCCGGGCCGTGACGGTGGTGGAGGCGACGCAGGTCGGCCCGGTCTGCTGCCACATGGTGGTGCCGAACTTCACGCCGTACCTGATCTTGTTGGTGCCGTCGTTCTCCTGCCCGCCGCTGTCCCGGTTGTCGCTCTTTGTGTACACGGGCGTCAGGTGCGTCCGCAGCCACTCCGGGTCCTTGCCGTGGATCTTGCCGTCGAAGGCGCGGATCTCGTCCAGGCTGTGGCCGGCCGCCAGGGCCTTCATCAGGTAGGCGCGCTCCTGCGGGGTCGAGGAGTCGGCGAGCATCCGGTCGAAGGCGGCGAGGTCGGTGGGGTTCATCCTGTCCAGGTACTCGCCGGACCGCTTGAGGTCGTTGGCGGTGAGCAGGTCGTTCAGTTCGGTGGGGCCGTCCGGGCCGGAGGTCTCGGCGAGGACCACCTTGTCCGCGGAACTGACGCCCTTGGCGCGCAGTTTGCCCGCCCGGGCCTCGTCCGCCAGCCTGTTGAGGTCGCGGGCGGCCGCGCGGGCCGCGTCGTCGGCCTTCGCGGCGGCGGTCAGCATCCCCTCGACGTGCGGGATGGCGGCCTGCTGCGCCTTCTTGCGCTTGGCCTCGTCGTCATCGTCCTCGAACCACTCGTCGAACCACCCTTCCTTGCCGCCGAGTTGGCTGAGCACCTGCTGGGCGCCGGAGCGCGCCGGGCCGTCCGCCGCCTGGGCGGCGCGCAGGGCGTCGGCGAGGTTGTGCAGGGTCAGCCAGGCCTTGATGAAGGCGGTGCTCTGCCGGTCGATGGCGCGGCCGGTGGCACCGATCACCTCGGCGGCCTTCGCGCCGGTGGTTCCGGTCCAGACGTCCGGCAGGCCGGTCTCGGCGATCGTCGTGACGTCCCGGTGGAGGTGCTCCGACTCGGTGGCCATGGTCTTGTAGCGGTTGCCGGTGGCCTCGATGGCGGCCGGGTCGCCGACCGGCGCGTGGACGGCGAGGGCGTCCTTGATCGCGTCGATGACGTCGTTCTTGGAGTCCGCTTCGCGGAGGTCCTTCAGTGCGTCCTGCAGGGCCTTGCGGCGCTGGGACGTGGACGGCTTCGTCATGGTGGTTCGTCAGCCCCCCTGGTCGGTTCCGGCTCTCGGCGCTCGGCTCTCAGTGCTTGCTGCTCTGCTGCTCGGCGCTCAGCCGAAGGGGCGGGGGTCGCCGCCCGTGGCCGCCTGGTGGAGGCCGGTCGTCGCGGTGTTCTCGGCCTTCCGGTAGTGGCCGGCGGAGCCGCGCACCTTGTCGGCGAGTTCCTTCAGGGCGCTCGCGAGCACGTCGGTCTCGTCGTGCCAGGCGGTGCTGAAGTTCCGGTACGCCGGGTCGGCGTCCTCGCCGCCGAACACGTTGTCGCCGTAGCAGACGGGGTCGACGGTGGACCGGTGGAGCTTGCCCTGGTCGCCGGCCGCCTTGTCGAGTGCCTTGGCCTGCTTCTCGACCCCGCCGGCCTCGATCGTGTAGCCCGAGCCCTCCGCCATGGCGTTCCCCCACCCCCGGGTGTGTCCGCTGCTGGGCCGTCCTGTCCGACGGCCCCGTGCACTCTACGGACCGGTTCGCGGGCGGAGCGTCGGAACGATCCTGCTGTTACCGATTCATGACGCACCGTTGGCTCCGAGGCCGGGACGGGGTGGAGCGGGGTGGCGGCCCTCAGCGCCGCCACCCCGTTGGCTTCTCGGCACCCGGGCGGTGGGGTGTTGAGCCAAACCCCACCTTGGAGTGAAGTCGGGTGGGGAACTCCCGTGTTTTTTCCGGAGGTTCGGTGAGGGCCGGGCGCTGCCGGACCGCTCAGAAGGCGTCCGGGGCCTGGAGGACGAGGTCGGTGACGGTCGTCCAGTGTTCGTCCGGCGCGGTGACGATCAGGTAGCCGGGCTGGCCGGGGACGTGGGGGAGCAGCGCGCTGCGACAGCCGTGGGCGTGGTGGATCTCGACGGGCACCGGGACCCCGTCGAGGTGCACCTCGCCCCGGCTGGTGGTGGTGGCGAGCGGGGCGATCGCGGCGCGGTAGGGGAGGCGGTCGGAGGTGGTCAGGTAGGTGGCGAGCTGGGTCCGCGGGGTGGTGTGGGACTTGACCCGGAAGTGCTCCGGGACGGGCCGGGAGGTCTGGACGATCGCCGTGAGCTCGCGGTCCAGGTGGTAGCTGAGGTCGAGGTGGCACAGGTAGCCGTCGCTGCTCATCCGCCCGAGGAGGAGGAACCAGTCGGGCGGGAGGGTGCGCGGGACGGCGATCCGCCCGCCCCACTCGTCGGCGGTCTCCCGGTGGGTGGGGACGTGGAAGTCGCGCGGGCGGCTGGTGCTGCGGATCAACGGATTCCCCTCAACGGTCGGTTGGTGATGGGTTGTTGGCAGACTATCCGGCGTCGGGCGGCGGTGCGGGCCGGCGGTTTCGGCGGCGGGCGGCCGCCGGGTCCGGCCTCGCCGCCCGGAAATTCGCTTTCCGGCCACCGAAGTGCGGTGATAGACATCCGCAGTGCTCAAGACTCCTGAACTCCCTGACCTGCTGCGACTGATCGACGAGCGGTCGACGGCCTTCCGGGCCGCGATCGCCGCCGCGCCCGACCTCGACGTCCGGGTGCCGACCTGCCCCGAGTGGACGCTGCGCGACCTGGCCCGGCACCTGGGCTCGGGGCGCCCCTTCTGGGCGGCCATCGTCGCGGCCGGGCCGGCCGACGCCCCGCCGGCCGAGGCCGTCGCGGCGCGTGCCGCGGCGCAGGAGCCGCAGGAGCGGGAGGCGCTGCTGGCCTGGCTGGCCGCGTCGACCCAGGAACTGCTGGACACCCTGCGGGAATCCGGCCCGGACGCCGAATGCTGGACGTGGTGGGGGAAGTCGCAGTCGCCGCGGACCTCCGGCGCCGTCGCCCGGCACCAGCTCCAGGAGATCGCGGTGCACACCTACGACGCCCAGGTCGCCCTGGGCGCCGCGCAGCCGCTGCCGGAGGAGGTGGCGCTCGACGGCGCCGAGGACTTCCTGGTCACCTGCTGCGCGACGTCGTCCCCCTGGCCGCACGAGCCCGCCGTCGTCGAGTACCACGTCTCCGAGGGCCGTTCCTGGCGCGTCACGCTCTCCGCGGACGGCGCCCGGATCGCCCGCATCGCCGCGGGCGAGGAGGGCGCCGCCCCGGCCGACGCCTCCGCCCGGGGCACGGCCAGTGAGCTGGTCCTGTGGTTCTACGGCCGAACCGCGGTGGACTCCCTGGAGCTCGACGGCGACCGCCGCATCTTCGACCAGCTGTTCGCCTGGGACCCGGGCATCTAGGCCCTTTCGTTCGGATCCTTGCCGGCGCCGCGGCCATGGGCGGGGCGCCGGCCATGGGCGTGGCGCCGGCGTGGCGCTACCGTCCTGGCATGGTTGAGAGCGGGCGCTTCGCGTCCTTCGAGGAGTTCTGGCCCTACTACGTCGCGATGCACTCCAAGGCCGCCACCCGGTGGGTGCACCTGGCGGGCACCCTCACCGGGCTCGCGGTGGGCGCCTACGGCCTGGCGCGCGGCCGGAAGCGGTACCTGGCCGCGCTGCCGCTGATCGGTTACGGCACGGCCTGGCCGGCGCACTTCCTCATCGAGGGGAACAACCCGGCCACCTTCGGGCACCCGGGCTGGTCCCTGCGCGGGGACGCGAAGATGATCGGCATGATGCTCGCCGGCCGCGACGCCGAACTGGGCGGGATCGCCCGTACCTGGCTCGCGGAGCACGGCGGGGCCGCCGGCGCCCCTTCGGACTGACGGTCCGTGCGGCTCCCGGCTCCACGGGGCGTCGGACGGTCGATGGAGCGGACGGGCGGTGCCGGGGATGGTCTCCCGCGTGATCGAGGATGCGGTGGCGGGCGACGACGACGCCCGTGCGTGGGACGAGCGGTTGGGCTGGGCCTTCGGGCTGGTCGCGGACGATCCGGCCGAGCGGGCGGTCGCGCTCGCCCGGCTGGTGAGGGCCCGGCAGGAGGTCGAGGGCGCGTTCGACCGGTACAACACGGCGTGGCGGCTGACGCTGCCGTTGGGGACGACCGAGCGGTACCGGCACCCCGATGTGCTGCGGGCGTACCAGCTGATTCACGAGGCCCGGCGGTACGCGCTGCCCGACTGCCTGTGGAACCGGCACGAGGTGGAGGAGCTGGGCGCCTGGCCGGGGATGTAGGCGGTTCTCGTCTTCTCCGCTTCTCCGCTTCTCGCCTTCTCGTCAAGGGCGGGATTGTGGGCATCCCGCGCGTACTTCCGGACAAGATGGTGATGTGTCCATGCCGTGAACAATTCGGCCGGGCCGACCCCCGCTAGGGTCACGGCAGCTCCACAATCCGGCGCCGTACGGCCGTCGTGCGGTGCCGCACGGACCTGCCGATAGGACTGGTGTGACGTGATCAGAAGACATCACCGACTGCTGGACCGTTCGTCGTGGGCGGCCCTCCGGGGCCGGCTCGCCGCCGTGGCGGGGGTGGTCGCCGTGCTGGCGGCCGTCCTCACCGGCACGGCCGCCGGCCCGGCGAGTGCCGCGCCCGCTGCCGCCCCTGTTTCCTCCGTCTCGTCCGCCTCGTCCGCCCAACTGGCGGTGGGCGGTTGGATCTGCCGGGGGACCGCCGTCCCGCCGGGCTACGTCATCACCAGCTATGACGCCGGCCGCTGCAACGGAGCCGGCGCCTCCTACACGCAACCCGCGCAGGACCCGCTGTGGATCTGCGCCAGCTCGCCGATCCCGGCCGGCTACGTGCTCACCGACCACGTCACCGGCAACGGCCCCTGCCTCGGCGACGCCTGGCTCATGCGGCTGGTGACGGACGGGGTCTGGACCTGCGCGGGCTCGCCGATCCCGACCGGGTACGTCATGACCGGCCACTACAGCACCGGCTGTCGCGGCATCGGATCCTGGTTCCAGCAACTGGCTGCGCCCGGGCTGTCGATCTGCCCCGGCAACCCCGTCCCGGCCGGCTACCACCTGGGCGCCTACAACGGCTCGGGCTGCGCGGGTCTCGGATCCTGGGTCCTCCTGCGCAACTGATCCCGGCGTCCCGGCCCCCGCCGCACGCACCGCGCGGCGGGGGCCGGGGCCCGGGCGGCGGGGAGCGCGCACTGGCGATCCGGTGACCGCGGGAGCCGGTCGAATTTCCCGGACCGATGATTTCGGCCCCGGAACTTCGGCCACGATCGAAGATTCCGGGAGCGTCCGATCCGGCATCTCATCGGTCGAATCGACGTCCCATCGGCGGAGTTTTTCCTCATCCGGCGAAGGGCAGTCATGGCGATGGTGTCATCGGTGAAAGGACGCGAAGCCATGACCGCACCGGCCTATCTTCCCGGAATGTCCTCGGCGCAGTACCTGGCGGAGATGGCGGTCAGCCATCCGCGTCTGCGCGCCCTGCTCGATCCGGACCGGCTGGACCGCGCGGTCGCCTCGCGGGAGCCGGCGGCCTGGGAGAACGAGTTCGACTCCGACTCCGGTGGCCGTGGCGACTCCTACCGCCGGGCCCAGCGGGATCCGCTGGTGCGCTGGACGGGTGTGCGGCGGCTGCTCGGGCTGACCGTCCCGGCCGGGCGCGGCCGGGAGGTCGTGGTGCTGGACGTGTTGGGGGGTGACGGGACGGTCGCGCGCGCGGCGGCGCTGCGGCCGGGCGAGTCCCCGGCCGGCCTGGAGGTGCTGACCGGGGACATCTCCGGGCCGATGGTCGCCGAGGCGCTCGCCAACGGACTGCCCGCCGTGCGGCAGGCCGCCGATCGGCTGCTGCTGGCGGATGACACGGTGGACGCCGTGCTGCTGGCCTACGGCACCCACCACATCCCGGACGGGACCCGCCCGCGGGCGGTCGCCGAGGCGCTGCGGGTGGTGCGGCCCGGGGGCCGGGTGGTCCTGCACGACTTCGCCCCCGACAGCGCGATGGCCGACTTCTTCCGGGTCGTCAGCCGCCACGGCACGGTGCGGCACGACTACGAGCACTTCACCCACCCCGAGCTGCGGAAGCTCTTCGAGGACCGGTGCCCGCAGGTGCGGGTGCTGGACGTCTACGACCCGTTCACCGTGCTCGCACCCACCCCGGACCGGGCGCGGGCCGCGATGGTCGCCCACATGGGGGAGAGCTACGGCCTGGCCGGCCACTTCGAGGCGATCGGACCGGACGCCGCGTGGCAGCTGCTGGCCGAGGCCTTCGACCACACCGACCGCCCCACCCCGCCCGAGCACCGGGCCGTCCGGCCGACGGTGCGGCTCGTACCGGAGGGTTATGTCGCGGAGCTGCCGCGGGTCGCGGTGGTGGCCGTGGCCGAGAAGCCGGGTGCCTGATCACGCCTTTCCGTAGGCCGTTCTATTGTGCGATCTTATGCGGAATTATTTCGCTTGACCCCGGTGGATTCGTGTGGGAACAATGTGTCCTGCGGCGAAGAAGGAGAAAGGGGTCTCGTGGATGTCGTAGCCGTTTGAATTGCCGGATTCTTCCGCGTCGTACGGCGCGTGAGGGCCGCGTCCCCGACGCGATGCTTCCTCGTCATGCGGGCGGACGGATCGAGGGTGCGGCGCGGGGCGGCGTCCGTGATCTTCTAGCCTTCCTTCCACGGTCGGCTCCAGGCGCGGCCGCCGCACAACGATGGGGGAGTTCATGGCAGACACGCGGACGTGGCGCACCGTCAGGCGGCGGCTGGCGCCGCCGGTGGCGGTGGCGGCGCTGGTGCTTCCGCTGGTCGCCGGCTGCGGGGGCTCGTCCTCGCAGCCCGATCCGGACGGGCATGCCTCGGCGCCCGCTCAGGACGCGGCGCAGAAGCCGCCGAGCGCCGCCGCGGTCGGCGACGCGACCTTCCGCGACCGGGACCTCGTGATCAGCGCGGGCTGCACCGTGCCCGCGTCCAGGCCGGCCAAGGTGTGGGTGGAGGGCTTCGAGCCCGGCAGCTGGAAGAAGGTGGCGTCGGTCGAGTTCACCGTTCCGGCGACGGCGGTGGTCGGCCCCCGCTCCGGCACCAGGCTGAGTGCGCTCCAGGAGCTGTGCGCGGGCAACTTCCCCCGCCCGCCCGGCGGAAGTGACAACGCCTCGGACAACGCCTTCGGGCCGCGGATCCGACAGCTCTTCGACCGCGACTTCAGCCGCCTCGCGCTGGTCACCACCGACGACAGGACCGGCGCGAGCCACGTCGGCTACGTCGACCTCAAGGGCACCTTCACCGACCTCACCGGGACCGCCGCGGGCTTCACCAGCACGCCCAAGGAGAAGGACGCGCTCTTCGCTCCGGACGGCGGGAGCGTCTGGTTCACGTACCGCGACCCGAACGGCCAGGACCACGTCGCCAGTCGCGAGCTCGCCGCCGACCACAAGCTCACCGAGCAGTGGAGCGGCGCGCCCGCCGCCTTCGGCGACCTCGCCCTGACGCTGGGGGGCAACCCCCTCCGCGGTGTGACCGGCGGCAGCGTGCGCTTCAGCCCGGACGGCAAGCGCGCGGTCGGGTACGTGGACGGCGAGGGGCAGAACGTCGTGACGGTGACGGCCAGCGGGCTCCTGAAGGCGGACGGGCATGCCGGCGCGATCAAGGACATGGACTGCCGGCCGTCCGGGTGGATCGACAACCACACGCTGCTCTGCGCCCCGGCCGCGAACGGCAGCCCGAAGCCGCCGTACCAGAACAACCTGTGGACCCTCGACCTCGACCGGATGAACCCGAACGACAACAGCAATGCCAAGGACGGCGCCGGCCCCGTCCTGCTCCCGGCGACCGACCGGAAGAACATCCCGCAGGCCGTCTCGGCGGACGGGAAGAAGCTGCTGTTCCGATCGCTCCAGGGCGATCAGGAGAACGCGTTCGTCACCGACCTCGTGCCGGGCGCCCAGCCGCAGCAGGTCACCCCGCAGGAGGCGGCCACGGCGCTCGGCGACGTCGACGTCGTCCTGGAGTGGCGGTAGCCGCAGGCGCGTCCTGTGCACACCGGGGCCTGGTGGCGGTCAGTGGGCGGTGGAGAGCGCGACGCGGCGCCACTGGTCGAGTTCGCGGCGGACGAGGTCCAGCTTCGCCTCGATGCGCTCGACCGCGTCCGCGCCCAACGGCAGGCGCAGCGGGGGCTCGGCGATCTCGGTGACGTCGACGATGGCCTTGGCGGCCTTCACCGGGTCACCGGGCTGGCGGCCGTCGTACTGGGCCATCGCCTCGCGCACCGGCCCCGTCGCCGCGGCGTAGTCGGCGATGGTGGCGGGCTCGGTGCGGAGGCTGGAGCCGCTCAGGAAGTCCGTGCGGTGGCCGCCCGGCTCGACGATGGTCACGCGGACCCCGAGCGGGGCCAGTTCGCCGTGCAGGGCTTCGGAGATGCCTTCGAGGGCGAACTTCGACGCGCCGTACAGGCCCACCGCCGCCGCGGTGGCGAACCCGGCCACGGAGCTGATGTTCAGCACGTGGCCGGACCGCTGGGCGCGCAGCGTCGGCAGGGTCGCCCGCAGCGTGTTGAGCGCGCCGAACACGTTGACGTCGAACAGCGCGCGGACGGCGTCGTCCGAGCTCTCCTCGACCGTGCCGACCAGGCCGTACCCGGCGTTGTTGGCGACGACGTCGATCCGGCCGAACCTGGCCAGCCCGGCCTCCACGGCCGCCGCCAGCTGTGCGGGCTCGGTGACGTCGGCGGCCACGGCCAGCAGGCCCTCCGGCTGCTCCGGGTACGCCTTGAGCACGGCCGAGGCGTCCCTCGCCGTGGCGATCACGCGGTGGCCCCGGTCCAGCGCCTCGCGGGTGACCTCCGCGCCGAGCCCGCGCGATGCCCCGGTGACGAACCAAACGCTCATGGGATTCTCCTGGTGAGAGGGGGTGATGGCTCGACGCTAGGTCCTAGAGTCCTCTCTAGATCAACAGTTGGGCGAGGGGGAGTTCCCGTGGACCTGAGCATCGGTGAGGTGGCGCAGCGCAGCGGGCTGAGCGTGCACGCGCTGCGGTTCTACGAGCGGGAGGGCCTGTTCGCCAACCCGGTGCGGCGCCTGGCCAACGGCCGCCGGGTCTACCACGAGGAAGAGCTGGAGTGGCTGGCGATCTGCACGAAGCTGCGGTCCTCCGGCATGCCCCTGGCGACGATCCGGCAGTACATCGAGCTGGCCCGCCAGGGCGCCGGCAACGAGCACGAGCGGCTCGAACTGCTGCGCCGGCACGAGCGCCAGGTGGAGGCGCAGGTCCGGGAGTTGCAGGAGGCCCTGGACGTGATGCGCGAGAAGGTGCGGATCTACGAGGAGCACCTGGCCCGCGGCGAGGCCGACCGGCTGTGGAACCCGTCCCACGCGGAGGCCGACCCGGGCCCGGAGCAGGCGTGCCGGTAGGCCGTTAGGCCGTTAGGCCGTTAGGCCAACTGCCGGTCGGGTGAGCCGAGTTGTGCGGGTGTCGAGGGCTCGGGTGCCGAGGGTTCGGGTGCCGAGTGTCCGGGTGTCGAGTGGCACCTCCCTGGGCCGGCGGCTCACCGCACGGGTGATGTCGCAAAGCTGCCAGCGGCCCTCCGTGAGACCGACTGAACTGGTCGGGCACCTCCACGCCCGTCACCGGATGGAACTCATGACCTCGACAACCACCGCCCTCCCGCGCCCGGACGGGACCTCCCCGCCGCCCCGATCACCCCTGGTCGAGTGGCTGGCGGTGCTCTCGGTGATGCTGGGGATCTTCTCGATCGTCACGACCGAGATCCTGCCGATCGGCCTGCTCACGTCGATCGGATCCGGCTTCGCCGTCTCGGACGGGATGGCCGGGCTGATGATGACCATGCCCGGTTTCCTCGCCGCGGTCTCGGCGCCGCTCGTCACCGTGGCGACCGCCCGCGTGGACCGCCGGCTGATGCTGTGCGCGTTCCTGCTCCTGCTGGCCCTGGCGAACGGCATGGCCGCGGTGGCCCCGAGCTTCGGGCTGGTCCTCGCGTCGCGCGTCATGGTGGGCGTCACCATCGGCGGCTTCTGGTCGATCGGGGCCGGACTCGCCGACCGGCTCGTCCCGGCGGAGAAGGTCGGCCGCGCCGTTTCGGTGATCTTCTCGGCCGTCCCGCTGGGCTCCGTGCTGGGCGTCCCGGTCGGCACGCTCATCGGCGATGCGGCGGGCTGGCGCACCGCGTTCGCCGTGCTGGGCGTCCTGACGGTCGGCGTGCTGGTCCTGCTGCTCCTGGTCGTGCCGCCCCTGCCGCCGACCGGGACCACCCGCCTGCGCGTCCTCGGCGGCCTGCTCCGCGGCGTGAACACCCGCTTCGCGCTGCTCCTCACGGTCCTCGTCGTGCTGGCCCACTTCGGCGCCTACACCTACGTGACCCCGTTCCTCGAACAGGTCACGCACGCGGGCCCGACGCTGATCACCCTGCTCCTCCTGACCTACGGAGCGGCGGGAATCCTCGGCAACTTCCTGGGCGGCTCAGTCGTCGCCCGGCACCCGCGCGCCGGGTTCGCCGCCGCCGCCGGCCTGCTGGCCCTCGCCACGCTCCCGCTCCCACTGGTGGGCGGCTCGAAGGCCGGCGCGGTGGTCCTGCTGACCCTCTGGGGCGTCGCCTACGGCGCGGTCCCGGTCGCGTCCCGGACCTGTTTCGCCCGGGCCGCCCCCGACACCCCCGAAGCCGACTCGGTGCTGTTCACCGCCTCCTTCCAGGCGACGATCTCGCTCGGCGCGCTGGTCGGCGGGGCCGTCGTGGACCGCACCTCCCCGTCCGCGGTCATGGCCCTCGGCGGCCTCACCGCCGGCCTCGCGGTCCTGGCCGTGTGGGGGTGGACCCTCACCTCCCGGGCAGCGGCTTCGCCCGCGGGCGGGCGCCGGGGCGGCGGCGCTCGGCCCGCAGGGCGCCGGCCGTAGTGCGTCGGCCGTAGGTGTTCGGGTCGGGGCGCCGCGCGGTGCCCCGGCCGGGGCTCCTTCCTGCCGTCCGGTCAGGGGGCGACGGCGAGTCCTCCGTGCGGTCGGCCCGTCCATTTCCCGGTGGTCGGAAGCACCCCTCCAGATGGTCTATGCTTAACCCATCACCCAGATGCGCGGGTGGCGGAATAGGCAGACGCGCTGGATTCAGGTTCCAGTGCCCGAAAGGGCGTGGGGGTTCAACTCCCCCCTCGCGCACAGAAGAAGTGGCCGGTCGATCCTCGGATCGACCGGCCACTTCGGTTTCCGGCCGCGTGGGCGCGTGGCGGTGTCAGTGGCAGAGGGCCGTGTCCACCACGGCTTCGAGGTGCTTCGTGGCGGCCGCGTCGGCCGGAACGGCAGTCACCGTGATCTCGGCGGAGCGGCCGTCGTCGGTGGCTCCGCCCCGCGTTTCGTAGCCCGGGATGTCGCCGCCGTGGCCCCAGTAGACCCCGCCGCAGGACAGCGGCCGGCTGATCAGGCCCAGCCCGTAGCCGGCGCCGGTGTCGCCGATGGGGACGGTGGTGCGCATCTGGGCGAGCTGGGCCGGCGGGAGGAGGCGGCCGGCGAGGAGCGCGGTGAAGAACCGGTTGAGGTCGGAGGTGGTGGAGATCATCTGGCCGGCGGCCCCGCCCGCGGAGGGGTCCAGCTCCGTGATGTCGCGCAGCGGCCCGTCCGCCGGATCCCGGTGGTAGCCCCGGGGGTGGGGCTCGGGGACGGTCCGGTCGCCGGGGGCGGGGAAGGTGGTGCGGCGCAGCCCGAGGGGCTGGATGACGCGCCGGTCGATCTCCTCGGCGAGGGGGCGGCCGGTGACCTGCTGGACGATCAGGCCGGCCAGCACGTAGTTCGTGCTGCTGTAGCCGAACTTCGCACCCGGCGCGGCGTCCGCCTTCTGCCGGAAGGCGATGTCCAGGAGGTCGCGGGGCTCGAAGTAGCGGTGCCGGATGGTGGCGTCGTCGATGGAGCCCTCGTAGTCGGGGAGCCCGCTGGTGTGCTGGAGGAGCTGGCGGACGGTGATGCGGCGGCCGTCGATCCCCTCGCCCCGGACGACGTTCGGCAGGTAGGTCTCGACCGGTTCGTCCAATCCGATCCGCTGCTCGCCGACCAGTTGCAGCACGACCACCGCGGTGAAGGTCTTGGTGTTGCTGCCGATCCGCACCTGGCCGTCCCGGGGCACCTTCGCGCCGGTGGCCAGGTCGCCGACCCCCGCCGTGTAGCCGCGGGTGCGGCCCGTACGGTCCCTGACGCTCGCGAGCGCGGCGGGCAGGCCGTCGTCGTGCACCAGCGCGTTCAGGCCCTGCTGGACGGGGTCCTTCCTGGCGGCGGCGTTCGCGGCGGTGTTCGCGGTGGCGTTCGCGGCGGGCGGTGCCACGGTGCCCGCCAGGACGGCGCCGATGGCCAGCGCGGCCGCCGCTGCGGCGGCTCGCGGCCGCCCGGAAGGACGCCGCTGCTGCCGTGCCTGCTGGTTCATGTGCCAACTCCCCTGGAATCGTCGGGACAACAGTGGGCACGATCATGGGTTCCGGAGCCGCGGGCGCACATCGCGGAAAAGCGGGAGGAATCGCTCCCTCGATCGGGGGAGGCCGCCGCCGAGCCGCCCGACCATACTGGCGATCATGATCAGAGGAATCCGGCCGTTGCTGCGCGGCTCCACGTACACGGGTGCGCTGTTCGCCGTTTTCGGCGCCTTGGCGAGCCTTCCGCTGCTGCCCTTCGCCATGCTGCCGGCGCTGGCGTGGCGGTCCGCCCCGTACGCGGTGCAGGCCGGGCTGACCCTGGTGGCCTGGGCGGCGTTGCTCGGCGCGGTCGGGTCGGTCCGCGTCGTGCGCCGGGCGCTGGTCGCCTCCGCCCGGCGGCTGTTGGGGGTGCCGTTGCCCGATCCGGCGGTCGGCCGGAGGCCCGGCGCCGACCGGTGGCGGACCCCGCTCTGGCTGCTGCTGCACGTGGGGCTGGGCTGGGCGGCGGCGCTGGTGGGCGGGGTGCTGCTCCTCCTGGGCCTGTCGCTGCCGGGGGACTGGCTCCGGGGCGAGGCGCGGCTGAGCCTCTTCGGCCGGTCGGTGCAGGTGGCGGGCGGCTGGTGGAGCTGGGTGGCGGCGCTCGCCTGCGTGCTGGCGGCGGCAGGTGTGTGCGCCGCGGTGACGGGCGCTCTGCGCCGGGCGGCGCCCCGGCTGTTGGGGCCGTCGACGGCCGAACGCCTCGCGCTGGCGGCCGAGCGGGAACGGCTGCTGGCCGAACGCAACCGGCTGGCCCACGAGTTGCACGACTCGATCGGGCACACGCTGACGGCGGCCACCATCCAGGCCGCGGTGGCGGGCGAGGTGCTCGCCGCCGACCCGGCGGCGGCGCGGGCCGCCCTGCGCAGCATCGAGGAGTCGACCCGGGCCGCGCTGGAGGACCTGGACTACGTGCTGGGCGTGCTGCGCGAGGAGGAGCCGGGGACGGCACCGACCCGGACCCTGGCCGACCTGCCCGAACTGCTGGACCGGCTGCGGCACGCGGGCGCGGTGGTGGAGCCGGAGCTGTCGGGCGACCTGGCGCAGGTGCAGGGGACGCTCTCCCGGGCGGCGTACCGGATCCTGCAGGAGGGGCTGACGAACGCGCTGCGGCACGGGGCGGGCGGCCCGGTCCAGGTCCGGGTGGCGGCGGGCCCGGACGGGCTGGAGCTCTCGGTGGTGAACCGGACGGGCGCGGCGGGGGGCGGCTTCCCGACCTCCGGGCACGGCCTGCCCGGGCTGGCCGAGCGCGTGCGGCTGCTGCACGGCGAGTTCGAGGCCGGCCCGGACGGGCCCCGGCGCTGGCGGCTGGCCGTCCGGCTGCCGGTCCGGGTGTCGGCGTGAGCGGTTCGGACAGCGGCGCCCCCGTCACCCTCCTGATCGCGGACGACGACGAGGTGACCCGCAGCGGGCTGCGCACGCTGCTCGCGGCCCAGCCGGGGATCGCGGTGGTCGGGGAGGCGGCGGACGGCGTCGAGGCGGTCGAGCGGGCGCGGCGGCTGCGGCCGGACGTCGTGCTGATGGACGTGCGGATGCCGCGCCGCAACGGGATCGAGGCCACCCGGCAGCTGCTGGCCGAGCCGGCGGGCCCGGCCTGTTCGGCCGGGTCGGGCGGCTCGGTCGGTTCGGGCGGTTCGGGCGCGCCGCCGAAGGTCGTGGTGATCACCACCTTCGAGAACGACGGCTACGTCACCGCCGCGCTCAGCGCCGGGGCCAGCGGCTTCGTGCTCAAGCGGCTCCCGGTCCGGCAGATCGCCGAGGCGGTGCGGGTGGTGGCCGCCGGGGAGGCGATCCTCTTCCCGGCCGCCCTGCGCCGGATGGTCGCCGCCCGCCCGCTGGCCTCCGCCGAGGCGCTGCCGAGGGCGGCGCTGACCGGGCGGGAGGAGGAGGTGCTACGGCTGATGGCCACCGGCCTGACCAACCCGGAGATCGCCGACGCGCTGCGCGTGCGCCTGGAGACGGTGAAGACGCACGTCGGCAACGTGCTGACCAAGCTCGGCGCGCAGAACCGGACCCATGCGGTGGTGATCGCCTACGAGTCCGGCCTGGTGGTTCCGGGCGCCGCCGGGTAGCGCGGTCGGCCCCCGGACCGGGCTGCGCCACCGGACCGGGCTGCGCACCCGGACCGGGCTGCGCCACCGGACCGGCCGGCCGCCCGGTCAGGGCGTCAGGACCAGTCGGCCGCGCAGGCCGCCCTTCGCCAGGCGCTCGTGCGCCTCGGCGGCGCGGGCCAGCGGCAGGGTGTCGGCGACCCGCAGGGACAGCCGGCCGTCCGCGGCGAGCCGGGCCAGGTGGGCCAGGGCGGGGCCGTCCGCGGTGATCCACACGTTCGCTACCCGGATGCCGCGCAGCCCCACCGGCTCGCTGCCGCCCGCCACCGCGACGAACGCCCCGCGCCCGCGCACCGCGCCCAGCGCCCGGACGCCGAGCAGCGCCGCGTCCACCGCGCCGTCCACGCCGCCGGGCACCAACTCCCGTACGGCCGCAGCCGGATCGGGCACGTCGCGCGGCACGAACCACTCCGCGCCGAAGCCGCGCACCAGGGCCTCGTCGCCCTGCCCGGCCAGGGCGACCACGCGCAGGCCGCGCAGGGCGGCCAGTTCGACGGCGAAGCCGCCGACCGCGCCCGCCGCCCCGGTGACCAGCAGGGTGGCGCCCGCCGGCAGGTCGAGCAGGTCGAGGGCCTGCAGGGCGGTGAGGCCGTTGAGCGGCAGCGTCGCCGCCTCGTGCGGCGCGAGGCCGTCCGGGACGGGCGCCAGCGCGGCGGCGTCCAGCACGGCGAAGTCGGCGTAGGTGCCGAGGTCGACGTCCAGGCGGTCGCGCAGACCGATCACCCGCTGCCCGGGCGCGAAGCCCGTCACCCCCGGCCCGACCGCGTCCACCACCCCGGCCACGTCCCAGCCGATGCCCGTCACCTCCCGGCGCGCCATCAGCCCCGCCCCGGCCAGCACCCCCGCACGGGTCACCGCGTCCACCGGGTTGACCCCGGCCGCCTCCACCCGCACCCGCACCCCGCCGGCCCCCGGCTCGGGCCGCGCCACCTCCGCCAGCTCCAGCGCCTCCGGGCCGCCGAACTCCCGCACCACCACCGCGCGCATCACGCACACTCCTCAACTTCCCACCGAGAACCCGGGATCGGGAACACCACCCAACCTAGGGAGAGCTACTCTCCACCGGGAAGGACGCACTCGAAGGTGCGTACCGCACGGCAAGGGGAGTCGAGCCAACCAGTGCCCACCACGACCGCCGCCCAGCGCCGCGCCGCCGCCCGCGCCGACTACGACGCCTACCTCGCCGAGTGCCCGGCCCGCCAACTCCTCGACCGGATCGGCGACAAGTGGGTCAGCCTGGTCGTCAACGCCCTCGCCGACGGGCCGCAGCGCTACAGCGACCTGCGCCGACGCCTCGCCGGGGTCAGCGAGAAGATGCTCACCCAGACCCTGCGCGCCGTCGAACGCGACGGCCTGCTCACCCGGACCGTCACCGCCGGGGTGCCCGCCCGCGTCGACTACGCGCTCACCCCGCTCGGGCGCGACCTGCTGCCGCTGGTGCGGGCCATCAAGGACTGGGCCGAGACCCACATGCCCGCCGTCCTCGCCGCCCGCGCCGACTACGACGAGCAGCACCCGGAGGCCTGACGGGGCCGGAACGGGACGGCGACGTCGGCGACGTGGTCGCCCGGCTCGGCGGTCGCCCAGTTCGGGTAGTACACCTCGCGGTTCGAGGCGCCGCGGGCGTGGCCGTGCGCGGTGAGCCAGGCGCCGACCCGTCGTGGGCGGCGGCCATCGACGGGTAGTCGCCCTGCCCCTTCGTCACGGCGGTGTACGCCTCACGGTGCGGCGGCTCGATCCGGACCCCGATCCGGCCGGACGGCTCCACCGCGTCCGGGGTCGGAGCGCAGACCTCGACCAGGCCGTCCGAGTCCTCGCTCACCAGGCCGTGGTGGACGGCGAAGAGCGGCCCGGACAGGCCGGCCCCCGCCTCCCGCAGGCGGGCGAACAGCGACCGGCTCGCCTCCGCGAGGAAACCGGGCAGGTCGGCGGCGGTCACGTGCCGGCTGGTGAACAGGACCTTCTGCTCGGGCACCTCGCGCTCGGCGACCGCGTACCCGGCCGGGCCGGCGCCCGCCAGGACCTCCCGCGCATAGCCCACCGCGTCCCGGCGGACGGCGTGCTCGGCCTCCTGCTCCCGCCAGTACGCGTGCAGCGCCCGCACCGACTCCGCCCCGCCCGCGTCGAGCACCGCGGCGATCCGCGCCAGCGGCATCCCGGTCGCCCGCAGCAGCCCGATCCGCCGGGCCCGCTCCACCTGCTCGGGCCCGTAACGGCGGGCACCGGTGCGCGGATCCACCACCGCCGGCGGCAGCAACCCCCTGCTCCCGTAGAGCCGCAGGGCCTTCAGGCTGAGCCTGGTCCGGGCGGCGAGCTCCCCGATGGCGATCAGCTCGCCGCGTGCGGCCGGCGGGTCCGGCACGAGTGGTGCGTCCTGTACGTCCTGTACGTCTGGCATGCGGCCACTGTGCTCCCTGCCCCAGGGGCAGGGGCAACTCCTAGGTCTGGTCCTTCACCCAGGCGCCGATGCCGAGGCGGCCGGTGGTGCCGAGGTCGAGTTCGGGGGTGACCGTCACGGGGGCGGCGTTCGGGGTGGCGCGGACGCGGACGTACGGGGCGTTGACCGCGGCGCCGGCCTCGGTGGTGTTGCGCCAGACCAGGGTGGAGTGGGCGCCCTCGCCGGGGCGGAGGGTGAGTTTCTGCGGTGGGGCGTCGGCGCCGGTGCCGGTGGCGATCTCGGCGCCGCCGGAGAGGAGGCGGACGCCGTCGATCGGGAGGTGCTCGTGGTCGAGGAGTTGGAGCGTCGGGTAGCCGTCGAGGGACACCGGGGACGTGCCGCAGTTGCGCAGGTTGAGGCCGACCACGCGCAGGCCCATCGCGGCGTCGCCCTCGTCGGCGTAGAGCCGGACGCCGGAGGGCGGGCAGGGGCCGCCGGGCTGCGGGGCCTCGGTGGTGGGGACGCTGCGGACCCGGACGATCTTCACCTGGTGGGCGGTGCCCGGCCGGGGCGACGCCCGGGGGTCGGCCGGGTCGATGCGGCCGCGCGCGGTGGCGCCCGGGGCGAGGGCGGTCTCGGTCCTCGGGACGGGCTCCAGACCGCCGCCGATCAGGGCGGGCCGGTTGAACGTCACGGTGACGTCAGCCGGTTCGCCGCCCTGGTTGGTGACCTGGTAGTCCCCGCAGACCGGGTCGACCGTGACCCGCACCCCGCCCTGGGTGAGCTCGGACGGCTTCGCCGCGCACTCCGCGCGGTTGCGGGTGCCCGGGGTCGAGGCTCCGGTAGACCCGCAGCCCGCGAGCAGGGCGGCTGCCGCCGCGACGGCGGTGGCAACGGCGGTGGCGGAGGCGGCGGGGGCGAGCGGACGGCTGGGTTCGGCGAACTGACGCATCGGATGAGTCGATCACGAACCGATCGGGGCGGCTGTGGCCCGCGCCACTCGCCGTGAAACAGCCCTGCAACGGTCCGGGAGATGCCCCGCCGGGCCGGGGCGGTCAGCCTCCGTAACGGCGTTGGCGGGCGGCGAAGCTGCGGATGGCGCGGAGGAAGTCGATCTCGCGGAAGGCCGGCCAGTAGGCCTCGCAGAAGTAGAGCTCGGAGTAGGCGCTCTGCCAGAGCAGGAAGTTGGACAGCCGCTGTTCGCCGCTGGTGCGGATGACCAGGTCCGGATCGGGGCGGCCGGCGGTGTAGAGGTGGGGCTCGATGTCGTCGACGGTCAGGGTGTCGGCGACCTCGGTGAGCGAGGCGCCGGCCTCGGCGCGGGCGTACATCAGGTCGCGCAGGGCGTCGATGACCTCCTGGCGGCCGCCGTAGCCGACCGCGAGGGTGACGTGGGCGCCGGTGGCGCAGTCGCGGGTGGCCTCGACGGCTTCCTTGAGGGCATGGGCGGTGCTGTCGGGCAGGGCGTCGAGCAGGCCCGCGAGGTGGACCTGCCAGGTCGGGTCCGGCCGGGCGAGCCGGTCGGTCACCACCTGCTCGATCACCCGCATGAGGAAGGCGACTTCGGCGTCGCCGCGGCGCTGGAGGTTCTCGGTGGAGCAGACGAACACGGTGACGTGCCGGATGCCGAGGGCCTCGCACCAGGAGAGCACCTCCTCGACGTGCTCGGCGCCGACGCGGTGGCCGAGGCTGGGGTTGGCCAGGCCCATCTGCCGGGCCCAGCGGCGGTTGCCGTCCATGATCAGCCCGACGTGCCGGGGCAGCGGACCGGCCGCGACCTGGCGGCGCAGGCGGCGGGTGTAGAGGGTACGGAGTGGATCGGGCATGAGGGTGCCGTCCAGGTGGTGTGGGGTGGCGTCGGGTGGGGTGGTGTCAGGTGGGGTGGGGTGATGTCGGGCGGGGCGAGCGGCGGGCGGCCGGTCAGTCGACCGGCGGCAGCTCCCGCAGGTCGCGCAGGGTGCCCGTGCAGACGGCCGTGAGCAGCAGCAGGCCGACGCCCAGGGTGGCGGCCAGCGGGTGCAGGCCGTCCGTCGCCGAGGATCCGAGGAGTGCGGCGCCGCCGGTGGCGCTGGCGGCGGCCAGCGTCCAGACGCCGGCGCGCAGCCGCCGGGCGGGCGGCGGGACGACGGCCTCGGCGCCGACGCCGGTGAAGATCCGTGGGATCTGGATCGCGCCGAGGGCGAGCGCGGTCCACCAGGCGGCGAGCACGGTGACCCGCAGGGTGGGCGGCGTGGTGTCGATGCCGCTGTGCACGACGAGCACGGCGGCGGTGCCGACCGCGGTGGGCAGGGCGAGCCGGCGCAGCGCCCAGCGCAGCAGCAGGAGGGCCGCCGCTGCGGTCGGCCGGGGCCGGGGCGCGACCAGGGCGAGGCCGAGCAGCAGCAGGAGCGTGCTGCCGTGGGTGATCGCCGTGCGGGCGTCGGTGATCGCGGACGGCAGGGCGTCGGCCTGCTCGGCGGCCAGGTGGTTGAGGAACCAGGCGGCGAGCGCGACCGTGATGCCCATCGTGGCCACCCGGCGCTGCCGCTGGGCGGGGGAGTCGGCCGGCCACAACGCGGGGTGCAGCCACATGTCGGCGATGCCCGCGACCAGGTTCGGCCAGGACTTCCAGCCGGCGCCCCGGGCCTCGTCCTCCACCATGGCGCCCCAGCGCTCCCGGAAGGCGTCCGGGTAGAGCCGCACCAGGCTCCGGGCGATGACGCTCACGCCGGATTCACCCCCAGCCGCCGCAGCCCGGCGTCCGCCAGCCGGGCCATGGTGCGCAGCTCGCGCTCCAGCACCTCCCGGCCCTGCGGAGTGAGCCGCACCGGGCGCTGGCGACCCTGTCCGTCGAGCGGTTCGATGAGCTGTTTGGACTCCAGCCTGGTCAGTGCCCCGTACAGGCTGCCGGGGCCGAGGCGTTCGCCGGTCAGCTCCTCGATCGCCGTGTTGATGGCGTACCCGTGCAGCGGCCCGTCCGCGAGTGCGCAGAGCACGAGTGTCTGGGCGTCGTTGGCTTGCATGCCGTGGCGCTCCTTCCGGTCTGACTCCGCACCATACTACGCGCCGCGAGCTACGCGCCACGTAGTACGAGCGCAGTGTGGACCGCACTCCGACCTGACGTCAGCGGACCTCGATGTCGGCGTGGTGGACCTCGTAACCTCCCTGTAGGACGGGCGCGAACGGGGCCGGGGCCATGCACGTCCCGACGACCGGCTGGTAGGGCTTGCCGGCGGCGTCCAGGGCCATGTTGCCTATGCCCCAGGAGAAGCCGAGGCGGGCTCCGGTGCGGCCGTTCCCGTTGTCACCGGTCCCGTCGCCGTCCTCGTCGGCGCTGCCCTGGTAGATGCTCAGGCCGATCCGCTCGCCGACCGTCAGGACGTCCGACCTGGTGACGGCGGCGGTCAGGGTGGCGACCGGGCCGCCGGTGGCCAGGCAGTCCACCCTGGCCTCGGCGGTGTACGTCCGCCCCTTCTCGGCGCTGTGGTGGGAGATCCTGACGGTGCCCTCGGCGTCGGTGGGCAGGCCGTGCTCCAGGCGGGTGCCCGGGAAGAGGTGCGTGTACGGGACCTGCCGGGCGTCGACGGTGAACCGGATCTCGTCCTTCGGCGCGTAGGCGTACATGATCCGGGCGGAGCCGCTGACGCTCGCCGGGCGCGGGTGCCGGCCGCCCTCCCGCGCGGGCGAGGCGGCGGCGGTGTCCGAGGCGGCAGCGCTGTCCGAGGCGGCCGAGGCCGGGGCGACGCCGACGAGCGCCGCGAGCGCCAGCGCGGCGGCGGCCGCGCTGCGGGCGGTGCGGGACGTGCGAGCGGTGCGAGCAGTACGAGCAGTGAAGCGAACGCGGAACATGGTGGACTCCCTCCTCACGGCGCCCCCGGTGGCCGCCGTCTCGATGCCCCAACCCTGGCCCCGGCAGCCCCTCCCGCACATGTGCCGATCGGCATAAAGATCGTGCCCGGCCGGCCGGGCACCCCTGCCGATCGGCAGAGGCGACCGGCCGACGACCGGCCGACGACCGGCCGACGACCGGCCGGCGAGGCGGCTAGCGGCCGGCCGGCGGGACGGCCGGCAGCGGAGCCGCCGTCACGCCGGGTCGACGGGCGTGAACGTGCCGAGCCGGTCCTCCACTGCCTGCGCGGCGGCCAGGCACTGGTCCTCCCGGAACGGTCGCCCGACCAGCTGGACGCCGACCGGCAGCCCGTCCGCGTCGAGGCCGGTCGGGACGGCCACGGCCGGCAGACCGACCAGGGTGGTCACCGAGCAGAGCCGCAGGCCGGCGGCGACCCGGTCCCGGCCGGCCTGGTCGCGGGACTCCAGCCCGGGCTCGACCGGCGGCTCGGTGAACACCGGGCCGAGCAGCAGTGGGTACTCGTCCAGGAACTCGCCCCACGCCCGCCGGACGCCCGCCCGCGCGCCGGTGAGCTTCATCAGCCCGGCCACGTCCGCCGGCGGGGCGCTGCGCATGGTGAACTCGATGTAGCGGCTGCCGGTTTCGCCGAGCAGCTCCCGCACGGCCGGCCAGGTGGGCGCGAACTCGGTGACGATGATCCGGTGGTACAGGTCCAGCGCCTCCTCGAAGCGCGGCACGTCCGGGAGTTCGCACACCTCGTGGCCCGCGTCGCGCAGGGCGTCGGCGGCCCGCGCCAGCGCGGTGCGGACGGTCGGGTGGGTGCCGAGGCCGCCCGGGTCGGCGACCAGCGCGACCTTCACCGGGCCCGCGAGCCCGGGGCCGGCGAGCGTCGAGCCCGCGAGCCCGGGGCCCGCGAGCGGAGGCCCGTACAGCGGCACCGGAAGGGCTCGCGGGTCGCGCAGGTCGGGCCCGGCCAGGACCTCGTAGGCGAGCCGGAGGTCGCCGACCGTCCGGGCCAACGGGCCGTCCGTGACGAGGAGTTGGGAGGCGATCCCGGGGTCGTCCGGGCCGAGCACGCGCTGGTCGGCGGCGAACCGGCCGCTGCTCGGGTTCAGGGCGGCCACGCCGCAGAACGAGGCCGGGAGGCGGACCGAGCCGCCGGAGTCGTTGCCGAGCCCGAGCGGGGCGAGGCCGCAGGCGACGGCCGCGCCGTCCCCGCCGCTGCTGCCGCCCGGGGTGCGGGTGGCGTCCCACGGGTTGCGGGTGTCGCCGTACAGCTCGCTGCGGGTGTGCATGCCGGACAGGATCAGGGTGGGCATGTTGCTGTGCCCGATCGGCACGGCGCCCGCGGCGCGCAGCCGGGCGACCGGGACGGCGTCGGCCCGGGCGGTCAGCCCGGCGAACCGGCGCAGGCCGAAGGTGGTCGGCACGCCCTCGATCGGGGTGGACTCCTTGACCGTGAACGGCACGCCCGCGAGCGGGCCCAGCGGCTCGCCCGCCGCGCGGCGCCGGTCGGTGTCCTCGGCGGCGGCGCGGGCGCGCTCGGCGAGGAGCTGGGTGATGGCGTTGACCTGCGGGTTGACCTCGGCGATGCGGTCCAGGTGGCTGTCGATCACCTCCACGGCCGAGACCTCGCCGGTCCGGACGGCGGCGGCGAGGGCGCCGGCGGTCCGTTGCCACAACTGCATGGGATCCTCCTCCTCGGGCTTTCCGATGCGGCTGCATCGGTACCGGAACCGAACCGTACCCGACCGTCCGATACGGTTGCATCGAATAAAATCGAGGAAAGGAGGCCGAGCATGCCCAAGCAGGTCGACCACGAGGAACGGCGCCGGCGCATCGCCGACGCCGTCTGCGGGCTCATCGACGAACGCGGCCTCGAGGCCGCCACCCTGCGCGACGTCGCCGCCCGCGCCGAGGTGTCGATGGGCGCCGTGCAGCGCTGCTTCCGCACCAAGGACGAGATGCTGCGGTTCGCGCTGCGGCACATCGGTGACCGGATCGCCGACCGGGTCCGCGCCCGCCTGCTCGCCGGCCCCGCCCAGTCCGCCGCCAGCGCCCTCGGCCACGCCGCGACGGAACTGGCGCTGCTGCGCGCGGAACACCGCGCCGAGGCCCGGATCTGGCTCGCCTTCGTCGCCCGGGCCGCCGTCGACCCCGGGCTGGCGGAGCTGCTGCGGGCCGGGTACGCGGAGCCCGAGGACCTGCTCGTCCGGCTCCTCGCGGAGGCCGGAGCGCCCGGCGCGCGCCGCGAGGCCCGTACGCTGCTCGCCCTCGCGGACGGCCTCACCGCGCACGTGCTCCTCGGACGCCTCGACGCCGAGGAAGCCGGGGAGTTGCTGCACGCGCACCTCGCGGCGCTGTGGGCGAGGACGGCCTGACCGCGCGGCCCGGCTTCGAGCTCCCGTCCGATCCGCTCCCACGGCGAGACGATCGGACATCCGGTGAAGACTGAGGGATATTCATCCGCTCACCCGCTCTCCCTATCGTTGAGGACATCGCGAACGGCCCCACCGGGGGCCGGTGTTGACCGGACGAGGGAGAGTGCGATGCGTGCGATGGTGCAGCAGGAGTTCGGCGGCCCCGAGGTGCTGCGGCTGGTGGAGGCCGAGCGCCCGAAGCCGCTCGGCGGCGAGGTGCTGGTGCGGGTGAAGGCAGCCGGGGTGAACCCGGTGGACCTGGCGGTGCGCTCGGGGGCGCTCCCGCTGCTGGGCGAGCCGGCGTTCACGGTGGGCTGGGACATCTCCGGGGTGGTCGAGGAGGCCGGGCCCGGGGCCCGCTACCGGGTGGGCGAGGAGGTGTACGGGATGCCGTTCTTCCCGCGCTCCGCCGGCGGCTACGCCGAGTACGTCGCCGCGCCCTCGCGCCAACTGGCCCGCAAGCCCGCCTCCTTGGACCACGTCCAGGCCGCCGCGCTGCCGCTGGCCGCGCTGACCGCCTGGCAGGGGCTGGTGGACCGGGCCGAGGTCGGCGAGGGGCAGCGGGTGCTCATCCACCGGGCGGCCGGCGGCGTCGGCCACTTCGCCGTGCAGATCGCCAAGGCCCGTGGCGCGTACGTGATCGCGCTCGCCAGCGAGCCCAAGCACGGCTTCCTCAAGGAGCTCGGCGCGGACGAGGTGATCGACTACCGGACCACCGACTACACCCGGGCCGTGCGGGACGTCGACGTGGTCTTCGACTCCTCCTCCGAGAACACTCGCGCCCTGGAGGTGCTGAAGCCGGGCGGGACCCTGGTGAGCATCATGGAGCACTGGAACCAGGAGCTGGCCGCCGCCGTCGAGGCCGCCGGGCGCCGGTTCGCGGGCGTCTCCGTCGAGCCCGACTACGCCGCGCTGGAGGCGATCGCCGCCCTGGTGGACGCCGGCCGGATCCGCCCGCACGTCGAGCGGACCTTCCCGCTCGCCGAGGCCGGCCGGGCGCACGAACTGGTCGGCTCCGGTAGCGTCCAGGGCAAGGTCGTACTGACCGTTGAGTGAGCAGGACGGGACGGCAGGGGGCGGACGTTGGACATCCTGACCGAGGCACTGGCCTCGATGCGGACGGCACACCCGGCATCCGTGCGCACCGAGGGCCGGGCGCCCTGGGGCCTGCGCCTGCCCCCGGTGGTCGGGGCCGTGTTCCACGTGGTGCTGTACGGCACCTGCTGGCTGGTCCCGGCGGACCGGTCCACCGGCGGCGAGCCCGTCCCGCTCAGCCCAGGTGACGTGGTGTTCCTGCGGGACGGCCGCGGCCACGTCCTGGCCGACCGCCCGGACACCCCGGCGGTGGACGCCGAGGCCTGCCGGGTCGACCGCGGCTCGCCGATCGGCACCGTCTCGCTCGGCGGCGACGGCGCCCGGACCAGCCTGCTGTGCGGCAGCTACCACCTCGACCAGGGCCGCCCGCACCCGATGGTCCGCCAGCTGCCGGCCCTGATCCACCTGCCGACCCGGCACGGCCGTCACCCCGAACTCGCCGCCGCCGTCCAGCTGTTGGGCGCGGAGCTGGAGAACCCGCGGATCGGCTCGGCCGGAATCGTGCCGGCGCTGATCGACTCGCTGCTGCTGTACATCCTCCGGGCCTGGTTCGAGGACCAGCCCGCGGCGACCGCCGCGGGCTGGGCGGCGGCGATCCGGGACACGGGCGTCGCCCCCGCCCTGGCGGCGATCCACGAGGCGCCGGCCACCCCGTGGACGGTGGAGTCGCTGGCGGACCGGGCCGGCCTGTCCCGGGCCGCCTTCGCCCGCCGGTTCACCTCGCTGGTCGGCGAGCCGCCGATGGCGTACCTGACCCGCTGGCGGATGACCACCGCCGCCCGGCTGCTCCGCGAGTCGGAGGCGCCGCTCACGGCGGTGGCCACCCAGGCCGGGTACGGCTCGGAGTACGCCTTCGCGAAGGCGTTCAAGCGGGAGTTCGGACAGGCCCCCGGCGGCTACCGCCGGGAGGCGCGGGCGGCGTGAGCCGAACCCGCGGGCGGCGTGAGCCGAACCCGCGGGCGGCCGCCGCGGGCCGCCGGTCTGGGGCGGCGTCCAGGTCCTACCCGCGCACGCCGATGCCCTCCACCGGGCGGGCGCGCAGGACGAGCCGGGTCGGCACCAGGACGGCCGTCAGCCCGACCAGCGCTGTCAGCGCGACGACCCCCAGGTACAGCGGCACCGGGACGTACGGCACCGGCGAGCCGGTCAGCCCGAGGCTGATCGTCGCCAGCGGCAGCAGCGGCACCGCCGTACCCACCGCCACCGCGATCGCCACCACCACCCCCGCCTCCACCCGCATCATCCGCACCACCTGCTCCCGCGAGGCCCCCACCAGCCGCAGCAGCGCGAACTCCCGCACCCGGCCCAGCGTCGCCAGCACCAGCGTGTTCGCCACCGAGACGGCGAGGTAGCCGAACACCAGCGCCAGCGGCAGGGCGCTGGTCAGCACGGACGCGAACGCCTGTTCCTGCTGCGCCGCCGACAGGCCGCCCGCGTCCAGCACCTCCAGGCCCGGGTAGCGGCCGGCCAGGCTGCGCAACTCCGCGGCCAGCCGGCGCTCGTCGGCGCCGGGGGCGGCGCCGACGAACACCGCGTCCTCGACCTGGCGGGTGCTGTGCGCGAACAGCACGTCCTGGGGGAGCGTCACCTCGCCGAAGCCCAGGCCGCGCCCGTACAACGCGACCACGACCGGGCGCAGTTCGGCGCCGTCCGGCAGGTGCAGGCGGACCCGGCCGCCGAGGTGCGCGCCGAGCGTGGCGGCCGCGCCGGTGCCGAGGGCCACCGTGTCGTCGCCGCGCAGGGCGGTGAGCGATCCCGCCGTCACGTCCAGGTCGAGGGTGGCCGGTGACGGTGGCGAACTGAGGCCCTGCGCCTGGTACGTGAAGACCTCCGGTGAGCCCAGCACCTCCCGTGAGGCGTGCACCTCGACCCGGACCACGCCCGTCGCGCCCGCCACCCCCGGCAGGGCGGCCGCCTCCCCGACCACCCCGGGCGGCGGCCCGCCCGGACCGCCCTGCAGCGTGAAGTCGGCGACCACGCCCGCCGCGGCCTGCTCCCGGGCCGCCGCGGCGGTCGTCGTCGGGATGCCCAGCTGGATCAGGGCGAAGCCGATCGCCAGCGCCAACGGGCCGATGGCCGAAGCCAGTTGACGGGAGTCCGCGCGGACGTTGGCGACCGCCAGCCGGCCGTGCGGCCCCGTCCACCGGCGCACCGGCGCGGCCAGCAGGCGGCTCGCCGCACCGGCCAGCGGCGGCGCCAGCAGCAGGACCGCGACCACCATGACCAGCCCGCCGGTGCCCGCGCCCGCCACGGCCAACACGCCGTCGAAGAGCAGGGGGAGCAGCGCGGCCGCGACGCCCAGCAGGAACAGCAGCGCGCCGCAGACCGTACGGGCACGGCGCGGTCGCGCCGGGGCCGCACGGGCCTCGGTGAGCGCCTCCACCGGCCGGACGGCGACCGCTCGGCGCGCCACCCCGAGCACCGCCACCTCGGCCGCCAGTACGGACGCGAGGACGGCCACCAGCGGTGGCAGCGGCCCGTACGAGAGCGCGAAGTCCCCCGGCACCACGCCGGCCAGGGCCAGCCCCTTCACCAGGCCCCCGGCGACCAGCACCCCCGGCAGGCAGCCGAGCAGCGCCGCCGCCAGCGACACCACCAGGACCTCGGCCGCCAGCAGCCGGTAGACCTGACGCGGGGTCGCCGCGACCGCCCGCAGCAGCGCCAGCTCGCGGCGGCGCTGGTGCCCGTCCAGGGCCAGGGTGCTCGCCACCACGATCATCGCGATCAGCACGACGGTCGCGCCGAGCGAAGCCGCCGACTCCACCAGGCCGGAACGGGCGGAGGCGACGTCGGGGAACTCCACCCGGCTGCGGTCGCCGCCCAGGTACGTCACGGCGCCGGACCCGGCCAGGCGGCGGTCGAGCCGGTCCGCCAGCGCGCCGGGGTCGGTGCCCGGTTCGGGCAGGACGCCGACCGCGTCGACCCGGCCCGGGTGGGCGTAGAGCGCCGCCGCCTCGGCGTCGCAGAAGAACACCGCCGGGGAGCGTGGCGGCCGACCGTCCGGGGTGCGCAGCGCGGCCACGCCGGTGACCAGGTACTCGCGGGCCTCCCGGGTCGCCGCCACGCGCACCCGGCGCCCGGGCTCCGCGTGCGCGCGATCGGCGAGCGCGGCGTCCAGCACCACCTCGCCCGGCCGCTCCGGCGCCCGGCCCCGGGTCAGCTCGTACGGGCCCAGCGGCGCGCCGGACCAGTTGTGGCCGGACGACGGCCGTTCGCCGTTCGTCCGCTCGCTGTTCGTCGCGTCGAGCCCGCCGTCCGGGGCCACGAGTCGGGCCGGGAAGGTGATGTCCGGCAGTGCTCGGCGCACACCCTCGACGGCGGCCACCTCGGCCACCACCCGGTCGTCCAGCGGCGCCGGTCGGGACAGCGGCTTCACCTTCGTCTTCCCGGCGGTGACCGAGAAGGACTGCCGGCCGCCGACCACCACCGGCGCCCGGGCGTAGCGCTGCGCGTCGACGCCGCCGCCGACCAGGCCCGACTGCAGCAGCACGCCGAAGGCGGTGAGCAGCATCGAGGAGCCGAGCAGGGCGACGAACGCGGCGACGAGGCCGGCCTTGCGCTCGCGCAGGGTCATGCGGGCGAGCTGGAAGATCATCGGGTCACCTGGTCCGTGGTCACGTCGGAGGGCGGTCGGTCGGCGGCTCGCGCGGCCGCACCGGAAGTCGGCCGGGTCGACTTCCCGTGCGGGGCGAAGCAGGGCGAAGGGGGTGTTCGGCGGCGGCCCGGCCGTGGCCGGGCCGGCTCAGGCCGGCGGGGCCGTCGCGGACCGTGCGGTGGGTGCGCGGGAAGTCGGCGGGTTCGACTTCCCGGGCGGCGGTAGCGTCCGGTCGCCGCCCGCCGGCTCACCACTCCTCCAGCCGGGTCATCCGGGCCGCCACCCGGTCCGGCGTGGGCGCGTCCATCGCCTCCGCGAACGCGCCGTCCGCGAGGAAGACCACGCGCTGGGCGTAAGAGGCGGCGACCGGGTCGTGGGTCACCATGACGACGGTGTCGCCGTCGCGCTCCACCACCTCCCGCAGCAGGCCCAGCACCTGTCGGCCGGTGCGACTGTCGAGCGCGCCGGTCGGTTCGTCGGCGAAGACCACCTCGGGCCGGGTGATCAGCGCCCGGGCGATCGCGACCCGCTGCTGCTGGCCGCCGGACAGCTGCGCCGGGCGGTGCCGCAGCCGGTCGGCCAGGCCGACCCGCCGGGCGACCGCCGCCAGCCGCGCCGGGTCGGGCGTGCGCCCGGCGAGCAGCAGCGGGAGGGTGATGTTCTCCGCCACCGTCAGGGAGTTCAGCAGGTTGTACGCCTGGAAGACGAAGCCGATCCTCTCCCGGCGCAGCATGGTCAGCCGCGCCTCGTCGAGCGTCGCCAGGTCGGTGCCGCCGAGGCGGACCGTGCCGGACGTCGGCCGGTCCAGGCCGGCCGCGCAGTGCAGGAAGGTGCTCTTGCCCGCGCCGGAGGGCCCCATCACCGCGGTGAAGGTGCCGCGGGCGAAGGCGACGGAGAGGTCGCGCAGGGCGACCACCTCGCCCGCGCCCCGCCCGTACGTCCGTCCGACCGCCCGCAGCTCCACCGCCGGCCCCGGCCCCGCTCCACCGGTCTCGCCGTGCGCCATCGCCCGTTCCCCTTCCCGTCGTCGCGACCAGCCCGGCTGACGCTAGGCGCGCGGCCCGGGCCGGGGACACGGTGTGCACTGGAGTTCCGAGGTGCAGAGAACTGCACCCACCGGAGGCGCCGGAGCGCGGTGGTAGCGTGGGCCGAAACGGGCAGCTGGGGGGCGGAGTTGGACGGCGGTCTCCGGCCGGCGGGTCTCCGGCCGGCGCGGGCGGACACCTGGCAGGAGTGCACCCGCCGCTTCGCCCGTGCGCTGGCCTACCTGCTCGCCACCGGCGGCACCGCGCTGCTCGCCCTCCTCGGTCTGTACGCCCTGCTGGCCGTGTTCGTGCTGAGCCTGGTCGGCCCCGGGCTGGTGCTGCTGCCGCCCGCGCTCGACCGGCTCCGGCGGGCCGCCGACGCCCACCGGCGGCGCGCGGGGCGGTGGTTGGGCCACGAGATCCCGTCCGCCTACCGCGCGGCGGAGGGGAAGGCCCTGGTCCGGGCGCAGGCCATGCTCACCGACCGGGCCACCTACACCGACCTGCTGTGGCTGCTCGCGCACGCCCTGCTCGGCACGCTCGGCGCCGCCCTGGCCCTCACCCTGTGCGTGGGGTCGGTCAGTTGGCTGACCGTCCCGCTCTGGTGGCAGGTCGTGCCGCGGCCCCCGCAGCTCGGCGTCTGGGAGATCGACTCCTGGTGGGCGGTGCTCGCCGCGGTGCCGGTCGGCCTGGCGTACGGAGCGCTCGCCGGCTGGCTGCTGCCCTGGTGCGCCCAGCTGCACGCGCTGACCACCCGGGCCCTGCTCCAGCCGCGCCGCCGCCGCACCTCGCTGGCCCGGCGGGTCGAGGAGCTGACCGTCACCCGGGCCGAGGCCCTGGAGGCGCACGCCGCCGAACTGCGCCGGATCGAACGGGACTTGCACGACGGCGCGCAGGCCGGCCTGGTGTCCGTCTCGTTGCGGCTGGCCCTGATGAAGCGCATGCTCACCGACAGCCCCGAGCGCCTGCCCGCCATGATCGACCAGGCGCACGAGGCCGCCGAGCAGGCCGTGCAGTCGCTGCGGACGGCCGTCCGCTCGATCCACCCGCCGGTGCTCGCCGACCGCGGCCTCGCCGACGCGGCCCGCGCGCTGGTCGCGGCCTGCCAGATCCCCACCGAACTGGACGTCGAGGACACCGCCGGGGGTGCCCGGCCGCCCGTCGCCGTGGAGGCCGCCGCGTACTTCGTGCTCTCCGAGGCGCTGACCAACGTCGCCAAGCACAGCGGCGCCGGCAGCAGCCAGGTGCGGCTGCGCACCACCCGCACCGCGATCCACATCCGCGTGCGGGACGACGGGCGGGGCGGGGCCGCGCCCGGCGAGGGCAGCGGGATCCGCGGCATCCAGCGCCGGGTGGCCGCCTTCGACGGCGTCACCGAGTTGCACAGCCCGCCCGGAGGGCCGACCCTGCTACGCGTGGAGCTGCCGTGCGGATCCTGATCGCCGAGGACAACGCCCTGCTGAGGGAAGGGATTTCGCTGCTGCTGACCAGTGTCGGCCACGAGGTCTGCGCGGCCGTCGAGGACGGCGACGCCCTGCTGCCCGCCCTGCTCCGGCACCGCCCCGACGTTGCCGTCCTGGACGTCCGGCTGCCGCCCGGCTTCCGCGACGAGGGGCTGCGGGCCGCGGTCGAGGCCCGGCGGCAGGTCCCGGACCTTCCGGTGCTGATGCTGTCCCAGTACGTCGAGCACGGGTACGCCGCCCAGCTGCTCGCGGACGGCGCCCACGGCGTCGGCTACCTGCTCAAGGACCGGGTCGGCCGGGTCGAGGAGTTCCTGGCGGCGCTGGAGCGCGTGGCGGGCGGCGGGGTCGCCATGGACCCGGAGGTGATCTCCCAGCTGATGGTGCGCCGGGTGCGCAACGATCCGCTGGCGGCGCTCAGTTCGCGCGAGCGCGAGGTGCTCGCGCTGATGGCGGAGGGGCATGGCAACGGGGCCATCGGCGCGCTGCTGTTCATCGCGGAGACCTCGGTGAACAAGCACATCGGGAACATCTTCGGCAAGCTCGGGCTGCCCGCCGCGGACGGCGGCCACCGGCGGGTCCGCGCAGTGCTGACGTACCTCAACTCGGTGGGCTGACACGGAGGATCGCTGAGGCGGGGGACCGAGGTGCAGAGAACTGCACCTCGGGACGGCAGCACGCTCGACTGCGGGCGGCGGGCGCACGGGGCTAGCGTCGGCGGTGGGCCGATCGGCTCGCATTCCCGCAGGCGAACAGGAGACGTCATGTCCGGATGGCAGCCCCCGAAGGAACGACCGCTGTGGCCCTGGGTGTTGCTGGTCGTCGTGGTGGTGGGCGTCTGCGTCAACGTGACGCTCAGCCTGATGTAGCCCGGACGCAGCACCTGCCCGGTGCGGAATCCCGTTGCCGGGGGGTGGGCGGCCCGGCGAGGATCGGGGCGTGTCCGCCGACCAGAGCACCGCACTGACGCCGTACCCGAAGGTCCCCGCCAGGGGGCGCCCCGACGCGCCCGGCAGCCGGGAGTGGATCGCCGCCGAGAAGGTGCACGGCGCGCACTTCGCGGTCGTGTGCGAGCCCGGCGGCGCCGTCCGCGCGGCCAAGCGGCGTGAACTGCTCGGTGACGAAGGGCTGGACGGCTTCTTCGGCGTCAGCCGGATCTGGCCCCGGCTCGCCGTCGCCGCCGCCCGCCTCGCCGAAGTCGTGCGCGACTCGGCCGGCGGCTGGGGCGGCGCGACGGTCACCGTGTACGGCGAGCTCGCCGGCGGCCGCTACCCGCACCCCGAGGTGCCCGCCGAGGACGGCGTCGACCCGGTGCAGACCGGCGTCTGGTACGCGCCGGGCCTGCACTGGCTGCCGTTCGACGCCACCGTCGACACCGCCGGAGGCCGCTGGTGGATCTCCGACCGCGCGCTGCGCGCCGCCACCGCCGCCGCCGGGCTCACCGGCGTTCCGCTGCTCGGCCGCGGCCCGCTCACCACCCTGCAACAGCTGCCGGTCGCCTACCCCAGCCGCGTCCCGGCGCTGCTCGGGCTGCCCGACCTGCCGGACAACCACGCCGAGGGCTACGTCCTCAAACCGGCCGGGGAATGGCGCGAGACGGGCGCCGCCGGGGCCGCCGCCCGTCCGCTCCTCAAGGTCAAGCAGCGGGCCTTCGCCGAGGACGACCGCTACGACGGCGCCCGCCCGTACCTCGTCCCGCCCCGGGGCGCGGCCGGTGTGCCCGGCTGGCTGCTGGCCCGGGCCTGCGCCCTGCTCACCCCCGCCCGCGCGGCCGCCGCCGTCAGCAAGCTCGGGCCGCGCACCCCGCTCGACGCCGTCGCCGCCGAGATCGCGGCGGACGCGGCGGCGGAGCTCGCCGACGCGCTCGGCGGGCTCGACACCGGCGCGGAAGCCGCCCTGCGGCGCGCCCTCGGGCCGGGCGCGCGCTCGCTCGCCGCCTTCGACGCCGAGGACCGGGGGCGCCACTGACCGCGGCGATGTGCCTCCGGAGAATTTCTCGAAAGAATTCCGCCGGTTCGTGTCGAGGAACCGGGCCCGGCTCCGTCTCCTGGATGACGGCACGCCAACGGGGCGCGCGGGACGCAGGAGGAGAACGAACATGAAGTACGTCGCGGCGATCTACGGCAACCAGGCCAAGTGGGCCTCCTTCCCGGCCGAGGCCTGGCCGGCCGCGATCGCCGAGCAGGAGGCGTTCAACGCCCGCTACCGGGAGACCGGCGAACTCATCGGCGCCTACGGGCTCGCCGACGCGGCCGCCGCCCAGCTGGTGCGGCGGGTGGAGGGTGCGCCGGTCGTCACCGACGGGCCGTACCTGGAGACCAAGGAGTACCTGGCCAGCTTCTACCTGCTGGACTGCGAGAGCCCGGAGCGCGCCCAGCAGATCGCCGCCGACATGCCGTTCGCGGACGTCGAGCCGGTGGAGCTGTGGCCGATCCTGCACGAGTCCCCGGCCGGCGCGTGAGCGTCCCGGACCGGGCCGTGGAGGACCGGGCCGTCGAGGACCTGCTGCGCGAACTCGCGCCGCAGGTCCTCGGCATGCTGGTACGGCGCCACGGCGGGTTCGACGCCTGCGAGGACGCGGTGCAGGAGGCCCTGCTGGCGGCCGCCCTGCGCTGGCCGCGGGACGGCCTGCCGGAGCACCCGCGCGGCTGGCTGGTCACGGTCGCGAGCCGCAAGCTCCTCGACCAGGTGCGCAGCGAAGCCGCCCGGCGCCGCCGCGAGGAGACCCTCGCGCTCGCCACCCCGCAGGCCGCGCTGCTCGCACCCGCCGCCGACGCGGGCGGGGGCGCGGTCGCCGACGACTCGCTCGCGCTGCTGTTCCTCTGCTGCCACCCGGCGCTGTCCGCGCCCAGCCGGATCGCCCTCACCCTGCGCGCGGTCGGCGGCCTCACCACCGCGCAGATCGCCGCCGCCTTCCTGGTCCCCGAGGCCACCATGGCGCAGCGGATCAGCCGCGCCAAGCAGAGCATCAGGACGGCCGGCGGCGGGCTCGGGCCGCCGGCCGGCGAGGGCGGCGCGGCGGCTCGGCTCGGTGAGGTCCGGCAGGTGCTGTACCTGATCTTCAACGAGGGCTACACGGCCAGCGACGGCGAGGAGTTGACCTCGCCCGCGCTCGCCGCCGAGGCGATCCGCCTCACCCGGCTCCTGCTGCGCCTCACCCCCGGCGACGCCGAGACCGCCGGACTGCTCGCCCTCATGCTCCTCACCGACGCCCGCCGGCCCGCCCGCGCCGGCCCGGGCGGTGCGCTGGTGCCGCTCGGCGAGCAGGACCGCGCGCTGTGGCGGCGCGAACTGCTCGACGAAGGGCTGGAGTTGATCGGCACCGCGCTGGCGGGCGGCCGGGTCGGGCCGTACCAGGTGCAGGCGGCGATCGCGGCCGTGCACAGCGAGGCGCCGAGCGCGGAGGAGACGGACTGGCCGCAGATCCTGGTGCTGTACGACCTGCTGCTCGGCCTCGACGCCAACCCGGTGGTCGCGCTCAACCGGGCCGTCGCGGTCGCGAAGGTGCAGGGCGCGGACGCCGGGCTGGCCGTCGTCGACGCCCTGGCCGCCGACCGGCGGATGGCCCGCCACCACCGCCTGCTGGCCGTCCGCGCCCACCTGCTCGACCTCTCCGGCGCCGACCGGTCCGCGGCGGCCGAGGCCTACCGCGCGGCCGCCGCCCGCACGGCGAGCGCACCCGAGCGGCGGCACCTGGTGGAGCGGGCGCAGCGGCTGGTGGGGGAGTAGGAAGTCGGCCGGGCCGACTTCCCGTGTAGCCGGGGCCGGGGTGGGCTTCCGGGGGCGGGGTGGCGGCCGCATCATGGGGCTCCCGTTCCGCGACGCTCCCTGGAGGCAGCAGATGGCCACCCCGCAGCCCACCCCCGCGCCCGCCCTGCACCCCACCCCGCCCCCCGTCCCGTTCCCCGTCCGGGTCCAGGCCCGCGCCCTCCGGGCCGTGTACGCGCTGCCGGCCGGGGTGCGCCGGGTGCTGGCCGGGGCGCCGGTGGTGCGGGACGGGCAGGAGCTGGCCCTGGACGCGCAGTTGATGCTGCGGCTGCAGCGGCTCGCGGGTTCCGCGCTGGTGCTGCCGGGCGGAGTGGGGCCGTCGCGGGTGGCGATGGACCTGTCCCGGCACCTGGTGGGCGGCCCGACCCTGCCGGTGGCCGTCCGGGAGGTGGCGATCCCGCAGCCGTACGGGGAGCTGCCGGCCACGCTGTACGCGCCGCGCGGGCCGGCGGCCGGCTCCGGGCTGCTGGTGTTCCTGCACGGCGGCGGCTGGGTGGTGGGCAGCCGGGCGAGCCACGACCACGTCTGCCGGTACCTCGCCCGGCGGGCCGGGGTGCGGGTGCTGTCGGTGGAGTACCGCCTGGCGCCGGAACACCCCTTCCCGGCGGCGGCCGAGGACGCGCTGGCCGCCTTCGACTTCGCGCACGCCGAGGCGGCGGCGCTGGGCGTGGACCCGGCGCGGATCGCGGTCGGCGGGGACAGCGCGGGCGGCAACCTGGCGGCGGTGACGGCGCAGGCGGCGGTGCGCCGGGGCGGTCCGGCGCCGGCGTTCCAGCTGCTGCTGTACCCGGCGGCGGACGCCTCCGTCCGGCGCCGCTCGCGCGAGCTGTTCGCCGAGGGCTTCCACCTGACCAGCGCGCAGATGGACTGGTTCGCCGACCACTACGCCCCCGAGCCGGCCGACCGTACGGACCCGAGGCTGTCCCCGCTGCTCGCCGGGGACCTCGCGGGCCTGCCGCCCGCGTACGTCGGCACGGCGGGCTTCGACCCGCTGCGGGACGAGGGCGAGGCGTACGCGCGGGCGCTGCGCGCGGCCGGGGTCGCGGTGCGGCTGAGCCGGCACCGGGACCTCATCCACGGCTACGCCAACTACCTGGGCATCGGCGGCCGCTTCCTGGAGGCGACGGCCGAGGCGGCGGAGGCGCTGCGCGCGGCGGTGGGCTAGGCAGCCCGCCTGCGCAGGGGCTTCTCGGGAACGCCCGCTTATTGTACTGTCCGTCTAATAAGCGGGTGAGCGGGCACCCGCAGGAGCGGGCACCTGGAGGCAGCCATGGCTCTCACCGACCCGGTGGCGCGGCACGACCACCGGCACACCACGCGGCACACCACGGCCGACGACGACGTCTCGCGGCGGCTGCTGGAGTCGGCCGCCGCCCTCTCCTACGACCCCTCGGTCGAGATCGACTGGGACGCCCCGCTCCCGCCGGAGCACCACGGCCTGAACCCGGAGTGGAGCACCCTCTACGGCACCCGGCTGTGGGACGAGATGACCGAGCAGCAGCGGGTGACCCTCACCCGGCACGAGGTCTGCTCGATCATGAACACCGGCATCTGGTTCGAGATGATCCTCCAGCAGATGGTGCTGCGCGACCAGTACCTCAACAACCCCGCCAGCGCCGAGTTCCGCTTCGCGCTCACCGAGATCGCCGACGAGTGCCGGCACTCGATCATGTTCGCCCGCGCCTGCGAGAAGATGGGCGTCCCCGCGTACCGGCCGCACAAGCTGGTCGCCCAGGCGGGCCGGGCCTTCAAGTCGCTCGCCAAGGGCGAACTGGCCTACGGCGGCATCCTGGTGGCCGAGGAGGTGCTCGACGTCATGCAGCGCGACTGGATGCGCGGCGAGGACGTCCTGGAGATCGTCCGCGGCACCTCCCGGATCCACGTGGTCGAGGAGTCGCGGCACATGAAGTTCGCCCGGCAGGAGATCCGCGAGCGGATGCGCCACGCGGGCCCGGCCCGGCGCGCCAACGCGGCCTTCGGCATCGCGGTCTGCGCGTACGTGATCGTCTCCAGCATGGTCCACCCGGGCGTGTACAAGGCCGCCGGGCTCGACGTCGGGCGGGCGCTCGACGAGGTGAAGGCGAACGAGCACCGCAAGGCCATGCTGCGCACCAGCTCCCGGCACCTGATGGCGTTCCTCGCCGAGACCGGGCTGCTCACCCGCCGCTCGGCGGCGATCTACCGCCGCCTCCACATGCTCTGACGGTCCGTCGCACCGCGTCCGTCACAGCGATCCCTCTCCACAGCGAGGACCCCACTCCGGCCATGGCCTACGCGATCACCCAGACCTGCTGCAACGACGCCTCGTGCGTGTCCGTCTGCCCGGTCAACTGCATCCACCCGACCCCGGACGAGCCGGAGTTCGGCACCACCGACATGCTGTACATCGACCCGGCGGCCTGCATCGACTGCGGCGCCTGCGCGGACGCCTGCCCGGTGGACGCGGTGTTCCCGGTCGACCGGCTGCGCGGGCCGGACACCGTGTTCGGCCCGATCAACCGGGACTGGTTCCGCGACCACCCCAGCGACCACGCCTGGGGCGCGCCCGCGTTCCCGCGCAGCCTGCCCGGCGGGTTCGGCCCGCTGCGGATCGCCATCGTCGGCACCGGCCCGTCCGCCGGGTACACCGCGCAGGAACTGCTGCGCCGCACCGGCGCCGAGATCACCATGATCGACCGGCTGCCGGTGACCGGCGGGCTGCTGCGGCACGGCGTCGCCCCCGACCACCAGTCCACCAAGCGGATCGCGGAGAGCTTCGCGAGCGTCTTCCACGACCCGCGGCTGCGGATGCACCTCAACGTGGAGGTCGGCACCGACGTCACGCACGCGGAGCTGACCGCGCACCACCACGCGGTGGTGTACGCGGTCGGCGCGGCCGCCGACCGGCGGCTCGGCATCCCCGGCGAGGACCTGCCGGGCAGTCTGCCGGCCACCACCTTCGTCGGCTGGTACAACGCCGAGCCCACGGTGCCGGCCGACGCCGTCGAACTGTCCGCCGAGCGCGTCGCGGTGATCGGCAACGGCAACGTCGCCGTGGACATCGCCCGCATCCTGCTCACCGACCCGGACCGGCTCACCGCCACCGACATCGCCGACCACGCGCTCGCCGCGCTGCGCGCCGGCCGGGTGCGCGAGGTGGTGCTGCTGGCCCGGCGCGGGCCGGAGCAGGCGGCGTGGACGAAGGCGGAGTTCCTGGCGCTGCGGCAGCTGCCGGGGGTGGAGGTGGTGGTCGAGGACCACCCGCGGGTGCGGGCGGCGATCGAGGCGGCCGGGCCGGACTCTCGGGCGGCGCTGCTCGCGGGGCTGCCGCTGGTGCCGTCCGGCGCGGCGCCGGGTGCCGCACGGCGGATCGTGCTGCGGTTCCTGTCGGCGCCGGTCGAGCTGGTGGCCGGCGCGGACGGGCGGGTCGCGGGGGTGACCGTCGAGCGGACGGCCCCGGGCGCGGACGGCGCGGACGGCGCGGACAGCGCTGACGGCTCCGGCGGCGCGGTGACGGTGACGGGGACGGGCGAGCGGGAGACCCTGCCGGCCGGGCTGGTGGTCCGCTCGATCGGGCACCGGGGCGTTCCGGTGCCCGGGCTGCCGTTCGACGAGGCGGCGGCGACGGTCCCGCACCGGGGCGGGCGGGTCGTCGACCCGGCCACCGGGCGGCCGCTGCCGGGCGCGTACCTGGTCGGGTGGGCCAAGCGCGGGCCGTCCGGCGGGATCGGCGCCAACCGGGCCTGCGCGCGGGAGACCGTGGACGCGCTGCTGGACGACGCCGAGGCCCGTGCGCTGCCCGTCCCGGCGGGGAGCCGGCGGGACTTCGAGAAGCTGGTGCGGGGGCGCCGGCCGGACGCGGTCGGGCTGAAGGAGCTGCGGGCGGTGGACCGGGCGGAGCGCGCCCGGGGCGCGGCCGAGGGGCGGCCCCGGGTGAAGCTCGCCACCGTGCCCGCGCTGCTGGCGGCCGGGCGGCGGCGGTAGGTGCCGGCGGCCTGTCCTGCACGAGAAGTCGGACCGGCCGACTTCTCGTGCGCCGGCCGCTCGCTCGCCCGTGCGGTTTCCGCACCGGGGCTGACGTGGCGGCCGCGGGTTGACGCGGCCGTGTCCCGATCCGGGCGGGGTGCGTTGGGCGGGTGTGAGTGCATTCGGGGTGATGCCGGCGCCGCGTCGGCGGCGGCCGGTCGAAGAAACGATTCTGCACGGCGAGCAGCCGTTTCCGGGCCTCCCGGAACGGCCGCCCGACAGCCCGGGGACGGCCGACCCGGGGGCCCCCATCTACGCCGAACTGGCCCGGCGCTGGCAGGCCGAGGGCCGCACCGTACCGGGCCTGCCCGATCCGGTGTGGGAGGACCTGGCCGCCCCGCGCGGGGCGTGGACGCGGCCGCGGGCGTGAGCGGGCGGGGCGGTGGTCACCGCGAGGGCTTGACGGCCGTGTGGACGTACCAGCCCGTGACGTTGCGGACGGCGTACATCTCCACCGTGGTGCGGAGGTTGAGCCACTTCGCCGGATCGCCGAACCGGCGCACCAGCTCCCACGGCAGCCGGAAGTACACGTGCAGCGCCTCCGTGGTCGGCAGGTAGTACGGCGTCGCGTCCAGCGCCTCCTCGACCTCGAACCCGGCCTCGGCGAGCAGCCGCGGCAGGTTGCGGGCGTGGTAGATCCGCGCGCCGGGGAGCACGTGCGCGTCCAGGTACGGTTCGAGGACCGTGCGGACCCCCGGCTCCATCTCCTCCAGCGGGCCGAGGCTCATCGGGCCGATCAGCACCAGCCGCCCGCCGGGGCGCAGCACCCGGTGGAACTCGGCCAGCGCGCGGCGCGGGTCGTAGGAGTGGACGAGCGTCTCCATCGAGTACGCGCCGTCGAACTCGCCGTCGCCGAACGGGAGTCGGTGGTAGTCGCCGCCGGTGAAGGCGGTCCGGTCGGCCAGCGCGGCCCGGGCGCTCAGCCGGCGGGCCTCGGCGAGCAGGACGTCCAGCACGTCGACCCCGGCGACCAGCAGCCCGAACCGGGTCGCCATCGCCCGCGCCACCACCCCCGAGCCGCAGCCCGCGTCCAGCACCCGCGCGCCCGCCGGCAGCGCCAGCTTGCGGCCCAGGACGTCCTCCACCTGCCGCTGCGCCCGCCACAGCCGCCACTTCGACTGGCCCGGCTCCGTCCACCCCCAGTGCCGGGCGTTGCGCGCCACCAGGGCGTAGAAGCACCGGCTCCCGGCCCGCCCGTAGACCCTGCGCAGCCCGGCGAGATCGAGTTCCTGAGCGCCCATGCGGACACGCTAGCGGCGGGCCCGGGGCCGCTCCCGGCGGCGCCACGCGCACTGCGCCGCGGGGAGGGAAGGTGCGGTCGTCGGACTATCCGATCAGGGCGAGCCGCAGCCACGGCACGATCAGGGCCATCGCCTCGCCGAACCGCGAGACCGCGCAGTGGCCGGTGTCCGGGACCAGCTCCACCCGGGTGGCCCGGCGGCCCGCGAACACCAGGGTGTCGTGCCGCGGGACGTGCACGTCGTCCTCGCCGTTGACCACCAGCATCGGCGCGTTGACGGCCAGGTCCAGCAGCGGGCGCAGGTCGAAGGCGGCGAAGGCCTCCTCGCGCTCGGCCCGGCCCGGGACCTCGTCGAAGCCCAGCGCGTTGCCGACGATGCCGTCCATGCCGAAGGCGAAGCCCCGGCCGGGCGCGAAGGAGCGCTCCACCGGGCCGCCCAGCACCACCGCGGCGTCCACGGTGCCGCTCAGCCCGGAGCGGGCGGAGTAGTAGCCGCCCATCGAGATGCCGAAGTGGCCGACCGTGCCGTTGCCGATCGTCCGGGCGAAGGCGATGAGGCCCTCGATCACCTCGGCGCCGCCGTCCGGGGTCATCGGCAGGTGGGCGGTCTCGCCGGTGCCGGCCAGGTCGAACAGCAGCAGCCGCGCCGGGAGGGCGAGCGCGAGCTGCTCCCAGACGCCGTGCAGGTCCGCCTTCCAGGAGTCCACCCCGCCGCTGGCCAGCAGGACCGGGGCGTCGGCGGGCAGGCCGGGGGCGGCCATCAGGTGGACGGGCAGGGTGGCCGTGCCGCCCCGGTACGGGACGGTGAGCGAGCGGCGCTCGAACTCCACCGGGAAGCCGGGGGCGGCGAGGACGTACTGCTCGACCTGCCGGGCCAGCGCGGTGCGCTTCGGCCCGTCCGCGAGCGAGGGGAACTTCGCCCAGCCGTACGCCTGCGCCGCCTCGCGGTGCCGGCCGGCGGCGGCGTGCCGGGCGGCCAGCGCGGACCACTCGTACACCCAGCCGCCGGGCCGGTCGGGCCACATCTCGGTGACGGCGGCGCGCACCGCGTCCACCTCGGCGGCGGGCAGGGCCAGGGTCATCTGCGGGTAGCGCTCGGCGAACAGGTCCTGCGGGTCGAGCGGCCAGGTGAAGGGCATGGCGGGGGCCTCCTGCTCGTTAAAGCCAGAACTCTTGCGTTAGTGACTATGCGTCCGGGGGTCGCTTAACGCAAGTGCCCCTGCGTTAAGGTGGCGGGCGAGGTGATCGACGCATGACCGGACGCATGACCGGACGCATGACCGGAGAAGACCAGGACCCGATCCGCCGCCGCCCCGGCGGACGGGCCGCGCGGGTGCGGCAGGCCGTGCTCGCGGCCGCCATGGAGGTGCTCGCCGAACACGGCCTCGCCCGGCTCACCATCGCCGAGGTCGCGGCCCGCGCCGGGGTCAACGAGACCACGGTGTACCGGCGTTGGGGCAGCCGGGAGAAACTGGCACTGGACGCCATGCTCACCGCCAGCGACGAGGGCATCCCCGTGCCCGACACGGGAGCCGTCCGCACCGACCTGGCCGCCTTCGCCCGCGCCCTGGCCGACTACCTGGCCACCCCGCTCGGCCGCGCCGTCGTCCGCGGAGCCGTCCTCGGCGCCGACGACCCGGCGCTCGCCGAGTCCTGGCAGACCTTCTGGCAGTCCCGCCTCGACCAGGCCGGCGTGATCGTCCGCCGAGCCGTCGAACGCGGCGAACTCCCGGCCGACACGGACACCGCCCTCGCCCTGGAACTCCTCTGCGCCCCCCTCCAGGCCCGCGCCGTCCTCGCCCACCGCACCCTCGACCCCACCCTCCCGACCCGCCTGGCCGACCTCGTCCTGGACGGCCTCCGCGCGCGGGAGTAGCGCACGAGAAGTCGGACCGGCCGACTTCTCGTGCATGCGAGGACCGGGTGGCCGCCGTGCCCGGTGGTGGCGAAGTGCCGTGGCTCTGGCCGCATTTGGCCGCGGGTCTGGCATTGCCAGGGGTACGTAGGAAGTCGGCCGGGCCGACTTCTCGTGCGCGTGAGGGCCGGGTGGCTGGCGTGCCCGGTGCTCCGCTTGGCCCTTCCCGGCCGAGCTCGGCGGGGCGACCGCGCGGGGGTCCGGGTGTCGCCCGGCCCGATCAATCAGCGGCGTCGCACGAGAAGTCGGACCGGCCGACTTCTCGTGCGACGCCGTCCCTGGCCGCTTCAGGCCGGGCCGGTGGCTCCGCGGAGGATGGATTGGCCGTCGCGGCCGCGGAGGGTGAGGGCGGCGGGGAGTACGGCGGCGGTCAGGGCGATGGCCGCGCAGCAGGTGGCGAGGGTGGCCAGCACGCCCCAGGGGACGACGGCCGGGGTCGGGCCGACGAGGTGGGTGAGTGCGGCCCAGGAGCCGCCGACGCTGAGGGCCGTGCCGAGGGCGCCGAGGAGGGTGCCGGCGGCCACGCACAGCAGGGTTTCGACGGCGACGGCGCGCAGCACCTGGGCCTTGGTGGCGCCGGCCAGGCGGAGCAGGGAGAGTTCCCGCCGCCGGTCGGTGACGGTCATGACCAGCGAGTTGGCGAGCGCGATCGCCGCGTAGCAGATCGCCAGGCCGAGGATCATCAGCAGGGCGTTCCAGGAGGCCTCTTCGGTGCTGTCGGTGGCACCCGACCAGATCTCCTCCGGGGTGGCGAGCCGGGCGCCGAGCCCGTCCACGGCGGTCCGCAGCGCGGTGGCGGCCTGCTGCCGGTCGGCGCCGGGCAGCAGCCGCAGGTCGATCCGGTCGGTGAGGGCCGGGCCGCCGACGCCGCCGGTGACGGCGTCGGCCGGGGTGACCCAGGCCTGGACGGCCTCGGCGCCGGTGCCGAGCAGGGCGGCGACCCGCAGGCTGCGCGGCGTGCCGTCGGCCAGCCGGACGTCCACCTGCTGCCCGACCTGCGGCGAGCCGGGCCAGGTGCGGCTGAGCACGACCGAGCCGGGGCGCAGGTCGGCGAGCGAGCCCGCCACGACGGGCAGGCGGTCGACCTCGGCGAGTGCGGCCGGGTCGGCGGCGGCGGCGCGGAAGGGCACCAGGGACTGGCCGGTCACGTCGGCGGCCAGGACGGCGGTCGGGGTGGTCACCAGCGCCCGCACGCCGGGTACGGCGCGGACGCGGTCGACCACGGCCCGGTTGAGCCCCGGCGTGCCGGCCGGGGTGACGACGAAGTCGGCGGCGGCGAGCCGGTTGCGGACCTCGGTGACCTGCGCGCGGTTGATGGTGTCGATGCTGCCGAGCAGGCAGCCGGCGAAGGCGACGATCAGCACCACCGGGGTGGTGGTCGCGGCGGTGCGCCGGAAGGCGGTGAGCGAGCTCTGCCGGGCGGTGGCCCAGACGATGCCGCCGCCGTCCTCGGCGGTGCGCCCGCGCAGCCGGGCCGCGAGGCCGGGCAGCAGGGTCAGCAGCCGGATCGTCGGCCCGGCCAGCACGCCCGCCAGCAGCACGCAGCCGGCGACGACGGCGAGCAGCAGGCTGAGTGAGTCGGCGGCGTTGGCGGCCGCGTCGGGCCAGTACTCGGCGGTGACCGCGACGGCCGCGAGCGCGCCGCCCAGCACCAGCAGGCCGGCGGTCCAGCGGAAGGCCAGCGAGAGCCGCGAGGGCCGTTCGACGTCGGCGTCGGCGAGCGCCTCTCCGGGGCTGATCAGCCCGGCCTTGAGCGAGGAGAGCAGCACGCCGCCGAGGGCGGTGAGCAGCCCGATCACGGCGGCGGTCAGCAGCGCCCACCAGGCGATCGGGACGGTGAAGCCGGGCGGTACCAGGTCGCGTTCGACCAGCCAGCGGCCGGCCGGCGCCGCCCCGGCCGCGCCGAGCGCGCACCCGGCGGCGGAGGCGAGCACGCCGACCACCAGGGCCTCCCGGTGGACCAGGGTGCGCAGTTGGCGGCGGGTGGCGCCGATCAGCCGCAGCAGCGCGAGTTCGCGGCGGCGCTGGGCGATCGACAGGGCGAAGGTGCCGGCCACCACGAAGACGGCGGTGCCGGCGGAGACCGCGGCGGACAGGCCGAGCGGGGTCTGGACGTCCTCCAGCCGGTGGCTGACCTCGGCGTGGTGCGGGTCGGCCTGGGCGCGGTCGCCGCCGGTGAGCACCCGGGCGACGTGCTCGCCGCCGGCGGCGAACACGGCCCGGCGCACCGCGTCGGCCGGGCCGAACGCGGCCAGCACGCCGACCGAGGGGCAGTACCGGGCGGCCTGCGCGTCGGTGAAGAAGACGGCGTGTTCGAACGGCTCCGCCTCGGTGACGCCGGAGACCGTCGCGGTGTGCGGGCCGTCCGCGGTGACGTACCGGACCGGCCGGCCGACCTGCTCCGGGCTGCCGCCGCCGAGGACGACCTGGTCGTCGGCGGCGGGCGCGGAACCGGCCGTCAGGCGGTAGCCGCCGAGCTCGGCGGCGGACCAGGCGCGGCCGACCTGCGAGCTCGGGCCGTCCGCGAGCTGGGCGTAGAAGGTGCGGTCCGGGACGGCGCGGCCGGTCGCGGCGACGGCGGCGATCAGCTCGGGCGACAGGCCCGGCTGGGCGGCGACCGGGGTCGTCGAGGTCTCGCCGGTCGCGGTCCGGAAGTCCACGCCGAGGTTCGCGGTCACCAGGACGGGTGCCTGCGAGAAGCGCTGGCGGCCCTGGTCGGGGACGTCGGTGGTGGCGGCGATGACCAGGACGGAGACGGCCATCAGGGCGACCCCGCAGGTCAGCGCGACGAAGCTGCCGACGAAGGAGGCCCAGCGCAGCCGGACGGAGGCGAGGGCGAGCGTCAGCATGCGACGGCCTCCTGCGCGGTTTCCGGCGCGGTCACGGTTTCCGGCGCGGTTTCCGGCGCGGTTTCCAGCGCGGTCATCCGGGCGGCGACCTGCTCGGCGGTCGGCCGCTCCAGCTCGCCCGCCAGCCGGCCGTCCCGGAGGAAGACCACCCGGTCCGCGTAGGAGGCGGCGACCGGGTCGTGGGTGACCATGACCACGGCCCGGGTGGGGTCGTCGGCCATGTCGCGCAGCAGGGCGAGGACTTCGCGGCCGCTGGTGGTGTCCAGCGCGCCGGTCGGCTCGTCGGCGAGCAGGACGGCCGGGCGGGTGATCAGCGCCCGGGCGATGGCGACCCGCTGCTGCTGGCCCCCGGAGAGCTCGCCCGGCCGGTGCCCGGCGCGGTCGGCGAGGCCGACCGCGGCCAGCGCGGCCGTGACCTCGGCGGGTGCCGGGCGCCGGCCCGCCAGCCGGGCGGGGAGCGCCACGTTCTGGGCGGCGGTCAGGGCGGGGAGCAGGTTGAAGGACTGGAAGACGAAGCCGATCCGCTCCCGGCGCAGCACCGTCAGCTGCTTGTCGCGCAGGCCGCCGAGCACGGTGCCGTCGACCCGCACCTCGCCGCCGTCGATGGCCTCCAGGCCGGCGGCCGACCGCAGCAGGGTGGACTTGCCGGAGCCGGAGGGGCCCATGACGGCGGTGAAGGTCCCGAACGGGAACCCGATGCTCACCTCGGCCAGGCCCACGACGGGTTCGGGGCCGCGCCGGTAGGTCCGGCGGACGGAGCGGAGTTCGACGGCGAAGTCCGGCGGCGTGCTGCTGTTCATGATCATATTTCAGCAGGTGGGACGGGCCGCTCCCATGGCCGAGGGTTCACTTCCGGGGGTGTAGCCAGCTACACCCCAGCTACACCCCCAGGTCGCGGGCGGTGCTCCCGCGCGCCGCCAGGTTCCAGGTGATGATCCGCCGGGGGTGCACCCGGATGACGTCCTTGCTGAACGCGTCCGGCTGGACCGGCGGCACGTCGACGGTCACGAGTTCCGCGCGGCCCCTGATCTCGACGCCGCGGCCCCAGCCCGGCGCCACCGGGTCGTCGGCGGGGGCCAGGTCGTCGATCAGCACCGAGACCTCCGGGCAGGCCCGGGCGTTGCGGTACTTGCGGCTGCGGGCGTTGTCCGGGCCGCCGATGTCGATGGTGCCGTCGGCGTTGAGCCGGAACCCCACCGGGCGGACGTGCGGCCCGCCCCCGGGGCCGATGGTGGCCAGGCGGGCCAGCGGCTGGCCGGCGAGGTACGCGCGCTCGCGTTCGGTCAAGGTCGTGCGGAAGGTCGTGCGGAAGGTCATGCGGCCGACCGTAGGACCTGAAGTGCCCTTGAGGTCAAGGGCGTTCGACCCGGTCCGGACGCCAGGCGCGCTTCAGCTCCGCCCACCGCCGCGCCTGCTCCGGCGTCAGGGTGCCCCGCAGCTCGGCCAGCTTGAGCAGCTGCGCCTCGGTGTCGGCGCCCAGCGGCTGGGCCTCGGCGCGGTAGTGCTCGGTGAGCAGGGCGTCGAGTTCGGGGCGGGTGAGGGCCGGGTCGAGGCGCTGGGCGAGTTTGGCCATGTTGCGGTAGGAGCCCTGGAGGAGGAACGGGGGCTCGGTGCGGGCGCGGTCGTCCTGCGCGGCCGAGGCGAGGTAGGCGCGGTTGACGGCCAGGACGGTGCCGCGCAGGTGCAGCAGACCGGCCAGGACGGCGGTGGTGCGCTCGACCTCGGCGGCCGGCCAGGCGGCGCCGAGCTGCCCGCCGGGGGTGCCCGAGGCGCGTGCGAGCAGGGTGTCCAGGTCGGCCCGTTCGGCGGTGGCGAGCGCGGCCAGGTGGGGGTTGGCGGGCAGGGCGTTCTCGACGAAGCTGAGCGCGAACAGGTCCTCGCGCCCGGCGACGGCGTCGCCGAGGTTCCAGACGTCGGCGCGGTTGGCGAGCATGTCGGGCAGCCGGAACAGCCGGCCGGACTCGGTGTACGGGTTGGCGGCCATCACGACGGCGAAGCGCTTGCCGCGCAGGTCCCACGCGCGGGCCTCGCCGTCCCACACGCCGTCGATCCGGCGCTGGGCGTCGCACAGCGGGATGAAGCGTTGCAGGAACTCGGGCGAGGTGTGCTGGACGTCGTCGAGGTAGAGCAGCACGTTGTCGCCCGCGTGCAGGGCGAAGTTGAGCTTCTCCAGCTCGCGCCGGGAGGTGGCGTCGGGGGCCTCGGCCGGGTCGAGCGAGGTGACGCGGTGGCCGAGGGCGGGGCCGCTGACGGACACCAGCAGCAGGCCGAGCCGTTCGGCCAGGTACTCGACCAGGGTGGTCTTGCCGTAGCCGGGCGGGGAGACGAGCAGCAGCAGGCCGCTGCGGTCGACGGGCCCGCCGGCCTCGGCGGTGCCGAGCTGCTTGGCGAGGTTGTCGCCGACCAGCGGCAGGTACACCTGGTCGATGAGCCGGTTGCGGACGAAGCCGTTGAGCGGTGCCGGCCGGTACTGGTCGAGCCGCAGCCGGGCGTGCTCGGCGGCCAGCAGCTCGGTGCGCAGCCGCTGGTAGGCACGGTGGCCGGGCACCTCCACCGCCTCGAACTCCCGTACCCGAGCCAGCAGTTCGTCCAGCCGCAGGTCCAACGCGCCGCCCCGGACCCGCGGGTGGTCGCCGAGCAGGCCGGTCAGCCGGGCGCCGACCGCGCCCTCGGCGGCGCGGCGCGGCAGCGCGGGGCAGAGCAGTGCGGCGGCGGCCTCGGCGAGGTCGCCGGGGTCGGCGTCGGTGGCGGCCGACTCCAGCCAGGCGGCGGCGAGTTGGCGTCGTACGGGCAGCAGCGAGGGCTCGTCCGGCAGCGCGGTGAGCGCCTCCGTCAGCCCGGCCGACTCGGGCGCGGCGCGGAACTTGTCGAGCAGCGCCGAGGCCCCCGTCGAGTACGCGAACACCGGCTCGGCGGCGGCGAGTTCGGCCACCAGGTACTGGCCGGCCCCCGCCGCACCCGGGACGAACTCCGCCACCGCGGCCCCGAGTTCGGCCGCCAGCTCGTCCAGCGCCGGGACGGCCACCCCGAAGGCCCGCCGGGCGAGGGCCAGCGAGCGGGCCCGGGTGTGCCAGACCAGCCGCTGCCGCTCGTCCGTGCCGTGCGCCCAGTACAGCTGCGCGGCCGCCCGGGCCTCGGCCGGGTGCCGCAGCAGCCCGGCCCGGGCGTCGAGTCGCAGCAGCGCGCCGAGCAGCAGCGCCGCGTCGTGGTCGTGCACCCCGCGCTGGTAGCCCTCGTCGGGCCGCTGCTCGGCGGCCCGCCGCACGTACTCCAGCAGGTCGAGGTCCGGCGGGAGCGCCCCCGGTTCGGCGGCCAGCAGCAGGCTCGCCGCCAGGTACTCGGCGCGGTACAGCGCGGGCGTCTCGGAGGGCAGCGGCCGCGCCCAGTAGCGTTCGGTGGCGGCGAAGGCCGGGTCGGTGACGGGGGAGCGGTAGTCGGTGCCGGTGAGGGTGAAGGCGGGGCGGCCGCGCCAGGGCAGCAGGGTGAGTTCGGGCCGCTGGGTGGTGACGGCGAACAGGTGGCGGCCGAGCCGCAGGGTGCCGGGGCCGTCGCCGGCGAGTTCGGCGCGGTCGCGCAGCGCGCGGCGGGCCCGGCCACGGGCGGCGCGCAGCCGTCCGGTCAGCTCCTCGGCCCGGACCCGGTCGCCGAGTTCGGTCAACCGAGCGGCCAGGTCGCGGAGTTTGACGGCGGTCGGGTCGGCGGCGAAGGCGGCGTCGATCTCGGCGGCGGTGTCGAGCGCGGCGAGCCGCCGGTGCAGGGTGTCGAGGATGCGGTCGGCGGAGGCGGCCAGCCGGTCGGCGCGGCGGGCGCGCTCCTCCAGCAGGTGCTGGCGGCGGGCGGTGAGCGCGTCGTGGATCTCGGCGCGCCGGTCGGCGAGCTGCTCGCCGAGGGCCGGGTCGGCGTCGGCGAAGCGGGTCTCCAGCTGTTCGATCCGCAGCAGCAGCCGGCCGAGCTGGTCGTCGCAGGACTCGGGGGTGTCGGCGGCGGCGAGCGCGGCGGTGACGGCCTGGGCGAGCAGGGCCGTCTCGGCGGCGAACTCGGCGGCGGCCTCCCGGGTGCGCAGCTCGCGGCGGCGGACGGTGAGCGCGGCGCGGGCCCGGTTGAGCAGGCCGAGGACGTCGGCGAGCCGGTCGAGGACGGCGGTGCGGGTGGTGGCGTCGGCCAGGTCGAGGGTGCCGACCAGTTCGGAGACGGTCTGCAGGGCCTCGCTCTGCTCGCCCAGGCGCTCGAACAGCGGCGCGGCCTCGGCGGCGGTCGCGATCGCGGCGCAGGCCTCGGCGAGGTCGCCGGCCCGGCGGCGGTGCGGTGCGAAGGCGGTCGGCTCGGCGAGCCGGTCGACGGCCCGTCCGGCGGCCTCGGCCAGGCCCTCGGCGAGGTGCGCGGCGAGCGCGTCCACCCGGTCGACGCGGACGCGCGGCAGTTCGCGCAGCGCCTCCACCCGGCCCTGGGCGCGGCGCAGCCCGGCCAGCCGGTCGACCCACTCGGCGGCGTCGGCCAGGGTCTCGCCGCGCGCGGTGCGCAGCAGGCCCTCGACGTGCTCGGCGGCCTCCGCGACCTGGCCGGCGGCGTGCGCGGTGAGCTGGGCGATCGCCTCGTACTCGGCGATGACCCGGCGGGCGGTGTCGTGGATCTCGGCGAGCGGTGCGGCGAGGTCGCCGAGGCCGTCCTGGCCGAGCCAGTGGTGCCGGTCGGCGGTGCGGGTGCAGGCGGCGAGGACGGCCCGGTGGCCGGCCGGGGTGTCGGCGCCGGCGGCGGCGAGCCGGGCGAGGGCGAGGCAGTCGGCGAGGCCGCGGACCAGGTCGGCGTTGCCGATCCGGGCCAGCGGGCCGTGGCCGGGCGGCTGTTCGGCGGCGTGCCGCTCGCTGGTGAACGGGGTCCGCCACAGCTGGACGGGGTGCATCCGGGCGGGCCCGTCCTCGGCGGGGCGCAGGGCGATCAGGGTGCCGTCGTCGAGCAGCGCGTAGCCCTGGCAGGCGAGCGGGGCGGCGGCCTCCTGACGGACGGAGTTGTACGGCTGGAGCAGGGCGCGGCCGTCGACGGGGGAGCGGAACTCGTACAGCACGTCCTCGCCGTTGGGCGAGACGACGGTGCGCTCGTACGCGAGGCCGTCCACCGGCTGGTCGAAGGTGCGCACGGTGCCGTCCGCGAGGTGGCAGCCGCCGGGGAAGGCGACGCCCTGGTCGGCGGGCAGCCGCAGGCAGGCCTGGCCGAGCGCGTCGATCCGGGTGACGGTGCCGGTGGGCAGGTGGACGACCAGGTGCCGGACGGTCTCCTCCTGGTACGGGCGCACCCGTACGAGCAGCAGGGTGCCCAGGCGGGCGTGGGCGATCCGGGCGTCGGCGAGGGTCTGCAGCGCCTCGGCCAGTGGCTCGTGGTGCAGTGCGCGGCCGTCCGGGGCGGTGAGGGTGAGCCGGCCGCCGTCGACGCCGAGGTGGAGCTCCCCGGCGAGGTCGGCGCGCGGCGGGGTGCCGGGGGCGGCGGGCAGCTGGTCGTCGCGGGTGAGCGGCGTCCAGTCGAGCTGCTGCCCGTCCGCCGGGGTGTGGTCGCGCTCGCCGCGGCCGTCGTGGTAGCTCGGCCGCCCCTCGTCGGGGGCGAGCCAGCGCAGGACGCGGACGTCGGCGGCGGCCGGGCCGGTGCGGAAGACGGCGAGCAGCCGGCCGGCGGTCGGGCGCAGCCGGTCCAGCCGGGCGTCGCGGAAGTAGCGGCGCAGGTCGGCGAGGTCCTGGCGCAGCCGGGGGTCGTCGAGCAGGGTGCCCGCGGCGGGCGCGGGGGAGAGGTCGGGGTGGTGGACGGTGAGGGCCGCGGTGAAGTCCTCGTCGTCGCCGCCGGGTTCGACGGGCCGGGTGCCGAGCAGGAGCAGCCCGCCGGCGGCGGTGAGGTCCTGCGGCAGGCAGGCCCGGGCGGTGGTGAGCCGTCCGGTGCCGGCCAGCCGCAGCTCCCCGCCGCCGAACTCGGCGACCCGGCGGGCGTTCAACGCCGTGGCCCGGTCGGCGAGTTCGGCGGCGGCCCGGGCGAGCCGGTCGCGCAGGACCTCGTAGGTGCCGGCGTCGAGCCGGGTGTCGGAGGCGGAGGCGGCGGTGGCGTCCACGGTCAGTTCCTCAGGTGTGCGGTGCGGGGGTGACTACTTGCTGCCGTTGGCCGTCGCGAGCGCCCCGATCGGCGTCTCGGCGATGCCCAACTTCTTCGCGGAGTCCAGCAGTTGGCGCAGCTGGCCGGCCTGCTCGCCGCCGCCCGCGCCGATCAGCCTCAGCAGCAGCGCGGAGACGGTGAGGTTCTGCACGTCGGCCGTGGAGACCGAGGACAGCACCCGGGTCAGGTCCTCGGTGAAGCTGGCGCTGCCGTCCAGCCAGGGCCCGGCGAGGGTCTGCGCGGTCTGCGAGTGGCCGACGAAGGCGTCCACGGCCTTGCCCGCCGACACCGACTGCACCAGCTTGTCGAAGAAGACCGAGTCCCCGCCGACGATGTCGATCTTGGCCTTCTCCAGGCCGGCCGCGACCAGCGCCGCCTGCGCCTCGGCGATCTGCCGCTGCGCGTCCAGCCCGGCCAGCCGGACGTCCTTCTCGGCGGCCAGCCGCAGCCGGTACTCCTCGTGCCCGCGCGAGGCCTCGTCCAGCTTGGCCATCGCCGCGGCCTTCTCGGTCAGGCCCTCGGCCTCCGCCTTCAGCTTGGCGCCGACCTCCAGCGCGGCGGCCTTGGCCTTCTCGGTCTGCACGACGGCCTCGGCGCGGCCCACCTTCTCGACCGCGGCCGCCTCCTGCTCCCGCACCTGCACCCGGGCCAGGCCCTCGGCGGCGGCCTCCGCCCGGACGCCCTCGGCCAGCTTGACCTTGGCGGCCGCGTCCAGCTCGGCGGCCTGCTGCCGGGCCTCGGCCAGCACCAGCGCCTCGCGGGCCTTGTGGGAGGCGGCCTGCTCGGCGGCCTCGGCGGCCTTGATGTCCTTGACCAGCTTCTCCTGCGCCTCCGCCTCGGCCTGGATGACGACCGCCTTGCGGACCCGCTCGGCCTCCTCGGTGGCGCGCAGCGTCTTGACGGCCTCCTCCTGCTCGGCGACGGTGCGCTCCACCGCGACCCGCTCGCGGACCACGTCGGCGACCTCCCGGCGGCGGGACTCGACCTCCTTCTGCTTGGCCATGACGGCCAGTTCGGTCTCCCGCTCGCGGCCGACGACCTCCAGCAGGCGGTCCTTCTCGATCCGCTCGTTCTCCACCGCGATCACCCGCTCGCGGTTCTTCTGCGCCACCGCGACCTCGCGGGCCTGGTTCTCCCGCTGCACCCCGAGCAGCTCCTCGGTGCGCAGGAAGGCGGTCTGCGCGTTCAGCCGCTCCTCCTCCTGCACCCGGGCGATCACCGCGTCCTCCTTGGCCCGCAGAGTCTCGATCTCGCGGCGCTGGCGGATCTCGGCGTCCGCCTGGCGGCGCTCAAGCTCCAGGACGGTCTCCCGGGCGTCGACGTTCTGCCGGGTGATCTCCTTCTCCTCGGTGCGCTGGTACTCGTTGGTGCGCACGTGCTCGATCGCGGTCAGCTCGGTGATCTTGCGGATGCCCTGGGCGTCGAGGATGTTGTCGGAGTCCAGCTGGCTCATCGGGGTCTGTTCCAGGTGGTCGATCGCCGCGTCCTCCAGGGTGTACCCGTTGAGGTCGGTGCCGATGACGGCGATGATCTGGTCCCGGAACTCGTGCCGGTGGGTGTACAGGTCGGTGAAGTCCAGCTGCTTGCCGACCGTCTTCAGCGCCTCGGCGAACTTCGCCGCGAAGAACTCCTGGATCGCCTGCGGGTCGCTGGCCCGGGCGGTGCCGATCGACTGCGCCACCTTGACGACGTCCTCGACGGTCTTGTTCACCCGGACGAAGAACGAGATCCGGATGTCGGCCCGGATGTTGTCCCGGCAGATCAGGCCGTCCCGGCCGGCCCGGTGGATCTCCACCGTCTTCGCGGTGATGTCCATCAGCTCGGCCTTGTGGATGATCGGCAGGACGATCGCGCCGGTGAAGGTGACGTCCACCTTCTTCGTGCGGGAGACGATCAGTGCCTTGCCCTGCTCGACCTTCTGGAACAGGCGGCCCACGAAGAGCAGCACGGCGAGCAGGATGAGCAGCACGACGGCGACGAGTACGCCGAAACCCACGGCGATGGTGTCCATCACGGAGTCCTTTGACGAGAAGTGGTGCGAAGTGGGAAATCAGAAGCGGGAAATCAGAAGTGGGAAAACGGAAGTGGGAAAAGAGAAGCGGGAAAAGAGAGACGGCGAACCGTCAGGCGCCCGGCGGTGACGGGTCGAAGGCCGCGACCAGGAACACCTCGGCGTCGGCGTCGTAGTCGAAGACCAGGGCCGTCCGCCCGGCCGTCAGCCCGGGGTCGTCCTCGACCGTGCGGACCTGGACGGTCGCGGTGGAGCCGTCCTCGGCGGTGACCTCGGCCTGACCGAAGTCGGCGGTCACCCGGCCGGTGCGGATCACGCAGACCCGGCCGACGAAGTCCCCCCGGGTCACCGGGCGGTCCTGCGGGAACAGCCGCGACAGCGGCCGGACGATCACCCGGGTGCCAGCCCAGGCGGCCACCAGCGCGACGGCGAACACGCCGCCGCGCGCCGGGGCCCCCGTGGTGAGGACGGTGCCGGCCAGGCTGACGAACCAGGCGATCGCGACCAGCAGCGACACCGCCACCGTCAGCGGAACCCCGCCCAGCCCCAGCCGGTCCAGCACACCCCCGTGGTGGTGGGAGGAGTCGGGCCCGCCGTGCGCCACGCCCCCGCCATGGTGCCCCCCGGCACCATGACCGGCCGCACCGTGCCCCCCGGCACCGTGCCCGGCATGACCCACCTGACCCACGTGCCCGCCGTGCCCGACGCCCACGTGGTGCCCGACGCCGTGCCCCCCGTGCAGGGCGTCGAACCCGAGACCGCCGAGCAGCATCAACAGCCAGTACCCGACGACCACCACCAGCGCGAAACTGAACAGCGCGGTCGGAAAGGCCAGCGCGGCCGTGACGAATCCCCCCACCCCGGCCACGCTCCCCCGTCTTTCCGTCCGACACCGCACCTCGGCGCCTCGGAGATCGTGACAGCGCGGGGGGCGTCCGCACATTGCCAGGATCCGGCAATCTTTACGCCCCTTTGACACCCTGGTGCGCGCGCCCCCGGTGACAGTGGAACAACTCCGCAACAGCCGGGCGACGGGACCGCCCCAGCGGGGTTGGCGGGCGGACAGGGGAGACGATCGGCCCGTTGCCGGGTCCGCGCACGTACCTCCTAGAGAGGCTGCTCCGGCCAGTTCAGCAGCCGCGCCCCCATCGCCGCCGTCTCCAGCGTGAAGCGCTGCAACGCGTCCGAAGGGTCGTACCCCGTCAGCGACTTGATCCGCTCCAGCCGGTAGCTCAGGGTGCGCACGCTCAGCCCCAGCCGGCGCGCCGCCTCCGCGTTCACGTACGCCGCCTCCGCCTGCACCGCGATCGTGTCCAGCAGCGGACGGGCGCCGCCGCGCGCCTCCGTCAGCGGGCCCAGCACGCTGCGCACCAGGTCCGCCATCGCCGCCCGGTCCCGCATCAGCACCGGGAACACCAGCAGCTCCTCGGCCTTCAACTGCCGGGCGGCCAGGCCCAGGCGCTGTGCGTAGTCCAGCGCGTCCAGCGCCTCCTCGTAGCTGCGCAGCACCCCGCTCGCGCCCGAGTGCCGCCGCCCGGTCGCCACCCGCAGCACCGGGCGGTAGCCGGCGCCCGGGCGCAGCGTCAGGTCCGCGAACGCCTCCAGCACGGCCCGCTCGGAGTCCGGGGCGATGCACACCAGCCGGCCGTCCTTGCTCGCCAGCAGGACGTCCCGCTCGCCGAACCGGCCCACCAGCTCCCGCTCCACCCGGTGCACCAGCGGGTGGACGTCCGCGAACGGCTCCTCGCCGACCGCCACCGCCACCGCGTACGCCCCCGCCAGCCGCAGCCCGAACCGCTCCGCGCGCTCCGCCAGCAGGCCCAGGTCGCCGCGCCCGTACAGCAGGTCGTCGATGAACTCCCGCCGCGCCGCCTCCTCCTGGCGCACGGCCATCCGCTGCGCCCGCTCGTGCCCCTCGCCCAGCGCCGCCAGCGCGGCGTCGGTCGCGGCGAGCACCGCGTCGCCGGTGCGGCGCAGCTCGGCCACGCTGAGCGCCGACGCCGAGCCGGGCAGCGTCTGCCAGGCCCGCCGGGCCGCCGCCAGGCAGTGCGCGACCACCTCGCGCAGGCCGTAGCCGGCCTCGGCGCAGTGCTCGCCGAGCACGCGCAGGCCCTCCAGCTCGTCGCGGCGCAGCAGCCGCCCGGTGCGGGAGGCGTCGGCGAGCAGGACGAGGTAGGCCTCGGTCAGCTCGGTCGGTACGTCGTGCTCGATCCCCTCGGTCACCGTGTCCCGACCCCCGTGCGACTGCTGTTCACGTCCTGCTGCCCATGTTCGAGCGGATGATCTCGGCGGTGAACGCTATCAGCGCCGCCGCGCGTGCGGACCGGCCGCAGGCGCGGCCTCACGACTCCCGGAAGCGCAGCACGAAGCGGGCGCGGCTGCCGTCGATCCGCCGCCGCACGTACAGCGCCGGGGTGCCGTCCGGGGTGCAGCTGACGCCCTCGCGTACCAGCAGCGCCGTGCCCGGCGGCACGCCCAGCAGTTCGGCGTCCGCGAGGTCCGCGCCCACCGCGCCGAACGCCCGCCAGTCGTACTCCAGCTCCACGCCGGTCGCCCGGGCCAGCGCCGGCACCAGGTTCCCCGGGTGGCCGGGGCGCACCAGCTCGGCGGGCAGCGGCCGGTACGGCACCCAGTAGCTGCAGGCCGCCTGCGGCCGGCCCGCGTGCCGGATCACCGAGTCCACCCGGGACAGCTCGGCCGTCGTGCGGCCCAGCTGCCGGGCCGCCTCCGCGTCCTCCGCCGACCCCGTCACCGGCGGGGCGCCCACCACGAACTCGCCGTCCTCGCCGTGCCCGCCGCTCGCTCCGCCCGCCGCGTCCGGCAGTGCGGCGTGCACGCTGCCCAGGTCGACCCGCTGGCTGCGCGGGTCCACCGCGATCGAGATCCGGACGGCCGGCGGGCGGACGAAGGTCCCCACGCCCCGGCGGATCTCCACCACGGCCGCGCGCTCCAGCTCCGCCACTGCCTGCCGCACGGTCAACCGGTTCACGCCGAACTCGGCGCTCAGCTCGGGCTCGCTCGGCAGCCGGGCGCCCGCCGGGTAGGCGCCGGCGTCGATCCGCTCCTGCAGCTGCAGGGCGAGACGGCGGTACAGCGGGGTGCTCGGGGGGTTCGTGGCCACGGCCCGATCCTACGAAGCGGCGGCTCCGGGCGAAGGCCACCGGCCGTTCCGCTCGACGCGGCGGCCCGGCGGGAGTGGGATGGAGGGGTGTCCCCGCCGGGCGCGGCTTGCCCGGCACCCCCGCGACGGGTTACACATCTAGACGTCTAGATGTGTCGTGCCTGTCCGGGGCGCGGCCCCACCGAAAGGCCCCGCGATGTCCCTGGTCAACTTCCGCGACCCCGCCGTCCTCAGCGACCCCGAGGGCCGCCGGATACGCGCCGGCGTGCTGTACCGCTCCGCACAGCCCTTCCCCGCCGCCGACGCGGCCGTCGTCGACCAGCTGCGCTCCTGCGACATCCGCACCATCGTCGACCTGCGCGACACCCGCGAGACCGACCCCGCCGACTGGGCCGCCGCCGTCGAGGCGGGCATCGCCGTCGTCGCCGCCCCCGTCGACCCGGCCACCGACCTCCTCGCCGCCCGGCTCGGCACCATGACCACCGCCGCCGACCTCGGCGACTGGTACGTGCTGCTCGCCGAATCCGCCCCCCGGGCCGTCGCCGCCGCCGTCGAAGCCGCCGCCCGCCCCGGCGCCGTCCTGCTGCACTGCGCCGCCGGCAAGGACCGCACCGGCCTCGTCACCGCGCTGCTCCTCGACCTGCTCGGCGTCCCCGCCGACCGCATCGTCGCCGACTACGCCCGCACCGCCGAGGCCCTCCCGCAGATCTTCGCCGGCCTGGCCGAACGCCACCGCACCGCCCTCAACGACCGCGTCCAGAGCGGGCAACTCACCATCCCCGCACCGCTGTTGGAGGCCCCGGCCGAGGCCATGGCGGTCTTCCTCGACCGCGTCCGCACCCACCACGGCGGCGCCGCCGCCTTCCTGCCCGCCTGCGGCGTCGCCGCGGCCACCCTCGGCGCCTTCCGCGACAAGGCGGCACCGCTGCCCGCCTGACCCGAGGGGTCGTCGGTGGGCCCGCCTACCCTGGGGCGCCATGGGCAACTCCACCTTCTGGGTCCTGATGCCGATGCCCGCCGCCGGCGTCGAGCGCTTCGCGCCGCGGCTGCGCCCGCCGGTGGCGGAGCACGCGGCGGATCCGCGCACGCGGGAGTGGTGGCGGCGCTGGGCGGCCGATCCGAACGGCGAGCAGGCGTTCCACGCGTTCCACGAGCGGGCCTTCGACGGCCCGCTGGACGAGCACATCGACGTGGTCTACGAGGCCTGGGAGCTCGGGCAGGCGACCGGGCCGTACGTCCACCTCGCCGCCCGCAAGGGCTCACCGATGGCCGGCCTGGCGTTCGCCATCGGCCCGGAGCGCTTCGCCCGACTGCCGGGCTGGTTCGGCGACTTCCTGCTGACGCCCGAGCAGGCGCGGGCGGCGCTGCCCGCCGTCGAGGCGGCGTTCGACCTGGACGGGGCCGCCCGGGCGACGGCCGTCGAGCGGCTGGTCGAGGCCCTGCCCGAGTGCTGGGACGGCCCGGAGCGGATCCTCGACGAGGTCCTCCCGGTCTGGCGCGCCGCCGTCGAGGCCGGCCACGGCCTCTTCGGCACCCAGGTCACCCCGACCTGACGGGCGCCCCGCGTACCCTGGCGGCCCATGAGCTACTACGCCACGTGGTTCCTGGTCCTCGCCCCCGCCGGCGCCGTCGAGCGGCACGGGCCCGCCCTGCGGGCACAGTTGGCCGAGCACGCGGCGGCCCCCGGCACCCGCGCGCTGTGGCGGCGCTGGGAGCGCGAGGAACTGGGCTTCGACGAACTGGAGGCGCTGGCCTCCGGCCCCTTCGGGCTGGACGTCGAGGCGATGTACGCGGTCTGGGAGGACTGCGCAGGCCTGCGCCCGTACGGCGCCGTGTCCGCCCGCAACCGCTTCCCGATGCTGGGCCTGGCGCACGCGCTCGGCCCGGAGCGGATCCGGGAGCTCCCGGGCTGGTTCGGGGACCTGGTGCTGAGCCCGGACGAGGTGCGCTCGACACTGCCCGCCGTCGAGGCGCTGTTCGCGCTGGACGGCGCCGCACGGGTGGAGGCCGAGCGGCGGGCCGAGCAGGCGCTGCGGTCGGCGGACCCGGTGGGCGACCTGTTCGACACGGCCGTGCCGATCTGGCGTGCGGCCGCCGAGGGCGGCCACGGCCTGATCGGCGCGCAGATCGTGCCCTGAGGCGGTCGGTGACTCACGGCACGGGGCTTCACGCGTCCCGGCGCCGCACCACGAGCACCGTCGCCGCCACCGAGACCGCCGCCCACACCCCCATGGTGATCCACGAGTCCAGCACGCTCGGCGCCCACTCCGAGAGCGTGGTGTTGGAGTCGGGGTTGTAGGTGAGCCGGTCGACCGGGGCCAGCGGCAGGTGGCTGCCGATCTCGTGCAGCCACCGGTAGCGGTCCCCGCCGAACATCAGCGGCGCGATGAACATCAGCACCACCAGGGACACGATCGAGGCGGTGGCGTGCCGCAGCAGCGCGCCCAGCGCCATGCCGACCAGCGCGCAGACCGGCACGATCAACGCGTAGCCGAGGACGGCCCGCTGGCTGACCGGGTTGGTGATGGAGAGCCCGACGTGCCGGGAGGCGAGCATCGCGTTGCAGGAGAAGAAGGACACCGTCGAGACCACCACCCCGGCCAGCGTGGTGATCCCGCCGATGAGCAGCACCTTGGCGCCGATCACCCCGCGCCGGTCGGGCACGGCGGCGAAGGTGGTGCGGATCAGGCCGGTGGTGTACTCGCCGAACACGGTGATCGCACCCAGCGAGCCGGCCGCGATCGCCATCAGGTCGCAGGAGATGCTGCCGAGGCTGTGCCACATCGCGTCGTACCGGTACGGCGGCATGCCGGGCATCCGGTGCGGCGGGTGGTCGATGTACGTCAGGTCGGCGTGGACGGCGTTGAGGTTGACGCCGATCGCCACCAGCGAGGCGAGCGCCAGCACCCAGTAGGTGGAGCGCAGCGAGCGGAGCTTGATCCACTCGGCGGCGAGCAGGTCGGTGAACCGGGGCGCCGGCTCGGCGGTGGTGCGAACGCTCAGGGTGCTCATCGGGCGTCTCCGGCCAGGTACTCGACACTGTCTGCGGTCAGGGACATGAACGCCGCCTCCAGCGACGACGTCCGGGTGGCGAGTTCGTGCAGCACCAGGCCGTGCCGCAGCGCGAGTTCGCCGATCCGGTCGGCCGGCAGGCCGGTGACGATCCCGAACTGCTCATCGGTCACGTCGACTTCGGCTCCCTCGCCGCGCAGCACCCCGGCCAGCGCGGCCAGTTCGGGCGTCCGCACGGCCACCGACGTTTCGGCGTTGCGCGCCGAGAACTCCGCCAGGCTCTCGTCGGCGATCAGCCGGCCGCGCCCGATCACCACCAGCCGGTCGGCGGTGTGCTCCATCTCCGCCATCATGTGGCTGGAGACGAAGACCGTCCGCCCCTCGTCGGCGAGCCGCCGGAACAGCCCGCGCACCCACAGCACGCCCTCCGGGTCGAGCCCGTTCAGCGGCTCGTCGAAGAGCAGCACCGGCGGGTCGCCGAGCAGGGCGCCGGCGATGCCGAGCCGCTGCTTCATGCCCAGCGAGTAGCCGCCGATCCGCCGCCCCGCGGCCTTGCCGAGGCCGACCTCCGCCAGCACCTCGTCGACCCGCCCGAGCGGGATGCGGTTGCTGCGGGCCAGCGCCGCGAGGTGGGCCCGGGCGCTGCGGCCGCCGTGCACGTCCCCGGCGTCGAGCAGGGCGCCGACGTGCCGCAGGCCGCGCGGCCGCCCGGCGAACGGCACGCCGTCGACGGTGGCCCGGCCCGCGGTGGGGGAGTCGAGGCCCAGGATCATCCGCAGCGTGGTGGACTTGCCCGCGCCGTTGGGGCCGAGGAAGCCGGTGACGGCGCCGGGCCGGACGGTGAAGCTCAGCCGGTCGACGGCCGTGGTGGCGCCGTACCGCTTGGTCAGTCGTTCGATCTCGATCACGGTGACGACTCTGCCGAGGACGGGCCCCGGACGGCATCGGGCGGCGGGCCACAACCGCCCGCCGCCGGCTTCGCCCCGGGGATTACGCCCCCGGGCCGATGTTCCGCCGGGCGGTCCGCGGCTACCATCGCGTCATGATCATCGAGCCCCGCCCGCCGTTGCTCCGGCGCCTGCCGCCCGGCGTGTGGGTGGCGGCGTTCTGGACCGCCATCGTCGTGTTCCGGCTGTTCACCCGCGAGGACGAGCTGCGCCACCTCTTCGACTACCAGGGCAATCCCGAGGACCTGCCGATGGTGGTCACGGCGGTGAACACCACCCTGGTCGCGACCCTGCTGGTCCGGCTGCCGCTGGCCGCCGTCGCGACGGCGCTGCTGTGCTGCCTGTACGCGCTCGGGATGTGGCGGGTCCAGGAGGCCGCGCCGCTGCAGTTCCTGATCGCCGTCACCGTGGTCGGCTACTGCGCGGCCACCCGCTCCCGGGCGGTCTCGCTGACCGCCGTCGGCCTGCCGCTCGGCACCATCGCCGCGATCACGCTCTGGGGCGCGGTGCGCGGCCACCTCGTGAACCCGCTCGCCTACCTCGGCTGGGCCGCGCTCGTCCTGATCGCCTGGCTGGTCGGCAACACCGTCCACCAGAGCCGCGCGCACACCGCGGCGCTGCGCAGCCGCGTCACCGACCAGGCCGTCACCGCCGAACGGCTGCGGATCGCCCGCGAGTTGCACGACATGGTGGCCCACAACATCGGCATCATCGCGATCCAGGCCGGGATGGGCCGCCGGGTGATGGACACCCAGCCCGCCGAGACCCGCAACGCGCTGGACGCCATCGAGACCACCAGCCGGGAGACGCTGGCCGGGCTGCGCCGGATGCTCGGCGCGCTGCGGGAGGCCGACGACGAGCCGGCGCCGCGCGAAGTCGCTCCGGGCCTGGGGGAGTTGGACCGCCTGGTGGAGAGGACCGCGGGCGCCGGCGTGCGGGTCGCGGTGACCCGGCGCGGCGAGGCCCGCGCCCTGCCGCCCGAGGTGGACCTCGCCGCGTACCGGATCGTCCAGGAGGCGGTCACCAACGTGGTCAAGCACTCGGGCACCCGGGACTGCCACGTCACCGTCGAGTACCGCCCCGGCGGCCTCGCGCTCGGCATCGTCGACCTCGGCACCGCGCAGGGGTCGGGCGACGGCACCGGCTACGGCCTGGCCGGCATGCGCGAGCGGGTCGCCCTGCTGCACGGCGAGTTCAGCGCCGGGCCGCGCCCCGAGGGCGGCTTCCGGGTCGCCGCCACCCTGCCGCTGCCCGAAACGGGCCCCGAAACGGGCCCCGAACCGCTCCCTCGACGAACCGCCCTGGAGGTGGCGCCGTGATCCGCGTCGTCCTGGTCGACGACCAGCCGCTCATCCGCACCGGCCTGCGCGTGCTGATGGCCGACACCCCGGACCTGCAGGTGGTCGGCGAGGCCGGCGACGGCGCCGAGGCCGTCGAACTCGTCGCCCGGCTGCGCCCGGACGTCGCCGTGATGGACATCCGGATGCCCGGCACGGACGGCATCGAGGCCACCCGCCGGATCACCGCCGCCCCCGACCTGCCCACCCACGTCCTCGTCCTCACCACCTTCGACGACGACGAGTACGTGTACGGCGCGCTGCGGGCCGGCGCCAGCGGCTTCCTGGTCAAGGACCTCGAGCTGGAGACCATCCTGGACGGCGTCCGGGTCGTCGCCGCCGGGGACGCCCTGATCGCCCCGGCCGTCACCCGGCGCCTGATCGGCGAGTTCGCCGCCCGCCCGGAGCCCGCGGCCGCGCCGTCCGCCGCGCCGGCCACCGCGGCGTCCCGCCGCCGGATCGCCGAGAGCGTCACCGAGCGCGAACGCGAGGTGCTGGTCCTGGTCGGGCGCGGCCTCTCGAACGCCGAGATCGCCGCCGAACTCACCATCAGCGTCGCCACCGCGAAGGCCCACGTGGCCCGCCTGTTCAGCAAGCTCGACGCCCGCGACCGGGTCCACCTGGTCATCCAGGCCTACGAGTCCGGCCTCGTCACCCCGTAGGGCGGCGCCGGGGCGGGCCCGCACAACCCGCCCCGGCGCCGCGCCTCACCGCGGCCCGGCCGTCAGGGGACGACCGGGTGCGAGATCTCGCACCCGGAGGCGTCGTTCGCCCAGGTGCCCTGCATGGCGAACGAACCGGTCGCGAGGTTCACGTTCTGCGCGCCGCCGACCCCGCCGGTGCCCTTCCAGGCGCACTTGTCGGCGTTCTCGTAGCCGGTCGAGTCGGTCCAGCCGCCCGCCGGGTTCTGGTCGGTGACGGTCTCCGAGTACTCGTGCCCGTAGACGATGGTCACCCCGTCCAGGGTGCCCGCGCTGCCGCTGTTGACGTAGTTCTGGCCGCAGGAGCTGCCCATGTCCGTCACGTACGGGTCGTTGGTGAACGCCACGTCGCCGTACGGGCTCGACGCGGCGCCGCCGGTCAGCGTGGTGTCGCCGTTCCAGTCGTGCCAGGCGCAGAAGTTGCCGGTGCTGGTGTTGAAGCCGTCCGGGTGGGTGCCGGTCGGCGAGAGCACCACGTACTGCACGTTGCGGTTCGCGGCCGCGGTGGTGTTGCCGAAGTGCCCGGCCGCCTTGACCGCCTCGGCGGCCAGCTGGTTGCCGGTGGCCTGGCCGGGCGCGGCCGCCGAGGTGTCCACCCAGACGCCGGCCAGCGCGCCGCCGCTCGGGTAGCCGACGTGCGCGGCCGTGGACGGGCAGCTGGTGGCGCCCTTGGCGACGCCCTCGCAGTACTGGGTCATGACGCCGGACCAGGTCTCGCCGTTGGTGCCGAGACCCTTGAACAGCTGCTGCGCCCGGACGGCCTCGCCCATCGGGTCGCCGCTGAGCGTGGTGTAGCCGGAGGCGTCGGTGCCCTGGGTGCCCCACTGGCTGCCCCAGAAGACCAGGTAGACCTTGGGCGCTCCGGTGGTGACGCCGATCCCGTCGACACCGCCGCCGTAGTGCAGGTTGGAGGTCCGGGCGTTGGGGGAGGCGCTCGCCTCCCGGGTGGGCTGGACGCCGTGCCGGTAGGGGTGGCTGGGCCCGGCGGTCTCGCGCGCCGGCTGGTCGGCCTGCGCGGCGGGCGCCGCCGCGAAGCCCGCGGCGGCCACGGCCAGCGCGCCGAGTCCGGTCAGGGCCCGCAGGTGGGTGCGGCGGAACGTGGGGGACATGCCCATCGTGAGGGTTCCTCTCTCCTGCCGAGCGCGCACCGGTGGGCCGCGACGGCAGCACGGGGGACGAAGGGTGGGCGGCGACGAGCGGCCGGACGGCCGTTGACACGCGTCAACTGCCGTGTGGGGATGGGGGGACCGGCTCGGCGTCGTCGACCGCCGGAAGCAAAGCAGAGCCGTCGGAACCGGGTCAACGAGGACGCCGGTAAAGGAATCCCGCCTCAACGTAGCGAACGCCAAAAGCCCGCAGGCCACGCCCCGTCGATGCGCGTAGCGCAGCCGATTGCCAACAGTTGCGGGGAGGTTCTACACCGTATGGACGTCCCGCGGGCCCGTGCGGGCGGGCGTCAGAAGGTCCTACGGCTGGTCGAGTTCGGCGATCTGCATGATGCGGCCGTGGGAGTCGAGGACCACGTCGTAGGCCTCGCCGCGGCAGGCATAGGGGGCGGCGGGGACGAGGTCGGCGAGGCAGGTGTCGAGGTGGTCGACGAGTTCGGCGAGCCGCACGGGGCGCGGCGGCGCGCCGGGGGTGCGGTCGAGCAGGGTGGCGGCGACGCCGGCGGCGGCGAAGCCGTAGTGGACGGGGGCGCCGGCGGGCTCGTAGCGCTCCTCGTCGCAGGCGTAGCGGGCGGGCTGGGCGGTGAGTTCGGCGGTGTCGGCGGTGACCACGACCAGTACCTGGTGGCCCGGGTGCCGGACCGGCGCGGTGCAGCTCGCGGCCGGCGCCGGGGCCGGGGCCTCCGGTTCGGCGGGCTCGTCGAGCTGCTCCTCGTCCATGAGGTCGAAGTCGTCGTCCAGTACGTCCTCGCCGAGGTCGTCCGCGGAGGCCGCGGCCGAGGCGGCGGCCACCGTGGGCCGGGAGTCCGCGGGCGTGCAGGCGGTGAGCACCGCGGCGGCGGAGCCGATCAGGGCGGCGGCGAGGAGGGTACGGGGCACGGCCATGGCACCAGTCTCCCCGGTGATCGCGACCGTCGGCTCACCGGGTGCACGAGCGGGGCCCGCCGCGCGGTTCCCGTCCCCGCCCGGCGTGCGGACCGGGCGGGGGCGGGAGTTGGGGGCAGGGCCCGATCCGGGAGGCGGGCCTCAGACCGACACCGGCCGCTGCGTTTCGTACGCCGCCCGGACGGCGGCCTGCGCCGCGGCCCCGGCGCCCAGGTGGTCGAGGCCCAGCAGCGCCGCGCCCAGTACCGGCGGCGCGACGACCACCCGGGGCTCGGCGAGCGGCGCGGCCGCGGCGAGCCGCGCGGTCAGGTTGTCGAGCAGCAGCGGCTGCCGGGAGGCGAGCACGCCGCCGCCGAGCACGACCGGCGTGGGGGAGCCGAGCAGGTCGAGCCGGTCGAGCGCGACGACGGCGAGCCGGACGATCTCGTCGGCCTGCCGGTCGATCAGCTCCCGCGCGGTGGCGTCGCCCTCGACCGCGACGGCGAACAGCACCCGGACGATCTCGTGCAGCCGCTCCTCGGCCAGGTGCCCGAGGTGGACGGCCTCGGCGACGGCGCCGGCGCTGGGCAGGCCGAAGTGCTCGGCGATGGCGGCGGCCAGCGCGGTCGGCCCGCCCCGGCCGTCCTCGGCGCGGACGGCGTGCCACATGCTGGCGACGGCGAGGCCGCCGCCGCCGCCCCAGTCGCCGGTGAGTTCGCCGAGCGCGGGGAAGCGGGCGGTGCGCCCGTCCGGCAGCAGGCCGGCGCAGTTGATCCCGGCGCCGCAGACCACGGCGACGCCGCGCGGGCCGTCGGTGCCGGCCCGGAGCAGGCCGAAGGTGTCGTTGACGACGGTGTTGCTGACGCCCCAGGGGTGCGATTCGAGGGCGCGGCGCAGCGCCTCCTCCTCGACCGGCAGGTCGGCGTTGGCGAGGCAGGCGCTGACGTGGCTGGTCAGCACGCCGTTCCAGGAGGGCAGGCCGGCCGCGGCGGCGGCCTGCTCGACGAGCGGGGCGAGCCCGGCGACGGCGGCCGCGCCGCCGATCCGGTGGGGGGCGAAGCCGCCGCCACGGGCCGTGCCGTGGACGGTGCCGTCGGCGCCGATGAGGGCGACGTCGGTCTTGGAGTTGCCCGCGTCGATGGCGAGGACGCCGGGCAGGGTGGGTTCGGGCTGGTGGGTCATCAGGTCCCCGGACTCGTACGTGGCCCGGCCGCGATCCCCGGCCGGGGTGCCCGGCCGGTTGGGCGGCCGGGGGTGGGCGGTCTCCTCGCCGCCCGGCCCGTGCTCTCCTCGGGAGGCGCGGGCCGGGGCGCACGGCCGGCTCAGGCCCAGGCGAGGTGGTCGCGGTTGTGCGCGAGCAGCCGGTCGGTGAGCCGGTCGGCGAGTTCGAGCTGGCCGACCAGCGGGTGGGCGAGCAGGGCGTCGAAGACCCGGTCGCGGCCGCCGTGCAGGGCGGCGTCGAGGGCGAGGTGCTCGTAGGCGGTGACGGCGCAGACCAGTCCGGCGAACAGCGGCTCCAGCGGCCGCTGTGGCAGCGGGCGCACGCCGGAGGCGTCCACCGCCGCCGGGACCTCGATCACGGCGTCGTCCGGCAGGAAGGGCAGCACGCCGTCGTTGCGGGTGTTGACGACCTGTACGGACGTGCCGCCGGCGGTGCCGAGCAGCGCGGCGATGAGCTGCACCGCGGCCTCCGAGTAGAAGGCGCCGCCGCGCTTGCCGAGCAGGTCCGGCTTGGTGTCGAGGGTCGGGTCGGCGTACAGCTCCAGCAGCTGCCGCTCGATCTCGGCGACCTGGGCGGCCCGCGAGCCCTGCTCCTTCAACTCCTCGACGACGGCGTCGTGCTGGTAGAAGTACCGCAGGTAGTAGGAGGGCACCGCGCCGAGCCGGCGCACGAAGTCCTGCGGCAGGTGCAGGTCGTCGGCGATCTCCTTGCCGAAGCCGTGCAGCAGCTCCGGCAGCACCTCCCGGCCCCCGGCCGCGCCGGGCGCGTCGAGCAGGGTGACCCCGCGCTCCCAGGTCAGGTGGTTGAGCCCGACGTGGTCCAGCCGGACCAGCTCCGGGGCGACGCCCAGGTGCGCCGCGAACTTGCGCTGGAAGCCGATCGCGACGTTGCACAGGCCGACGGCCTTGTGCCCGGCGGTCTGCAGGGCGCGGGTGACGATGCCGACCGGGTTGGTGAAGTCGACGATCCAGGCGTCCGGGTTGGTGCGGCGGACCTGCTCGGCGATGTCCAGCACCACCGGGACGGTCCGCAGCGCCTTGGCGAGCCCGCCGGCGCCGGTGGTCTCCTGGCCGACGCAGCCGCACTCCAGCGGCCAGGTCTCGTCCCGGTCGCGGGCGGCCTGTCCGCCGACGCGCAGCTGCAGCAGCACGGCGTCGGCGTCCGCGACGCCCGCCGCCAGGTCGGTGGTCGTGGTGACCGTCGCGGCGTGCCCCTGCTTGGCGAAGATCCGCCGGGCGAGGCCGCCGATCAGCTCCAGCCGCTCGGCGGCCGGGTCGACCAGCACCAGCTCGCCGATCGGCAGGGTGTCGCGCAGCCGCGCGAAGCCGTCGACCAGTTCCGGCGTGTACGTCGAACCGCCGCCGACGACGGCCAGCTTGAGCGAGGAAGCAGCGGACATCAGCCCTTGACCCCTGTCAGTGTCACGCCTTCGATGAAGGCCTTCTGAGCGAAGAAGAAGAGGACGATCACCGGCGCCATCACCAGCAGGGTGGCGGCCATGGTGAGGTTCCAGTTGGTGTGGTGGGCGGCTTTGAACGACTCCAGGCCGTAACTGAGCGTCCAGGCGCCGTGGTTGCTGCTGGCGTAGATCTGCGGGCCGAAGTAGTCGTTCCAGCAGTAGAAGAACTGGAACAGCGCGACGGCCGCGATGGCCGGCTTGGCCATCGGCAGGACCACCCGCAGCAGGGTGCGCAGGTCGCCGCAGCCGTCGATCCGGGCGGCCTCGATGTACTCCTTGGGGATGGTCAGCAGGAACTGCCGCAGCAGGAAGATCGAGAAGGCGTCGCCGAAGGCCATCGGGATGATCAGCGGCCACAGCGAGCCGCTCAGGCCCATCTGCTTGGCCCAGAACAGGTACATCGGGATGACGGTGACCTGCGGCGGCAGCATCATCATCGCGATGACCGCCATCAGCGCCAGGTTGCGGCCGCGGAAGCGGAACTTGGCGAGCGCGTAGGCGACGGGCAGGCTGGAGACGACGGTCAGCAGCGTGCCGAGGCCGGCGTACAGCAGGGTGTTGCGCCACCAGGTGAGGAAGCCGGGGGTGTCCCACACCTTGGCGTAGTTGCCCCAGTTCCAGGAGGTGGGCCAGTAGTCGGTGGTGAGCGCCTGCTGGTCGTTCATCACCGAGGTGAGGAAGACGAAGACGAAGGGCAGCAGGAAGAACAGCGCGGCGGCGACGGCCAGCGCGTGCACGGCCACCCAGTTGAGCAGGGCGCGGCGCCGGGCGGTGCGGGCGGCGGGCCCGCCGGCCCCGCGGGTACGGGCGGGCGCCTGGCCGAGCGTGGTGTCGAGAGTCATGTCGGAGTCCTCATCCGTCCGCTAGTCGTCGCTCGCCATGAAGCCGGACCGGCGGCGGAGCAGGAGCGAGGTGACGGCCATCGAGATGGCGAACAGCACCAGGGCGACGACGCAGGCCGCGCCGTAGTTGAAGCGCTGGAAGCCGAGGTTGTAGACCATCTGCGGCAGGGTCCAGGTGGAGCCGGACGGGTAGCCCGGCTCGAAGGACTGGCCGGAGTTGCCGGCGATGCCGCTGGCGACCTTCCCGGCGACGATCGCCTGGGTGTAGTACTGCATGGTCTGGATGACCCCGGTGACCACCGCGAACATGATGATCGGCGAGATGTTCGGCAGCGTGACGTACCGGAACCGCTGGAAGGGCCCGGCGCCGTCGAGTTCGGCCGCCTCGTACTGCTCCTTGGGGACGTCCAGCAGCGAGGCCATGAAGATGACCATCAGGTCGCCGACGCCCCACATGGCGAGCAGGGTGAGCGCGGGCTTGGACCAGCTCGGGTCGGAGAACCAGCCGGGCTGCGGCAGCCCCAGCTCGCCGAGCAGGTGGTTGAGCGGGCCGGTGCCGGGGTTGAGCAGGAAGGCGAAGGCCACGGTCGCGGCCACCGGCGGCGCCAGGTACGGCAGGTAGAACGCGGTGCGGAAGAAGCCGGCGCCGGTCTTGACCTTGGTGATCAGCAGCCCGATGCCGAGGCCGAAGGCGACCCGCAGGCTCACCATGACGACGACCAGCCACAGGGTGTTGCGCAGGCCCTGCCAGAAGGTCGGCAGCTGGTTGAAGACGTAGTCCCAGTTCTTCAGGCCGTTGAAGCTGGGCGCTCCGAAGCCGTTGTAGCTGGTGAAGGAGAAGTAGGCGGTGGAGACCAGCGGGTAGACGAAGAAGACGCCGAAGCCGATCAGCCAGGGGGAGAGGAAGGCCAGGGTGCGGGCCGCCTCCCGGCGGCGCTTGCGGCGCAGCAGGTGCTGCGGGCCGGGCGCCGCCGGGTCGGTCGGTCCGGCGCTGCCTTCGGGGGCGCTGCCCTTGCGGGTGCTGCCCTTGCGGGTTCCGAACGCGAGTGACATGGGGGTTCCGTGGACCGGGGCCGTTACTTGGCCTGGGCGATGTCGGTGTCGATCTGCTTGGCGGTGGCGGCCAGGCCGGCCGCGAGGTCGCTCTGCTTGCCCGACTCGTAGTCGTAGCCGAGGTTCTGCAGCGTGGTGATGTAGCCGCTGCCGTTGACGGCCGGCGGGGTGGTGCCGGAGTGCGCGTTCTTGGCGATGTCGATGAAGGTCTTGAAGTTCGGATCGGCCGCCAGCTTGGGCGAGTTGAGCGCGTCGACGGTGCTCGGCACGTTGTGGATGGCGTTGGCGAAGTTGACGACCGCGTCGGTGTCGGTGGTCAGGTACTTCACGAACTCCCAGGACGCGGCCTGCTTCTTGCTGGTGCTGGCGATGCCGACGATGGTGCCGGTCTGGTAGCCGCGGCCCCAGGTGTCGGCCTGGTCGTCCGGGACGGGGAACGGCGCGGTGGCCCAGTCGAAGTCGGGCTTGTTCTCGGCGAGCGCGGCGGTGCGCCACTCGCCGTCGATGGCCATCGCGACCTGGCCGGTGTGGAAGGGGTTCTTGGCGCTGAACTCCTCGCCGAAGGTGGAGCGGAACTTCTCCAGCTTGGCGTAGCCGCCGAGCTGGTCGACCAGGCCCTTCTGCCAGTTCAGCATGGCGGCGACCGTGGGGTCGGAGGCGAGGTTCGACTTTCCGTCCTCGCCGAAGTAGGTGGCGCCGTACTGGCCGAGGAAGTGCTCGGTGGTGGACTCGTAGCCGTGGTAGAGCGGCATGAAGCCGAGCTGCTTGTAGCCGTCGCCGTCCGCGACGGTCAGCAGCTTGGCGTCCGCGGCGAACTCGCTGAAGGTCTTCGGCGGGTTGGCGATGCCGGCCGCGGCGAAGGCCTTCTTGTTGTAGTAGAGGCCGTACGCGTCGCCGAGCAGCGGCAGCGAGCACTGGTTGCCCTTGAACTGCGTGTAGTTGAGCATCGCGGCCGGGAAGGTCTTCGCCGGGTCGATGCCGGACTTCTGCAGCTGGGGCTTGAGGTCGATGAAGGCCTTGGTCGAGCAGAACATGCCGACGTTGTTGGTGCTGAAGGAGGAGACCACGTCGGGAGCGTCGTCGCCGCCGGCCCGCAGGGCCTGGTTGACCTTGTCGTCCGCGACGTTGCTGACGGCCTTGACGTGGATGTTGGGGTGGGTCTTCTCGAAGGCGGCGACGGAGTCGTTGATCGCCTTCACCTCGTTGTCCTGGCTCCAGCCGTGCCAGAAGGTGATGGTGACGTCCTTGCCGGCGGCCGAGTCGTCGTTGCCGCCGGTGTCGTTCGAGCCGGTGCAGGCGGTGGAGAGCAGGGCCAGGACGGCGGAGCCGGCGAGGGCGGCGATGGTGCGGCGGCCTCTGCGGGAGGTGGTGGCGAGCACTTCGAGGTCCTCCTGGGGGTGCGCGGGCAGGCGTCGTTGCCGGGCGCCCGCGTTCGGGGGCGGGGGAGAGGTGGTGAGCGGTGCGGAGCAGGAGCGGGAGCGTCGGTGGGTGGCGTCGGCGGGTGGCGTCAGTGGGTGGAGAAGACCGCCTCGCGCGCGTCGGCCAGGGCGCGCTGCAGCGCGCCGAGCAGGACGGGCGAACCGGGCAGGGCACTGCTGCGGACCTCCGGCCGGGCGAGGCAGATCCGGGCCAGCTCGTCCTCGACGAGCGCGCGCAGGCGTTCGCCGCCCGCGCTCGGCACCGCGCCGGAGAGGACCACCAGCCGGGGGTCGACCACGGCGACGATCACGGCCAGCCCGACGGCGAGCCGCCCGGCCAGCTCGGTCAGGAAGGTGTCGCCGGCGCCCGGGGTGGCCAGGGCCTTGGCGATCGACTCCTCCGCGCTGGGCGCGCCGAGGCCGTGCTCGCGGGCCAGGGCGCGGACGGCGGGTGCGCCGACCTGCGCCTGGAAACCGCCGAACTTGCGCCGGCGGGCGTCCCATTCGACCGGTGAGTCGGGCACCGGCATGTAGCCGACCTCCCCGGCGCCGCCGGTGAAGCCGCGGTGCAGCCGCCCGGCGATCACGATCGCGGCGCCGACGCCCGCCTCGGCCCAGAGCAGGACGAAGTCCTCGAAGCCGGCCGCCGCGCCGGAGGCCTGCTCGGCGACGGCGGCCAGGTTCACGTCGTTCTCGATCGACACCGGCGCGCCGATCGCCGCCGTCAGCTCCTCGACCAGCCGGGGCGAGTGCCAGCCGGGCAGGTGGGAGGCGTAGCGCAGCTTGCCGGTGACCGGGTCGGGCGCACCGCCGATGCCGATCGCGACGGTGCGCAGGCTGCCCTCGGGCAGGCCGGCGGCCCGGACGGCCTCGGCGGTGGCGGCCGCGACGGCGGCGACGGTCTCGGCGGCCGGGACGCCCTTGGTCGACACGGTGTGCTCGGCCAGCGTGCCGCCGGTGATGTCCGCGACGGCGACCCGGATCCCGGCCGGCGTGACGTCCAGCCCGGCGACGTACCCGGCGGCCGGATTCACCTGGTACAGCTGCGCGTTGGGGCCGGGCCCGCCCGCCGTGGTGCCGACCGGCAGGACCAGCCCGGCCGCCTCCAGGCGGGCCAGCAGCTGGGAGGCGGTGGGCTTGGACAGCCCGGTGAGGGTGCCGATCTGGGTGCGGGAGAGCGGACCGTTCGCCAGCAGCAGTTCGAGCGCGGCGCGGTCGTTGATGGCGCGCAGCAGGCTCGGGGTGCCGGCGAGGGGGGCTTTGGCAGTGCTCTTGATCATGCCCGGCATCCTCCTCTTCCGGCCGGTTCGCGAGAACTGTTAGGAAACTTTCCAGTCGCTTGGACATGGACCGTACGGGCCGTGTCAGCGCAGTGTCAATGGCCGGTGAAGCCGAGGATGCCGAAGCGTTACCGGACAGCACGAGACCCCGCCCCCACCGGAGTGGGAACGGGGCCTCGTACCGCCCGAAGGGTCCGTCCCTACGGCTTCGCCAGGTCGTCCGCGGGCTTCGGCACCGGGATCGGCTCGGCCGCCCGGTAGCGCGGCGAGGTCGGGTCGGACAGCGCGGACGGCGGCGCCGCGTCGCCCACCGGGCCCGCCGCCGGGGCGATCACCACGCCGGTGGCCGCCGCCCCCGCCGCCGCGGCGGCCGCCACGGTGTCCTCCTTGACCTTGATGCCGGACCGGTCGAAGGCCGTCTTCAGCCGCTGCCGCAGCGCCCGGGAGACCAGCGACGCCTTGCCCGGCGCCGTCCGGGCCTCCACCCGCACCACCACCGAGTCCGCCGCGACCGACTCCACGCCCAGGATCGACACCGGCGCCCAGACCAGCTCGTCGAACGGCGCCTCCTTGGCCAGGTCCTCCGCGGTCGACTCGATCAGCGCCTCGACCTTGACCAGGTCCTCCTTGTACCCGACCTGGACGTCCACCGAGGCGGTCGACCAGCCCTGGCTCATGTTGGCGATCCGCTTCACCTCGCCGTTGCGGATGTACCAGATCTCGCCGTTCGTCCCGCGCAGCTTGGTCACCCGCAGCCCGACCTCCAGCACCGTGCCGGTGGCCACCCCGGTGTCGATCTCGTCGCCGACGCCGTACTGGTCCTCCATGATCATGAAGACCCCGGAGAGGAAGTCGGTGACCAGGTTGCGGGCGCCGAAACCGATCGCCACACCGGCCACACCGGCGCTCGCCAGCAGCGGCGCCAGGTTCACCCCCAGCGCGGAGAGGACCATCAGCGCCGCCGTGCCCAGGATGGAGAAGGACGCCACGCTGCGCAGCACCGAGCCGATCGCCTCCGAGCGCTGCTGGCGCCGCTCCGGGTTCACCACCCCGTGGTTGGCCAGCAGCCCGCCCAGCCGGCTCTCCTCGTGGCTCTCGTGACTGCGCGCCATCCGCGCTATCAGCTGGGTGATCAGCTTGCTCACCACGGTCCGCAGCACCAGCGCCAGCACCACGATGAAGACGATCCGCAGACCGCTCTCCAGCCAGGACTGCCAGTGCGAGTCGAACCAGCTGGCGGCCTGCTTGGTGGTGTCCGACACCTCCTGCGCGCTGGTCGGGATCCGCAGGTCCAGGCTCGGCGCCTGAGGTGCGGTGGGGCTGGGAGCCGGCGTCGGGGTGGAGAGCGTCGAGGACGCGTCGACTGGGCCGAGGGCGCCGGAGCGGAACACGTGCGGACCTTCCTTGCAGGGGGCGTGACGGGCCCGCACCGCCGCAAGCGGCCCGCGGACCGTGCCGCTTAGCCTATCCGGCGCCGAACACCGGTCCGGACCGGCCGGGGAACGCCCCGAGGCGCGCGCGACACCCCGGACGCCCCGTCAACGCCCCGGTGCGCTCCCCGCGCCGCCGGCCGCCCGCACTGCTCCGACCGGCCGATCCGTCCCCCGGGAGGGCCACCGGGCCCCACCCGCCGGCACCCGGGTGCAACCCGACCCTCCCCCGGGCATACCGGATATGACCGAGACCACACTCGCAGTTCACCCCAGGTCCGTTACACAGGAGTGGTGGCGCCGTACGAAGGCGTAAGGCGACACTGGGGGAGATCACGCACTCGTTGCGCGATCCAACCGCTCGTCCCGGCGCGAGCCACGCGCCGCAGGCGTCCAAGGAGGCATCCGTGCCGCATGTCCTGGTCCTCAACGCGTCCTACGAGCCACTCGGCGTCGTATCGATGCGCCGCGCACTCATCCTGGTCCTCAACCACAAGGCGGTCAGCCTGGAGGACTCGGAAGTCACTCTGCACAGCGCCACCAGCGCCCTTCCGGCGCCGTCCGTCGTCCGACTGACCCGCTTCGTCCGGGTCCCGTTCTGCGGGCCCGTCCCGCTCACCCGCCGGGCGCTGTTCGCCCGCGACCACGGCCGCTGCGTCTACTGCGGGGCCGCCGCCACCAGCGTCGACCACGTCATCCCGCGCAGCCGGGGCGGCCAGCACCGGTGGGACAACGTGGTGGCGGCCTGCCGCCGCTGCAACCACACCAAGGCCGACCGGCACCTCACCGAACTCGGCTGGCGGATGAAACGACCACCCGCACCGCCGTCCGGCCTCGCCTGGCGGATCATCGGCACCGGCATCAAGGACCCGCGCTGGCGCCCCTACCTGGAACCGTACGGCGGCGGCGACCAGCTGCGCGCCCCGCAGTGGGGCGAGTACGAGCACCACGACCATACCGAGCAGCCGGGCCACACCGTCCCGCTCGGCCGGGCGCACGGCGCCCACCCCGCCCCCGTCCGCCGCGGCGAGCAGCCCGAACCGCTCTCCGCCTGACCCCCGCACCACAAGGGCCCGCCCGTCACATCGTCGGTACGCGCCTCATGGGCCGCCGCGCCCCCCGCACCGGGGAGCCGGCGGCCCGCCGCTGTTTCGAGCTACTGCTTCCCCGCCCCCGCCGGAGGCACGACCCCCGCACCCGGCACCGCCACCGCGCCGCCCGACTGGCCGGGCTGCGCCGGCGGGGTGGCCGGCGGCTGGCCCGGCGTCGGGACGCCGTACAGCTCGATGCCCCACAGCGAGTACCCGTACTTGGTGGCCCGCGCCACGCCCTGCATCCGCACGAACCGGACGCCCGGCGCGTCGAAGCGCACCGTCTCGTCCCCGCCCTTGCCGTTGTCGACCGCCGCCGCGTCCGTCCAGGTGCTGCCGTCCGCGGACACCTGGATCCGGTACGAGGCGGCGTACGCGGCCTGCCAGTGCAGCACCGCCGCGCCGAGCCGGGTCGCCTGCGGCAGCTCCAGCTGCACCCAGGCGTCGTCCTTGGCCGGGGAGGACCAGCGGCTCTTCGGGTCCCCGTCGGCGACGGCCGAGGCCGGGAAGTTCGGCGTCTCGTCGCCCGAGGAGGTGGCCGTGGCGCCGAGCGCGAGGTCCGAGCCGCCGGTCGGCGGTACCACGTGCACCTGCAGCACCTGCCGCAGGACGGTCGAGCCGGCGGTGTACGTCACCGGCACCTGGTACGTCCCGGACGGCGTGCCCGGGGCGGCACTGACCAGCAGCGGCACGCCGACCCGGCCGCCGCGCGGCACGGTGACCCCGCCGGCCGGGGCCACGGTGAGGCCCTTGGCGGCGGCCGGCACGTCGGCGCTCAGCGCGCCGGTGGTGCCCTCGGGGCGGCCGGCCTCGACGGTGGCCCGGGTCTGGGCGGGCGCGGCGGCGCCGGTGACCACGTCGAGGGCGGGGTCGGCGAGGGTGAGCCGGGCGGCCGGGGCGTCCGCGTACCAGGGGATCACCTGGTTGACCACCGGCGGGTCCCCGCCGGGCTTCCAGGTCATCCGGAACGCGTCGGCGAGCTGGCCGCCGGCCGGCAGCTCGTTGTAGCCGGGCTGCACGGTGCCGATGTCCGTCCAGCTGCCGTCCGGGTGGCGCACCGCGACGGTGGCGGTGGCGTGCACGCCGGGGTCGGTGAGCACGGTGAGCCGGTCCAGCGGACGGGCGGAGCCGAGCTCGACGGTGAGCGGCTCGTCCTGCGCGGTGGGCGCCGTGGCGGCGCGGTAGGCGGTGTCCGGGTTGCCGTCGAGGACGGCGGCGGCCGAGGAACCGGGCAGCGCGGCGGGCCCGCCGGTGACGCTGGCGGGGGACTCGTCGGGCCCGGTGACGGTGAACTCGCGCACCGCCACGGCGGTCTTCTGCGCGGCGGTGGCGCGCAGCCGCACCGCCCGCACGACGGTGCCGGCCGGCAGCTGGGCGGAGACCGACTTCTGGTTCTTCACCACGGCGAGCTGCTTCCAGCCGCCCTCGCCGGTGCTGTACTCCAGCACGCCGTCGCGGATGTAGTCGTCGACGGCGTTCTGCGCGTCCGGCCCGTCGCCCCAGGCGCCCATCAGCACGGTGACGGAGCTGACCGGCCGGCCGGCGCCGAGGTCGACGCCGACCGCGTCGCCGGGCTGCGGGGGAGCGGAGCTCCAGTAGAAGGTGTCGGCCCGGCCGTCGGTCATCAGCGCGGGCAGGTGGTCCTGCGCGGTGCCCATGGTGGAGGTCGGGGTGACCCCGCCGCTCACCACGCCGGACCAGTTGTCGGCGGCCCGCACGGCCCGGTCCAGGAAGGGGCCGAGCACGCCCGCGCCGATGGTCGCCGGGCTGGCGGCGAGCTTCTCGCGCAGCTGGTTGAGCTGGACCCGGGCCTTCCAGGCGGCCGCGCCGTCGCCGCCGTGCTGGGCGACCACCATGTCCAGCGCGGCCTGCCCGGCCAGCCCGTAGTCGCGCAGCGGGACGAGCCACGGCCCGGCCTCGGCGGCCAGCTGGGTGGTGGCCTGGGTGCCGGCCAGGGTCTGCTGGGCGGTGGCCATCGAGACGAAGGCGGTGCGCAGCGGCGTGGCGGCGGCCATCAGCTTGGCGAGGTCGGGGGAGGCGCCGGAGGTGGGCTCGGCGGCGGCCCAGAACTGGTCCATCAGCGGCGTCAGGTAGCCGGACTCCTGCTTGGCCAGCGGGGAGGAGGAGCTGTTGCCGGCCAGCGCGGAGACGGCGTCCAGCGCCGAGCCGGCCGGGGTGGTGCCGTCCGCGGTCGGCCCGGCGAGCGAGCGCACCGCGGCCTGCCAGGACTCGGCGGGCTTGTAGCCGGTCGGGTTCCAGGCGAAGTCGCCGGCCGTGGCGAGCGCTATCCGGGAGGCGACCGGCTGGCGCATCGCGCCGGTGAGCAGCACCGCCGAGCGGGTGGCCAGCTCGGGGTCGCGGCCGGTGTAGGCGCCGAGGAAGAGCCGGTCCGGACTGGCGTCGTTGACCGGGTAGTTGTCCATGGTGACCAGCGGGTGCCCGTACAGCGCGCCGGTGTCGGCGGCCTGCGCACCGGTGATCTTCTCCGGGATCACCCCGACGCCGCTCCAGGCCACCTGCACGCCGCCCGGCAGCGCGTCGGCGAGCGCCTTGCGGTACGGGGTGGCGCCCTGCTGGTGGTACTCGGTGGGCACGACGGACAGCGGCGCCAGGTCCGGGTTCCTGGCGATCAGCCGGTCCTGCACCTTCTTGACCAGCTGCGCCTGCGCCTTGGCGGCCGCGGCCGGCCCGGTGCCGTACTCGTCGCGGTCGTCGCCGCAGTGCCACTCGTCGTAGCTGACGTCGAGGAACTGCAGCTGGAAGGCGGTGAAGCCGAGCTTGCGCAGCCCGTCCAGCTTGGCGACCAGCGCGTCCACGTCCTCGCCGGAGGTGAAGCAGAAGGACTGCCCGGGGTCGATCGAGTAGCCGAGGGTGACGTGGTTGCGCCGGGCCCGGGAGGCGAGCGCGCGCAGCTCGTCCTGCTGGGCGGCGGGGTAGGCGTCGCGCCAGCGGGAGAGCCGGTACGGGTCGTCACCGGGGGCGTAGAGGTAGAAGTTCTGCTTGCTGCGGCCGAGGAAGTCGACCTGGTCGAGCCGCTGCTGGGCGGTCCACGGGGTGCCGTAGAAGGCCTCGGCGGTGCCGCGCACGGAGGCGCCGGTCGGCCAGTCCCGCAGGGTGATGCCGGGCAGGCCGAGCCCGGCCGCGCCGGGGCCCTGGCCCTGTCCGGCGGGGACGGCGGCGAGCAGCTGGCGCAGGCTCTGCGCGGCGTAGAAGGTGCCGGCGGCGTCGACGCCGGAGAGCACGACGGCGCCGTACGTCCCGCCGCCCTGGGCGGGCAGCTGACCGGCGGACAGCACGTAGCCGCCGGCGGGCATCCCGATGGTCGACGGCGCGGTGCCGTCCTTGGCCCCGGCCGCGGTGGCGAGCGCGCGCAGCGTCCGGTCGGTCTCGCCCTCGGCGCCCTCGGCGGGCCCGCCGACGTACACCACCAGCGAACCGGCCGCCGGGGTGCCGCCGTCCGGCTGCGGGGCGACGTCGGTGGCCCCGGCGACGGTCAGCACCTCGCGCACGGCGTCCACGGCGCCGCGGTCGGCCTTGTCGGCGATCACCAGCGTGACGGCGGCGGGCACGGTGACGGCCTTGCCCGCCACGGTCCGCTCCTGCGGCCGGGGGAACACCTGGGGGTCGGTCATGCTGCCGAGCGGGGTCTGCGGCGCGGTGCTCACGGCGTCCGGCGCGGGGGCGGCCGCGTACGCGGCACCCGGCACCGGCCCGGCCAGCAGCCCGCCGACCACGGCGGCCGCCGCGACACCCGCGGCGATCCGCACCGCCCGGGGCGCCGGCCGCCCACCCGCCCGCGCGGCCCGCTCGGCCCGTACGGAGGCCAGCAGTGGTTCCGTCCCCTTGAGGTCGGCGATCAGCCGGTCCGCGGTCTTCGGCGCCAGCTGACGGCAGGTCCGCGCCGTCGCCCGCCGGGCCGCCAGCGCGGCCGGATGGTGCAGCACCTCCCACAGGGCGGCACTCTGCTCCAGCTGCCGCAGTCGTCGCCCTGCCGCGACGGACACTCGGGCTTGCACAGGAGCCTCCTCGACAGGCCTGGACCACATCGCCGCCACCCCACCAGCTACCCGACCCGGTGTCAACGCCGTCGACGGCTATGCCCGCTTTGCCGGAATTGACGCCCCGTTCACCCAGGTCGCAGCCCCACACCACCCGCCGCCGGAAACCCCGAGGGGCCCGCCCCGCCGAAACCGGCGGAGCGGGCCTCTCGGCCGCACTCACCCCCGCGGCGGCCCCGGCACCACGGCCGTCCGCAGCGATGCCGTGTCCCACCGCTGGTTCGCCTCGTAGGCGCAGTCCCACAGCGCCGGCCGGGTCCCGTTCGCCGTCTGCGCGAACGGCAGGTCCACGCACCGCCCGGAGGCCGGGTGGTACAGCGCGCCGTTCGCCAACGGAAGCCACCGCTGCGCCGCGGTGCCGTCACAGGTGCGGTACTCCAGCTGCGTGCCGTTGACCGTGCCGGCGTTCACCGGGGAGATGCACCCGCCCTTGACGCGCAGGCTGCCGTCGCCGACCGGCGAGACGGCCTGCGCGTCGGTGCCGTTGCAGGCCCAGACCTGGATGGCGGTCCCGTTCGCGGTGCCGCCGCCGTTGTCGTCGAAGCAGACGTTCGCGTCGAGCGCGGACCGGACGGGCGAGGAACCGCCCGGCGCGGCGGGCGCGATGGCGAACGGGTAGACGGCGATGGTGCTGATGCTTCCGTCGAAGGACTGGCTGGGCTGGTCGGCCGACTTGTACCGACCCAGCACGAACGGGCCGGACGGCGGGGAACCCTGGCTCGCCGGGTGGTAGCCCGTGCCGGCGAGCACCCCGTCCACGTACAGCGACATCAGGCCGGTGTCGCTGTTGTACGAGGCCGTGACCTGGGTCCAGACGCCGGCCCGGACACCCGCGCTCGCGCTGATCGTGTTCGTGAACTGGAACGGCCAGCCACCGGTGTCGCCGTAACTCATCGCGAACCGCCAGGCGTTGCCGGCGCCGTCGTTGTACAGCATGAAGTCGCTCGCGTGGTTGGCGGTCTGGCCGGCGACGATCCCGCCGCCCTGGCCGGACTTCGCCCAGGCCGAGACCGTGAAGCTCTTCCGGGTGTCGACCACCGGGCCCTGGGTGGTGATGTTCGAGCCGCTGCCCGGGCTGAACGCGGCGACCGTGGTGCTCCGGCCGTCCACGGTGTCGCTCACCCAGCTCACGCCGGTGGCCGTGCCGTTGGCCTTCCCCTGGCCGTCCAGGACGGTGTTGCCGCCGTTCGGCGAGGCCAACCAGTTGCCGATCGGGCGGTTGAGATTGCCCAGCACGACCGGGGACTGCTCGAAGCCGGTCACGGTCGGGCCGCCGTTGACGTTGGGAGCCTTGGTGCCGACACCGGCCCAGGCGACCAGCTGGTTGCCGGTGTCGACGGCCCACAGGTCCGGGACGCCGTCACCGGTGAGGTCACCGTTGGAGCCGACCTTCGGGTACAGCTTGGGGTCCACGCTGGTGGGCAGCGCGCCCGTGGCGGGGTCGGCGAAGCCGGTGGCGTCGTAGGTGCCCGGGGCGCTGCCCGCGGCCAGCTGGTAGGCGTGGATGCTCCCGTCCGCCCGAGAACGGGCCCAGACGGTCGGGACGTTGGCGCCCTTGGCCGGGCCGGGGGTGATCAGGTCGTAGGACGCCCAGGCCTGGTTCTGCGACAGCAGGACGGCCGGACCGTCGAGGGTCTTCGCACTGTAGGACATGCCGAGCCACAACCGGCCGCCCTCGACGAAGAGGAGAGACGAACGGGGCAGCCCGACGAGAGTGCCGTTCCTGGCAGGAGTGTCGCCCGAGGGTGATCCGAAGGCGGCGATCTGGGTGACCCCGGACCATGTGTCGTTGTTTCCGTAGTCCTTGCAGACGATCGGGGTGCCGTTCGGCAGGTAGCAGTCCCGGGTCTTGCCCAGGGACATCGCACTCTGGCCGTCCAGGTGGGCGGCGATGTCGTCGTTCGCGTACAGGTACAGCTCGGCGGCACCGGGGACGTGCGCGATCAGGTCGTCCACGTTCCGGTCGCTGAACGAACCCCGGTGGGTGGTCTGAACGGTGCTCCAGTCGGTCGTTCCCGGGGCCGAGGCCGGCTTGGCGTTCGGCGCGGCGTACGGGTCGGCACCGGCTCCGACCAGGCGCAGCGCGCCGGATCCGTCCGGAAGGAGAACGTCGGCCTTCCGGTCGCCGTCGACATCACCCATGACCGGGTCGACGATGGCCGGATTGCCGGGCACGAAGTAGGTGTAGACGACCGGCTGCGACATGTTGCCGGCGTTGTCCTGCGTCTGCAGGTAGAGGAAGTTGGTCCCCCAGTGCCAGGGGGTGTACTTCAGCTGGAAGCTGCCGTTGCCGTCCATCTTGACGATGTTGCCGCCGTCGTTGCAGCCCCAACCCGTGGATGCGGCCCGGACGGGGTCGGTGGTCCAGCGGGCGCAGGCCAGGCCGGAGGAACGGCCGCCGCCGGCCGGGGCCGGATCGGTGCCGCTCAGGGTGAAGACGCCCTCCTGGCCGACCAGCTTCGGGTGCCCGCCGAGCGTGCCGGACTCGGGGAAGTCCGTCGAGGTGATCCGGGCGGTCGGCGGGGTGCGGTCGACGCGCAGGAAGCACATCGGGCTGTACGGGCTGGCCAGTGTGCCGTCGGAGGTGACGGCGAACCAGCCGTACTGGTGGCCGTCGATCAGCTGACCGGCGCTCATGGTCGCGCGACTCGTGCTCGCGCCCCAGCCGGTGTCGAAGAACTTCGTGGACTGGTGGTCGTCGTCGTCCCACATCTTGAAGGTGGTCCACAGCTGCTCGCCGGTGGGCGACCAGGTGTCCACGGCCAGGCTGACGTCGGTGTTGCGTCCGACCCAGCCCGGGTTGTCCCAGGGGTTGGCGGTCCCGGGCGTCTGGCACTGGTTGTAGGCCGCGTCACGGGCGAACCCCGGAGTCGGGCTGGTGCCTGGGGAGCCGATGGAGGGCGCGAAGTCGTAGGTGACCACGACGTGCGGATTGTTGGCGAACCGCTGGTGGTAGTACATGTTGGTCTCGTCGTCGGGCGTGAACATGATCGTCCACCCGCCCCAGTGTTCACGGGCCGCCTGCGCCATCTGGTCCTTGACGTTGAACTCGATGCCGCCCGTACCCGTCATCCAGGTCGTGGTGACCTTGGAGCAGGACCCGTTCCCGCAGGGCTGGTTGTTCCACGTCGTCGAGGTGTCGATGGGACTCGTCGAGTACAGACCCACCGGTGTGTTGGTCGTCGGGCTCGACGACGCCGCGACGGTGGCGTACAGCGTGGCGCCCTGCACCGCCGAGCCCCAGAAGGCGGAGTTCAGGCCGATCTGGAAGTAGGCCCGTTCGTTCCCCAGCTTCTCGCAGCGGTTGGGACCACTGGTGAAGCCGCAGTAGCCCGCGGCTGGCTTGTCCTGGCCGTACTGGGTGCCGTTGTACTCCGGGGTTTTGGGGTAGGCCGACTGCACCTGCGCCCAGGCCTGGGCGCCGTTGTCCACGCTCGGGTTCCAGCCCGGGTCGAGGTACCAGGGGCCGGTGCCCTGCCCGAGGGCGGAGGTGTCCGGCACCAGGTCGATGCCGGTGCCGCTGACGGTGGTGGCGACCGCTGCGGTGCGGGCGCCGGTGCCGGGTCCCTTGCTGCTGGAGCCGTCCGGGGCCGGCCCGTCGTCCGCCGAGGGTGCCGCCGCGGCCTTGCTCTGAACCTTGGGAACCGCGATGGCGGAGTCCCACATGACCGGTGCCGGGGCACTGAAGCGGGCCTTGCCGCCCGCGTCCTCGGCCGTCAGGTTGCCGTTGGCGTCCGCCTTGACGGTCAGCCCGTCCGTGACGGTGTCCAGGTGCAGCTGCTTGATCCTCGGGTCGGCCGCGGCCTGCGCCGTGCGGACGATCAGGACCTGGCGCCAGCCGCCGGCGGTGGTGGCGCGCAGCTCCAGGTCGACGTCGGGCAGGACGGACCGGTAGAGCGCGCTGTCGCCGTTGAGTTCGGGCTTGGGCAGTGCGAACGGGGCCTTGAGCGACAGCTTCTTCCCGTCCGCCGTCGCCATGGTGGCCAACGGGCCGGTGCCGCCGCCGGAGAAGGTCAGCGCGGACGGCACGGCGGTCGGCGCGAGCGTGCCGTCCGGGTTGGCCCGGAGCGTCGCGTCCACGGCGCGCCAGCTGCCGTCCGCGTTCTTGATCCGCTCCACCACGGGGGTCGAGTCGGTGCTGACCGTGCCGTTCGGGTTGGCGGTGGTCTGGCTGCTGCCGGTGGCGAGCGCGTCGACGACGACGGGCTTGCCCGTGCTCTTCGCCTTCGCCTGCGCCGCGCGGATCGCGTCGACCTGGACCGACCGGGGGTCGGTCCGGTTCTTGGCCGGTGGTGGCGGGGGCGTGGGCCAGGAGGTGTCAGCGGGGCCGTGGTTGCCGTCGCCGGTGGCTGCCGCGGCGATGCCGGGAGCGGTCACCAGGCCGGCGCCCAGGGCGAGGACGGCCGTGCAGGCGAGTGGCAGCAGAGCCGACCCGAGGGGGCGAACTCGCCTGGTTCGAGCGTGATGTGGATGGAGTGGAGGTGTCGGCCTCGTCATGAAGTACCCGTCATCGATCGAGAGGTGAGCAGAGGTCAGCCGCACGCTGCCTTCACAGATCCGACACCGTCAACGCATTAATGCGAACGCGTGTCCGAGTTGTCACGGGTGGTGACGCATTGCTCCTGGTGTGATGCTGAACACGTACGGTGATTTTAATGAATTCATACTTTGGGAAGGTCGTGTGCTCATAAAGTGCCGGGTTGTTGGGCCGTGGGGTCGGCCCGGCTGAAGACCTGGCAATCCGTGGGGGGATCCGTTGTCGCGTCGCTTCCGCCTTTTCACGCCTTCGCGCTGCTCTCGGCTGGCCGCGGCGTCCGTACTGGCCGTTTGCATGTCCGTGGTGACGCTCCCCTCGGTCGAGGCGGTCGCCATGGCTACGGATCCGCCCGAGGTCTGGGTGCCGCCGAACACGCCGGTGCCTGACCCGCACCCGGTCAAGGGCGCCGACGGCAAGCCCGCAGGACACACGCCCGACCCCGGCAAGAAGTGGTCGCCACCCGCCGACTCCAGCCCACCGTCCGGCAGAGCGACCGCCGTTCTCGGTGGCGCGGGCGCCGCCGCCCGCCAGGACGCCGCCCCCGCGAACGGCGACGCGGCGCCGGCCGGCGGCTCCGTGAAGCCCGTCCAAGCCGGCACGATGCCGGTGTGGGTCGCGCCGCTGCCCGCCGGCAAGTCGGCTGCCCGGACATCGACTTCGGCCCCCGCCGAGGGCGGCCCGGCGAGCCTCCAGGTCGAACTCGCCGACCAGGGCCGGGCGCAGGCCGCCGGCGTGAACGGCGCACTGGTCTCCCTCACCGACATCGGCGAGGGCGCAGCCGCCGGGCGAGTCCAGGTCGGGATCGACATCCAGGCCTGGGCGAAGAACGCCGGAGCCGACTGGGCCTCCCGGGCCCGGATCGTCCAACTCCCCGGCTGCGCCGTGACCAACCCGGGCGCACCGGGCTGCACCACCCGCACCCCTGTGCCGACCCGCCGCGACGACGCCACCGGCCGACTGGTGGCCGACGTGGAGATACCGCAGGCCGCCGCGCAGTCGCGGACGGCCAAGTCCTTCGCGGCCGGGGCGCTCGCCAATCCGGCGGCGGCCTCCACCGTCGCACTCGCGGTCGAGGCGGGCGCCAAGGGCAGCGGTGGTGACTTCACCGCCTCGCCGATCACCCCCTCCGCCTCCTGGCAGGCCGGGGCTAACGCGGGCAACTTCACCTACGGCTACACCGTCGAGCTGCCGTCCGCGCTGGCCGGCCCGGCCCCCAGCGTCTCGCTCGGCTACGACTCCTCCGCCGTGGACGGCAAGACCGCCTCCACCAACGCCCAGCCGTCCTGGATCGGCGAGGGCTGGGAGTGGCACCCGGGCTCCATCGTGCGCGGCTACAAGAGTTGCAAGGACGCCGGTGTGCAGGGCTCGGGCGACCAGTGCTGGGGCGGCGACCTGCTCCAGCTCTCGCTCGCCGGCCACGCCGGTCAGCTGGTCAAGGACGACAAGTCCTGCGAGTGGCACCTCCAGGGCGAGGACGGCACCAAGGTCGAGCGGCTGACCGGCCAGAACAACGGGGCCTGGAACGGCGAGGCCTGGCGGATCACCACCGCCGAGGGCATCCAGTACTACTTCGGCGCCAACCACCTGCCCGGCGGCGACGGCAGTGACCAGGCCAGCAACTCCGTCTCCACCGTGCCGATCTACTGGCCGGGCGGCCAGGACCCGTGCCTCAAGGACGGCTCGCCGGCCACCAACTCCTGGTCCCAGATGGGCTGGCAGTGGTCGCTCGACTACGTCGTCGACCCGCACCAGAACCTGATCAGCTACCGGTACGAGCAGGAGCAGAACTACTACGTCCAGGGCGGCGGCCAGAACAACGGCACCGGCCCCCGGACGCAGTACCAGCGTGCCTCCTACCCGGTCTGGGTGGGCTACGGCCAGCGCCTGCCCGACCAGATCGCCGCGAAGGGCAAGGCCAACCCGGCCGCCCAGGTGTGGTTCCGCACCGCCGAGCGCTGCCTGCCGAACGGCACGATCACCTGCGACCCGTCCCAGCGGACCAAAGCCAACGCCAAGTCGTGGCCGGACACCCCGATCGACCAGAACTGCGACGCGACCGGCGACTGCGCCGTCAACTCGCCCACGTTCTGGACCACCAAGCGCCTCACGAAGATCGACACCGAGGTCTGGACCGGCAGCGGCTACCGCGGCGTCGACTCCTTCGCCCTCAACCAGTCCTTCCAGGACCCGGGCGACGGCACCTCGCCGGCCCTGTGGCTCGACTCGGTCCAGCGCACCGGCAGCAACGGCAAGACCCCGATCAGCTTGCCGGCGGTCTCGTTCCAGCCGCTGCAGATCGCCAACCGCGTCAAGGGCCCGGTCGTCCGCCCGGACGGCAGCACGGCCTCGGTCGAGCCGTACAACCGCCCGCGCATCCAGCGGATCACCACCGAGACCGGTGGCCTGATCAACGTCGTCTACCGGCCCGCCGAGTGCTCGCGCGAGGCCGGCGGGACGATGCCGTCCTCGGAGGACGGCAACACGATGGCCTGCATGCCGGTGAAGTGGTACTTCCCCGGGCAGAGCGCGCCGGACCCGGTCAACGACTGGTTCAACAAGATCATCGTCCAGTCCGTGACCCAGCAGGACTCGGTCGCGGGCGGCCAGCCCGCCGTCGTCACCAACTACGTCTACGGCGGCGGCGCCGCCTGGCACCGCAACGACTCCGAGATGGTCGACCCCAAGGCCCGCACCTGGGACCAGTTCCGCGGGTACGCGACCGTCACCACCCTCACCGGTAGCGGCAGTGAGGTCGAGGCGCCGCGCACCAAGTCGGTCGCCACCTTCCTGCGCGGCATGGACGGCGACGTCCTCGGCAACGGCAGCACCCGCCAGGTGTCCGTCGCCGACGTCCACGGCGGCACCATCAAGGACGAGGCCGTCCTGACCGGCTTCATCCGCGACTCCGCCAACTACAACGGCGAGAACGGCGAGGTCCTCTCCACCACCGTCTCCGACCCGTGGCTCGGCCCGGTCACCGCCACCCGCAACCAGTCCGGCGGCATGCCGCCGATCACCGCCCGGGCCGTCAACGTCGTCAAGGTCACCAACCGCGACAAGCTGGCCAACGGCTGGCGGACCCGCGAGCGCTCCACCAGCTACGACGCCACGCCGTTCGCCCGCCCGCTCACCGTCTACGACAACGGCGACCTGGCCCACCCCGAGCAACTGCTCTGCACGGCCTTCGAGTACGCCGCCGGCCCCGGCGGCACCCCGACACAGCTGGCCTCGCGCACCCTGGTCCTCAAGGGCGCCTGCGGCCAGACGGCGACCAAGGACAACACCGTCGCCGACACCCGGGCGTACTTCGACGGCCTGCCCCTCGGCCAGACCGGCAATACGGCCGAGCAGACCTCCACCGACGTCCTGGAGCGCTACGACGCCTCCGGAAAGCCGGTCTACCGCACCACCGCCCGGGCCACCTTCGACGCCTACGGCCGCGTCACCAGCACCGTCGACCCGACCCGCACCGACGCCACCCACCCGGCCGGCGCCGAGACGAAGACCGCGTATTCACCGGCCACCGGCCAGCTGCCGACCGAGGTCACCCACACCAATCCGATGGGTTGGAAAACGGTCAGCACGCTCGACGTGGGCCGCGGCTCGCCGCTCAAGATCAAGGACGAGAACGGCCGGATCAGCGAGCAGGACTTCGACGGCCTCGGCCGCGCCGTCGCCGGCTGGAGCCCCGGCAACGACCGCGCCGCGCACCCTGACCGCCCGAACCGCAAGTTCTCCTACGCGGTCAACGGCAGCAACGCGCCGTCCCAGGTGCTGACCCAGGCGCTGATGGGCGGTACCGCGGACCGCAACACCTACACCTCCAGCTTCACCATCTACGACGGCCTCGGCCGCATCCGCCAGACCCAGGCCAGCACCCCCTCGGGCGCCACCGGCCGCATGATCACCGACGCGCTGTTCGACTCTCACGGCTGGCAGACCAAGACCAGCAGCGCCTACTACAACGACCAGGCGCAGCCCAGTGGCCAGCTCTTCCTGCCCAACGGAGGAGTGAACCCGGACAGCAAGATCCCCTCCCAGACCGTCCAGAAGTTCGACGGCGCCGGCCGGGTCACCGACTCGATCTTCCAGTCCTTCGGCGTCGAGCAGTGGCGGACGCACACCGACTACGTCGGCGCCGACGAAACCCGCGTCACCCCGCCTGCGGGCGGCTACGCCTCCGCGACCGTCACCGACGCCCGCGGCAAGACGCTCGCACTGCGCCAGTACAAGACCAACACCCCGACCGGCGCCTACGACGAGACGACGTACGGTTACTCGCCGGAGGGCAAGGAACTCTGGCGCAAGGACGCGGCGGGCAACACCTGGACCTACGAGTACGACCTGCTGGGCCGCCCGGTGAAGTCCACCGACCCGGACTCGGGCACCGGCACCACCAGCTACGACGACAGCAAGAACCTCGTCACTGCCACCGACTCGCGTGGACAGAGCGCCACCAGCGTCACCGACCTGCTCGGCCGGACGGTGGCCGCGTACGAAGGAACGGCCGTCGACCCCACGAAGCAGATCGCTTCCTGGACCTTCGACTCGCTCGTCCTCGGCAAGCCGACCTCGTCGACCCGCTACGTCGGCGGCGCGAGCGGCGCGGCGTACACCTCGGAGATCACCGGCTACGACATCGGCTACCGCGAGACCGGTGCCAAGACCACCATCCCGGCGGTCGAGGGCAAGCTCGCCGGGGTCTACCAGACCGACAACACCTACGACGACGGTGGCCGCCTGGTCACCACCACCATGCCCGCCGTGGCCGGCATGGGGCGGGAGAAACTGACCTTCGCCACGGACGTCATGGGCCAGTTCGGGGCCCTGTCCAGCGCCTTCGGGTTCGCGCCGGCGACGACCTTCGTGGCCGACGTGCGCTACGACCCGTACGGTCGGCCCTACCGCACCACCGTGGGCGGTGCCGGCGCCCAGGTCGTCGCCACGATGACCATCGACGACGCGACCGGTCGCGTCACCCGCTCGATCCTCGACAAGCAGAACGCGCCCCTCGCCCACGTCGATTCGATCGACTACACCTACAACCCGATGGGCCAGGTCACCTCGGCCCGCGACGCGCAGGACGGCCTGGTCGCCGACCTGCAGTGCTTCACCCACGACTACCTCGGGCGGCTCACCCAGGCCTGGACCGACACCGGCACCCAGACCACCAAGCCGCAGCCCGGCGTCCCGGCAGTCGGTGCCTGCACCAACGCGGGCGGCCCGGCCGTGACGAACGGCAAGCCGAGTGTCGGAGGACCGGCCCCGTACTGGCAGCAGTACGAGTACGACCTGATCGGCAACCGCACCAAGCTGGTCCAGAAGGACGTCAACGGTGACACCACCAAGGACGTCACCACCACCCAGTCCTTCGGCACCGGCCCGAACACCCCGTCCACCGACCCGAAGACGGGCGGCGGCACCGGTGGCCCGCACGCGCTGACGAAGTCCACCCAGACCGGCCCGGCCGGCACCGCGGTGACCTCGTACACCTACGACGCGACGGGCAACACCACCTCCATCACCGACACTCCGGGCACCAGGACGCTGACCTGGAACGCCCAGGGCAAGCTCGACAAGATCACCGGCACCGGACAGAGCGGCGCGACCAGCTATTTGTACGACGTCGCCGGCAACCAGCTGATCCGCCGCGACCCCGGCAAGACCACCCTCAACCTCGGCGCCGACCAGCTCACCCTGGACACCGCGACCGGCACGGTCACCAACGTCCGCAGCTACGGGGCCCCCGATGGGCTGTCCATCACCCGCACCACCATCAACGGCACGTCGAGCCTCGCCTACCAGGGAGCGGACCCGCACGGCACCAACGGCGTCCAGTTCGACGCCACCAACCTGAACCACGTCCGCCGCCCCAGCGACCCGTTCGGCAACGAACGCGGCGCCCAGCCCGCGGTAGGCGTCTGGGCCGGCGACAAGGGCTTCGTCGGCGGCACCAAGGAGAAGACCACCGGCTTCACCCTCCTCGGCGCCCGCGAGTACGACCCCAAGACGGGCCGCTTCATCAGCCCTGACCCCATCACCGATCCCGCTGACCCTCAGCAGTGGAACGCGTATGCGTACGCCAACAACAGCCCGATCAACAAGTCGGATGCCAACGGCCTGAGGGCCACCTGTGACACCCCGGCAGAATGTGACGGCCTCGCGGCCGAGAGGGACAACGGTCACGGCTACTCCTACATCAGCCCAGCCAGCTGGTCGCCCGGCACCCTGGCCTCGATGCCGCCGCCCTCGGCGGATGAGCAGGCTGCGGAAGCCAAGGTCGACGCAGCGAACAAGGCCCTCAACGAGAACAAGCACAAGCGCGACGAACTCGTGCACGAGGCGATCGACCTCGTCGGCGACCTGATCGGCTTCAACGACGCCCGCGACTGCTTCACCAAGGGCGACGTGATGGCCTGCATCAACACCGCCCTCAACGTGGTCCCGTGGACCAAGCTCTTCAAGGCCATCAAGGTGGGCGTCGAAGCCCTCAAGATCTACGAGAAGATCAACAAGGCCTACGACGCCATCCGGGCCGGCGAACGCGCCGCCCGCGAAGCCACCGCCGCCTGGGTCTCGGCAAAGACGGCCGCAAGGGAGGCCCGCGAAGCCGAAAGGGCGGCGGCCAGGGCTGCAGAACAAAAAGCGGCAAAGGAATCAGCAGCCGACGCGGCAGGCACGGAGCCCAAGGCCGCCAAGGCGGATGACGGGGCCCCATCGGCGGCCAGCGAACCTGAGACTCCGGTCGGATGCAACAGCTTCCCGGCCACGACCCTGGTCCTGATGGCGGACGGCACCAGCAAGGCCATCGGCGAGGTGCACGACGGCGACGTCGTGATGGCGACCGATCCTCAGACCGGTGAAACCCGCCCCGAGACGGTGACCGCCACCATCACCACCCCCGACGACAAGGACTTCACCGACCTCACCCTCACCGACGACGCCAACCCCCGCGGCCCGCCCGCCGCCGACCAGGCGAAGATCACCTCCACCTACCACCACCCCTACTGGAGCGACACCCGCCAGCAGTGGGTCGACGCCGGCGAACTCACCCCCGGCGAACACCTCCGCCAGCCGGACGGCACCACCCGCACCGTCAACTCCGTCCGCAACTACCCCTACTCCGTCACCACCCACAACCTCACGGTTGCGCAGCTCCACACGTACTTTGTGCTCGCAGGGGCCACGCCGGTCCTGGTGCATAACTGCCCCGGCGGCGGTGGGTTCTTGTCGCGAATTTTCGGACGCGGCTCAAAGGCGGCCGATATCGTCCATGAGCCGAATGCGACAGTCGGCGATCTGCGCGGAATCGGGCACGATAATGTCGATTCTCACGGGAGCTGGCGATCGGATCCTCAAAAAGCTGGAATGGCGCGCTCGATGTCAGACGAGCAACTTCTGAAGAGCACAACGCAGCCAACTGGTGGGGAATTCTCTCTCCTGCGGTATCATGCTGAAGACAACTATATGATCGAGGGGAATCATAGAATGGCTGAGCTGCTCCGTCGCGCAGCAAGTCCAAATCACCCTGGGATTACTTTTGATACACCAATCTACATTCACCTCTGGCCAGGGGTTGGGTGATTGCTGGGCTGGCTGCAGTGAATTGACCGAGGGGGTGCTACTGGCCACTGCACCCCCTCGGTCATCCGCTAAGGGTTCTATCCACTGGAAAGTTTGGGGCAGTTGGTGAGGCGCTTGGATGACTGGGATGTAGGCTCGTTCTTGAAGAACGCTGCCATGCTTGAGATTAGGGCGATGGCGCGGCGGGCAAAACCTGTAGAATTTTGGCCTGATGATGATTATGTGGCCTGTATTGCATGGCTTGCAGATCTTTGTCACGGCATGCCGGATACTTCTCTTCGGAGCGCCAGCCTTTGCGGGGTTGCTAGGCTTCGCGGCAATCGGGTGCGGCCATTTCTACATGCGTGGGAGGCGGCCGATTCGATGGGGCGAGAATGGATCATTGATCGACTGAAGCGCGAGGGAATTTCATGGTCCCCTCCGGTGTCGATGCAGTAGATTCATTGGATCTCAGTCGTGGGCTGGCGTGGGCCAAGTGCAGTGCGTGGAAGGCGCATTGGCGGTGGTGTTGCAAATAGTCAATGGAGATGCGCCATAGGCTCTCGCCAGAGAGATCCTTCCGGGGTCTCTTTGGGGTCTTGACGGTAACGTCAGCAGGCAGGGCTGAACCAAGCGCTGGGCCGTTGCGGCTGTCGGGGTGATAGTGGCCCTGGAAGGCTTGCCTAGAGTGCGGCCGAGGAGGTCGATGGCGTCGCGCTGGAGGCGGAGGCGGACGTGGGCGTACACCGTGGCCGTGATGCCGATATGGGCGTGGCCCAGCAGCTCCTTGATGGCGACGAGTTCGACGCCCTGTTCCAGGAGCAGGGTCGTGGTCGAGTGCCTGAGGTCGTGGAAGCGGATCTGGCGGAGGCGGGCCCGGCGGAGAAGTGCGTTGAAGTGGCGGGTGAGAGCGGCGGGTCCGATGGGGTGGCAGTCGGGGCGAGTGAAGACGTGGCCGCTGTCCACTCAACTCGCGCCGGCTTCCTTCTTCTCGTGGGCCTGCTGCTTGCGGTGGGCGCGGAGCGAGAGCAGGCAGGGGGCAGGGTGGGCGATGCGGCGTTCGGAGCTGACTATCTTGGTGGGGAGGTTGGTCAGGCCACCGGTGCGGGTGCGCTGGAGGGTGCGGCGGAAGCTGGCGGTTCCGCCGGCCAGGTCGAGGTCTTCCCAGTGCAGGCCGAGGAGTTCACCCTTGCGGAGTCCGGTGTGCAGGGTGAGTTCGTGCAGGGCGTGAAGGCGGTTGCCGCTGGCCGCATGAGGAGTTGCCGGGTTTCGGGGGCGGTGGGGGCTGGAAGCGTCTCGGCCGGGGCGCAGTGGTCTTGACGTTCTGGGCGAGGTTGCGCGGGCAGTTCGTCCTCGCGTACGGCCTGTTCCAGGGGCGGACTTGAGGACCGCGTGGACGTAGGTCACGGTCAGTGGTGACAACCGCTTCTCGCAGCACTGGCCGATGGCGCAGCAGCGCCGCCGGTTCGTGTCCAGTTCCTGGTTGCAGCACTGGCAGGCGGTGCGGAGCCCGCCGAGGAAGGCGCGCATGTCGCGGGCGGTGAGCCGGTCCTTGTTCACAACTGTCCACAGGGTTCTCGCTCGCGCCGTGAGGTCCCGGCCAGCCAGGTGAACAAGGTCGAGCTGCAGGCGGCTGTGGATACGACAGCTGAACATGGCTACACCCTTCCGCAGTTGGGTAGGGGACGGGGCGGCGCGGACGGCAGTCATGGCGGATTCAGGCTCTGGGGCGGCGGCGAAGACAGCATGCCACTTTGTCACCCCGAGCCGGCTTTGAAAAGTAAATGGATCCACCTTCAGCAAAAGCAATATAAAGGCATTCCATGATTACTTCGGCACTTCATGCTAATTCGATGAATGGTGGCGGCGGGGGGATGTAAGTGCGAAACATCGAGCCGCCTCCTTGGATTCTATCTTGAGGATATGAGCTAGGGTGATCAAATTTGAAGTAGTTGCCGAGGGTGAAATTCCCCTGGTGGTTCAATTCGAACCCACCGCGCACGAGTTGGTGCTAGCGCCTGGAGATCGGATTGTCATCGAGTGGCCGGACTGGGATGGCCGGGCCATCGCTTCGTTCTTCCATCGCTCAGATCGGTTGACGATCGGCGAGCCCAGTTGTGGGTCGGGATTGCCTAGGGTCTGGAACTCGAAGGGGGAAGAAATCACCTACTGAAGAACTGTGGCTCCTGTGGCGGTCCGCCGGTTTATTCGGCGGTCCGCCGCAGGCTTTCGTGGTCTGCCTGAGGATTGGCGCTCCGCGCATGCTGGGTGGCGTCGCGAGGGGTGCGCGCGTACCTATGTGCTTGCAGGTGCGACTTCGCTCTTGGTTCACAACTGTGGATCCGGTGATGCTGATGACCTGGTTCACGTCTGTCGGGCTGCGCAGAGAGGAGACGGACCGGACGAACTCGCCAACGGGCTCGATCAAGCTCGGGGGCAGATCCAGGTGTGCGCCGACCCTCGGTTCCCGGCGTCCTCGTGTCGCGCAGCGTGGTCGGGTCGTTACGCGGGTAGGACTGGGGGGTCCTGAATCGGGCGTTGCCGAGAGAGCGCAGGAGCCGCGAGTGGCCGCTTACCTGGACCGTGACGGAGCAGAGGGGCTGGCGGTGCCGGCGCAGGATTCGCCGCCGCCTCCGCCGGAGTTGGTGGCGTTGGCGCGGGCGTACGGGGTGGACACCCGGTACCCGGGGGTGGACGGGCGGAGCGTGGGGGCGCGGACGCTGGTGGCGGTGCTCGGGGCGCTGGGGGTGGCGGCCGGGACGCCGGAGGAGGCCGAGGCGGCGTTGGAGCGTCACCGGGCCGAGCAGCGCGGCAGGTTGCTGCCGCCGTGCGTGGTGGTGCGGCAGGGGTGGCGGACGGCGCTGGACGTGCCGGCGGACGCGCGGCTGCACATCGAGCTGGAGGAGGGCGGGGTCTGGGAGCTGCCGCGGGGGCACGCGCACTGGCTGCCGGCGGACCTGCCGCTCGGGCGGCACACCCTCAAGGCCCGTACCCCGGAAAGGGAAGCGGCGGCGCCGCTGATCGTCGCGCCCGAGCGGCTGCCCCAACTGTCGGGCCGCAGCTGGGGGTTCCTCGCCCAGCTCTACTCCGTGCTGTCCGAACGCTCCTGGGGCATGGGTGACCTCGGCGACCTCGCCGAGCTGGCCCAGTGGGCGGGGGCCGACCTCGGCGCCGGCTTCGTGCAGATCAACCCGCTGCACCAGGCGCTACCGACCGCCCCCGCCGACCCGTCCCCGTACCGCCCCTCCTCCCGCCGCTTCGCCGACCCGGTGCACCTGCGGATCGAGGCCGTCCCCGAGTTCGCGTACCTGACGAAGCAGCAGCGCGCGCAGGCGGACGAGCTCACCCAGAAGGCCGCCAGGCTGCGCGAGGAGGTCCTCGCCCACGACGGCCTGATCGACCGCGACGCGGTCTGGGCCCTCAAGCGCGAAGCGCTCCAGCTCCTCCACGACGTCCCCCGCGCCCCCGGCCGCCAGGCCGCGTACGACGCGTACCAGCGCCGCGAGGGCGAGTGGCTGCGCCGCCACTCCCTGTGGAACGCGCTGGCCGAGGTGCACGGCGCCGATTGGCACCACTGGCCGAAGGGCCTGCGCCACCCGCACGGGCCGCAGGTCGAGCAGGCGGCCAAGGAGCTCGCCGACCAGGTGGAGTTCCACCGCTGGCTGGCCTGGCAGGTCGACGAGCAGCTCGCGCACGCCCAACGAGCCGCCGAACAAGCCGGCATGCCGGTCGGCCTGATCCACGACCTCGCCGTGGGCGCGCACCCGGACGGCGCGGACGCCTGGGCGCTGCAGGACGTCCTGGCGGGCGGCATGTCGGTCGGCGCCCCGCCGGACGCCTTCAACGCCCACGGCCAGGACTGGGGCCTGCCGCCCTGGCGCCCGGACGCCCTCGCCGCCGCCGGCTACGCCCCGTACGCGGAGCTGCTGCGCGCGGCGGCCCGCCACGCCGGAGCCCTCCGCATCGACCACGTGATGGGCCTGTTCCGCCTCTGGTGGGTGCCGGAGAACCACGCGCCGACCGAGGGCGCCTACGTCCGCTACGACGCGGAGGCGATGCTGGGCGTCCTCGCCCTGGAGGCGCACCGCGCCGGGACGGCCGTGATCGGCGAGGACCTGGGGACGGTGGAGCCCGGCGTGCGCGAGGAGCTGAGGGCGCGCGGCATCCTCGGCACCTCGGTGCTCTGGTTCGAGCGGGACTGGCAGCAGGACGGCCGGATCCTCCCGCCGGGCGGCTGGCGCACGGGCTGCCTGGCCACCCTCACCACCCACGACCTGCCGAGCACCGCCGCCCGCCTGTCCGGCGAGCACGTGGAGCTGCGCCACCGCCTGGGGCTGCTGGCCCGGCCGCTGGGGGAGGAGCAGGCGGAGGCGGCCGCGGAGCTGGCGGAGTGGCACGCGGAGCTGACCCGGCTCGGCTTCCTGGCCCCCGGCGAGGACCTCTCCATGCCGGCGCTGTACCGCTTCCTGCGGGCGACGCCGGCGGAGCTGGTCGGGGTCTGGCTGCCGGACCTGGTCGGGGACCCGCGCCCGCAGAACCTGCCGGGCACCTGGGACCAGTACCCGAACTGGCGCCTCCCGGTGGCGGACGGCACCGGCGGCCCGGTGACCCTGGACCGCCTCGCGGCCACCCCGGCCCCCCGCCTGCTGTCCCGTCTCCTGGCGGGCCTGCACGCCCGGAGGCCCGCCTGAGCCCCGGCAGCCCCGAGGCGGCTCACCGGCAGGCCCACCCCCGCTCCCCGGCAGGCCCACCCCGACGCGCGCCGTCCCATAAGCGGCGGGTAAGTTGGAAACGTGGACAAGAGGAACGCTTTGCGAGCCGGCGCGGTCTCCGCAACGGTCACGCTGATGATGCTGCTGTCGTCGCCCGCCATGGCCCTCACCCGGGATGACGGCGACCAACCGGGCGACGGCCTGAGCGTCGGCCAGACCATCGGCCTGTACGTGCTGATCCCGCTCGCGGCCTTCGCCGTCATCGCGGTGCTCGCGGGCATGCCGTACGGCAAGTCCGCCAAGGGCCAGAAGAAGTAGTCGCCCGCCGCGTCCACCCAGGACCCGCACGACCTCGAAGGGGCGCCGGACCACCACGGTCCGGCGCCCCTTCGGGCATCAGGCCTGAGCGCCCGCCGCCCGGTCGGCCGCCTGCGCCTTGAGCGCCCGCTCGACGCCGGCCCGCGACTCGACGACCTGGCGCCGCAGCGCCGGCGCCGGCTCGGCCGCCGCCAGCCACGCGTCCGTCGCGTCCAGCGTCTCCTGGGTCAGCTGCAGCGCCGGGTACAGCCCGCCGATGATCTGCTGCGAGATCTCGTGGCTGCGGCTCTCCCAGATGCCCTTGACCACGGCGAAGTACCGGTCCGCGTACGGCGCCAGCAGCTCCCGCTGGTCGGACTGCTGGAAGCCGGCGATGACGGCCTCCTGGACGTAGTTGGTCAGCTCGTCCGACTCCACCACCGACGCCCAGGCCTCCGCCTTGGCCTCGGCGGTCGGCCGGGCGGCCCGGCAGCTGGCCGCGTACTGCTGGCCGGCGGCCGTGTTGTCCCGCTCCAGCTCCGCCGCGATCTCGGCCTCGTCGGCCCGCCCGGTGGCGGCGAGCCGGGCGAGCAGGGCCCACCGCAGCTCGGTGTCGACGGCCAGGCCCTTGACCTCCACCGAGCCGTCCAGCAGCCCGGCGAGCAGCCCGAGCTGCCCCTCGGTGCGGGCGACGGAGGCGAGCGTACGGGCCCAGGCGAGCTGGTGGTCGCTGCCGGGGTCGGCGGCCCGCAGGTGCTCCTCGGCGGCCGCGGCCCACCGCTGGAGGCCCTGCTCGCGCCACTCGGGGTCGGCGTACGCGTCGAGGGCGGTCCTGACCTGCCGCTGCACGGACTGCACGACGCCGATGTCGGTCTCCCGCCCGAGGCCGGACAGGGCGAGCGACAGGTAGTCGCGGGCGGCGAGCTCGCCGTCGCGGGTCATGTCCCAGGCGGAGGCCCAGCACAGGGCGCGCGGCAGCGAGTCGGTGAAGGCGCCGAGGTGTTCGGTGACGACGGCCAGCGAGTCCTCGTCGAGCCGGATCTTGGCGTACGACAGGTCGTCGTCGTTCAGCAGGACGACGGCCGGCCGGTGCCGTCCGACGAGCTGCGGCACCTCGGTGCGCGCCCCGTCGACGTCCAGCTCGATCCGCTCGACCCGCACCAGCGAGTCGTCCACCAGCTCGTACAGGCCGATCGCGATCCGGTGCGGGCGCAGCACGGCCTCGCCCTTGGCACCGGCGGGCAGGGCCGGGGCCTCCTGCAGCACGGTGAAGGACTCGATCTCGCCGTCCGTGTTGAGCACGATCGACGGCCGCAGCACGTTGATGCCGGCGGTCTCCAGCCAGGCGGTGGACCAGGTCCTCAGGTCGCGGCCGCTGGCCTCCTCGAGGGCGCCGAGCAGGTCGCCGAGCCGGGTGTTGCCCCAGGCGTGGCGCTTGAAGTAGGCCTGCACGCCCTGGAAGAAGGCGTCCTGGCCGACGTAGGCGACGAGCTGCTTGAGCACCGAGGCGCCCTTGGCGTAGGTGATGCCGTCGAAGTTGACCTGGACGTCCTCCAGGTCGTTGATCTCCGCCATGATCGGGTGGGTGGAGGGCAGTTGGTCCTGCCGGTAGGCCCAGGTCTTCATCTGGTTGGCGAAGGTGGTCCAGGAGTGCGGCCACTGGGAGCCGGGGGCCTCGGCCTGGCAGACGGCCTCGGCGAAGGTCGCGAAGGACTCGTTCAGCCAGAGGTCGTTCCACCACTCCATGGTGACGAGGTCGCCGAACCACATGTGGGCGAGCTCGTGCAGGATGGTCGCGGCGCGCAGCTCGTACGAGGCGTCGGTCACCTTGGACCGGAACACGTACTGGTCGCGCAGGGTGACGGCGCCCGCGTTCTCCATCGCGCCGGCGTTGAACTCCGGGACGAACAGCTGGTCGTACTTCGGGAACGGGTAGGGGTAGTCGAACTTCTCCTGGAAGTAGTCGAAGCCCTGCTTGGTGACCGCGAACACCGCCTCGGCGTCCAGGAACTCGCGCAGCGAGGGCCGGCAGTAGACGCCGAGCGGCACCCGCTGGTCGCCGTTCTCGTAGGTGTCGAAGACGCCGACGTACGGCCCGGCGACGAGCGCGGTGATGTAGCCGGAGATCCGGCCGGTGGGCTCGAACTTCCAGACCTGCGTGGCCTCGTCACCGGAGGGGGTGGGCTCGGGCGTCGGCGAGTTGGAGACGACGACCCATCCGGTGGGCGCGGTGACGGTGAAGGCGAAGGAGGCCTTGAGGTCGGGCTGCTCGAAGCTGGCGAAGACCCGGCGGGCGTCCGGCACCTCGAACTGGGTGTACAGGTAGGTCTCGCCGTCGACGGGGTCGACGAAGCGGTGCAGGCCCTCACCGGTGTTGGTGTAGGCGCAGTTCGCGACGACCCGCAGCTCGTTGTCGGCGGCCAGGTTCGGCAGCGGGATGCGGCTGTCGGCGAAGCTCGCGGGGTCGAGCGGCGTGCCGTTGAGGGTGATCTCCTCGACGGCGGGCGCGACGAGGTCGATGAAGGTGTCCGCGCCGGGCGTGGTGGCGGTGAACCGGACCACGGTGGTGGACCGGAAGGTGCCGCCCTCGCGGGCCGAACCCAGGTCGAGTTCGATGTCGTACGCGTCCACCCGCAGGAGGTCGGCCCGGGTGCGGGCCTCCTCGCGGGTCAGGTTGGTGCCGGGCACTGGCTGCACTCCTTCGTCAGGCTGATGCTCCGCATCCTCGCATGCCCGACGCCCCGGCCTCCCGCATAACGGACGGGCGGGGCGGGCCCGGGCTGTTCGCCCGCAACCCGCCCCGCCCGCTCACCGTTTCGGACCGTTCCGGACCGCTTCAGGCCGTTTCCGACCGATGCGGACCCGTCCGGTTCGGATCGGTCGGAGCATCAGCTCCGCCGTCACTTCTTCCACTTGGTGATCCACGCGTCCGAGCTGTAGGTGCGGCGGAAGGCGTACACCGAGTTGCCCTCGTCACCGATCAGGTACTCGGACAGGCTCATCCCGATGTCCAGGCCGTTCGGCATCGCCAGGGTGCCGAGGTCGGTCATCGAGCCGTCGTTCGGCGCCAGCGTCACCAGCCGGGCCGGCTTGTTGTAGCCCTGGCTGACGATGGCCCGGACCTTGCCCTGCTTGTCGGTGCCGGCGACCAGGCGGACGTCGCCGCCGATCGAGCTGCCGGAGCTCGGCGGGGTGCTGGACCAGATCCGCTTGCCGGTGGTCAGGTCGTAGGCGTTGATGGCCGCCTTGGTGCCGCTGACCTGCACGTACAGGGTGGTGCCGCTGACCACGTTCTGGGTGAACGCGTCGTTCTGGCCGGAGAGCCGCAGGCTGTCCGAGCCGGGCTCCTTGGCGGGCATCTGGTTGCCCGGCTTGTTGTCCTTGCTGAACGGCAGGATGTAGTCGCCGTTCGCGCCGCTGGACATCGACAGCACCAGCGGCTGGTCCGAGATGACCTTGTCGACCCGCTCGATCGAGCCGGTCAGCGGGATCTGGCCGCTGGTGGCGGCGCCGGTCTCGGAGTTGAGGATCTGCAGCGCCCCCTTGTCGTCGCCGGTGTCGAAGCACTTCTCGCCGACCGCGATCTGGGCGCCGGCCGCGCGGCCGTTGACGGTGCAGATCTTGCCGTGCGGCGAGTAGTTCCAGACCGAGGCGCCGTTGTCGACGTTCAGCCCGCCGACCGAACTGCCCGCGAAGGCGACGACCTTGTCGGTGATGCTGAGGGTCGGCGAGGACATCTTGTCCGTGCCGGCCTTCACGCTCCAGGTCAGCTTGCCGGTGGTGAGGTCGACGACGCCGATGGTGGAGCAGTCGTAGTCACCGGTGTTGAAGGAGACGGCACCGATGTTCTTGGAGTTGGTCCCGTACGAGGCGGCGCAGATCTCCTTGCTGCCGGAGGGCACCGGCAGGGTCCACGCCTCCTTGCCGTCCGAGAGGTTGTACGCGCGGATGCCGCTGGCGTCCACGCGCACGGCGACCTTGTCGGTGCCCCAGATCGCGAGCATCTGCGCGCTGGTGTCCGTGTTGGCCGGCTTGGGGGCGCTCCAGGCGACGTTGTACGAGGCGCCGGTGTTCTTGTTGTTGTCCGGGCCGGGGGAGGGGCCGTCCGTGGTGCTGCCGGAGCTGGAGGTCGTGCCGCCCGAGGTGTTGTCGCTCGGCTTCGGCGCGGGCTTCGGCTGCAGCAGGACGACCAGCCCGATGATGATGGCGATCACCAACACGCCGCCGATGATCCCGCCCCACAGCATCACGGGGTTGCGCTGCTTGGGCGCCTCGGGCATCGGCGCACCCGGGTAGTACCCGGGCTGCTGCTGGTAGTTGTAGCCGCCGTAGGGCTGGCCGGCGTCCGGGGCCGGGTAGCCGCCGGGCACCGGGTCGTACGGGCCGACCGGCGCGGCGCCGGGGGGCGGCGGCGGGGCCTGGGTGGGGAAGCCGGCCGCGGTCGGCGCGTAGGCCGCGTAGTCGGCGCCGACCGGCGGCTGCGCGGGCGCGGCCGGGGGCTGGGCGGGCGGCGGTCCGGCG
>NZ_JZKH01000051.1 GCF_000961885.1 Streptomyces rubellomurinus
CGCCGGTACGGACATTCCGATCGGTACGCCGGTGGCGGGGCGTGCGGACGAGGCGTTGGACGAGCTGGTCGGGTTCTTCGTCAACACCCTGGTGCTGCGTACCGATCTGTCGGGGGACCCGGGGTTCACCGAGGTGCTGGCCCGGGTGCGGGAGGCGGACCTGGCCGCGTACGAGCACCAGGACGTGCCCTTCGAGCGCGTGGTGGAGGCGCTCAACCCCGAGCGCTCGCTCGCCCGCCACCCCCTCTTCCAGGTCATGCTCCAACTCCAGAACGGCGCCGACGCCACCCTCGCCCTGCCCGGGCTGGCCGCCAGCGCCCAGCCGGTCGCCTTCGACGCCGCCAAGTTCGACCTCACCCTCGACCTGGCCGAACGCCACGGCAGCGACGGAACCCCGGCCGGCCTGCACGGCGAACTCACCTACGCCACCGAGCTGTTCACCCCGGAGACTGCGCGGCAGCTGGCCGCCGGCCTCGAAACGCTGCTCGGCCGCGTCGCCGCCGAACCCACCCGGCCGCTCAGCACCGTCGACGGACTGCCGTCCCCGCGCCCGGCCGTCCGGGCCGCCGACCGGGCCGCCCCAGCAGCAGCGCCCGGGCCACGACCGGACGGGGCCGGCGGGGCCGCGACCGTGCAGGCCCTGTGCGCGCTCTTCGCCGAGGTCCTCGACGTCGAATCCGTCGCCCCCGACGACAACTTCTTCGTCCTCGGCGGGCACTCCCTGCAGGTCAGCAGGCTCGTCAGCCGGGTCCGGGCGGAGCTCGGCCTGGAGCTGCGCATCCGCCAGGTGTTCGAGAGCGCCACCCCGGCCGGCCTCGCCGCCCGCCTGACCACCGCCCCGAAGGCGCGCCCCGCGCTGCGCCGCTCGTCGGTCTGACCGGACGGTCCGACCCCGACGCCGAGTGCGCGCACCGCCGAGTGCGCGCACCTCTAGGAGATCCCGTGTTCCCCGTGTCATACGCCCAGCGCAGGCTGTGGTTCCTCAACCGCGTGATCGAGACCGGCCCGGCCTACAACTGCCCGCTGGCCGTAAGGCTGCGCGGCCCGCTCGACCGCACCGCCCTCGCGGCGGCGCTGGCCGACGTGGTCGACCGGCACGAGCAGCTGCGGACGGTGTTCCCCGAGGTCGGGGGCGAGCCCGTGCAGCGGCCGCTGGACCCCGGGCCCGGGACGCCGGAGCTGGCGGTCACCGGGATCGGCGAGGGCGAACTCGCCGCCGCCCTGGCCGCGCAGGCCGGACACGTCTTCGACCTGACGGCCGAGGCGCCGCTGCGCGCCGTGCTGTACGCGCTCGGCGAGGACGAGCACGTGCTCAGCCTCGTGGTGCACCACATCGCCTCCGACGGCGGGTCCTGGGCGCCGCTGCTCGGCGACCTGGCGCAGGCCTACGGGGCGCGCCGCACGGGCACGGCCCCGTCGTGGGAGCCGCTTCCGCTGCGCTACGCGGACTACGCGCTGTGGCAGCGCGAGCTGCTGGGTTCGGCGGACGATCCGGACAGTGTGATCGCCGAGGAACTGGGCTTCTGGCGGGAGGAGTTGGCGGGGATCCCGGGGGAGCTGGCGTTGCCCTTCGACCGGCCCCGGCCGGCGGTGGCGAGCTACGCGGGCGGTGCGGTGCCCCTCGCGCTGGACGCCGAACTGCACGCCCGGCTGGCGGGGTTGGCGGCGGAGCGCGGCTGCACGCTGTTCATGGTGCTGCAGGCGGGCCTGGCGGTGCTGCTGCACCGGCTCGGTGCCGGGGAGGACATCCCGCTGGGCACCCCGGTGGCGGGCCGGTCGGAGGAGGCGCTGGACGGGCTGGTTGGTTTCTTCGTGAACACCCTGGTGCTGCGCACCGACGTCTCCGGCGACCCGAGCTTCCTGGACCTGCTCGACCGCGTCCGGGAGGCCGACCTCGCCGCCTACGAGCACCAGGAAGTCCCCTTCGAGCGCGTGGTCGAGGAGCTCAACCCCGAGCGCTCGCTCGCCCGCCACCCCCTCTTCCAGGTCATGCTGACGCTGGAGAGCGGCCGGGCACCGGCCCTGGACCTGCCGGGCCTCGCCTGCGCCGAACACCCGGTCGACTGGGACATCGCGAAGTTCGACCTGACCGCGGACTTCCAGGAACGGCGGGACGCCGCCGGCCGGCCCGCGGGGATCGGCGGCACGCTGGAGTACGCCACGGACCTGTTCGACCGGGAGACGGCCGAGGCCGTCGCCGCCGCCCTGACGCGCGTGCTGGCGCAGCTCGCGGCCGACCCCGCGGCCCCGGTGGGCGCCGTGGACCCGCTGTCCGCCGAGGAGCGCCACCGGGTGCTGGTCGAGTGGAACGACACCGACCGGCCCGCCCCGCGCGGAACCTTCCCCGAGCTGTTCGAGGACCGGGCCGCGCGGACCCCGCGGGAGACGGCGGTGGTCTTCGAGGGCGCCGCGCTGACCTACGCCGAGCTGAACGCCCGCGCCAACCGGCTGGCCCGCCGGCTGCGGGCCCGGGGCGCCGCGCCGGAGCGGCTGGTGGCCCTGGCGCTGCCGAGGTCGGCGGACTCGGTGGTGGCGATGCTGGCCGTCCTCAAGGCCGGGGCGGCGTTCGTCCCCGTCGACGTCACCTATCCGGCCGAACGCGTCACCCGGCTGCTGCGGTCGGCCGACCCCGTCCTGGTGCTCACCGACCGCCCCACCGCGGCCCTGCTGCCGCTGGGCGACCTCCCCCGGGTCCTGGTGGACGAGGACGCGCACGGGGAGTCCGCGGACGACCTCGGCCTGCGGCCGCACCCCGCGAGCACGATGTACGTCATCCACACCTCGGGCTCGACCGGGGAGCCGAAGGGCGTGGTGACCGAGCACGCGGCGATGCGCAACCTCTACGCCTTCCACCGCGACGGCGTCATCGCCCAGGCCGAGGCGGCCGCCGGCGGCCGCCGGTTCCGGGTCGCCCTGACGGCGGCGCTGTCCTTCGACACCTCCTGGGAGGCGCTGCTCTGGATGGTGGCCGGCCACGAACTGCACGTCATCGGCGACGAGGTGCGCCGGGACGCGGGAGCGATGGCCCGGCACGTCGTCGAGGCCGGCATCGACGTGCTCGACGTGACGCCGACGTACGCCGAGCAGCTGGTCGAGGAGGGCATGCTCGACGACCCGGACCGCCGCCCGAGCGTCCTGCTGCTGGGCGGCGAGGCGGCCGGCGCCGCCCTGTGGAGCCGGCTCCGGGCGACGGAGGGTCTGATCTGCCACAACCTGTACGGCCCGACCGAGTGCACCCTGGACGCGCTGTGGTGGGACGCGGCGGACAGCGAGGCCCCGCTGGTCGGCCTGCCGATCGCCAACGCGCGGGCGTTCGTGCTGGACGGCCGGCTGCGGCCGGTGGCCCCCGGCGTCCGGGGCGAGCTGTACGTGGCCGGCGCCGGGCTGGCCCGCGGCTACCTGGACCGCCCGGGCCTGACGGCGCAGCGCTTCGTCGCCTGCCCCTTCGTCCCCGGCGCCCGGATGTACGCGACGGGGGACGTGGTCCGGTGGGACCGCGAGGGGCGGCTGGAGTACCTGGGCCGGGCCGACGACCAGGTGAAGATCCGAGGCTTCCGGGTGGAGCTGGGCGAGGTGGAGGCCGCGCTGGCCCGCTGCCCGGGCGTGGCGCAGGCCGTGGTGGCGGCGCGGGAGGACGGGCCGGGCGGCCGCCGGCTGGTCGGCTACGTGGTGGCGGCCGGCGAGGGCGGCGTCGACGCGGGCGCGCTGCGCCGGCGGCTCGCCGCGGTGCTGCCGGACCACATGGTCCCCTCGGCCTTCGTGGCCGTGGAGTCGTTCCCGGTGACCCGGCACGGGAAGCTGGACCGGGCCGCCCTGCCCCGGCCCGACTACGCGGCGGCGGCGGCGCCGGCCGGGCGCGGACCCCGGGGCCCGCAGGAGGAGATCCTGTGCGGGCTGTTCGCCGAGGTGCTGGACCTGCCGCGGGTCGGTGTCGACGACGACTTCTTCCACCTGGGCGGGCACTCGCTGCTCGCGACCCGGCTGATCTCCCGCATCCGGTCCGTGCTGGGCGTGCAGCTGGGGATCCGTGAGCTGTTCCGGACCCCCACCGTCGCCGGCCTCGCCGCCGGGCTCGGGCCCGCCGCCCGCGCGCTGCGCCCGGCCCTGCGGGCGGCCGCCCGCCCGGAGCTGGTGCCGCTGTCCTCCGCGCAGCGGCGGCTGTGGTTCCTGAGCGAGCTGGGGCAGGGTGCGGACTACAACTGCCCGGTCGCCGTACGGCTGTCCGGCCCGCTCGACCTCGACGCGCTGGCGGCGGCGCTGACCGACCTCGCCGCCCGGCACGAGGTGCTGCGGACGGTGTTCCCCGAGCGGGACGGCGAGCCGTACCAGCTGGTCCTGCCGCCGGAGGCCGCCGCGGTCGGGATCCGCGTCGGCGCCTGCGGACCGGCCGGACCGGCCGAGGCCCTGGCGGCCCTGGGCCGCGAGGAGTTCGACCTCGCCACCGAACCGCCGCTGCGCGTCGCGGTGTTCCCGCTGGGCGAGGACGAGCACGTGCTGGGGCTGGTGCTGCACCACATCGCCTGCGACGGCGGCTCGTGGGCGCCGCTGCTGGGCGACCTGGCGCGGGCGTACGCGGCGCGCCGCGCGGGCGGGGCGCCGCAGTGGCCGGACCTGCCGGTGCAGTACGCGGACTACGCGCTGTGGCAGCGCGAGCTGCTGGGTTCGGCGGACGATCCGGGCAGTGTGATCGCCGAGGAACTGGGCTTCTGGCGAGAGGAGTTGGCGGGGATCCCGGGGGAGCTGGCGCTGCCCTTCGACCGCCCCCGGCCGGCGGTGGCGAGCTACGCGGGTGGTGCGGTGCCCCTCGCGCTGGACGCCGAACTGCACGCCCGGCTGGTGGGGTTGGCGGCGGAGCGCGGCTGCACGCTGTTCATGGTGCTGCAGGCGGGCCTGGCGGTGTTGCTGCACCGGCTCGGTGCCGGGGAGGACATCCCGCTGGGCACCCCGGTGGCGGGCCGGTCGGAGGAGGCGCTGGACGGGCTGGTCGGTTTCTTCGTGAACACCCTGGTGCTGCGCACCGACGTCTCCGGCGACCCGAGCTTCCTGGACCTGCTGGACCGCGTCCGGGAGGCCGACCTCGCCGCCTACGAGCACCAGGAAGTCCCCTTCGAGCGCGTGGTGGAGGAGCTCAATCCGGACCGCTCGCTCGCCCGCCACCCCCTCTTCCAGGTCATGATCCAACTCGACGAGGACGTGGACGACGACCTGCGGCTGGCCGGCCTGGAGGTCCGCGACGAGCCCGTCGCCTTCGACGTGGCCAAGTTCGACCTCCGGCTGGAGCTGACGGACCGGCGGGGCGAGGGCCGGGCCCCGGCCGGGCTGGACGGTGTGCTGGAGTACGCCACCGACCTGTTCGACCGCGCCACCGTCGCCCGGCTCGCCGCCTACCTGTACCGGGTGCTGGAGCAGGTGGCGGCCGAGCCGACCCGGCCCGTCCGCGCCGTCGACCTGCTCTCCGCCGAGGAGACCCACCGGATCCTGGTCGAGTGGAACGCCACCGACACCGAGGTGTCCGAGCGGACGGTGCCCGAGCTCTTCGCGCTGCACGCGGCCCGCAGGCCGGCCGCCGTCGCCGTGGTCTGCGGCGAACTCGCGCTGACCTACAAGGAGTTGGACGAGCAGTCGGACCGCCTGGCACACCGGCTGCGGCAGCTGGGCGCCGGCCCCGAGCGGCTGGTCGCGCTCGCCCTGCCCCGCTCGCCCGCCCTCGTGGTCGCCCTGCTCGCCGTCCTCAAGGCCGGGGCCTGCTACCTGCCGCTGGACCCGGCGCAGCCGTCCGACCGGCTGGCCGGGATCCTGCGCGCCGCCGCCCCGCCCCTGCTGCTGACCGTGGACGCCCTCGCCGACCACCTGCCCCGGGACGTGCCGGGGACGACCACCGTGCTCCTCGACGGCACCTCGGCGGACGAGCCCCCGGCCGACCGGATCGCCCCGCCGCACCCGGGCACCCCCGCCTACGTCATCTACACCTCCGGATCGACCGGCGAGCCCAAGGGCGTGGTCATCGAACACCGCTCGCTCAGCCTCTACCTGGCCTGGGCCCGGCACGCGTACCCGGCGGTCGGCGGGCGGGCGCTGGTCCACTCCCCGGTGGCCTTCGACCTGACCGTCACCGGCATCTGGGCCCCGCTGACCTCGGGCGGCGAGGTGCACCTGGTGTCCCTGACCGACGACCCGGCGGCGGACGGCGCCGCACCCGCCGTCCGGCAGCCCACCTTCGTCAAGGCCACCCCCTCGCACCTCGGCCTGTTCGGCGTGCTGCCGCCCGAGTACGCGCCCACCGGCCAACTCGTCCTGGGCGGCGAGCTGTTGCTCGGCGCCGCACTGGACGAGTGGCGGGCCCGGCACCCCGGCGTCACCGTGGTCAACGAGTACGGCCCGACCGAGACCACGGTCGGCTGCGGCGAGTTCCGCATCGAGCCCGGCGACCGGCTGCCGGCCGGCGGCATCACCATCGGGCGGCCGGTCTGGAACACCCGGTGGTACGTGCTGGACACCGCGCTGCGGCCGGTGCCGCCCGGCGTCACCGGCGAGCTCTACATCGGCGGCGGGCTCCAGGCGCGCGGCTACCTCGGCCGACCGGGACTGACCGCGACGCGGTTCGTCGCCAACCCCTTCGGCACCCCCGGCGCGCGGATGTACCGCACCGGCGACCTGGTGCGCCGGCGCCCGGACGGGCAGGTGGACTTCGTCGCCCGGGTCGACGACCAGGTCAAGGTCCGCGGCTTCCGGGTGGAACTCGGCGAGGTCGAGTCACTGGTCGCCGGGCAGCCGGGCGTCGCGGGCGCGGCCGCGGTGGTGCTCGACGACGGCCGGCTGGTCGCCTACGCGGTACCGGCGGCGGGCCGCCGGCTCGACGGCGCCGACCTGCGCGGCAGGCTCGCCCGGACGGTGCCGGAGTACCTGGTGCCGTCCCGGATCACCGTGCTCGACCGGCTGCCGCTGACCAAGAACGGCAAGGTCGACCGCGCGGCGCTGCCCGCCCCCGAGCCACTGGCCGCCGCGGCCGGCCGCGCCCCCCGGACGGCGCGCGAGGGCGAGCTGTGCGCCCTGTTCGCCGAGATCCTCGGCCTGGAGCGGGTCGGCGTCGACGACGGCTTCTTCGACCTGGGCGGGCACTCGCTGCTGGCCGTGCGCCTGGTCTCCCGGGCGCGGACGGCACTCGGCGCGACGCTCGGCATCCAGGACCTGTTCCAGGCCCCCACCGTCGCCGAACTGGCCGCCCGCCTGGAGTCCGGCACCGAGGGCCAGGACGCCTTCCCGTGCCTGCTCCCGCTGCGCACCGGCGGCTCGCTGGCCCCGCTGTTCTGCGTGCACCCCGGGGCCGGGATCGGCTGGGTGTACTCGGGGCTGCGGGACCGGCTCGACCCGGAACTCCCCCTCTACGCCCTGCAGTCCAGGGGGCTCAACGCCGGGGCGGAGCGGCCGGGGAGCGTCGAGGAGATGGCCCGCGACTACGTCGACCGGATCCGCGAGGTCCAGCCGTCCGGGCCGTACCACCTGCTCGGCTGGTCGTTCGGCGCGGTCGTCGCCCACGCCATGGCGGCGCGCCTCCAGGCGCTCGGCGAGGAGGTCGCCCTGCTCGCCCTGCTGGACGGCTACCCCGTCGAGCCGGACGGCTTCGAGGACCGCCCCGGCCAGGGCGCGGACGACGACGCGGAGATGCTGGCCGAACTGCTGGAATCGCTCGGCTACGAGCCGCCCGGCGAGCCCGGCGACCGGCTGCGGATGGCCGACTTCGTCGCACGGCTGAGCGACGGGGACGGACCGCTGGCGGGCCTCGGCGCGGACACCGTCGAGGCGATGGGCGCGACCTTCGTCGGCAACGTCACCCTGGCGCACCGCCACCGGCCGCCGCGGTACCGGGGCGACGCGCTGTTCCTCACCGCCACCCTCGACACGGCGGACGGCGAATCCGGCCGGAAGGCCTGGGCCCCCTACGTGACGGGCCGGATCGACAACCACGACATCGCCTGCGCGCACGGCGACATGATGAGCGCCGACGCCCTCGCCGCGATCGGCCCGATCCTCGGCGCGGCCCTCGCCGGACCGCCGAGCGCCGGCACGACCGGGACCGTCTGACGCCCACTCGGCCGCGGGCCCCCTCGAACTCCCTTCGCACCCCTGACGAACGACTCCTTATCGAGCCCGGAGGAACCATGCCCCATTCCGTGCGCACCGCGCACCCGACACCAGGAGACGCCGTCTTCTCGATCCCCGAGGACGAGGCGGCGGACATCGGGCGCGTCGCCCGCCGACTGGCGGCCGCGCCGCAGGAGGTGGACAGCGAGGCCTGGGTGCTCGCCGCCCGCGCCGCCTGGGAGGAGCTGCCGGCGGCCCTGCGCCGCCGCGTCCGCGCCTTCCGCCGCGACTCCGGCCCCGGCGGCGCCCTGGTGGTCCGCGGCCTGCCGGTGGACGAGGCGGCCCTGCCGGGGACCCCGTCCGCGGGCGGCTCGGTGCAGCGCGCGGCCAGCGTCCCCGCCGCGCTGCTGCTGATGACGGCCTGCGGTCTCGGCGACCCGACGGCCTTCCTGGCGGAGAAGTCCGGCGCCCTGGTCCAGGACGTCGTACCGGTGCCGGGGCAGGAGGAGTTCCAGGGCAACGCCGGCTCGGTGACCCTGATGCTGCACACCGAGAACGCCTTCCACGAGCACCGCCCGGACTTCGTGCAGCTGCTGTGCCTGCGGCCGGACCACGAAGGCGTGGCCGGATCGGTGACCGCGTCCATCCGGGAGGCGCTGCCGCTGCTGCCCGGGCCGGTCCGCGACGCGCTGGCGACGCGGGACTTCACCACCCACCCGCCGCCCTCCTTCGGCCCCGGCGGCGGCCCGGTGCCCCGGCACGCGGTGCTGACCGGCGACCCGGCCGACCCGGACGTCCGGGTGGACTTCGCCGCCACCCACGGCCTGACGCCGGAGGCGAAGGCCGCGCTCCTCGACCTGGAGGCCGCCCTGCACCAGGTGGCGCGCACCGAGCGACTGCGCGCCGGCGACCTCGCGATCGTCGACAACCGGGTGACGCTGCACGGCCGGACGGCGTTCCGGCCCCGCTACGACGGCCGGGACCGCTGGCTCCAGCGCACCTTCGCCCAGGCCGACCTGCGGCGCTCGCGCGGGCTGCGGCCGCGCGACGGCTACGTCGTCGCCGGCTAGGCGGAGGTGGACATGCTCGGGCGGAGCACCGGCGCGCTGCGCCACCGGGACTTCAGACTGCTGTGGCTGGGCGAGTCCGTCAGCCAGACCGGCAGCGCGGCGACCAAGGTCATGCTCCCGCTGGTCGCGGTGACGACCCTGAACGCGGACTCGTTCACGATGGGCCTGCTGGGCGCGGCGGCCTGGGTGCCCTGGCTGGTGATCGGCCTGCCGGCCGGCGCCTGGATCGACCGGGTGCGCCGCCGCCCGGTGATGATCGGCTGCAACACGGCCTCGGCGGTGCTGCTCTTCTGGACCATGGCGGCGGCCTGGTGGGGCATGCTGACGATCGGTCAACTCCTCGCCGTGGCCCTGCTCTCCGGCGCCGCCAACGTGTTCTTCGTCGCCGCCTACAGCGCCTACATCCCCTCCCTGCTGCCGCCGGCCGACCTGACCGACGGCAACGCCAAGCTCCAGATGAGCGAGGCGGCGGCGGAGGTCGTCGCCCCGAGCGCGGGCGGCGCCCTCGCCCAGGCGGGCGGCGCCGTCCTCGGCTGCCTGGTGGACGGCCTGACCTTCCTGCTGTCGGTGCTGATGCTGACCAGGATCCGCTCGCGGGAGAGCCCGGTCGCCCGGCGCCCCCGGGGCGAGCGGTCCCTGGGCCGGGAGATCCGCGAGGGCATCGGGTTCCTCGCGGGGGACCCGTACCTGCGGACGATCCTGGCCTGCGACGCGGGCATGAACCTGTTCCTGGCCGGGACGCAGGCCGTGGAGATCGTGTTCCTCAGCCGCACGGTCGGGCTGAGCGGCGGCCTCATCGGCGCGCTGATGGCGGCCGTGGGCCTCGGCGGCGTCGCGGGCGCCCTGCTCTCCCCGTGGCTGGCCCGCACCGTGGGCACGGCCAGGGCGGTCCTGCTGTGCGCGTTCTGCGGCGGCCCCTTCGGCCTGCTCATCCCGCTGACCAGCGACGGCCCGGGCCTGCTCGTCTTCCTGGTGGGCCAGTTCTGCCTCACCGCCTGCATCGTCGCCGGGAACGTCGTCATCGTCAGCTTCCGGCAGTCGTACTGCCCGCCCGGGATGCTGGGCCGGGTCAGCGCCGGCATCCGCTTCCTGATGTACGGCACGCTGCCGATCGGCAGCCTGCTCGGCGGCGCGCTGGGCGGGGCCCTCGGCGACCGCGACGCCCTGTGGGTGCTCTACCTGGGCAACGCGCTGTGCGCGCTGCTGCTGCTCCGGGGCCCGCTCCGGACCGAGCGGGCGCTCCCGGTCTCCACCGGCTGAGCACCGGCCCGCATTCCATTCACCCGACGAGGGTCCACCGCGGACCCGTCACGTCCCCTGGAGGACACCACCATGACCACCACCCCCTCCGAGCTCTCGAAGAACGGCTACGACCGCTGGGACCTGGCCGAGCACTTCGGCCTGACCGAGGCGGACGAGAACTACCGGACGCTCCGGGCCGCCTACGACGACCTCCCCGCCGACCCCTACGCCCCCGGCTCCGGCCGCCACCGCCGGTACGCCCGGGGCGTCTTCCTCCCGTGGTCGAAGGAGTTCTTCTGGATGCCGGCCACCGAGAGCCAGGCCCGCGAGGGCATGAACGGCTACTACCAGGGCGACAACAACCCCGAGTACGTCGGCGTGGTGCGCGAACTGCCCGCCATCAGCCAGGAGATCTGCGACAACCCGCTGCTCCTGGACCTGATCCGGTTCGACTTCGAGCAGACCCGCTGGAGCCAGGACGACGCCGTCTGGCCGCTGTACGTGGGCGTCCACCTGATCAAGCTGCACGTCGAGGACGGGGAGGGGGAGGCCGTCTCCTCCCCGAACGAGCTCCACCAGGACGGCGAGCCGTACGTCTTCTGCCACCTGATCTACCGGGACAACGCCGAGGGCGGCCACAACGTCGTCGCGACGCCCGCCCACCGCGGCAAGCAGCCGCAGGACGTCCCGGCGCACGACCTGCTCGCCGAGTTCGAGCTGGAGAAGCCGCTGGAGTCGTACGCCATCGCCGACGAGCTGGTCAGCCACTACGTGGCGCCGATCCGCAACGCCGGCGCCCCGCGCCCGGGCGAGCGGGCGATCATGCTGGCCGACTGGGTGCCGATGCGGCACCGCATCTGAGCGCCGTCCGGGGAGAGCCGCCGGCCGGCGGCTCTCCCGGGCGACGGGCTGCCCTATTCCGTGAGCAGGCCGGTGATCCCGGGGCTGCGGCGGAAGTCCGGGGCGGGGAGGGCCGACCGGTCCAGCTTCCCGTTCGGGGTGAGCGGGAGCCGTTCCAGGAGCAGGTAGCCGGCCGGCACCATGTGCTCGGGGAGCGCGGCGGCCGCCAGTGCCCGCAGGTCGGCCGGGGACGGCCGCGGGCCCGCGGGGTCGGGGACCACGTAGGCGACGAGCCGGCCGGCCTTGCGGCGCCCGGCGGACACCGCCACCGCGACCTGGGCCGCGCCCGGATGGCGGGCGAGGACGGCCTCGATCTCCCCGAGCTCGATCCGGAAGCCGTTCACCTTGACCTGGTCGTCCATCCGGCCGAGGTACTCGAACCCGCCGTCCGGGAGCTGCCGGGCGAGGTCCCCGGACCGGTACATCCAGCTGCCCGGCGCGCCGAACGGGTCGGCGACGAAGCGCTCGGCGGTGGTGTCGGGCCGCCGGGCGTACCCGCGGGCGACTCCGCTGCCCGCGATGCACAGCTCGCCCTCCTGGCCGGGCGCCACCGGGCGCAGCCGCTCGTCCAGCACGTGGATCCGCACCCCCGGGGCCGCCCGGCCGATCGGCACCGGCCCCTCGGCGACCCGGTCGCCGGGGCGGAGCGCGTGCTCCGTGCAGCCCACCGTCGCCTCGGTGGGGCCGTACTCGTTCACGACGGTCACCTGCGGGTGCCGCTGCCGCCACTCGGCCAGCATGCTGCCGAGCAACTGCTCGCCGCCGACCACCAGCTGGCCGGACGGGGAGAACCCGGGCGGGAGCAGGGGCAGCACGGCCAGGTGGCTGGGGGTCACCTTGAGGAAGCCGATCGGTACGCGGGCCAGGTTCTCGCGGGTGGTGAGGTCGTCGGCCAGCGCGGCCACGTGGACGCAGCCGCCGTGCAGCAGCGGGAGGAACAGCGCGGTGACGCTGAGGTCGAAGCTCAGCGAGGAGTGCAGGAGGGACGAGACCCGGGCGGCCGGGTACGCCTGAGCCGCCCAGCCGAGGTAGTGCCGCAGTGAGCGGTGCTCGATCACCACGCCCTTGGGGCGGCCGGTGGAGCCCGAGGTGTAGATGACGTAGGCGCTGTCGCCGGGAGCCGGTTCGCGCCCGCGTTCCGCCGGGGAGACGTCCTCGTGGTCCCGGGCCGTCAGCGGCACGGAGCCGTCGTCCTCGCTCAGCAGCAGGCCGGCGGCGATCGCGGCGCCGCCGGCCCCGTCACCGGTGTCGCGCGGGCCGATCACGCAGACCGGCCCGGCGTCCTGGACCATGAACGCCACCCGGGCGGCGGGGTAGTCCGGGTCGACCGGGACGTACGCCGCACCGGACTTGAGGACGGCGAGCAGGGCCACGATCGCCTCGTGGCCGCGCGGCAGGAGGATCACCACGACCTCCTCCGGCTGCGCGCCCCGGGCGATCAGCCGCCGGGCCAGCCGGTTGGCCCGGGCGTTCAGCTCGCGGTAGCTGAGCTCCACCTTGCCGTCGATCACCGCGACGGCCTCCGGAACCCGGGCGGCGGTGCGCTCGAAGACGCGGACCAGCGGTTCGTGTCCGTCCTCCGCCGTGGCCGTGCCCGCCGGGCGGATGTCCGCCCAGTTCCGCCGGACGTACTCCAGGCACTCCTCCTTGGTCGCCTCGGGAGCCGCCCGGTGCCAGCCGTCCGGAACGGTCGTGCCGGACGGCCAGAGGCAGTGCCGCCCCCGGTCGTTGACCAGAACGGAGAAGCCGGACGCGACGGTGTGGTTCGCCATGGGGTTGCGCTCCTGCCTGGGAGTCGGGTCGATCGGGGGGTACTACGCGCTCACCTGGTCCGGGCTCGCGCCGGGCTCCGGCAGCGCCGGGTCCGGGTGCCTGGTCCGGCGCGCCCAGTCGGTCGCCGCGGGGGCGAGCAGCCCGCAGGCGGCGAAGACCAGCCCCAGGCCGATCCAGCCCGGCCCGCCCACCGTCACGCACCCGGCGATCGCGGCCGGGCCGAGCGCGGTGGCGATGCCCTCGCCGAGGTTGAACACGCCCTGGTACTGCGCCGCGGCGTGCGGCGGGGCGAGGCCCAGGGCGAGCTCGAAGCTGCCGGCCGAGTGCCACATCTCGGCGGCCGTGAACACCAGGAGCGCGAGGAAGAACAGCGGGACGGACACCGCGACCGGGACGGAGTCGGTGGCCGCCAGCGCGGCGCAGGTGAGGAGCAGGGCCAGCCCCGAGCGCACCCAGGCCCGGCCGGCGGCGGCCGGCGAGTCGATCCCCCGGGTCATCCGCACCTGGAACACCACCACGATCACCGTGTTGGCGAGCAGCAGGGCCGCGGACATCCAGCCCGGCGCGGCGTGCCGCGACGCGATCCAGAGCGGGATGCCGAGGGTGAGCACCTGCCCCGACATGAACAGCACCGCGTTCAGGGCGGTGACCGTCAGGTAGGGGGCGTCCTTCAGGGCGACCGACCGGCGCGGTGTCTCCCCGGTCCCCTCGGCCGGGGCCGCCGGGGGCAGGGCCTCGTACGCCGGGAGGGTGGACTGGATGACGGCCACCAGCAGCAGGCAGAGCGCCTTGCCCCAGAGCGCGAGGCTGAAGGCGAGCGTGCTGTCGACCTGGGTCGCGACCCCGGCGAGCACCGACCCCAGCGCCACCCCGATGTTGGTGATCGACCTCAACTGCGCCCGGAAGGTGGCGCGTTGCGGCCCCGCGGTGCGGGCGATCACCGCGTGGCGCACCGCCCGGGAGCCTTCGAAGCAGAAGCTGGTCAGGCCGACGACCGCGGCCGCCGTGCCGAAGGACCGGGCGAACGGCGTCACCGCGGCGACCACGACGTGGAGCAGGTAGGCGCAGACCAGCACCCGGCGCAGCCCCAGGCGGTCGGCGACGTGGCCGACCGGGACCCCGGCCCAGACCCCCACCGCGCCACCGACGCTGAGCACCAGGCCGACCTGGGCGGCCGGCAGTTCGACCACCCGGGCCAGGAAGAACGGCAGGGTCAGCAGGTTGATCCCGAAGCCCACCGAGTCCACGAGCTGGCCGAGCGCCAGCCGCCGGGCCGGGCCGGGCGCGGGCACACCGCCCGTCACGGCGCGCAGCACCCGGGCGGCCGGGGACGGCTTCTCGCCGGCGCCGTCGCCACTCATGCGGGCAGCGCCCGGGTCAGGCGGAGGAAGGCGTCGAAGAGGCCGCGCGCGGTGTCCTCGGGCACCCGGCCCCGGTCGCAGCTGACCGAGACCGTCAGCCGGCCCTCGCCGAGGGGCGTCACCTCGGTGTGCAGCTCGGTGGGGAGGCCGAGGTACGGCTCGACCACGCGGCGGGCCACCAGGTCGCGCATCCGCAGCTCGCCGACCGCGTTGTCCTGGAGCGCGAACATGTTCTGGAAGAGCGGGGCGCGCCCCGTGCGGGGCGGGTTCAGCCACCGGACGACCTCGGGGAAGGAGACGTCGGTCGCGGCGTAGGCGGCCGACAGCCGGGCGGCCGTGGCGCGCAGCGCCTCGCCGAGGTCCACCGTGCCGTAGCGCGTCGCCGGCTCCATCCGCAGGCAGAGCGAGTCGACGCAGCAGTCGATCACGTTGGCGAGGGCCGGGTCCCACCGGCGGGCGACCGGGAACCCGACCCCGTAGTCCCGCTGCCCGGTGGTTTCGGCGAGCGCCCGGTCGTAGACGGTGAGCAGCACCGCGAACCGGGTGACGCCGTGGCGGGCCGCGAGGGCGTCGACGGCGGCGAGTTCGCCGTCGTCGAGGGTGGTGGTGAAGCGGGCCTGCCCGGAGCCGTCCGCGGCGGGGAACACCAGCTCGGGCGTCCCGGCCAGGGTCTGCTTCCAGAAGGCCAGCTGCCGCTCCAACTCGGCCTGCCGTAACCGTTCCTGGCGTTCGCGGAGCCCGGCGCGGACGGCCGCGCCGGCGACCGGCGGCAGCTCGGCCCGCTGCCCCCGCAGCCGGGCGTCGTAGCTGGCGCCGAGGTCGGCGGCCAGGACGGACTCGGACCAGCCGTCGAAGGCGATGTGGTGGGCCAGGACCCGCAGGACGTGGTCGCCGGTGTCGGCCGCGCGGGCCAGCGCGACCCGCCAGACCCGGCCGGCGGCGAGGTCGAGCCCCCCGCTGAGCGCCGTCCGCGTGCTGTCCAGGGCCGCGGCCCCGGTCGTGGCCTCCGGCAGCTCCAGGAGCTCCACCTCGGCCGCCGCACCGGGCTCCGCCACCGCCTGGCGGCGCGCCAGGTAGCGGCTGTTCAGCGGGTCGTGGCGGTGGTGGACGTCCTGCAGGGCGGCCCGCAGGGCCGGCCGGTCGAGCGGGCCGGTGAGGGTCCAGGTGAACAGCAGGTGGGGCGCGTGGTCGGCCGGGTCCATCAGGTGCTGGGTCAGGAAGCTGGTCTGCATCGGGGTGAGCCGGACCGTCGCCGGCCCGGGCTCCGCCGCGGGCTCCGGCACGGCCGGCTGCTCCTCGGCGGCCCGTGCCCGGTCCAGGGCCAGGTCCAGGGTCAGCGCCGTCGCGAAGCCCTGCGCCGTGGGGTGCGAGGCCAGCAGGGAGAGCGGGACGGGGAAGCCCAGCTCGTTGCCGACCCGTGCGCACACCAGCGTGCCGTCCAGGGAGGAGCCGCCCAGGACGGTGAAGGGGACGTCCTCGGGCAGGTCGTCCTCCTCCAGGACGTCCGAGAAGGCCTCCAGCACCAGGGAGAGGACCTCCTGGTCGACCGCCACGTCTTGCCTCGACACGGCCACATCCTTTCCTCGCGCCGTCGCGTTCGGCCGCACCGCGCGAATTCCGCGGTCGGCCATCCGGAGCATACAAGCGTTTCGACGGGCCTGTCCCGGGAATTCCGCGCAAACCGGGTCAAGGTGCGGGAATGGCATGAAAAATCGTATGCGAACTGTAAGTCCGGGAAAAACGGCGCCGCCGCCCGCCCGAAATTCATCGGTCCGGCCCGGCGGGCGGGGTGTTATGTTGGGCGAGTAGGCCGGATTCTTCGACGAGGAGGGGCGATGTCGGTCGATTCTGTGCGGGTGGCGGACGGATCACGGGAAAGCGTGGAGGAGGTTCTCCGGCGGACCTGGGAGGACCTGCTCGACGTCGACTTCGATTCCGGGGACGACTTCTTCGACCTGGGCGGCTACTCCTTCCTGGCGCTCCAGATGGTCAACGGGCTGCGCGAGCACGGCCTCCACCTCACGGTCACGGACGTCTTCGAGAACCGGACGTTCGCGGAGCTCGTCGACTTCCTGGCCGGCGGCCGGCCGAGCGGGCCGGCCGGTGAGCCCTCCTTCGCGTCCCTGTGGGCCGGGGCGGTCAGCCCGTGGAGCGGGCAGCGCCCCGCCGCCGCCGTCCAGCTCGCGGCCGGCGAGCGGGAGCCGTTCTTCTGGGTCCACTGGGGCACCGGAAACATCGGCTACCTCCGGCCGTTGGCCGACCGGATCCGCGCGGGCCGGCCGCTCTACGGCTTCCAGCACCCGGCGCTGGTGCGCCGCGAGCGGGTGCAGACCTCGATCGGCGAGCTCGCCGAGGGCTACCTCGCGGAGCTCCTGGAGATCCAGCCGACCGGCCCGTACCTGCTCGGCGGCCTGTGCAACGGCGGGATGATCGCCCTGGAGATGGCCCGCCGGCTGGCCGCGACGGGCCGGCAGGTCGCCTTCACGGCCTTCGTCAACACCATTCCGTCGACGGTTCCCTCGGACCTTTCGCCCGGCGACGGACTGGAGGACCTCTACCGGTTGCGCATCGCCTACCTCAAGGAGCGGTTCGGCGTGGCGAACCTCGTCGAATCCGCACCGGAAGTGCTGCGGAAACTCCAGGAGCCGGACGTCGCGTACTACGACGACCACGAGGACCCGGCCGATCTGCTGTGGTTCCAGGCGGTGTGGGCGGCCATTGCCTTCGCCCAGGCCAGGAATGAGCCGCGGCCGTTCGACGGGCGCGCGGTGGTGTTCCAGACCAAGACCGGGGAGCCGCATTTCGAGCCGCACTGGAAGGCGCTCCTGCCGAATGCGCAGGCCGAGACCTTCGATGTGCGCAGCACCCTTCCCATCCTGATGCACGAGCCTTTCCAGGAAAGCATCACGCGGCACCTGTCGCAGGATTTCTGAGCCCGGCCCGGCCGGTGGCGGGCGGGCCGGTGGCGGGCGGACCCCGGCCCGCCCGCCACCGCTCCGGTCAGCCCCGGGGTGCGACCACGACCCGGTCGGCGAACCAGGCCGCGGCCTGGTACAGGCAGCGCTCCGTGTCCTGCTCGGTCGGCGCCCCCACCAGGACCCGCCCGCCCCGGATGTGGCTCCCCGTGGTGAGGTCGGCCATCTCCCGGCCCGGTGCGATGTCGACGGTGGCCCGGACGACGCCCTCCAGCTCCAGCAGCTCGGCGGCGGTCGGCGCGCTCTCCACCCGGCCGAGCGGCGCGGGCAGCTGCACCCAGCCGTAGCAGAGCTCGCTGTGCGGCCCGGCTGGCCCGGCGAACGGGAGGCCGGCCAGGGCCCTGGCCCACTCCCGCATCAGCGCCAGGCCGTTCTTGGCCTCCAGCGCCTCGCGGACCAGGCCGCCGCCGGTGCGGCCCCCGCACTCGCTGAACGCCAGCCGGTCGCCCTGGTCGAAGGCCTCCAGGTGGAACACGCCGTCCCGGTGCCCCAGCACGTCGAGGGCGCGGCTCACCAGCGCCTCGGCCTGCGCGTACACGCGCGGGTGCTCGGCCCGGTCCAGGTGGAGCGCCCCGACCAGCGCCCCGTCCTTGAGCGCGATGAGGTTGGCCAGGTAGCGGGACACGGTGAGCGACACGACCTCGCCGTCGCGGACGACACCGTCCATCTCCAGTTCCCGGCCCGGCATGAACTCCTCGACGCACCACGGGCCCCAGCGCCGCTCTCCGCGCTCCTTGAGCAGCGCCTCCACGTCGGCCCGCTCCCGCAGCGCCCAGGTGTCCTGGGTGGAGGCGCCGAGCAGGGGCTTGACCACCACCGGGAACGGCAGCGGCGGTTCGAGCAGCTCGGCCAGGTCGTCGACGACCGCGGCGTCCGCGGCGTGGACACCGGCGGCCCGCAGGGCCTGCTTCTGCGCGTACTTGTCGCGCAGCAGCACGGCCGTGCGCGGGCCGACCCCCCGGACCCCGCTCAGCGCGGTCACGGCCGCCGTGGCCACGAGGGCGAACTCGTGGTCGGTGCCGACGGCGGTGAACGCCTCGGGCGTGAGCCCGTGCCGGGCCAGCGCGGCGAGCAGCTGCTCGACGCTGGTGTGGTCCGTCACCGTGACGATCCGGCCGGTGAAGCCGCTCTGCCGGGCCGCCGCCACCTCGGACGGCTGCATCACCCACGTCACCTCGCACCCGAGTTCCTCCAGGTGCGCGGTGGTGAGCGTGCGCCAGCCGACGACGAGCAGCCGCTCGCCCCCGCCCCCGGCGCGGGTCGCCCGTCCCACTGGGTCGTTCATCGTGTTCCCCTCTGCTCTCGCCCTGTCGTCCGTGGTCGTTCGGCGGGTCGTTCGGCGGTCATTCGGTGGCCAGCCGCACCCGGTCGACCTTGCCCGCCACCGTGCGCGGCAGGGAGTCCCGGACCGTCATCGACCGGGGGTGGTGGCTCGGCGGCAGCTGGTCGCGGAGCCAGCGCCGGAGCTCGCGCCCGTCCACCTCGGCCGTCGTGACCAGGAACGCCGCGACGTGCACCGACGGGAGTCCGCCGTCGCGCAGCACCACGGCGGCCTGGCTCACCGCCGGGTGCCGCTCCAACGCCGCCTCGATCTCGCCGAGTTCGATCCGGTGACCGCGCAGCTTGACCTGGCCGTCGGTGCGGCCAAGGTACTCCAGGGAGCCGTCCGCCCGGTACCGGGCCCGGTCCCCGGTGCGGTAGGCGCGCTGCTCGCCGGCCGGTGTGTCGCGCCACTGGAAGGCCCGCCGGGTGAGGTCGTCCCGGTCGAGGTAGCCGTCCGCCAACCCCGCGCCCAGCAGCAGGACTTCGCCCTCCTGCCCCGGCTCGCGGAGCTCGGCGCCGGGCTCGCCGTCCGGCCCGTCCTCCGCCGCGAGCAGCAGGGACGTGCCGGGCAGCGGATCGCCCAGGGAGACCGCCTCCGGGTCCTTCACCAGGGCCGCGGTCGCCCAGATCGTGGCCTCGGTCGGGCCGTAGAGGTTCCACAGCTCGCGGCCGGCCGGGAGCAGGTCCGCGGCGAGCGCGGGGGAGAGGGCCTCGCCGCCGGACCACAGCCGGCTGGCCGGGGAGCCGGGCCAGCCCCCGGCCAGCGCGAGCCGCCAGAACGAGGGCGTGGCCTGGACGACGTCCGGCCGGTGGCCGGCGAGGAAGGCGATGAAGGCCTCCGGGTCCACCCGGGCCATCGGGGGAGCGACGAGCAGGCGGGCCCCCACCGTCAGCGGCAGCAGGATCTCGGCGAGCGAGATGTCGAACGACAGGGCCGTCATCGAGACGACGGACTCGCCGGCCGCCAGCCCCGGCAGCTGCGCCAGGCCGGCGAGCCGGTCCAGCAGCGCGGCGTGGGAGACGGCGACGCCCTTCGGGGTGCCGGTCGATCCCGAGGTGTACATCACGTAGGCGACCCCGTCCACCGACCTGGGCGGGGCGCCGGGGTCGGGCTCGGGTGCGGCCAGCGTGAAGCCGTGGCCGTCGAGGTGACGGACCGTCAGCGCCGGTCGCGCGTCGCGGAGCACGGCCGCGCGGTGGGCGGCCGGGCTCTCCTGGTTGAGCGGCAGGACGGCGCAGCCGGCCCGGGCCGCGGCCAGGAAGGCCACCGCCCCGGCGAAACCGTCGACCGCGTCCAGGGCCAGCAGGGCGCCCGGGCCGGTCCTGGCCGCGATCGCGTCGCTCAACTCCACGGCGAGGCCGGTCAGTTCCCGGTAGGACGTGAGCTCGTCGCCGCGCTGGACCGCGACCGCGGCCGGGTCCCGCTCGGCCTGGCGGCGTACGACGTCCCAGATAGTCGTCATCTGTCTACTCCACGAAGTGCTGACCACCGGTCCGCGCGGGGCGCCGCCCGGTGGGTGGTGTCGGGTGGTTCGTCGGCCCGGACGCGGCCGGAGCACCGGAGGCCCGGCCCTCCGGCCGCGTCCAGGGGCGGACGGTCAGGCCTCGGCGTCGAGCAGGTCCGACGCCACCGAGCGCAGGAACCCGCCGCGGCGGACGTACTCCAGCTCGCCCGCGGTGTCCACCCGGGCCAGCATCCGCCATTCGGCCACCGGCTCGCCCTCGGCGGAGCGGGCCCGGACGGTCACGGTGCCGCGCGGCACCAGCCCGTCCAGCCCGATCACGTCCAGGGCCTCGTGCCCGGTGAGGCCGAGCGTCCCGGCGTCCTGGTCGGGCAGGAACTCCAGCGGGACGATGCCCATCCCGATCAGGTTGCTGCGGTGGATCCGCTCGAAGCTCTTCGCGAGCACCGCCCGGACGCCCAGCAGCGCCGGGCCCTTGGCGGCCCAGTCCCGGGAGCTGCCGAAGCCGTAGTCCCTGCCGCCGACGACCACGACCGGGACCTGCTCGGCGGCGTAGGCGAGCGCGGCCTCGTGGACGCTCATCCGCTCGCCGGTGGGGACGTGCAGGGTGCTGCTGCCCTGGACGTCGGGGGTGAGCAGGTTGCGGAACTTCGGGTTGGCGAAGGTCCCCCGGACCAGCACCTCGTGGTTGCCGCGCCGGCAGCCGTAGGAGTTGAACAGCGCCGGCTCCACGCCGAGCGCCCGCAGGTAGCGCCCGGCGGGCGAGTCGGCCCCGATGGCGCCGGCCGGGGAGATGTGGTCCGTCGTGGTGGAGTCGCCGGTGAGCACCAGGACGCGGGCCCCGGACAGGTCGGACAGCGGCGCGTGCGTCAGCCCGTCGAAGAACGGGGAGCGCAGCAGGTAGTCGGACTCGGCCGGCCAGTCGTACACCGGGCCGGAGGGGTGCTCCAGGGACGTCCATTCGGGGCCGCCGGTGAACAGCGACTCCTTCTCCGACGCGAAGTGCTCCCGGGCGACGAGCCCGACCGCCGCGTCGATCTCCTCGGGCGTGGGCCACAGGTCCGCGAGGAAGACCTCGGCGCCGTCCGGGTCGGTGCCGACGGGCCGGGCCGTCAGGTCGGTGAGCACCGTCCCGGCGAGGGCGTACGCGACCACCAGGGCCGGCGAGGCCAGGTAGGCCGCCGCGACGTCCGGGTGGATCCGGCCCTCGAAGTTGCGGTTGCCGGAGAGCACCGCCGCCAGCCGGACGCCTTCGGTGCGGGCCCGCTCCTCGGCCTCCGGGGCGAGGCCGCCCGAGTTCCCGATGCAGGTGGTGCACCCGAAACCCGCCACCGAGAAGCCCAGCTTCTCCAGGTCGGGGAGCAGGCCGGCCGCCTCCAGGTAGTGGACGACGGCACGCGAGCCCGGCGCCAGACTGGTCTTCACCCAGGACGGGACGGCCAGGCCGCGCTGCACGGCCTTCCTGGCCACCAGACCGGCGGTCACCATCGAGTGCGGGTTCGCGGTGTTGGTGCAGCTGGTGATCGCCGCGATGGCGACGGCGCCGTCCGCGAGCTCGCGCCGGCCCTCGGCGGCCCCGGCGAGCGCGGCCCCGGACGGCTCGGGGAAGCTGGCCGGGACGGTGCCGAGCGGCAGCCGGTCCTGCGGCCGCCGCGGCCCGGCCGCGCTCGGCTCCACGGCGGACAGGTCGAAGTCGAGCACCCGGGCGAACTCCGGGTCGGCCGACGCGTCGGCGCCCGCGAACAGGCCCTGCTCCTTGCAGTACGCCTCGACCAGCCGGATCTCCTCGGCGCCGCGCCCGGTCAGTTCGAGGTAGCGCAGGGTGGTGTCGTCGACCGGGAAGAAGGCCACCGTGCAGCCGTACTCGGGCGCCATGTTGGACAGGGTGGCCCGGTCGGGGACGGAGAGCGCGCAGACGCCCGGCCCGAAGAACTCGACGAACCGGCCGACCACGCCGACGTTGCGCAGGAACTCGGTCATGGTGAGCGCGAGGTCGGTCGCGGTGCTGCCGACCGGGAGCTCGCCGGTCAGCCGGACCCCGATCACCTGCGGGCTGAGCAGCGAGACCGAGTGGCCCAGCAGCACGGTCTCGGCCTCGATGCCGCCGACGCCCCAGCCGAGCACGCCGAGTGCGCCGACCATCGGCGTGTGGGAGTCGGTGCCGAGGACGGTGTCCGGGGCGATCAGCCCGTCGCCGTCCGGCAGCACGACCCGGGCCAGGTGCTCCAGGTGCATCTGGTGCACGATGCCCCGCCCGGGCGGCACCACCCGCAGGCCGCTGATCTCCTGCTGGGCCCAGCGCAGGAACCGGTAGCGCTCGCCGTTGAGTTCGTACTCACGGCGCATGTTCAGCGAGAGCGCGTCGGGCCGCGCCCAGCTGGCCACCTCCACCGAGTGGTCCACCACCAGGTCGACCGGGAGCGCGGGCCGGGCCAGCCGCGGATCGAGACCGCGGTCCGCCATGATGGACCGCAGCGAGGCCAGATCCGCCAGCACCGGAATTCCCGAATGGTCCTGCAGGACGAGTCGGGTGGGCCGGAATTCGACCTCGCTGACCGGGCCGTTCGCGGTGGCCGCCGCTATCAGGGAGTTCGCCGACAGAACGGCCTGACGAAGCGAATCCCCGGTACTCCCGGCCTTTGCTGCGGCCGCCGCCCGTAGGGTATTCTCCACCAGCACCCGGAGGCTGCGCGGTGCGCTGGATATGCCGACCAGCCCCATTTCTTCCGCGGCCGCCAGACTGACGTAGCGGGCGTTCCGGTCGGGCAGCCGCAGGTCCCGTAACAGGTCGCGCATGTCTGAGTCTCTTTTTCTCTTCGGATCTTCAACGAAATCGAGGGTGAGATGACTGTTTCCCAGTACCCGGACGTCGCCGTCCGGAGCGACTCGCCGCGCCCGGAGGCCAGCGTGCTGCCGGCCGCCCTGGAGCTGCTGGAGTCGGCCGGCCTGACCGCGAACTGGCGGATCGTCGCCGGTCAGGCGCCGGACGGGGACGGAGGGCGGAAGCCGGAGGCAGGCCTGCTGCCGCCCTTCGCCGAGCCGGGGGCGTCGGCGTACGGTCTGGCCCGCGCCGCCCGGCGCGCCTGGGGCGGGACGTTCAGCGTGATCGAGCGCCGCGGCCCCCTGGTGCGTTCCGATGGCACCGTGAACGTCCTCCTGTTCCGCTACGAGCTCGACATGAGCGATACCGGGATGGAATTCGAGAGCAATTCCGGGGAACAGCTCGCGCTGGTCAAGACGGCTGCCGAACTCGGGCCCCGGGAGATACCGGAGCAGGCCGCCCTGGGAATTCAGGCGATCGCTCCGGACCGGGTTTCCGAGTTCGTCCGGACGGCGGTCGGAATGTGCCGCCGACTGGATGTCGACGACCTCGTGGTGGCGCACAAGGGGAATTCGATCAAACACACCGACGGGCTTTTCGCACTGACCGCGGCCGAGACCCTGGAGAGCCTCGCCGGTGCGGCCGGGATCGCCTGGCGGAGCCTGATCATCGATCACATGGCCGCCGAGTTGGTCCGGAACCCGCTCGACTACCGGGCGATCCTCACGCACAGCTCGTTCGCCGATCTGCTCGCCGCCGCGCTGGCCGGCCAGATGACCACCGACCAGCTCGGCGTCTGCACCACCTACGACCCGGCCGGCCGGCCGCTGTTCGGCCACGACCCCGCCCTGGACACCAGTGCCCCGGACGCGGACCCCGAACGGTGGCGGGTCCGCCGGCTCGCCTCGACGCTGGCGGCAGGCGCGGCGCTCGCCGAGCACCTGCGCCTGCCGCCGGCCGGCCGCGCCCTGCGCCGAGCGGCGGCCGAACTCGTGCGCCGGGACGGCGGCCCGATCGGTTGGGACCAGGCGGTGACCACGGCCCGGAAGTCGCTCCGGGCCGAGGGCCCCGCCCGGTCCTGACCGGTCGTCAACAAGGTCAGGCGGCGGCCTTGTTGTAGATCTCGACGAGCTGCTCGTGCGAGACGGCGCCGCCGATCCTGATCGACAGGGCCCGGACCTCCTCCAGGCAGTGCGGCAGCAGCTCCTCGCGCGGGGTGATGCCCTCCTGCTCCAGCGCCCAGGCGACCAGCGCCCGGCCGGAGTGCTTGCCGAGCACGTACCGGCGCTCGCCGCCGACGTGCTCCGGCGGGAAGGGCTCGAAGGAGGAGGTGTCGCGGAACATGCCGTTGGCGTGGATGCCCGACTCGTGCGCGAACACGTTGTCGCCGGTGATCGGCTGCCAGGGGAGGACCTGGTGGCCGGCCGCCTCCGCCACCAGCCGGCTGACCTTCTTCAGCTTGGTCAGGTCGATGCCCAGGTCGCGGTCGTACAGCTTCTTCAGGGCGACCACGACCTGCGCGAGGTCGGCCATGCCGGCCCGCTCGCCGATGGCGTTCACGGTGACGTGGAAGTACCGCGCCCCGGCCTTGAGGCCGGCCAGCGTGTTGGCGGTGGCCAGGCCGAAGTCGTTGTGCGCGTGGCACTGCACGTCGATGTCGGCCGCGCTCAGCACCGCGGCCACCCGCTCGCCGTAGGCCTCCGGGCCGAGCAGGCCCACGGTGTCGGAGAGCCGGAGGCGGTCCGCGCCGGCCTCGGCGACCACCCCGGCATACTCCTGCAGGAAGGAGATCTCGGTCCGGGCGATGTCCTCGGCGCTGATCGAGACGAACGCGCCCCGGTCCTTGGCCATCTTGACCATGTCGCGGGCCGTCGCGAGGAGCCAGGTGCGGTCCTTGCGCACGCTGGCCTTGAGGTGGCCGGCCGAGGTCGGCAGGCCGACGTGGACGGACGTGAAGCCCAGGTCGAGGGAGCGTTCGACGTCCTCGCGGACACCACGGTGCCACACCACCAGGCGGGCTTCGTCCTGCCGGTCGACGACGGACTTGATGAAGTCCAGTTCCTCGCCGCCCATGGCGGGGATGCCGATCTCGATCGACGTCACCCCGGCCTCGATGAGCGCGTTGAGGATCGCCGTCTTCGTTTCCTTCGAGAACGCCACGCCCGGGGTCTGTTCCCCGTCGCGCAGAGTGGTGTCCTCGAGCACTAAGTCGTTGCGCATCTTGCGGAATCCTCCTTGAGGGACAACTTGGATACCGGTGCCGATAGCAAGGCAAGATCAGCGGAATCGGACATAACGGGCCGCGGATGATACAGGGCCGGACTCCGGCCGCCTTCGAATCTCCTTGCCAACCCCTGTGACGGGTGGTTAGCTAGCATAGCTCGTGTGGTCGGTGGCGTACATGGGGTTGACTGTCCCCCGACACCAGGTGAACGGTTAGCGCATCATCCATCTTCGGACTGGGAGATTCCTTGACCAAGCGAACCATGTTACGCAGGGCCATCGCACGCGGCGGAATGTCGATCGCCGCCGGTGTGCACGACGGTCTGAGCGCGCGAATAGCCCAGGACGCGGGATTCGATGTTCTGTGGGCGAGCGGTCTGGGAATTTCCGCCGCACACGCCGTCCCGGACGACAGCATCCTGACGATGACGGAATTCCTGGAAGCGGCCAGGGTCATGAACGACAGCACCGACCTCCCGGTGCTGGCCGACTGCGACACCGGGTTCGGCGACGAACGCAACGTGGCCCGGATGGTCGAGCGGTACGAGCGGGCCGGCATCGCCGGCGTCTGCATCGAGGACAAGGTCTTCCCGAAGCGCAACTCGCTCGGTGACGGGGCCCAGGACCAGGAGACGATCGAGGGCTTCGCCGCCAAGCTCGCGGCGGCCAAGAAGGCCCAGCAGACCGACGACTTCGTGGTCGTGGCGCGGATCGAGACCTTCATCGCCGGCGGCGTCAAGGAGGACGCGATCGCGCGGGCCGACGCCTACGTCGCGGCCGGCGCGGACGCCATCCTGATCCACTCCAAGTCGCGGGACGGCCTGGAGATCCTGGACTTCGGCCGCAGCTGGCAGCGCAAGGACGTGCCGCTGGTCGCCGTCCCGACCACGTACCCCGCGGTGACCGCGGACGACCTCCACGAGGCCGGCTTCTCGCTCGCGATCTACGCCAACCAGGCGCTGCGGGCCTCCATCACCTCGATGCGCGAGAGCCTGCGTCAGATCACGCACGACCGCTCCAGCCTGCGGATCGAGCCGAAGGTCGCGAAGCTCTCCGAGGTCTTCGAGCTCCAGCGCTGAGCCGCCGCCGCCCACCCACGGCGTCGAGAGGTGCGGCGCCGTCCACCCACGGCGTCGAGCGGTGTGGCGCCGCAGACACGAGAAGCCATGCGTAAACACACAGTCACTCTGATCGCGGGAGACGGCAGCGGCCCGGAGCTGGTCGCCGCCGCCCGGACGGTACTGGACACCGCGGCGGGCTCCGCGGGCTTCCACCTCGACTGGGACGTCCGGCCGGCCGGCCAGGGCGCGCTCCGGTCGGTGGGGGAGCTGCTGCCCGCGAGCACGCTCGATTCGATCCGGCGCAACGGGGTGGCCCTGAAGGGGCCGACCACGACGCCGATCGGGGTGGGCCACCGGTCGGTGAACATCACGATCCGCCGGGAGCTCGACCTGTACGCGTGCGTCCGGCCGGTGCGGGTCTGGCCGGGCGCCGGGGCGGTCGATTCCGGCATCGACGTCGTGGTCGTCCGGGAGAACACCGAGGACGTCTATTCCGGGCTGGAGTACCCGGCGGATTCGGACGGGGCGGCGGTGGTTTCGGCCACCCTGTCGGAATTCGGTCACGCCGACCCGGGAATCGCCTTCTCGCTGAAGCCGATCACTCCGGGCGGAAGCCGCCGGATCGTCGCCTTCGCGCTCGACCACGCCCGGAAGAACGGCCGGAGAAAGGTCGAGGTGGGTGCCGACGTCTATCGTTACCCGAGAACCGAGGGGCTTTTCTTCGAGGCGGCCCGGGAACTCGGCCCGGAGTATCCGGACATCGTCACGGCGACCGTTCCGGTCACCGTTCTCTGCGATTCCCTGGTCCGCGATCCGGCGGACCGCGACGTCCTCGTCCTGCCCAATCTGTACGGCGACGTGATCTCCGACGTCACCGCCGCACTGGTCGGCGGACTGGGGATGGCACCGGGCGCCAATATCGGTGACCGGACGGCCGTGTTCGAAGCGACCCACGGTTCCGCCCCGGAATTCGCCGGAAGCAATCGGCTCAATCCCACGGCCCTGATCCTGTCCGGCTGCATGCTGCTGGACCACCTCGGCGAGGCACCGACGGCGGCCCGGATCCGGGCCGCCGTGCGGAGCGTGCTCGAGGAGGGCCGGTCCGTCACCTTCGACCTGCTGCCGCCCGACCGGGCGGCGCGGGCCGTGACCACCACGGCCTACGCCGAAGCCGTCATCGAGCGCCTGCGGGACATCGGATGATCCGTCACATCGACGCGAGGAGGGAAGACTTGGAGCCGGACCGTCAGGACCGGGAGCTCGTCACCAGGGACCGGCTGGCGTCGGACCTGGCCGCACTGGGGGTGCGCCCCGGCGGCGTACTGCTGGTCCACGCGTCGCTGTCCGCACTCGGGTGGGTGTGCGGAGGGGCCCAGGCCGTCGTGCTCGCCCTGCAGGACGCCGTCGGCAAGGAGGGCACGCTGGTCATGCCGACGTTCTCCGGCGACCTGTCGGACCCGTCCACCTGGCGCCGTCCCCCGGTGCCGGAGGACTGGTGGCCGGTCATCCGGGAGCAGATGCCGCCCTTCGACCCCGACCTGACGCCCACCCGGGGCATGGGGGCGGTCGCCGAGTGCTTCCGCCGCGCGGCCGGCGCGGTGCGCAGCGGCCACCCGCAGAACTCCTTCGCCGCCTGGGGCGCGCACGCCGAACAGGTCGTCGCCGAGCACGGCCTGACGGAGCGCCTGGGGAGGGGATCGCCGCTGGAGCAGGTCTACCGGCTCGACGGCCAGGTGCTGCTCCTGGGCTGCGGCTTCGAGAGCAACACCTCCTTCCACCTCGCCGAGTACCGCACCGCGTACCCCGGCCGGCGGAGCCACCGCAGGCGGGTCCCGGTGCCGGAGGGCGACCGGGTGCGCTGGGTCGAGCAGGAGGACATCGTCTACTTCGAGGAGGACTTCCAAACCATGGGGGAGAGCTGCCTCACCCGTACTCCGGGACACTCCCGGGGGACGGTCGGCGAGGCCGCTGCCGTGCTCTACGGCCAGCGCGCCTTCGTCGACCTGGCCTGCGAGTGGATGACGGCGCACCGGGACCTCGCCCGGGCGGTGGGCGCATGACGCACTACGCGACCGTCATCTGCGGCGGTGGCCCCGCGGGCGTCTCCGCGGTGGTGGCCGCCGCGGTCCAGGGGCGGCTGGAGGAGTTCCTCGACCGGGGCGTCCTGCTGGTCGAGGCCACCGGGCGAGCGGGATCGGGCTCCATCCCGCACTACGGGATCCGCGCCAACTCGCTGGGCTCGGCCTTCCTGGAGTGCCTGGACGGCCCCGCCGGGAGCGGCCTGCTGGCCGGGCTGGCGGACAGCGCCGAGGCCCGGGAGCTCAGGGGCTGGGCCGACGAGTACCCGCCGCTGCCGGTGGTCGGCGCCTTCCTGACCCTGGTCGGCGAGCGGGTCGTCGACGCCCTGCGCCGACACCCGCGCTGCGACGCCCTTTTGGGGCACCGGGTGGTCGAGGTCAGGACCGGGCCGGAGCGCGCGACGGTGCTGCTCTCCGGGCCGGACGGCGAGCTCTCGCACACCGGCGACCGGGTCCTGCTGACCATGGGCGGGCGCGAGCGGACCGAGCTGGCCCCGGACGCGCTGGCGGCCCTCGTGGAGCGCCGGCCCGGGCTGCGGGTGCTGTCCTCCGGCGAGGTCATCACCGACCCGTCCTGGCACCCCGACGCCGCATCCCCGCACCGCGCGCTCGGCAGCATCGCCGTCCTCGGCGGCGCCCACAGCGCCTGGGCGGTCGCCGCCCACCTGGCCCGGCTGGCCCGCGCGGGCTGGTTCGCCGGGCCGGTGGAGGTCACGGTGGTCGAGCGCCGGCTGCCGCCGATCTTCTACTTCTCGGCGGCCGAGGCCCGGGCCGAGGGCTACCGCTGGGACGAGGCCGACGTCTGCGGGCCCAGCGGCCGGGTGCACCGGTTCGGCGGGCTCCGCGGGCCGGCCCGGGAACTGGCGCGGCAGGTCATGGGCCTGGCCGCGGAGAAGGCGCCGGACGGCTTCGGCCAGGTCGTCCTGGACGGCCCCTGGACGGCGGAGGCGCTGGAGGCCGCCGTCGGCGACGCGGACCTGGTCATCACCGCGCTCGGCTACGACGCGCGGCTGCCCCGGCTGCTCGGCGCGGACGGCCGGGAGCTCGAACTGGCCCGCCCCCGTGGCGCGGTGGACACCGGCCGGGACGGCCTGCCCGGCCTGGCCGCGGGCGGCCGCGCCGAACGGCTGGTGATGTACGGACTGGGCGCCGGGCTCGTCCCGTCGGAGGAGACCGGCGGCGAGCCGGGGTACCGGGGGCGCCTCGACGGCGTCTGGGTGTACCAGCACGACATCGGCGCCGTGATCCTCCGCGCCCTGCTCGCCAACGATCGTACGGAGGATGGGCGTTGAACGAGAACCGGACCTTCGCCACGCCGGACGCGGTGCCGGTCAGGGCCGTCGTGCTGGCGGCGGGACTCGGGTCGCGGCTGGGGGAGCCCTCCTCCCGGCGGCCCAAGCCGCTCACCCCGGTGGCCGGCCGCCCGATCCTGGCCCACACCCTCGGCCACCTGGCCGGCGTCGGCGTCCAGGAGGTGGTCCTCGTCGTGGGCCACCTGCGGGAGGCCGTACGGGAGCTCGCGGGCGGCGAGTACGCCGGAATGAAGATCCATTACGTGGTCAACCCGGACCCCTCGACGACCAACAACCTCCGATCGGTCCGGCTGGCCCGCGAGTTCCTCGACCAGGACGTCTTCCTGCTGGAGGGCGACGTGGTGTTCGAGCCGGCCGTGCTGGAGCGGCTGGCGGCCGCCCCGGAGGCCAGCGCGGTGGCGGCGAGCCGACCGCTGCGGCCGCTCGCCGGCACCGTGGTCCGGGCCGACGCGGACGGCGTGCTCACCGACTACGTCGACGACCGCCGGCAGGCCGGGGCGTTCGACCACCCCGGCGCGCTCAAGACGGCCAACCTCTACCTGCTGCGCGAGGCCTTCCTGCGGGAGCGGTTCCTGCCCGCCCTGGAGGAGCTCGACCGGCGGTTGGCCGGCCAGGGCTACTACGACTACGCCGTCAGCGACGGCCTGGCCGCCGGGGGCCACGCCTGGCGGGTCGCCGACATCAGCGACCTCGCCTGGTACGAGGTGGACGACCCGGGCGACCAGCGCCAGGCCGACTTCCGGTTCAGCCCGCCGCGCGAGCAGCAGCGGATCCTGGAGTCGCTGCACGGCGGCTACTGGCGCTACGGGGTGACGGACCACGCCCTGCTCTACAACGTGCACTTCCCGCCCGCCGAGATGATGGAGATCCTGCGCTCGGACTTCGACGCGGTGCTGCGCAACTACCCCTCGGCCCACGCGCCGCTCACCGAGCTGGCCGCGACCATCGCCGCCCGGCGGCCGGAGGAGGTCGTGCTGGCCAACGGGAGCTCGGAGATCATCAAGATCCTGGCCCGCCTGCGCGGGAACTGGACCGTCCCGGTCCCCGGCTTCAACGAGTACGAGAACGTCGTCGGCGCCGAACGGGTGCACCGGTACCAGCTCGACGCGCCCGACTTCCGGCTCCCGGTGGAGGACTACGCCGCCTTCGTCCGGCGCAGCGGGGTCGACACGGCGGTCGTGGTGAGCCCCAACAACCCGACCTCGGTCGGCGTCCCGCTGGCCGATCTGCGCCGGCTCGCCGACCTGGTGGGCCCCGACGTGCTGCTGGTGATCGACGAGTCCTTCGTCGACTTCGCGCCCGCGCCGATCGCCTCGATCGGCCCGTTCCTGGACCGGCACCGCAACGTGCTGCTGCTCAAGAGCATCAGCAAGGTCTACGGCGTCGGCGGGATCCGGCTGGGGTACGCGGCCACCGCGGACACCGAGCTCGCCCGGACCCTGCGGGCGGAGCTGCCGATCTGGGACATCAACGGGTTCGCGGAGGAGTTCCTGCGGGTGCTGCCGCACTTCCGCCGGGCCTTCGCGGACAGCTGCCGGCAGATGCGGCAGAACACGCTCGCGCTGGCCGAGGGGCTGGCGGCGCTCCCCGGGATCCGGGTGGTGCCGCCGGACGCGAACTTCGTCTTCGTCGAGCTCACCGGCGGGATCCGGGCGCCCGAGCTGGCCCACGAGCTGTTCCGCCGGTTCCGGATCCTCACCAAGGAGTGCTCCGGGAAGTCCATGCCGGGCGGGGACGCCTACCTGCGGGTCTCCAGCCGCAGCCGCGCGGAGAACGAGGTGGTGGTCGCCGCGGTCGCCGAGATCGTCGGCGGCCCGCGGGGCGCCGCGACGACCGAGGGGGCGGGCCGTGCCGACGGCTGAGGACGGCGCGCAGGTGCGCTGGCTGGGGCGGGGCGAGCGGGTCGTCCACGACAGCCGCTTCCTGACCGTGTCGGTGGCCGACGTCGAGCTGCCGGGCGGCGAGACGGTCGAGCACCACTTCGTCCGGGCGCCGGGCGCGGCGATCATCGTCGTGCAGGACGAGCGGCAGCGGATCCTGATGATGTACCGGCACCGCTTCGTCTCCGACCTGTGGGGCTGGGAGCTGCCCGGCGGCCTGGTCGACGACCGGGAGGATCCGGCGGTGACGGCCGCCCGCGAGGCGGAGGAGGAGACCGGCTACCGCCCCAGGAACGTCCGCCACCTCCTCACCTACCAGCCGATGGCGGGCATGGTCGACAGCCCGCACCACATCTACCTGGCGGACGGCGCGGACCTGGTCGGCGGGCCGACCGAGTGCACCGAGGCGCAGGAGACGCGGTGGATGCCGCTCGACGAGGCTGCCGAACTCCTGCGCTCCGGACGCACCGTGACGTCCGGTACGGCCATCGGCCTTCTGGCGGTGCTGGGGCTCGGCGGGGCGCGGCAGCAGCCCGGCGGGGTGCAGGAGCAGCCCGGCGGGGCGCAGCAGCAGGGAATGAACGAATCGCACTCAGGAAGGACAGTTCGTGGTTGAGATTCTGAAGAAGCCCGTCACCGGCCGCAGCGTCTGGCAGCGTGCGCAGGTCGAGGACGCCTCGCAGTGGACCTACGTCCTCGACGAGGGGATGCGGGCCGAGATCCTGGAGGCCGCCGAGCGGATCAACGAGCAGGGCCTGACGGTCTGGGACCTCGACCGCAAGGCCGTCCCGCTGGAGCGGGCCGGGAAGCTCGTGGCGCAGTGCGTCGAGCAGTTGGAGCACGGCTTCGGCCTGGCCATGCTCAGGGGCGTGCCCACCGAGGGCCTGACCGTGGCCGAGTCGCAGGTGGTGATGGGCGTCGTCGGCCTGCACCTGGGCACCGCGGTGGCCCAGAACGGGCACGGCGACCGGGTCGTGTCGATCCGCGACTACGGCAAGGGCCGGCTGAACTCCAAGACCATCCGCGGCTACCAGACCAACGAGTCGCTGCCCTGGCACAGCGACGCCCCGGACATCGCCGCGCTGCTGTGCCTGACGCAGGCCAAGCACGGCGGCGAGTTCCACGTGGCGAGCGCCATGCACATCTACAACACCCTGCTGCAGGAGGCCCCCGAACTGCTCGGGCTGTACTACGCCGGGGTGTTCTTCGACTACCGCGGCGAGGAGCCGCCCGGTGAGCCGCCGGCCTACCGCAACGCCATCTTCGGCTACCACAACGGCCAGTTGAGCTGCCGCTACTTCCTGCGCAACTTCGCCGACTCCGGCACGGCGAAGCTCGGCTTCGAGCAGCCGGAGGTGGAGAAGCTCGCCCTCGACACCTTCGAGGAGATCGCCTCCCGGCCGGAGAACCACGTCTCGATGCGCCTGGAGCCCGGCGACATGCAGCTCGTGGACGACAACGTCACCGTGCACCGGCGCGGCGCGTACAGCGACGAGGAGGACGGCAGCACCGACAGCTCCCGCCACCTCCTGCGGCTGTGGATCAACGTGGAGAACGGCCGGCAGTTCCCCACCTCGCTGTCCACCCACCGCTGGGGCATGAAGGCGGCGGCGAAGCCGACGCACTGACGGAAGTCCGCGCGAGGCCGGCCCGGGGCGCCCCGGGCCGGCCTCGCGGTGCTGCTCGCGGTCGTGTGCGGAAGGTGCCGATCACCCGGGAGAGTCGGCCGGGTGACGGGCCGTCACGGGATTCGCGATACGCTGACGATCGTGACTTCTCTCTCGAACGACCCTCGCAGCGTCGTCATCCTGGGCTCGACGGGGTCCATCGGAACGCAGGCCATCGACGTCATCCAGCGCAACCGCGCGCGGTTCCGGGTGCGGGCGCTCTCGGCCGGCGGCGGCAACCTGTCCCTGCTGGCCGCCCAGGCGCTCGACCTCGAGGTCGAGCAGGTGGGTCTGGCGGACAGCGGCGCCGTCGAGGACTTCCGGGCCGCCCTGCGCGACGAGGCCGCCAAGCGCGGCCTGAAGTCGGGCGACTTCAAGCTGCCGGACCTGCTCCACGGCCCGGAGGCCTCGACCGAGCTCGCGGCCCTGCCGTGCGACTCGGTGCTGAACGGCATCACCGGCTCGGTCGGCCTGGAGCCGACCCTCGCGGCGCTGAAGTCGGGCAGCAGGCTCATCCTGGCGAACAAGGAGTCGCTGATCGTCGGCGGGCCGCTGGTCAAGAAGGTGGCCGCGCCCGGTCAGATCCTCCCGGTCGACTCCGAGCACTCCGCGCTGTTCCAGTGCCTCCAGGGCGGCAAGGAGCAGGACGTCCGCAAGCTGGTGGTCACCGCGAGCGGCGGCCCGTTCCACGGCCGCGGCCGGGCCGAGATGGCCGCCGTCACGCCGGAGCAGGCCCTGGCCCACCCGGTGTGGAACATGGGGCCGGTCATCACCATCAACTGCGCGAACCTGGTGAACAAGGGCCTGGAGGTGATCGAGGCGCACCTGCTCTTCGACATCCCGTTCAGCCGCATCGAGGTCGTGGTCCACCCGCAGGTGATGGTCCACTCGATGGTCGAGTTCACGGACGGGTCCACCCTGGCGCAGGTGAGTCCGCCGGACATCCGGCTGCCGCTGTCCCTCGGGCTCGGCTGGCCGGACCGGGTGCCGGACGCGGCGCCCTCCTGCGACTGGACCAAGGCGTCGACCTGGGAGTTCTTCCCGGTGGACGGCGACGCGTTCCCGGGCGTCCAGCTCGCCTACGAGGTCGGCGAGGCCGGCGGCACCGTGCCCGCCGTGTTCAACGCCGCCAACGAGGAGCTGGTGGCGGCCTTCGTCGCGGGCCGGCTGCCCTTCCTCGGCATCGTGGACACGCTCGGCAAGATCGTCGGGGAGCACGACCGGGTGCCGAACGAGGCGATGACGCTGGAGGCGATCGCCGAGGCGGACCGCTGGGCGCGGGCCCGGGCGAAGGAGCTCGTCGGCCTGTCCGACTGACGCGAGTGAGTCATGTGAACAAGTGACGCGCGCTGAAGCGGTGTCACCCGTCCCCGGGTCTCCGGGGCGTGGGTGGCACCGCTTCCGTGTGTCGCGGCGCGGGCCCGGGGCGGGCCGGTCGCGTCACTCGCCCGGCAGGTGACCGGGGCGCCCGGAGCCGATGGTGTCGGCGAGGGCGCGGAAGACGAGCGTGGTCGAGGCGGCGCCCGGGTCCTGGTGCCCGATGGTGCGCAACCCCAGGTAGGAGGCCCGGCCCTTCCGGGCCCGCAGCGTGATGGTGGTGTCCAGGGCGGTCTCCGCGGCCTCGGCGGCGGCCCTGGCGGCCGCGAGGAAGCCCCCGTGGGCGAGGACGGTGTCCCGGAACGCGGCGACGGCCGGGGCGTAGGCGTCGACCATGGTCTTGTCCCCGGGATCCGCGGCCCCCAGTTCCTGGAGCACGTCGAGCCCGGCCTGGAGCGCCTCGGCGAAGCGGGCCTCGTCGGTCTCGGCGGTGTCGCCGAGCGCCGTGCCCATGGCCCGGAACGCGCTGCCGTAGAGGGGGCCGGCGGCGCCTCCGACGGTGGAGATCAGCACCCCGCCGGTGAAGTCCAGCAGGCCGCCGACGGTTTCGTCCGAGCGGGGTGCCGCTCCGAGTTCGAGGGCGGCCCGGGTGAAGCCGCGGACCAGGTTGACTCCGTGGTCCCCGTCTCCGATGACTGAATCGAGTTCCGTCAGACGGTCACGGTGTTCTTCGAGGGTCACGCTGATGCCGGTAATCCAGCAGCGAACGAGTGCGACATTCACCGACTCTCTCCTGATGCGACGAGCGAACCGAATCCGAACAGGATGTCCTGAAGAGTGAAGATCTCACGTGTCGGGGGGCGTGATGAGAGGTCTGAAGTGATGGTCGATCATCATCCAAACTCATGGCCCTGGTTACGTCAAGGTCACGACAGGTCCAAGGGGCGGCTGGGGCGGAGGGTGGTTCCAGGTGTGCTCCGGGGGACCTGATGTATTCCTCATGTTCCCCATTGTGGAACGCTGTTCGGTCTATCTATGCTGCAGGCGTCCTACCGCCTGAAGCACGTGAGCAGCCGTCACCTCGCACCGGACCACTTCCGCCGAGACAGGAGAACGGACCGCCATGCCGAGCAAACATCCCGACCGAGGACGGTGGATCGAGGGCTGGGACCCGGAGGACGAGGACCGCTGGGAGAGCTCCGGCCGGCGCATCGCCCACCGCAACCTCTGGCTGTCGGTGCTGTCCGAACACATCGGCTTCTCCGTCTGGAGCATGTGGTCGGTGCTGGTGCTGTTCATGTCCCCCGCCATCGGACTGGGCTTCACCGCGGGGGAGAAGTTCCTCCTCGTGATCACGCCCACGCTGGTCGGAGCCCTGCTACGGCTGCCGTACAGCTACGCGGTGACCCGCTTCGGCGGGCGCAACTGGACGGTGTTCGCCTCCGTCGTGCTCCTCGTGCCGACCGTGCTCGCCGTCGTCTTCGTCCAGCGGCCCGGGACGCCGCTGTGGGTGTTCCTGCTGATCGCCGCGACGGCGGGGGTCGGGGGCGGGAACTTCGCCTCCTCGATGACGAACATCACCGCCTTCTTCCCGCAGCGCCACCAGGGCTGGGCGCTGGGCCTGAACGCCGGCGGCGGCAACCTCGGCGTCGCGGTCGTCCAGCTCCTCGGCCTCCTCGTGATCGCCACCGTCGGTGACACCCACCCCGCCTACGTCGCCGCCGCCTACCTCCCGCTGATCGCGCTGGTCGCGGTGCTCGCCGCCCTGCGGATGGACAACGTCGACGTCGTGCGCGCCGCGCCCGGGGCGCAGCGCGAGGCCGTCCGGCAGCCGCACACCTGGTGGATCTCCCTGCTGTACATCGGCACGTTCGGCTCCTTCATCGGCTACGGCTTCGCGTTCGGCCTGGTGTTGAAGACCCAGTTCGGCTCGACCTCGCTGCAGGCGGCCGAATTCACCTTCCTGGGGCCGCTGTTGGGCTCGCTGTCCCGGCCGGTCGGCGGCCGGCTGGCCGACCGGTGGGGCGGTGCGCGGGTCACCCTGCTGACCTTCCTCGGGATGGCGGCGGGCGCCGGCGAGCTGATCCTCGCCTCCCACACCAAGTCGTTCCCGCTGTTCGTCGCCGGCTTCACCGCGCTCTTCGTGCTGAGCGGCCTCGGCAACGGCTCCACGTACAAGATGATCCCCGCGGTCTTCGCCGCGCAGGCCGAGGCCGCGGTGGCCGCGGGCGAGGACGCCCGGGCCGAGTTCGAGCGGTCGCGGCGCCTCAGCGGTGCGGTGCTCGGCATCGCGGGAGCGATCGGCGCCCTCGGCGGAGTGGCCGTCAACCTGGTCTTCCGCGCCGCCTACGACAGCCCCTCGGGCAGCGGCGTGCTCGCCTTCGTCGCGTTCCTCGGCTACTACGCCCTGTGCGTGGCCGTGGTCCGCACCGTCTACCTGCGCCGCGACCGCGCGGCGCGGGAACCGTCACAGCCGGCTCCGAGGGAGCGGTCCCGCATGACGATCCGTCCGTGAGCCGACCATGCCGCCACGGACGAAGGGAAGGATCAAGCATGGCCGTGATCACCGCCGCCCATGAACCCGTCGAGAGCGATGTCTACATCGACCTGCGCAGCAGTCTCGGCATCCCCCTGGTCCTCAAGTGCGAGGGGTTCAACCTCGCGGGCTCGATCAAGATGCAGCCCGCCGCCCGGATGGTCTCCGCGGCCCAGCAGGACGGAGTCCTGGGGCCGGACTCCGTCCTCATCGAGTCCTCCTCCGGCAACCTCGGGGTCGCGCTGTCGGTGATCGCCGCCTCGCGCGGGCTGCGGTTCGTCTGCGTCACCGACGTCAACTGCAACCCGGCCACGGTCACCCTGATGCGCGCCCTGGGCGCCGAGGTCGTCGTCCTCGACGAACCCGACCCGGTCGACGGCTTCCTCGGCGCGCGCCGCGCCCACGTGCGCGAGCGGTGCGCCGAGGACCCGTCCTACGTCTGGCTCAACCAGTACGAGAACCCGGCCAACTGGGTCTCCCACTACGAGAGCACCGCCGCCGTGATCGCCAAGGACTTCCCGGAGCTCGACACGCTGTTCGTCGGCGTCGGCACCGGGGGCACCCTGATGGGCTGCGCCCGCTACTTCCGGGAGCACCGGCCCGGCGTGCGCATCGTCGCCGTCGACAGCGTCGGCTCGGTCAACTTCGCCGGGGAGCCGGGGAAGCGGCACATCCCCGGGCTCGGCGCCGGCGCCCCGATGCCGCTGATCGCCCCCGAGCTCACCGCCGGCCTCGTGGACGAGGTGATCCGCGTCCACGAGATCGACACCATCCGCACCTGCCGCCAACTCGCCGGCCGCGGCATCCTCCTGGGCGGCTCCTCGGGGACCGTGACCTGTGCCGCCGCGCAGTGGCTCGCCCAGCACGGCGCCTCGGTGGACACCGCCGTCGCGATCGCCCCCGACCTGGGGGAGCGCTACCTCACCACCATCTACGACGACACCTGGGTCACCGACCACTACGGACGGGCCGACTTCGACCAACTCCTGGAGAGCCTGTGAACCCGCCTGCGAACCCGCCCGCGCACCTTCAGCCCGAGAAGCCGAGCTTCGCCGTGATCCCCGGCCGCACGGTGCACCGGATGCTGGACGGCCGGCAGCACGAACTGATCGACCTCGTCGAGCGGACGTACCTGCTGCACGGCGAGGAGCGGACCGTCAACCCGCCCTCGTACTTCCTGCGCTTTCCGGACCGGCCCACCGCCCGCATCATCGCCCTGCCGGCCTCGGTCGGCGGCGAGCGGCCCGTCGACGGCATCAAGTGGATCTCCAGCTTCCCCGAGAACCTGGAGCGCGGCCTGCCCCGCGCCTCCGCCGCCCTGATCCTCAACGACCCGGTGACCGGCTACCCGTACGCCTGCCTGGAGAGCTCCATCATCAGCGCGGTCCGCACGGCCGCGTCCGCGGCGGTGGCCGCCCGCGCGCTCACCGCCGACCGCCCCCGGCCGCGCAGCGTCGGCTTCATCGGCACCGGGCTGATCGCCCGGTACATCCACCAGTACCTCGCCGCGCTCGACTGGAAGCCCGAGGAGCTCGGCGTCCACGACCTGTCGGCGGACTACGCCGGCGCGTTCGCGCAGCACCTGCGGACGGTCGGCGGCGCGGGCCAGGTCCGCGTCCACGGGACCGCCGAGGAGCTGATCCGCGCCAGCGACGTGGTCGTCCTCGCCACCACCGCGGCGACCCCGCACCTGGACGACCCGTCCTGGTTCGCCCACCACCCGCTGGTCCTGCACGTGTCCCTGCGGGACCTCGGCGCCGACGTCGTCCTGGACAGCGTCAACGTCGTCGACGACGTCGAGCACGTCCTCAAGGCGAACACCTCGGTGCACCTGGTGGAACAGCGCACCGGCAACCGGGACTTCCTCGCCGGCACGCTGGCCGACGTGCTCACCGGCCGGGTCGCGGTGCCCGGCGACCGCACCGTCGTCTTCTCGCCCTTCGGGCTGGGCGTCCTCGACCTCGCGGTCGGCGAGCGGGTGTTCACCCGGGCCCGCGACGCCGGCGAACTCGTCGTCGTGGACGGCTTCTTCCACGACCTGGACCGCCACACCGCCCCGACGACGGAGGCCGGCCCCCGATGACGACCGACCAGCGAACGGCCGTCCCCGCCCGGGTGTGGGCCGAACTGCCCCTGGCCCCCGGCGCGGTGGCCCGGGCCGCCGGCCTGGCCCTGCGCAACAGCCGGCAGGAGGACACCCGGACGGCCGTCCTCGACCACGTCGTCCGGTACGCCGAGGCGGACCCGCGGCGCCCCGCCGTCGTCGAGGGCGACCGCACGATCGGCTACCGCGAGCTCCTCGAACAGGTCGCCGCCACCCGCGAGGTGCTGCGCGCGCACGGCGTGCGGCCGGGCGCCGTCGTCGCCGCGGTCGGCCCCCGCAGCGCCCGGACGCCGGTCGTCCTCCTGGCGCTGGAGGCGCTCGGCGCCTCCTACCTGCCCGTCGACCCGGGCTGGCCGGCCGTCCGGGTCCGCGACGTCCTCGGCCAGAGCCGCGCGGCCCTGCTCCTCGACTACACCGGCGCCCGCGACACCGCCCACGCGGCCCGCTCGTCCGCGGTGGCGGAGCGGATCCCCGTCGTCGACCTGCCCGCCGAGCTCCGGGCCGACACGCTCCCGGAACGGGACGGCGGCGACCGGTCGGCGGAGACCCGGTACACCATCTTCACCTCCGGCACCACCGGCCGCCCCAAGGGGGCCACCGTCGAGCACCGGGGGATGCTCAACCACCTCCGGGCCAAGGTCCACGACCTCGCGCTGGGCCCCCGGGACGCGGTCGCCTTCACCGCCCCGCTGGTGTTCGACATCTCGATCTGGCAGATGCTCTGCCCGTTCCTCGTCGGCGGGCGCGTCGTGGTCGTCCCGGACGCCGCCCTGCGCTTCCCGCGCTCGCTCATCGGCACGCTCGACGCCGCGGGCGTGACGGTGGTCGAGCTGGTGCCCACCATGGTCGGCTGGCTGGTCGACGAGGCCAAGCGGCTCGACAACGGATGCCTCGGGACGCTGCGCCACCTGCTGTCCACCGGCGAGGAGCTGCACCCCTCGCTCGCCGCCCGGGTGCTCGACGCCCTCCCCGGGGTGTCCGTCGTCAACGCCTACGGCCCCACCGAGTGCTCCGACGACATCACCCACCACACGGTGACCGCCGCCGACCTGGCGCGGGACCGGATCCCGGTCGGCACCCCCGTCCTCGGGACCACCCTCTACCTGCTGGTGCGGGGCGAGGACGGCACCTGGCGGGCCGGCGAACCCGGCGAGACCGGCGAGCTGTTCGTCGGCGGCACCTGCGTCGGCCTCGGCTACCTCAACGCGCCCGAGACCACCGACCGGGCCTTCTTCCGCGACCCCTTCGACCCGGACTCCCCGACCGGACGGCTCTACCGCACCGGCGACCTCGCGGCCTTCGACGCCGGGGTGGTGCACTACTTCGGCCGCAGCGACCGCCAGGTGAAGGTCGCCGGAGTGCGGATGGAACTCGACGAGATCGAAGCCGTCCTGAGCCGCCACCCGGGCGTCGAGCGGTGCGCCGTCGTGGTCGCCGGGGAGGGCGACCGCGGCGAACTCGTCGCCCACTACAGCCTGCGCGCCCCGGTGCCGTCGGGCGAACTCCACCAGGCCCTGAGCGCGGCCCTGCCGGCGGCGATGGTGCCGAGGCGCTGGCGCGCGTGGGACGCCCTGCCGCTGACCCGCAACGGAAAGATCGACCACCAGGCGCTCCGGGCGGCCGACGCCACCCCTCGAAAGGAGTCGCAGTGAGCACGGACGAGACGAACGGCCCCGGCGGGGACTCGACGGATCTGGCGGACCGCCTCCGGGCCGTCACCCGGGTCGCCGAGGAGCACCTGGCCCGCACCGAGCGGGAAGCGCTCTTCCCGGAGCACGCCCTGGCGGAGCTGCGCCGCACCGGCCTGCTCGGCCTGCTCGTGCCCACGGCGGACGGCGGCCTCGGCGGCACCCTCGCCGACCTGGTCGACGTCACCCTCGCCCTGGGCCGCACCGACATGTCGCTGGCGATGATCTTCGCGATGCACTGCCAGCAGTCGGAGGCCCTCGTGCGGTACGCGCGCCCGCCGCTGCGGGAGAAACTGATGGCCCGCCTGGCCGCCGGCGAGCTCTACCTGGCCTCGGTCACCACCGAGACCGGCAAGGGCGGCCACCTCTTCAAGTCCTACGCCCCGCTGCGCGAGAGCGGCGAGCGGCTGGAGATCGACCGCACCGCGCCGATCGTGACCGGGGGGACCCACGCGGACGGCTTCCTGATCACCATGCGCAGCCCGCACGCCACCGCCGACCACCAGGTCTCGCTGGTCTACGCGGACCGCGCCCAGCTCACGGTGACGGCCTCCGGCCGGTGGGACCCGATGGGCATGCGCGCCAGCCAGAGCCTCCCGATGAAGCTGACCGGCGACGTCCCCGGGGACCAGGTGATCGGCGAACACGGCGCGTTCCACCGGATCGCCCAGTCCGTCTTCGGGCCACTGGCCCACCTGGGGTGGTCCGCCGCGTGGCTGGGCACGGCGAGCGGGGCCATGTCCCGGGTCGTGCGACTGCTGCGCGACCCGGCCGGCCGAGGGCGCTTCGACCTCGGGTCGGAACTGCTGCTGACCCGGCTGTCCCGGGCCCGACAGCGGCTCGACACCGTCCACGCCCTGCTCCGACGCACCCAGGACCTGGTCGAGCGGCAGGCCGACCTGTCCGCGCCGAGCAGTCAACTGCTGCTGAACGCGCTGAAGATCACGGCCGCCGAGGAGTGCCACGCCGCCGTCGACGACCTGGTCGACGCGGTCGGGCTGCGCCACGGCTACCTGAAGGACTCGCCGACCGGGCTGGAGAAGGCCCTGCGGGACCTGCGCTCGGCCGCCCTGAACTACGGCAACGACCGCCTGCACCTGGCCGACGGTCAACTCTGCCTGCTGGACCCCGACGTGACGTTCCGCTGACCGCGAATTCCTTCTTGCTGCGGCCGGGAACGACGGGTATCGTTGAATGGAATTGCCCGCGGGAATCGTCCCGGCGGATGCCCGGCATCGCGAACGTTCTGTTTCGCCCGGAGCCCTTTCGCTCGAATCTTCTCGGCTCGAAGCCCTTTCATTCGGAGCATTTTTCGCTCGAATTCTGCCGACCCAGTCACATCTCAACGCATGCGAGGTCGCACCGTGTCCGGAAACACCGAAAACCCCACCGGGGACTGGACCACCGCCCTGCGGTACATCGCGGGGCGCAAGACCGCGGAGGAGTCCCTGGGGTTCCTCGCCCACGTCAGCGCCACCGTCCGGGACACCCCGGAGCTCGCGGACGTCGTGCCGGCCGCGGCCAGGGCCTGCGTCCCCTTCTTCGCCTCGGCCGTCCTCCTGGAGGCGCCGGCCGTGCACGGCGAGCCCGTCGAGCACGGCCCCGAGCAGTTCGCGCCCGCGCTGCGGGAACTGCTCGGCGCGGCGGCGCGGGACGGCGGACCGCGGCTCGTGGCCAGCAGCCACGAGAGCCTTGCCGGCCAGTCCGATCCGCAGCTGCTGGCGCGGCTGGCGGAGCTGCAGGTCGACTCCGCGGCGGTCCTGCGGCTGGAGTTCCGGGGAGTGCCGGGCGGGCACCTCGTCGCGGTGCGCGGCGCGTCCCACCGCCGGGGCCCGTTCAGCCCGGGGGACCTCGCGCTGCTCGGTGAAGTGGCCGACCGGGTCGCGGCGTTCAACGCGTTCGCGGCCAACCTGACCGGCCGTGCGAGCCGCTGACCCGGAGGAGGCGGCCGCGATGGCAGCGACCTGGACGGACGTCCGCGACTGGATCCTCGCGCGGAACCCCGACGTGACCGAACTCGACGCGGAGACCGACATCATCGACACCCGCGTCATCACCTCCCTGCAGTTCGTGGAGCTCGTCCTCCACGTCGAGGAGCTGCGGGGCCGGATGCTCGAGTCGAGCGAGGTGGACCTCGACGCCTTCCGCACCCTCGGCAGCATCGAACGGACCTTTCTTCGTCAGTGACACCGGCCGGCAGGGGAGTTCCGCATGACCTCTGGACGATCCATCGTGCTGCAGGGCGACATCGAGCGGGCCGAGGAGGCGGTGGTGTTCCTGCCGCCGGCCGGCAGCGTCACCTCGCCGTACTTCCCGCTCGGCGGCCTGCTGCCGCCCGGGCTCCCGGCGGTGCACTGCGAACTGCCCGGCCGCGGAAGGCTCGTGGACGAGCGCCCGGTGGGCTCCGTCCGGGAGGCCGCCGACCGCTGGAGCGGGGAGCTGGCCCGGGCCCTCCCCGGCCGCCGGCTGCACCTGTTCGGGCACAGCCTGGGCTCGCTGTTCGCGTACGAGACGGCCGCCCGGTTCACGGCCGACCCGGTGTGCCGGATCGCCAGCCTGACGGTCTCGGCCGCCCGCGAACCGGGCCACACCCCGCGGGCCGCGATCGGCGCCGCCTTCGCGGCGCTGAGCCGGCAACGGCGCGGCACCGACGCGGACGGCGACGCGGACGGCGACCGGCTCGCGACGGACCTGCGCATCCGGCGCGAGTACCGGCCGCACCGGGAACCGCTCGCGGTCCCGCTCGCGCTGCTGTGCGGACGGGACGACACATTCGTCCGTCCCGAGGAAATGCCGGCCTGGCGGGAATTCGTCACCGGCCGGTTCCTCGGACTCTTCACCTTCGACGGCGGGCACGACTACTACCTCGCCCGGCCGGACCCCGTAGCCTCCGTGATCGAACGAATCACGGAAACCAGTAGGAATTCGACGCGAACTGGGAGTGAGAAATGACCGGCACCACCAACGGATTCCCCACCAACGCGCAGCTGATCGACGTCATCGGCGACAGCTCGGTCGGCATCGCGGTCACCGACGGCGCCGGCGCCGTCGTCCTCCACAACAAGGCGCTCTCCGTCCTGATGGGCGGGGAGGCGAGCCACCTCGGCGGCCGGATCGCCGTCGACGGTGCCGAGGACGGCCTCGCCCACCTGCTGGGCCTCCTCGCCGAGCAGGACCGGATCGAGCACGTCAAGGTGACCCTGCGCAACACCGGGGGCCACGCGCGCACCGCCTACGTCAACGCCGTACGGGTCGGCGAGGGCGACGGCGCCCGGATCCACTGGGTCAGCCGGCCCGAGCTCGGCAAGCGCCTCCCGGTGTCGAGCACCTCCGCCGAGGACCAGAACGCCTCCGACGCCGCGGCCTGGATCCGCTCGGTCGACGAGGCCGCCCACCCCTCCCTCGCACCCAGCGAGGACAAGGTCGACGTGATGCGCGAGTTCTACCAGGTGGCGCCCGTCGCGATCCACCTGATCGGCGTCAACGGCGGCGTCATGCACGCCAACCCGGCCGACATCGCCCTGGTCGAGTACACCGAGACGCCGGGCGAGTACGTGGGCCAGCACATCCGCCGGATCTACGAGGACCAGGGCCTGCTCGACGACTTCCTGGCGCGGTGGGACGAGGACTCCCCGATCATCAACTTCCGCGCCAACTTCGTCACCAAGGACGGCGCGCCGCGCCCGGTGCTGATCTTCTCGACGGCCCAGGCCGCCGGCGGGAGCGTCAACAACACCCGGTGCTTCGTGTTCAACGACCCGGAGCCGGGCCGCGACCGCGACACCGTCAGCGCCTTCGGCTGGCCGGCCTAAGGGCCTGACGGCGGGCAGGCCGGGGTGAGGCCTGCCCGCCGGCCCGGATCCCCGAACGAGGAGCTGTGATGGTCAGAACGCACTGCCCGTACTGCGCCCTGCAGTGCGGCACCCGGCTGGAGGCCTCCCCGTCCGGCGGCGTGACGGTCCTCCCCGACGAGGAGTTCCCGGTCAACGCCGGCCGGCTCTGCGTCAAGGGGTGGACGGCACCCGGCGTTCTGACCGCAGCCGACCGGCTGACCGCGCCGCTGATCCGGCCCCGGCCGGGGGCGGCCCGGCAGCCCGCCTCCTGGGCGGCCGCGCTGGACCACGTCGGCCGGGAGCTGCGGAAGATCACCGCGGCCTCCGGGCCGGACGCGGTCGCCGTCTTCGGCGGCGGCGGGCTCACCAACGAGAAGGCCTACACCCTCGGGAAGTTCGCCCGGGTCGCGCTGGGCACCTCGCAGGTCGACTACAACGGCAGGTTCTGCATGTCCTCCGCCGCGGCGGCCGGCTCGGCCGCCTTCGGCGTGGACCGCGGACTGCCGTTCCCGGTCACGGACCTCGCGCAGGCCGAGGTGGTCCTGCTCGCCGGAGCGAACGTCGCCGAGACGATGCCGCCGCTGATGCGGCACCTGGAGGGCGCCGACCTGATCGTGGTGGACCCCCGCCGCTCGGCCACCGCGGAACACGCCGCGCTGCACCTGAGCCCCGCCCCGGGCACCGACCTGGCGCTCGCGCTGGGCCTGCTGCACACCGCCGTCGCGGACGGCCACCTCGACCGGGAGTACCTGGACCGGCGCACGCACGGCTTCGACGAGACCTGGCGCTGCGCGGCCGAATGGTGGCCCGAGCGGGTCGAACGCGTCACCGGCGTACCGGTCGCCGACCAGCGCGCCGCCGTCCGGCTGCTGGCCTCGGCCCGGCGCCGCTACCTGCTCACCGGCCGGGGCGCGGAACAGCACTCCAAGGGCACGGACACCGTCTCGGCGTACATCAACCTGGCGCTCGCGCTCGGCCTGCCGGGCCGGGCGGGCTCGGGCTACGGCTGCCTGACCGGACAGGGCAACGGGCAGGGCGGCCGGGAACACGGACAGAAGGCCGACCAACTGCCCGGCTACCGGAAGATCACCGACCCGGCGGCCCGCGCGCACGTGGCCCGGGTGTGGGGGGTGGACCCGGACGCACTGCCGGGGCCGGGCCCCAGCGGCTACGAGCTGCTGGACTCGCTCGGCCGCCCGGGCGGCCCCCGCGCGCTGCTGGTGTTCGGGTCCAACCCGGTCGTGTCGGCGCCCGCGGCCCGGCGGATCGCCGACCGGCTGGCCTCCCTGGACCTGCTGGTGGTGGCGGACTTCGTGCCCTCCGAGACGGTGGAACTGGCCGACGTCGTCCTCCCGGTGACCCAGTGGGCGGAGGAGGACGGCACCATGACGAACCTCGAGGGACGCGTCCTGCGCCGCCGGCGCGCCCTCGATCCGCCACCAGGCGTGCGCAGCGACCTGTGGGTCCTGCGGGAGCTGGCCGTCCGCCTGGGCCAGCCCCCCGAGCGCTTCCCCGACGACCCCCGGACGGTCTTCGCGGAGCTCCGGCGCGCCTCGGCCGGCGGCCCCGCGGACTACTCCGGCATCGACTTCGACGCGCTCGACACCCCGGCGCACTGGCCGAGCCGGGCCGAGGGCGAGTCCACCCCCCGGCTGTTCCTGGACCGCTTCGCGCACGACGACGGCCGCGCCCGGTTCCGGCCGGTGACCCACCGCGACGCGGCCGAACTCCCCGACGCCGACTACCCGTTGTACGCCACCACCGGCCGCGTCCTGGCGCAGTACCAGAGCGGCGCCCAGACCCGCCGGGTGCCCGAACTGACGGCGGGCGCGGGGGAGGCCTTCGTCGAGGTCCACCCGGACACCGCCGGGCGCTTCGGGCTGGCGGACGGCGGCCTCGCCCGGGTCGTCAGCCGCCGGGGAGGCACCGTCGCGCGGGTGCGGACGGTGGCGTCGCTGCGCACCGACACGGTGTTCCTGCCGTTCCACTTTCCCGACGCGGGCCGGGCCAACCTGATCACCAATCCGGCGCTCGACCCGGTGTCGCGGATGCCGGAGTTCAAGGTGTGCGCCGCCCGGCTCGAACCGCTGGAGGAGCCGCCCGCCGAGACCGGCGGCGGTCCGTCATGAGCCGGATCGTGATCGTCGGCAACGGCCCGGCGGGCTACCGACTGGCCCAACTCCTCGGCGCCCGCGCCCCGGAGAGCGACATCACCGTCCTGGGCGAGGAGCGCGAACCCGCCTACAACCGGGTGCTGCTCACCGACGTGGTGGCCGGCCGGCTCGCGGCGGAGCGCACCCACCTCACCCCCCTCGACCGGGCGGGCGTGCGGGTGCGCACCGGGGTGGCGGCGGTCGGCATCGACCGGCACCGGCGGGTCGTGCGCGCCGCGGACGGTTCGCTGCACCCGTACGACCACCTGGTGCTGGCCACCGGCGCCCGGAGCTTCCTGCCGCCGGTGTCCGGCCTGGTCGGCGCGGACGGCGCGCTCGCCCCGCGCGCGGTCGCCGTCCGCACCCTCGCCGACGGCCGGCGGCTGGAGCGGCTGCTGCGCGAGGGCGGGCGGGCCGTCGTCCTGGGCGGCGGCGTGCTGGGCGTGGAGATCGCCCGGGCGCTGACCGAACGGGACTGCAAGGTCGACGTCGTCCACCGCGGACCGCACGTGATGGACGGCCAACTCGGGCCGGACGCCGGCCGGGTGCTCTCCTCGGTCCTGGAACGGTTCGGCATCCGGGTCCTCGCCGGGCGCACCGCCACGGCCTGGACGGGTGACCGGCTGGAGCTCGACGACGGCACCGAGCTGCCGGCCGACCTGCTGGTCGTCTCGGCGGGCGCGGTGCCCGAGGTCGAACTGGCCCGGCGCGCCGGCCTGCGGGTCGGCCGGGGGATCGTGGTGGACGCGTACCTGTGCACCGAGGACCCGCGGATCCGGGCGCTGGGCGACTGCGCGGAGGTCGAGGGCCGCGTCAGCGGCCTCGTCGCACCCGCCTGGGAGCAGGCCGAGGTGCTGGCCGAGGTGCTGGCCGGGGTGCTGGCCGAGGCGCCGGCGGGCGGGGACCTGGCCGGCAAGGTCCCGGCCGGCGGGGGTGGCCGCGGCTACGCCGGCACGCCGGCGCTCACCCGGCTCAAGGCGCGCGACGTCGACCTCGTCGTCCTCGGCGAGGGCGACCGCGAGGTGCCCGGGAGCGAGGTCGTCACGGTGGCCGACGCGGCCCGGGGCCGGTACGCCCGGATGTCCGTGCGGGGCGACCGGATCGTGGGCGCCGTCCTGTTGGGGTTCCCCGGGTGCGTGGCCGCCGTCAGCCAGCTGTTCGACGCCGCCGCTCCCGTCCCGGCCGACCGGATCGCGCTGCTGGTCGGGGCCGGGGCCGTCGACGGGACGGCCGACCCGGCGGCCCTGCCCGGGCAGGCCGTGGTCTGCCGCTGCAACAACGTCACCAAGAACGACCTCGTCGCCGCCTGGCGGGCCGGGGCCCGGGAGCGGTCCGCGCTCGTCCGCGCCACCCGGGCCACCACGGGCTGCGGCGGCTGCGGCGACGCCGTGGCGGACCTCTGCCGTTGGCTCGGCGCGGCGGACGGCGAGGCGCGGCCGGAGCCGATGAGACCGGCGCTCGCCCGATGACGACTGTGGCCCGATGACGGCTGCGGCCCGATGACGACTCCGGCCCCGATGACACGAGCGCTCACCCGATGACACCTCAGGAGAAGGACATGCCCAGCATTCTGGTGATCTCCGGCAGTCCGTCACCCGCCTCCAGGACGGAGCGGATCGGCGACATCGCGGCGCGGTGGCTGACCGACGAGGGGTGCCGCACCGAGCACCTGAGAGTCCGCTCGCTGCCCGCCGGCCCCCTGCTGAGCGCGGACGTGTCCCATCCGGCGATCGCCCTGGCGGCCGGACAGGTGGCCCGGGCGGACGGGGTGGTCCTGGCCACGCCGACCTACAAGGCCAGCTTCTCCGGTCTGCTCAAGTCCTTCCTCGACCTGCTTCCGCAGTTCGGGCTGGACGGCAAGGCGGTGCTGCCGCTGGCCACCGGCGGGAGCCTGGCCCATGTGCTGGTCCTGGACTACGCGTTGCGTCCGGTGCTGCACTCGCTGGGCGCCAGGCACGTGGTGCAGGGCCACTTCGTGCTCGACCAGCACGTGGAGCTGAAGGACGGTCGGCCGTGGATCCGGCCGGAGAGCCGGGCCGGGCTCGACGCCGTGCTGGAGCAGTTCCGCGCGGCCCTGCCCGCCGGGCGGTCGGTGACCGGAGCTGTTCACTAGGGCTTGGGATCGCGAGCGCGTCCGTCGAGGCACCCCGAACAGGGGTGCCTCGACGGCGTTTCGGGGGCGTTTCGACGGTTTCCGGCCAGGCCTCGACCGGCCGGTCGCCCGGGCACGGCCGGGCCGTACCGCGGACCGGCCGGAATTGTCCGAGTATCGGGAAGGCCGTATGATGCCGAACCAGCGTTCCCCGAACACAATTCATGGACTCCACAAGGCGTTCAGCAATGGCGTACAGGAGAGGGCCTCATGATCCAGGCGGTGCAGCGAGCGATCCAGGTACTCAAGGAACTGGCCACGGGGACCCAGCGACTTGGCGTCAGCGAACTGGCCGACCGCCTGGGCGTCGCCAAGCCCACCGCCCACGCGCTGCTGCGGACCCTGCAGGCCGAAGGAATGGTCAGCCAGGACCGGGAGACGAGCAAGTACCAGTTGGGGCCCGGCCTGGTCAGTCTGAGCAACGCCTACCTGGACTCGCACAAGCTGCGGACCCGGGCGGTGACCTGGGCCGACATTCTAGCCACCCGCACCGGGTTCGCGGTCTGGGTCGGCGTGATGGTCGACCGTCAGATGCTGGTGATCCACCACGCCCTCCGGCCGGGCGTCACCGTCCAGACGCTGGAGACCGGGGCCGGCCTGCCCTGGAACGCGTGCGCCCTGGGCAAGGCCGTCGCGGCCTTCCTGCCCGCCGAGGAACGGGCCCTGCTGCTGGCCGGGGAGCTGCCCAGACTCACCGGCGCCAGCATCGACGACCCGGCCGAGCTCGAACGCCAGCTGAAGGGCGTGCGCGACATCGGGTACGCGCTGGACGAGCAGGAGTCCACTCTGGGGGACGCCTCCATCGCGGCCCCGGTGTTCGACGACACCGGCAACGTCGCCGGCGCGATCGCGCTGGTCGGGGCGGTCGAGCGGCTCTTCGACGAGTCCGTGCGGCGGGAGTGCGCGATCGCGACCCGCGAGGTCGCCCGGAGCCTGTCCCGCGACCTCGGCGCCCCCCGCAACGCGGGCCTGAGCGCCGACCAGGTGTCGCCCTCCTGACTGCCGTCCTGACCGCCGGACGGGCGGCCCGCCGTCAACTCGGCCGGTGCGCGCCGGGGGTGTGGCCGAAGGCCCGGTGGAACACGTCGATGAAGGCGCTGGGGGAGGCCCAGCCGCACTGGTGCGCCACGGCGGTCACCGGAACGTCCTCCGCCAGCAGCACCAGGGCGCGGTACAGGCGCAGTTGGGTGCGCCATTGCGGGAACGTCATGCCGAGGTCGGCCTTGAAGAGCCGGGACAGGGTCCGGTCGCTCGCCCCGACCTCCTTGCCCAGGTCCGCCAGGGTGCGCCGGTCGGTGGGATCGGCGCGCAGCAGGTCGCAGACCTGCTTGAGCCGCGGGTCCGAGGGCGCCGGAAGGTGGACGGGCTGGTGCTGCGAGGCCGCCAACTGGTCGAGCAGGACGGCCCGCAGGCGCAGCCGTTCGGGGCTCGGGTCGTCCGGGGAGCGGGTGTAGGCGAGTATCAGCTCGCGCAGCAGCGGGCCGACGATGAGCACAGTCGGCGCGTCCAGGCCGAGCGGGTTGTCCGTCGTCGGCAGGCCCACCAGGCGCAGGTCGAGCGCGCCGTGGGCGTGGTGGGCGTGCACCGTCCCGGCCGGCACCCAGATGGCGCGGGTCGCCGGGGCGATCCAGGTGCCGTGGTCGGTGGTGACGGCCAGCACTCCGCGGGCGGCGTAGACGATCTGGTGGTCGTCGTGGCGGTGGGCGCCGATGTCCCGGCCGGGCGGCAGGCGCTGGGTGCGGGTCGGCGCGACCGGCTCGTGGCGGATTTCCTTCATCAGCTGGCAGGATATCGGAAGCGTGACAACCGGCCAGCCGCGACGATGGCCGGGTGTCCAGGAAATACGTGATCACGCTGTTGTCCGTCGGCCATGCCTGCGTCGATGTCTACCAGGGGGCCGTGGCGTCGCTCGTCCCGTTCTTCGTCTCCGAGCGCTCCTACACCTACGCCGCCGCCTCGGGCATCGTGCTGGCGGCCTCCCTGCTGTCCTCGGTGGCGCAGCCGCTGTTCGGAGCCCTCACCGACCGGCACGCGATGCCCTGGCTGCTGCCCTCCAGCACGGTCGTCGGCGGCCTGGGCATCGCTCTGAGCGGCCTCAGCGGGTCCTACGCGCTGACCCTGGTGTTCGTGGCGATCTCGGGGGTGGGCGTCGCGGCCTACCACCCCGAGTCGGCCCGGGTCGCCCGACTGGCGAGCGAGGGCAGCCACGCGGCGATGGGCTGGTTCTCGCTCGGCGGCAACATAGGTTTCGCCCTCGCCCCGGTGCTGGTGGCCGTCGTGGTCGGCACCGGCGGGCTGCACCTGTCGCCGCTGCTCGTGGTGCCCGCCCTCGCCGGCAGCGTGCTGTGCCTGCCGGTGCTGCGCGGCCTGGAGCGCACCCGGGCGGCGGGCGGCGCCTCCGGCGCCGGGCAGCGCGGCGGCGTCGAGGACCGGTCGTCGTTCGTCCGGCTCGCCCTGGCCGTGGTGTGCCGCTCCATCGTCTTCATCGGGCTGAGCACCTTCGTCTCGTTCCACGTGAAGGAGCGGATGGGGGGCAGCACGGCCGCCGGGACGGCCGCGCTCTTCGTGCTCTACCTGGGCGGTGCGGTGGGCACGGTCGTCGGCGGCCGCCTGGCCGAGCGCTGGAACCGGGTCACCGTGGTGCGCTGGTCCTACCTCTGCACGGTCGGCGCGGTGGCGGGCGTGGTGTTCGTGCCCGGCCCGGCCGTCTACCTGTTCGTGGCGCTGGCCTCGGCCGGCCTCTACGTCCCGTTCTCGCTGCAGGTCACCCTGGCGCAGGACTACCTGCCGACCCGGGTCGGCACGGCCAGCGGCATCACCCTGGGCCTGACCGTCAGCATCGGCGGCCTGGCGAGCCCGGTGATCGGACGCCTCGCCGACGTGACCTCGCTGCAGACCGCGCTGACCCCGCTGATCGTGCTGCCCGCCCTGGCCTGGCTGCTGTTCCGCGACCTCCCGGAGCCGGTCGCACCCGAGCGCCCCGCGCCTGAGCCGGCGCGGGCCCCAGAGAAGGTGGAGACGTGATGGCCCTGTCCGACACTTCCACGCAGCCCGCCCCGGCGCCGGAGGCGAGCCCGCTGCCGGACGCGTGCCCGCTGCGGCACCTCGGCTGCCGCGCCCGGCTCACCGACCCCACCTGGCGCCTGGCGTACTCGCGCACGACCGCCGAGGGCGAGGCCGAGTACTGCCGGTGCTCGTGCGGTTCGCTGGTGGTCCTGCGCAACGGAGACTTGTGCGGGTTCATCGACTCCGAATGCGGTTCATGAGGAACGCCCCCGGCGGGCGGTGACGAGCCGTCCCCCGGGGCGGTGCTCCGCTCACATCCGGCCAACCGTCTCCCGGTGCGCCTCGACGGCGACGGCGACCCGCACGGCCGAGTCCGCCCACGCCCGGGCGGCGGCCTCCGGATCACCGGCGCGGACGGCCCGGGCGAGGGCGCGCAGCAGCTCGGCGGTGGCGGCCAGGCCGCCCCGGTGCAGCCGGTCGGCGGTGCGGTCCAGACGGGCGAGGGTCGCGGTGTCCGGGTGGCGCAGGCCCCGGTGGGCGAGCTCGGCGAGGGCGGCGAGCGCCTCGGCGAGGTCGGCGGCGATCGGGTCGGCCACCGGCGGCGCGGCGGGGGCGAGGACGGCGGAGCCGGCGCCGGGGGCGAGGTCGGGGACCACGACGGTGCCGCCCGCGAGCAGCGCGGCGGGCTCCAGGACGGTGCGGCCCGCGGTGCGCCGGACGGTGGCGCTGACATGCGTGACGGTGCCCGTCCCGAGCACCGCGGCGAGCGCGTCGAGGGCGCCGGGGCAAGCCGGGTCGTGGGTGGCGGCGACGGTGGCCGGGTTGCCGACGGCGTCGCGGACCGCGGCCTCCAGGCGCTGCTCGCCCGCGTCGTACCGGACCTCCTCGACGGCGGAGAGCCGCACCACGTGCAGGGACTCGGCGGCGATCCGGGGCCGGATCAGCCGCGGCGGCCGGCCGTCGAGGGTGCGCAGGTGGGCGTCGAGGTCGGTGAGCAGCAGCGGGGCGGGCAGGTCGGTCCACGAGCTGCCGACCGGGGTGACGGTGGTGGCGGCGATCCGGCCCCGCCCGAGGCCGAGTTCGCGGGCGGCGCTGCGGACGGCGCTCTCGCTGACCACGTTGCCGGTGGCGAGGGCGTCGAGGCGGTGGCCGGCGATGCGGCGGGCGGCCAGCGCGTGGCCGGTGGGCGGGCGGCCGTCCGCGGGGACGTCCCAGCTTCGGCGCAGCACCAGCACGGCGCCGGCCGAGGGGTGGGCGAGGAAGAGCTCGGCGGAGCGGGTCGTCGCGGTGCCGCGGATCTGGCAGCCGAGCGCGGTGAGGCGGACCCGGCGCAGCGGCGTCTCGGCGGCCTCCCGGATGCCGAGCACCTCCGACCGCGCGCTGCCCGGGTGGGCGGCGGCCCGCTGCCGGGCGTGCAACTCGGCCAGGAGCAGGGCGAGTTCCTCGGGGCGGTGGTCGGCGGCCCGGGCGGCGTACGCGTCGAGCTGGCCGATCAGGTCGGCGAGCACGCCGGCCGGCCAGTGCAGGGAGCGGTCGGCGAGCTCGCCGCGCACCCGGTGCAGACCGGCGGTGAGCACCGGCCCGGCGTGCACGGCGCCGTCGAGCAGCAGCTCGCGGGCGAGGTCGAGGGCGGTGTCCAGGGCGAGCGGGATGCCCGTGTCGCGCCCGGACGCGCCGCCGAGGGTGACGTCCGGGCGGCCCTCGGCGGCCCGGAAGGCCCAGACCGCGAGGGCGATCACCTCGCCGCGCCGGTCCTGCGAGGCGTCGGTGACCGCGAAGCCCAGCTCGCCGGGGACGGGGAACCGGACGGTGCAGGCGGCGAGTTCGGCGACCGGCTGCGGGTCGTCCGGGCGCGCGTGGTGCAGCCGCGCGCGGTAGCCGCGCTCCAGCGTCCGGCGGGCGGCGGCCACGGCGCGGGCGCCGACGGCGGCGGTCAGCGCCTCGTCGTCCAGCTCGCCGGGGGACCAGAC
>NZ_JZKH01000052.1 GCF_000961885.1 Streptomyces rubellomurinus
AGGTGGCCATGCAGACCCCGACCCGGCCGGTGGCCTGGGCGTAGCCGGTGGCGGCGTGGCCGGCGCCCTGCTCGTGCCGGACCAGGATGTGGCGGACCTTGGCGGAGTCCATCAGCGGGTCGTACGCGGGAAGGATGGCCCCGCCCGGGATGCCGAAGACGGTGTCCGCGCCCACGGCCTCCAGCGAGCGGATGAGCGACTGGGCGCCGGTCATGGTCTCGACGACGTGCTGGGGAGCGGGAGCGTGGGCGGCCGGGGCGTCCCCGCGGCGGGGGGATGCGGCGTGCTCAGTCATCTGCCTGTCTCTTCTCGGGTTCTGCCGACCCGGTGCTACGGGCCCCGGTGGTGCGAGGGGTGGGGTCCCGGTCCGGGCCGATCGCCGGCTCTGCCTCGATCCTCCTCCCGAAGCGGCCGAATCTCACGAATCGGGCCGAATCGGGCGGTCGAGGCGGGGGTCTTGCGGGGATCGAACAGCGTCGGTGCAACAAAAAACCCCTCGTGCCCAAGGGCATGCGAGGGGTGGCGCGTCGGTCTGTCACGAGCGGGGCTTGGAAGCCCGCTCAGCCGACGCGCCCGCCAAGTACGAGAATTCGGGTGCGCATGGCAACGACCTTCCTCCGGTCCGGGGTCGCATGTCAAGCAGGTGGGATGACCGTCTCGCCATTCGGACCGGCTGCCGGACCGCCGGCGGCCCGGTGTTCGGGCAGGTCGGAGGGCTCCTGGCGGCCTGCGCCACGCCCCGGCGCGGCCTCGGTACGGCCACTCGTCCGGGTGTCCGGGGCGGCCGGCACGCGGCGGGCGGGCGGCGCGCCGGGCTGCCGGGGCACCGGGTAGCCGCGGCGGGCCAGGGCGCGGCGCAGCCGGGGCTCGTCCAGCGGCGGGGCGAACACCGAGCCCTGCGCCTGCCGGCAGCCCAGCTCCTGCAGGACGGCGAGCTGCCGGGGCAGGTCCACGCCCTCGGCGGCGGTGGTCATGCCGAGGTCGCGGCCGAGCCGCAGGGCGTGCCCGGCCAGGGTGCGGCCGACCGCGGACCCGCCGAGGTCCTGGACCAGGGTGCGGTCCAGCTTGAGCCCGTCGAAGGGCAGCCGGGCGAGCGCCCCGAGCGAGCCGCCGCCGGCGCCGTAGCCGGCCAGCCAGGTGGAGACGCCGAGCCGGCGCAGCGCGGCGAGCCGGCGGCCGAGCTCGTCGGCGGTCGCGTCCGGGCCCATCCGGGCCACCTCGATCACCAGTTCGTCGGCCGGCAGCCGGGTGTCGCGCAGCGCGGCGGCGACCGTCTCGTACACGCCGGGCGTGCACAGCCGCTCGGCGGAGAGCCGGACGGCCACCGGGACGGCCGCGGGCGCGCCGCGGCCCCGGCCGGGCAGGCCGCGCCGGCCGGCGGCCGCGGCGACGGCCTCCTGGATCAGCCAGCGGGCGAAGCGGGTGGCGGCGTCGCCGTGCTCGGCCGAGCGCAGGAACTCGGCGGGGGTGAGCAGCAGGCCGCCCGCCGAGCGCCAGCGGGCCTGTGCCTCGACGCCGGCGACCGAGCCGGTGGCGAGGTCCACCACGGGCTGGTGGAGCAGCGTGAAGCCGCCCTCCCGGACGGCCACCCGCAGCCGCTCGTCCAGCTCGCTGCGGCGCTCCAGGTCGGCGCGCATGGCCGGGGTGTAGAGCACCACCCGGCCCTTGCCCTCGGACTTGGCCCGGTACATCGCGAGGTCGGCGTTGCGCATCAGCTCGTCGGCGGCGGCCCGCGGGTCGGCGGCCGGGCCGCGCTCGGGGGTGCCGAAGGCGATGCCGATGCTGGCGGCGACGCCGAGTTCGGCGCCGCCGATCCAGTACGGCTCGGAGAGCGCGACCCGCAGCCGTTCGGCGAGCTCCTGGACCTGGAGGCGGCCGAGCGGGCCGCAGACCAGCGCGGCGAACTCGTCGCCGCCGAACCGGGCGACGGTGTCCCCGCTGCGGACGGCGCCCTTCAGCCGGCGGGCGGCCCGGACGAGCAGTTCGTCGCCGACCTGGTGGCCGGCGCTGTCGTTGACGGCCTTGAAGCCGTCCAGGTCGAGGAAGAGCACCGCGACGCCGGCCCCCGCCTCGTTCTGCTGTCCGCGTGCGCCGAGGGCGCCGCGCAGCCGCTGGGTGAACAGCGCCCGGTTGGGCAGGTCGGTGAGCGGGTCGTGGAAGGCGTTGTGCTGCAACTGGGCCTGCAGCATGACGCGTTCGGTGACGTCCCGGCTGTTGAGCAGCAGGCCGTCGCGGTGCCGGCTGACGGTGGACTCGACGTGCAGCCACTCGCCGCCGCCGGAGCCGATCCGGCACTCCACCCGGGCCGAGGACTCCGCGGTGCCGGGGCTGCGGTGCGCGGTGAGCCGGACCCGGGCGAGGTAGCGACGGACCTCGGAGAGCACCCGGTCCAGGTCCTCGGGGTGGACGAGGTCGAGCAGGTTGCCGCCGACCAGCTCCTCCGGGTCCCGCCCGTAGACGCCGAGCGCGGCCGGGGACACGTACGAGAGCACGCCGTTCGCGCCGGCGATCATGATGACGTCGCTGGAGCCCTGCACCAGGGAGCGGAAGTGCGCCTCCTTGTGGGCGAGTTCCTGCGCGAGCGACAGGTTGTCGAGCAGCATCACCCCCTGCCGCAGGATCAGCGCCAGGCCGACGGTGCACGCGGCGGCGGCCACCACGCGGTCCAACTCCCGCCCGCCGAGGGCGTTGTAGAGGATCCCGGCGGTGCACACCGCGGCCGCCGCGTACGGCGTGAGCGCGCTGAAGGTGGTGGCGACCCGGCGGCGCGGCAGGCCGCCGGCCGAGGGGTGCTCGCGCAGCGGGCGGCGCCAGCGCGGGGACCACGGCGCCCAGGCGAGCAGCAGGCTGCCGGAGAACCAGCCGGCGTCCAGCAGTTCGCCGGAGTGGTAGCTGTTGTGCAGCGTCGGGGAGGTCCACAGCGCGTCGCACAGGACGGTGACGGCGAGCGCGACCATCGCGGTGTGCACGGCCGCCCGGTTGCCGTCGCGGCCGCCGAAGCGCAGGCCGACCACCAGGCTGACCAGCAGGATGTCCAGCACCGGGTAGGCCAGGTTGAGCGCGATGTGCAGCGGGGAGCCGTTCTCGCCGGCCGCGATCCGGCCGAGGGCCAGGCTCCAGCTGAGGGTGAACAGCGAGCCGGCGATCAGCCAGCCGTCGAGCAGCAGGCAGAGCCAGCCGGCGGCCGAGCGGGGGTGCTGGGCGAGCACCAGGACGCCGGTGATCGCGAGCGGGGCGAACAGCAGGAAGGCGTACTCGGCGAGCGAGTCCTGCGGCAGCGGTCTGCGCACGACCAGCTCGTACCAGCCCCAGGTGCCGTTGCCGAAGGCGACCATGAGCGAGGAGAGGCCGAACAGCAGCCAGGCCGGGCGGGCGTGCCCACCGACCGTGCAGCCGTACACCAGGCAGGACAGGGCGGCCGCGAGGGCCGCCGCGGCCAGCCCGAAGTCGCCCATGAAGATGGAGAGTTGGGGCGAGCCCCAGTCGGCGGCGGCGCCCAGCGCGTAGGCTCCGCAGAGGCCGCCGAGGACGAGGCCGGGCAGCGCGCGGCTGTGCCGGAACCGGCGCAGCACCCCCGGGCGGACGGGCGGCGGGGCGGCGGCCGGGCCGGGCGCGGACGCGTCGACGGGCGCGGACCCCTCGATGGTCGGCGGGCCCGGGCGTCCGGCTCCGGGCAGCACCGTATCGGTGGAGCTCACTGGACCTCTCCCCCTCCGACCCGGGGCCCGGCGCCCCGGTCGCGGACCACCGGCCGCGCACCTCTCGGCCGTACGCGGCGACCCGGCGCCCCGTCAGGACGGCGGCCCAGGGGGCGGGCGGCCGGTCGGCCACCGCACCGCACCGATGCTCCCGGACGGGACCCTACACCAATTCCGTCACTCAATGACACGCACACTCAACTTAGAGTAATGGCGAGTGGGTGGGGTGATGCATCCGATTCGAGCGGATCGGCCCGGTTGGCGGCGGCGCGCGGGCGGGGGCTCACGCGACGCGCACGGGAGCGCGCGGCGGCGCTCGAACAACCGGAACGGCCCCCGACCGTCCAGGTCAGGGGCCGTTCCGGGGCGCCGGTCAGCTGCCGGCGGGGGCCAGGTCGTCCGGGAACAACCGCAACCGGTGCGCCAGCGCGGCCGCCTCGCCCCGGCCGGCGACCGAGAGCTTGCCGAGGATGTTGGACACGTGCACGCTTGCGGTCTTCGGAGAGATGTACAGCTCCTCGGCGATCTGCCGGTTCGTCCAGCCGCGCGCGAGCAGTCGGAGCACGTCCCGCTCACGGGGGGTGAGGCCGAAGGAGTCCCCGACCGAGGGGGCGGGCGCCGCCGCGGCGGCGGGCCGCTCGCCCGCGGCGAGGTCCAGCCCGCCCCGCTCGACCAGCCCGGCGATCCGCGCCGCCAGCAGCCGGTCGCCCCGGCCGGACGCCAGTTCGCGGGCCTCGCGCAGCAGTTCGGCCGCGGCCTCGCGCCGGCCGGCGACCAGCTCCGCCTCGCCGGCCCGCGCCAGGGCGAGCGCCAGCGGGTGCGGCAGGCCGGTCGTCCGCAGCAGCGCGACCGCCTCCGCCCACTGCTCCGGGGTGTCGGCGCCCTCGGCCCGGGCCAGTTCGGCCTCCAGCAGCCGGGCCCAGCCGTGGTGCAGCGGCGCCCGCGGCCGCAGCTCGGCGGCGGCCGCGGCGATCGCGGCCAGCGCCTCGGCGCGGCCCGGACCGGCCTGCGGCAGGCCCCGGTTGTCCGCCTCCACCGTCGCGCCCTCGACCAGCAGCGGGTAGACGTCGGACTCGTAGCCGAGCCGCTGCTCCCGCCCCAGCTCGGCGAGCAGTTCGGCGCGGGCGTCCAGCGGCCGCCCGCCGTGCGCGGCGAGCGCCACCGCGAGCCGGCTGATCGGCACGGTGTGCTGCACCTCGCCCTGCCGGTCGCTGGCCCGGGCACGGGCCAGCGCGGTCGCCGCGCCCGCCAGGTCACCGTTCAGCAGGGCGAGGTCGCCGCGTATCCGGTCCAGGAACTCGACATGGCCGTCGGTCAGCCCGGTCGCCTCGCAAGCGGCCAGCACTTCCGCGGCCTCGTCGAGCCGGCCGAGGTCGACCAGCGCCTCCAGCAGGTTGCCGGACAGGATGCTGCCGATGTTGCGCAGCAGCCCGTTGCCGTCCGCGAACTCCAGGCCCTCCCGGGCCAGCGCGACCGCCTCCTCGGGCCGGCCCAGCCCGCGCCGCATGTTGGCGAGGTTGTTGATGCCGCGCAGCAGCACGTCGGGCACGCCCAGGGTGCGGGCCCGGTCGACGGCGCCGGCGAGCTCGGCCAGCCCGCCCTCGGTGTCGCCCAGCACGTCGTAGCGCAGGTAGCCGAGGGTCATCCGGGCGTGCAGCTCGACCGAGTGCGCGCCGACCTCCTCGGCGATCCGGATCGCCCGCTCCGCCAGCTCGATGTGCTCGGGCCCCGGGCCCTTGATCACCCCGCGCCCGGCGCTGAGCGCGAACACGTCGGCCTGCACGGCGGACGGCGGCAGGTGCTCGACCAGCCGCAGCGCGTAGTCGATCTCCTCGTTGCTGCCGGACCGCCGCAGGCTGTCGAGCATCCGGGACCGGTTGATGTGGAACCAGGCCGCGCGCAGCGGGTGCGCCGCCTCGTCCACCAGCCGCAGCCCGCGCCGGGCCAGGCTCAGGCCGCGCTCGCGGTCGCCGCTGCGCCGGGCCGCGACCACGGCCTCGGCCAGCACGTCGACGAGCTGGATGCTCTCGCAGTCGTCGGCGCCGTGGTCGCAGGAGCCGGGCGGGTAGGTCTCGGCCCAGTCGTACGGCCGCAGGGTGTTCGCCAGCACCTCCTCGGAGACCGCGTCCCACAGCTCCAACGCCCGCTCCAGCATGCCGAGTTGTTCGGCGAAGGCATTGCGGCGGCGGGCCGCGCGGGCGGCCTCCAGGGCGGCCGGCAGGGCGCGCGCCGGGTCGTGCGCGTGGTACCAGTAGTTGGCGAGCCGTGCGGGCAGCGCGTCGCCCGGGACGAGCAGCGGCTCGGCCTCCACGGCGAGCGCGAACTTGCGGTTGATCCGGTGCCGTTCGCCCGGCAGCAGGTCGTCCGAGACGGCCTCGCGGACCAGCGCGTGCCGGAAGCAGTAGCCCTCGCCGTCACCGTCCAGCCGCAGGATGTTGGCGCCGACCGCCGCCCGCAGCGACTCGATCAGCGCCTCCTCGTCGTCGGCCAGGACGGCCGCCAGCAGGGCGTGCTCGACCCGGGACCCGCCCTCGGCGGCGATCTTCACGACCCGCTGGGCGTCCTCGTCCAGGCCCTCGACCCGCACCAGCAGCATGTCCCGCAGCGAGTCGGTGAGCCCGGCGCCGACGCCGTCCTGCACGGCGGTGGCCAACTCCTCGACGAAGAACGGGTTCCCCTCGGAGCGGCGGTGGATGCGGTCCACCAGCTGCCGGTCGGGGGCGGTGGTGCCGAGGATGCCGGCCAGCTGGGCGGCGACCTCGCGGCGGCCGAAGCGCGCCAGCTCCAGCCGCTGGACGGTGCGCAGCCGCTCCAGCTCGGCGAGGAAGGGGCGCAGCGGGTGCCGGCGGTGCAGGTCGTCGGTGCGGTAGGTGGCGACCAGCAGCACCCGGGAGCGGTGCAGGGTGCGCACCAGGAAGGCGAACAGCTCGCGGGTCGAGCGGTCGGACCAGTGCAGGTCCTCGATGGCCAGGACGAGGGTACGGTCCGCGCCGAGCCGCTCGAACAGCCTCGCGGTGTGCTCGAACAGCCGGGCCCGGCCGTACTCGTCGTTCGGCTCGCCGTCCGCCTCGCCGAACTCCGGCAGCAGCCGGGCGAGATGGCCCTCGCTGCCGGCGGCGGCACCCTCCAGCTCGGCGCCCAGCGCGCGGTGCAGCCGGCGCAGCGCGGCGGCCAGCGGCGCGTACGGCAGGCCCTCGGCGCCGACCTCCAGACAGCTGCCCAGGGTGGTGAGCGCACCGGCGTCGCCGGCCCGGCACAGGAACTCCTCCAGCAGCCGGGTCTTGCCGACGCCCGCCTCGCCGCCGATCAGGATGGCCTGCGGGCTACCGGTGCCGGCCCGCCGCAGCGCGTCGGTCAGCTCGGTGATCTCGCTGCCGCGGCCGACGAAGACGGGACTGACCGATATCTGCTGCATGGAGGCGAGCATGCCATAGCCGGAGCCGCCGGTGAGAGGGGTATTCACCCGCGGCGAACGCCCGGAGGGGGAGGCGCCGTTCGGCGTCTCCCCCTCCGGGATGTCCTCGGCACCTTCGCGGTGCCCGGCGGTCAGCATTCCCGCTGCTTCACGGGGCGGCGCTGGAAGCGCGCGGCGACGGGACGGCGCTGCAGGCGTCGCGCCTGGCGGGCCTCGCGCACCAGGCGCTCGTGTTCGGCGCGCTCGGCGAGCTCGTGGGCCTGGTGCTGGATGAGCTGGTACTCGATCACTTCGGGTTCCCCTTTGTGGGTTTCACTGCGTTTCCCTGACATGTAAGAGCTTCCTCTCCCAGGAGGGGGTGCCACATCGGGAGCCTGCCCGATGTTTCGAAGGCGGGATGCCTTAGATCGGGCCCTGGAAAAGGTTTAAGGCCCTGCCTCACCTCGATCTGGAGGTGAGACAGGGCCTTAGGCCTTACTTAGAGGGCCTTAGACGCCTTAGATGCCTTAGGAAGGCGGGCTTGACGGCCTAGGACCCCTCAGGACGCTCGGGATACCCGGGCTCAGGCAGCGCCGAGCTTCTCCAGGCTGTGCTTACTGGCCTTCCGCGGCAAGCCGCTCCAGGATCAGGTCCTTCACGCGCGCCGCGTCCGCCTGGCCGCGGGTGGCCTTCATGACCGCGCCGACCAGCGCGCCCACCGCGGCGACCTTGCCGTCGCGGATCTTGGCGGCGATCGCCTCGTTCTCGGCGATGGCCTGGTCGACGGCCGCGCCCAGCGCGGAGTCGTCCGAGACCACGGCCAGACCGCGCTTCTCGACGACCTCGTCCGGCTCGCCCTCGCCGGCCAGCACGGCCTCGATGACCTGGCGGGCCAGCTTGTCGTTCAGCTTGCCCTCGGCGACCAGCGCGGCCACCCGGGCGACCTGCGCCGGGGTGATCGGCTGCTCGGCCAGCTCAGTGCCGGTCTCGTTGGCGCGGCGGGCCAGCTCGCCCATCCACCACTTGCGGGCCTGGTCGGCCGGGGCACCGGCCGCGATGGTCTCCTGGATCGGCTCCACCGCACCGGCGTTGAGCACCGACTGCATGTCCTTGTCGGACAGGCCCCACTCGGCCTGCAGCCGGGCGCGGCGCACCCGCGGCAGCTCCGGCAGACCGGCGCGCAGCTCCTCGACCCACTCGCGGGCGGGGGCGATCGGCACCAGGTCCGGCTCGGGGAAGTAGCGGTAGTCCTCGGCGTTGTCCTTGATCCGGCCCGAGGTGGTGCTGCCGTCCTCCTCGTGGAAGTGACGGGTCTCCTGGACGATGGTGCCGCCGTCGGTCAGCACGGTCGCGTGCCGCTGGATCTCGAACCGGGCGGCCCGCTCCACGCTGCGCAGCGAGTTGACGTTCTTGGTCTCCGAGCGGGTGCCGAAGGTCTCGGTGCCGTTCGGGCGCAGCGACAGGTTGACGTCGCAGCGCATCTGCCCCTTGTCCATCCGGGCCTCGGAGACGCCCAGCGACTTGATGACCTCGCGCAGCTCGGCCACGTACGCCTTGGCGACCTCGGGGGCACGCTCGCCGGCGCCGACGATCGGCTTGGTGACGATCTCGATCAGCGGGATGCCGGCCCGGTTGTAGTCGAGCAGCGAGTGGGTCGCGCCGTGGATGCGGCCGGTGGCCCCGCCGACGTGGCTGGACTTGCCGGTGTCCTCCTCCATGTGGGCGCGCTCGATCTCCACGCGGAAGGTCGAGCCGTCCTCCAGCTGCACGTCGAGGTAGCCGTTGAAGGCGATCGGCTCGTCGTACTGCGAGGTCTGGAAGTTCTTGGGCATGTCCGGGTAGAAGTAGTTCTTCCGCGCGAACCGGCACCACTCGGCGATCTCGCAGTTCAGCGCCAGACCGATCTTGACGGCCGACTCCACGCCCACCGCGTTGACCACCGGCAGCGAGCCCGGCAGGCCCAGGCAGGTCGGGCAGGTCTGGCTGTTCGGCTCGGCGCCCAGCTCGGTCGAGCACCCGCAGAACATCTTGGTCTTGGTGCCGAGCTCGACGTGGACCTCAAGGCCCATCACCGGGTCGTACGACGCGAGAGCGTCCTCGTAGGAGACCAGGTTCATGACGCTCACAGCGTCCCTTCTCAACTAAAGACTCGGGAGGTACGGGCCCGGCCGCCGCGTCGCGCGGCGGCCGGACCGGGGGCGTCAGCCCTGCAGCACGTCGTCGGAGGCGAGCTGACGCAGCTCGCGCACCAGCAGCGCCGTGCCGGTGATCAGCGCGGCGGCGCCGACCAGGGCGTTGACCAGCTTCAGGGTGTCGCTCTCGTCGCGGGCGCTGCGGACGTCCTTGACGATGGAGATCGCGCCGAACGCGCTGGTGCCGATGGACAGCAGCAGACCGGGCTTGGAGTGCTTCCAACCCTTGGCCTTCTCGATCTTGCTCACAGTGCCGGTGCCTCCTCCAGCAGGGTGTGCCCCCACTTGTCGTTGAGTGCGGCCTCGACGGCGCCGCCCACGCGGTACAGGCGGTCGTCCGCCATCGCGGGCGCGATGATCTGCAGGCCGACCGGGAGATTGTCCTCCGGCGCCAGGCCGACCGGCAGCGACATGGCCGCGTTGCCCGCCAGGTTCGACGGAATCGTGCACAGGTCGGCCAGGTACATCGCCATCGGGTCGTCGGCGCGCTCGCCGATCGGGAAGGCGGTGGTCGGCGTGGTCGGCGAGACCAGGACGTCGACGCCGGCGAAGGCCGTGTCGAAGTCCCGCGAGATGAGCGTGCGGACCTTCTGGGCCGAGCCGTAGTAGGCGTCGTAGTAGCCCGAGGAGAGGGCGTAGGTGCCCAGGATGATGCGGCGCTTGACCTCGTCGCCGAAGCCGGCCTCACGGGTCAGCGCGGTGACGTCCTCGGCCGAGCGCGAGCCGTCGTCGCCGACCCGCAGGCCGTAGCGCATCGCGTCGAAGCGGGCCAGGTTGGAGGAGCACTCGCTCGGCGCGATCAGGTAGTACGCGGGCAGCGCCAGGGTGAACGACGGGCAGGACACCTCGACGACCTCGGCGCCCAGCTCGCGCAGCAGCTCCACCGACTCGTTGAAGCGCTGCATCACGCCGGCCTGGTAGCCCTCGCCGGCGAACTCCTTGACGACGCCGATCCGCATGCCGCGGATGTCGCGCATCTTCGCGGCCTCGACCACGGCCGGGACGGGCGCGTCGATCGAGGTCGAGTCCAGCGGGTCGTGCCCGGCGATGGCCTCGTGCAGCAGCGCCGCGTCCAGCACCGTACGGGCGCACGGGCCGCCCTGGTCCAGGCTGCTGGAGAAGGCGACCAGGCCGTAGCGGGACACCGAGCCGTAGGTCGGCTTCACGCCGACCGTGCCGGTGACGGCGCCGGGCTGGCGGATCGAGCCGCCGGTGTCGGTGCCGATCGCCAGCGGGGCCTCGAAGGCGGCCAGCGCGGCGGCCGAACCGCCGCCGGAGCCGCCGGGGATGCGGGTGAGGTCCCACGGGTTCCCGGTCGGGCCGTAGGCCGAGTTCTCGGTGGAGGAGCCCATCGCGAACTCGTCCATGTTGGTCTTGCCGAGGATGACCACGCCGGCGTCCTTGAGACGGCTCGTCAGCGTGGCGTCGTACGGCGGGATCCAGCCTTCGAGCATCTTCGAACCACAGGTGGTCGGGATGCCCTTGGTGGTGAAGACGTCCTTCAGCGCGAGCGGGACACCGGCCAGCGGGCCCAGCTCCTCGCCCTTGGCGCGCTTCTCGTCGACGGCCTTGGCGGCGTTCAGCGCGCCCTCGGTGTCCACGTGCAGGAAGGCGTTGACCTTCTTGTCGACGGCGTCGATGCGGTCCAGGTGCGCCTGCGCGACCTCGACGGCGGACACCTCGCCCTTGGCGATGGCGGAGGCCGTCTCGGCGGCTGTCCACTTAATGATCGGAGTGGGGATCATCTCGGTCATCTCGGTCAGTCCTCCCCGAGGATCTGCGGCACACGGAAACGCTGCTCCTCGGCGGCGGGGGCGCCGGACAGCGCCTGCTCCGGGGTGAGCGACGGCCGCACCTCGTCCGCGCGCATGACGTTGGTCAGCGGCAGCGGGTGGGAGGTCGGCGGGACGTCCTGTCCGGCGACCTCGGAAACGCGGGCGACCGCGCCGATGATCACGTCGAGCTGCTCGGCGAAGTGGTCCAGCTCTTCGGGCTTCAGCTCAAGACGCGACAGCCGGGCGAGGTGGGCGACCTCCTCGCGCGTGATGCCAGGCATGCAGCGATCCTCAGGGTGAGTTCTGGTGAGGCCCGGCGGCGCCTGCCGGCGTGCCGGGCCCGGGCAGGAGCAGCCGGGTTCGGCGCTCCGTCCTCGTGGTCTTTGGACCCCATCCTATGGGGCGCGGCCCGGCCACCGGCCAACGAGTGACCCCGGAGCCGCGTCACCGCGGCCGCGCACGGCCCCGCCCCCGCTCCCCGACCCACCCGGGGCGCCGGCCGACCGACGGCCGGCCGACACCCGGGGCGGTCTACTGCGGCCGCACGCGGGCCCACCCCTGGGCGCCGGGCGCCTTGAACTCCAGCTGCGCGGCGGACACCGGCTGGGGCCGCGGCGCCGCGGGGAGGTGGTTGACGTGCGGGGCGTGCTGGACCTGCCTGCCGCTCGGCAGGTGCGGAACGAGCGGGACGTGCTGGGCGGCGGCGGCCGGCGGCAGGACCGGGGGCCGGGCCGGCGGAATCACGGGCGGCAGGACGGGCGGCAGCACCGGCTGGACGGCGGCGGCCGCGGGCTGCGCCACCGGCTGGGCGAGCGGCTGCGCCACCGGCTGGATCGCCGGCTTCCCGCAGCCCGGCTGGTTCACCGGCCGGGTGACCGGCGAACCGGCCGGGGCGATGCCCAGCCGCTCCACCGGCGGGGCGCCGGCCGTGCGGTGCACCCGCAGCCAGGCGGTGGCCTGCTCGGCCGGCAGCGCGGCCGACACCAGCCAGCCCTGCACCGCGTCCACGCCCAGCCCGTGCAGCCGCTCCCAGGTCTCGTCGTCCTCGACGCCCTCGGCGACCACCGTCAGCCCGAGCGAGTGGGCGAGCTCCACCGAGCAGCGGACCACCGCCGCGTCGTGGTCGTCGGCGACCATCCGGGAGACGAAGGAGCGGTCGATCTTGAGCTCGCCGACCGGCAGGCTGCGCAGCCGCACCAGCGAGGAGTGCCCGGTGCCGAAGTCGTCCAGGGACATCCCGACGCCGTAGCCGCGCAGTTCGGCCAGGGTGTCGGCGGCGCGGCGGGAGTCGTCCAGCAGCAGCCGCTCGGTGATCTCCAGCTGGAGCGCGTGGGCCGGCACCCGGTGCCGGACGAGGTGCCCGGCGACGCGCTGGGCGAAGCCGGGGTTGAGCACGTCGCGCGGCGAGACGTTCACCGCGACCTGCACCTCCAGGCCCTCCTGGCGCCAGCTGGCGAGCTGGCCGACCGCCGCCTCCAGCACGTAGTCGGTGAGCCGGGGCATCAGGCCGCTGGACTCGGCGAGCCCGACGAACTCGTCCGGCGAGACCCTGCCCTGCCCGGGCCGCTCCCAGCGCAGCAGCGCCTCCAGGCCGACCACCCGGCCGTCGAAGGCCACCTTGGGCTGGTAGTGCAGCTGCACCTCGCCGGTCTCCAGCGCCCGCCGGAGGTCGCCGAGCAGCCCGATCCGGTACGGCGTGTCGACGTCCTGCGCCTCGTCGTACTGGGCGACGCCGCTGCAGCCGCGCTGGGCATGGCCCATCGCGACGTCCGCGCGGCGCAGCAGCGCCTCGGCGTCCTGGGCGTGCTGCGGGTAGACGCAGACCCCGGCGCTGGCCTCCAGGACGAGCAGCAGCCCGTCGAGGCGGATCGGCGCGGCGAGTTCGGCGATGAGCGCCTTGGCGACGCGCTCCAGGCTGTCCGGGCAGTTGATGCCGGGCAGCAGGACGGCGAACTCGTCGCCGCCCATCCGGGCCACCATGGGCCGGCCGCGCCGGTAGTACCGGGGCAGGCCGGCGAAGACGTCGTCGATGGACTCCCGGGTGGCGCTGCCGGCCGGGCCGCCGGAGCGCAGCGCGCGGTGCAGGCGGCGGGCGATGTGCACCAGCAGCCGGTCGCCCGCGGTGTGTCCGAGCGTGTCGTTGAGCGATCGGAACCGATCGAGATCGAGCAGTATCAGACCGACGCTGCACTTCTCGCCGTGCGCGACGATCGCCTCCTGAGCCGCCAGGAGTAACGCCTGACGGTTCGGCAGGTCGGTGAGCGGGTCGGTGAGCTGGTCGCGGGCGCGGTCCCGGGCGATCCGCCAGGCCGCGACCAGCACGGCGAGGGGCACCGCAAACAGCGGCAACAGCTCGGGTTCGTACCGGTAGACCAGGACGGCGAGCGGGATGAGCGGCGCAGCACCGGCCAGCAGTACGCCGAGCAGCAGGACCGCACCTGCCACCCCCTGCGGCGGGCGTGTGGGAGCGCCGCCGGTCGTACGATCCATAAGCCCTGTCCTCCGTCGGGCCCGCCCCGTCAGGCCGCCTTAACGGTGAGGCACCGTGCCGGTACCGACAGCTGCCGGGCATGGAGCGACCCCGAGGAGCCCCGGCTCAGCCGGTGCCCCCACCCCTGCTGACACTCTGTTGCGCTCCAGGGTATGCCGGGGTCCACCCGGTGGGCAGACTTTCGGACAACCGGAAACGCGCCACCGCGCCGGGTACCGCACGGTGAAACAATGCCCGATTTCACGATGCGGCACCCGGTGACGTTGCATCAGGACGATAACAAGACGGATTCGGCCATGTGTTGATCGGGTCGGAACTCCGTCCGTCCGGGGGTCAGGACCCGGCCGGGGCGTCCCCCTTCGGCTCCTCGGCCGCCGCCTCCGGCTCGGGCAGCCCCAGGTGGGCGCGGGCCGCGGCCGGCCCGTCCGCGAGCAGCACGGCGAAGCCGGCGTCGTCGAGGACCGGCAGGCCGAGCTGAACGGCCTTGTCGTACTTGGACCCGGGGTTGTCACCGGCGACCACGAAGTCGGTCTTCTTCGACACCGATCCGGTCACCTTCGCTCCCCGCGAGGTCAGCGCCTCCTTCGCACCGTCCCGGGTGTGCCCGGCCAGCGTGCCCGTGACGACCACCGTCAGGCCCTCCAGCGGGCGCTCCGCCTCCTCCTCGTCCGCGAACTCCTCGACGAAGCGGACGCCGGCGGCACGCCACTTCTCCAGGATGTCGCGGTGCCACTCCTCCTCGTGCCACTCCCTGATCGAGCGCGCGATGGTCGGGCCGACGCCCTCGGCCGCCGCCAGCTCCTCCTCGGTGGCCGAGAAGATCCGGTCCAGGTCGCGGAACTCGCGGGCCAGCTCCTGCGCCGCGACCGGCCCCACGTGCCGGATCGAGAGGCCGTTGAGGAAGCGCCAGAGCGGGCGGTCCTTCGCCGCCTCCAGGTTGTCCAGCAGCGTCCGCAGCGACTTCTTCGGCTCGCCCTTGGTGGTCGCGAAGAAGAAGACCTCCTTCTCCTCGCCGGTCTTGTCGTCCAGCTTGGGCATGCCGGTCTTCTGGTCGCGCACCAGCACCCTGATCGGCAGCAGCTGCTCCTCGGTCAGCCCGAAGACGTCCCCCTCGTTGCGCACCGGCGCCTCGGCCGGCTGCAGCGGCTGGGTCAGCGCGGTGGCCGCGACGTAGCCCAGCCCCTCGACGTCCAGGCAGGACCGCCCGCCGAGGAAGGCGATCCGCTCGCGGATCTGGGCCGGGCAGAACTGCGCGTTGGGGCAGCGCAGGTCGATGTCCCCCTCGGCCATCGGACGCAGCTCGCTGCCGCACTCGGGGCAGTGCGAGGGCATCACGAAGGCCTGCTCGGTGCCGTCCCGCAGGTCGTAGACCGGGCCGAGGATCTCCGGGATGACGTCACCGGCCTTGCGCAGCACCACGGTGTCGCCGAGCAGCACGTCCTTGGCCTTGACGATCTGCTGGTTGTGCAGCGTCGCGTACTGCACCATCGAGCCGGCCACCTTCACCGGCTCGGCCAGCACCGCGTACGGGGTCGCCCGGCCGGTGCGGCCGATGCCGACCTTGATCTCGGCCAGCTTGCCGGTGACCTCCTCCGGCGGGTACTTCCAGGCGATCGCCCAGCGCGGGGACTTGGAGGTCGCGCCGAGCCGGCCCTGCAGGGCGATCTCGTCCACCTTGACCACGACGCCGTCGATCTCGTGCTCGACGGAGTGCCGCTGCTCGCCGAAGTGCTTGATGAAGGCCCGGACTTCGGCGAGCGTGCCGACCACCTTGTTGTGCCGGGCGGTGGGCAGGCCCCAGTCGTGCAGCAGCTGGTACGCGTGCGACTGGTTGTCGATCTCGAAGCCGACCCGGGCGCCGATCCCGTGCACCACCATGTGCAGCGGGCGGGAGGCGGTGACGTGCGGGTCCTTCTGGCGCAGCGAACCGGCCGCCGCGTTGCGGGGGTTCATGAACAGCCGGATCATCGCCCGGGGCCGCTTGCCCTCCTTGGCGCGCTCCTCGTTCTCCTGCCGGCGGCGCTCGTTCTCCTCCGCGAAGGAGGCGTTGAGGGCGTCGAAGGCCTCGGTCGGGAAGTAGACCTCGCCGCGGATCTCCACCAGCTCGGGGACGTTCTCGCCCGCGAGCTGGTGCGGGATCTCCTTGATGGTGCGGACGTTGGCGGTGATGTCCTCGCCGACCCGGCCGTCGCCACGGGTCGCCGCCTGCACCAACTGGCCGTTCTCGTACGTGAGGTTGACGGCCAGGCCGTCCACCTTCAGCTCGCACAGGTAGTGGTAGTCGATGCCGTGCAGCTCGGTGGCGACCCGGTCGGCCCAGGCGCCCAACTCCTCGTCGTCCATCGCGTTGTCGAGGCTGAGCAGCCGCTCGCGGTGCTCGACGGCGGCGAACAGCGCGGTGGGGGCGCCGCCGACCCGCTGCGTCGGCGAGTCCGGCGTGACCAGGGCCGGGTGCTCGGCCTCGATCCCCTCCAGCTCGCGCATCAGCGCGTCGAACTCGGCGTCGCTGACGACCGGCGCGTCCTGCTCGTAGTAGCGGGCGCGGTGGTCGGTGATCTCCACCGACAGCTCGGCGTGCCGCCTGCGCACCTCCGCCGGGACGTCCTCCCAGCCCTCGACAGCCGTCACCGCAAGCCCTCCTACGTTCTCATTCCGGGTTGTCCACCAGGCTCCGCGCCGCCCGCGCCGCGAGCGACAGCGCCCTGCGCGCGTACTCCGGGGACGCCCCGGCCAGCCCGCAGGTCGGCGTCACCAGCACGCGGCGGCCCAGCAGCTCCGGAGCGAACCCGAGCCTGCGCCACAAGGTCCTGATTCCCTGGACACTACCGGCAGGGTCCGACACTGCCTTTGATTGAGAGGCCGGCTGGTCAGTGGCGGGGACGACGCCGGCGAAGATCGCGGTGCCCGCCTCGACCGCCTCGCCCAGGTCGTCGTCCTGGCGCTCGGTGAGCAGCGAGAAGTCGAGCGAGACGCCGGCCACCCCGGCCCGGCGCAGCAGCGGGATCGGGACGTCCGGCGCGCAGGAGTGCACGACCACGGGCGCGTCCAGGCCGCGGACCAGCTCGCGCAGCACCTCCTCGGCCACCTGCCGGTCCACCGGGCGCAGCCGCTGGAAGCCGCTCGCCGTCTTCACCCGGCCGGCCAGCACGGCGGGCAGGGACGGCTCGTCGAGCTGGAGGACGAGGTGCGCGCCGGGGACCCGCTTGCGAACCTCGGCCAGGTGGCGGCGCAGGCCCTCGGTGAGCGAGCCGGCGATGTCCCGGCAGGCGCCGGGGTCGGCCAGCGCCTTCTCGCCGTGCTTCAGCTCGATGGTGGCCGCCAGCGTCCACGGGCCGACCGCCTGCACCTTGAGCGCGCCGCGGTAGTCCTGGGTGAACTCCTCCAGGGCGTCCAGGTCCTCGCCGAGCCAGGAGTGCGCGCGCCGGGTGTCCCGGCCGGGGCGGTCGGCGAAGCGCCAGCCGCTCGGCTCGGTCTGCGCGAACAGCTCGACGAGCAGGCCGGCGCTGCGGCCGATCATGTCCGCCCCCGGCCCGCGGGCCGGCAGCTCGGGCAGGAACGGCAGGTGCTCGAACGCCCCGGTGGCGGTCCTGGCCGCCTCCCGGGCGTCGGTACCGGGCAGCGAACCGACGCCGGTCGCGGCGCCGATCAGGTCGGGGAACTCGGCCAAGGAGTGCTCGTTGCTCACCCCTCCGAGCCTAGTGCCCGGGGGCGTCAGCGCCCCGGGCGGACGGTGATGTCGGTGATCTCCGCGTCCCGCGAGGCGTCCAGCGCGGCGAGGACCGCCTTCGCGACGGACTCCGGGTCGATCCAGCGGTCGGCGTCGTACGCCTTGCCCTCCTGCTGGTGCACCTTCACCTGCATCGCGGTGGCGGTGCGGCCCGGGTAGACGGAGGTGACCCGGACGCCGTTCGCGTGCTCCTCCTGGCGCAGCGAGTCGGCGAGGGCGCGCAGACCGTGCTTGCTGGCGGCGTAGGCCGACCACTCGGCGTGCGCGTGCAGGCCGGCGCCCGAGTTGACGAACACCACGTGGCCCTTGACCAGGCGCAGCGAGGGCAGCAGCAGCCGGGTCAGCTCGGCGGGGGCGACCAGGTTGACGTTCAGCTGCTCCTGCCAGGCCTTGACCGGCAGTTCGCCGACCTGGCCCAGCTCGACCACGCCGGCGACGTGCAGCAGCGAGTCCAGCTCGACGGGCGGCAGCTGGTGCCCGAACGCCCAGGACAGCTTCGCCGGGTCGCCCAGGTCGCCGACCAGGGTCCGCGCCCCGGGGAACCGCTCGCGCAGCTCGGCGGCCCGCCGCGCGTCCCGGGCGAGCAGCCACAGTTCGTCGCCGCGCTCGGCCAGTCGCTCCGCCAGGACGGCGCCGATGCCGGAGCCCGCGCCCGTGATCAGATGTGCAGCCATGGCCCCGATCCTCTCAGGCCTTGAGCTGCTCGAACACCTCGGCGGGCGTGTCGGCGAAGGTGACCAGCTCGGCGAGCGGCTTCGGCAGGAAGCCCTCGGCGTCCATCCGCTCCAGCTGGGTGCGCATGCCGTCGTAGAACCCCTCGGTGTCGAGGACGACGACCGGCTTGTCGAACATCCCGTGCTTCTTCAGCTCCAGCACCTCGGTGACCTCGTCCAGCGTCCCGAGCCCGCCCACGAGCACCACGATCGCGTCCGCCCGGCCCGCCAGCTCGGCCTTGCGCTCCGCGAGATCGGCCGTCCACACCAGCTCGTCCGCCCCGGCGTACGCCTTGTGCCGCAGCATCTCGACCATCACCCCGACGAGCTTCCCGCCCGCCGCCTTGACGTTGTCGGCCAGCAGCCCCATCAGCCCGGCGTCCGACCCGCCCCACACCAGCGTGTGCCCGCCCTCACCCAGCAGCCGCGCGAACTCGGCGGCGGGGGCGGTGTAGCGGTCGTCGAGCGAGTACGCGGAGCAGAAGACGCAGATGTTCATAGTGCTGACTGGTCTATCACGCCCGGCCGCCCCCACTCATCCCCTTAATCCGGGTACGGCACGAGCTCGGACAGGCCCAGGCTGAAGCCGAACGGCTCCGGGACGGTGATCGCGTCCCCGAACTTCCGGTCGCTGCGCGTGTGGTAGCGGTCGTGGTCCGGCTCGGAGAAGAGCGTCACCGTCTGCTGGCGCGGATCGACGATGAGGTAGAGCGGGACGCGCATCACGGCGTAGTCGCGCAGCTTGTCCATCCAGTCGTTGCCCGGGTTGGACGGCGAGACGATCTCCACGGCGATCAGGGCCTCCTCGGCGGGGGCCTTGTTGCCCGGTTGGGAGAGGACCGCCAGCGGGAGGTACGTCAGATCCGGCTCGCGGCCCTTGGAGACGTCCGGGCTGACGATCTCGCTCCGCTCACTGGGCAGGTAGCCGTCCGGGGCGTGCTGCTCGAACTGCCGGCGCACCTGCGCCACGTTGAGCTGGTGGATGTTGGACGGCGACGCCTGCACGATCAGCGTGTCTCCGGACCACTCGATCCGGACGCCGTCCGGGGCGATCCGCTCCAGCTCCTCGATGAAGTCGCGGTGCTGCTCGTAGAAGGTCATGCCGTCCCCTTCGGATGCGGTTTCCCACTGCCCCCGGAGCCTAGGCCTGAAGGGCGGGCCGTTCGGTCGTGGCGATGGTGGCCGAGCCGACGACGCGGGTGCCGTCGTACAGGACCACGGCCTGGCCGGGGGCGATGCCGCGGGCGGGGGTGTCGAGCCGCACCCGCAGTTCGCCGTCGACGACCGCGGCCGTCACCGGCACCTCCTCGCCGTGGGCGCGGAGTTGGGCGGTGTAGCGGCCGTCGACGAGGGGCTCGGTGCCGCACCAGCGGGGGCGGATGGCGGTGAGCCCGACGACGTCGAGGCCTTCGACCGGGCCGACCGTCACGGTGTTGTTCACCGGGGAGATGTCGAGCACGTAGCGCGGCTTGCCGTCCGCCGCCGGGCGGCCGATGCGCAGGCCCTTGCGCTGGCCGATGGTGAAGCCGTAGGCGCCGTCGTGCTCGCCGAGCTTGGTGCCGTCGACGTCGAGGATGTCGCCGGTGGCCGTACCGAGGTGCCGGGCGAGGAAGCCCTGGGTGTCGCCGTCCGCGATGAAGCAGATGTCGTGGCTGTCGGGCTTCTTGGCCACCGCGAGGCCGCGCTGCTCGGCCTCGGCCCGGATGGCGTCCTTGGTGGTGTCGCCGAGCGGGAAGAGGGAGTGGGCGAGCTGGTCCGCGTCCAGCACGCCGAGGACGTACGACTGGTCCTTGGCGCCGTCGACGGCCCGGTGCAGCTCCCGCGAGCCGTCCGGCAGGTCGACGATGCGGGCGTAGTGGCCGGTGCAGACGGCGTCGAAGCCGAGCGCGATCGCCTTGTCGAGCAGGGCCGCGAACTTGATCTTCTCGTTGCAGCGCAGGCACGGGTTGGGCGTGCGGCCGGCGGCGTACTCGGCGACGAAGTCGTCGATGACGTCCTCGCGGAAGCGCTCGGCGAGGTCCCAGACGTAGAACGGGATGCCGATGACGTCGGCCGCCCGCCAGGCGTCGCGGGAGTCCTCGATGGTGCAGCAGCCGCGGGCGCCGGTGCGGAAGGACTGCGGGTTGGCGGAGAGCGCCAGGTGGACGCCGGTCACCTCGTGGCCGGCTTCGACGGCGCGGGCGGCGGCGACGGCGGAGTCGACACCGCCGGACATGGCCGCGAGCACGCGCAGTCGGCCGGTGGACGGGGTGGTCGGGGCGCCCGGGAAGTCAGTCATGGTGACTACAAGGGTACGGGGCGCCCGAACATGCCCGACAGCCGGAGAGTCACCGCCGGACCGAGGCCAGCCCCGCGTTGCGGGCCCGCTGCACGGCCGGCCCGATGGCGTCCGTGAGCGCCGTCACGTCCTCCCGCACCGAGGTGTGCCCGAGCGAGAACCGCAGCGCCGAGCGCGCCAGCAGCGGGTCGACGCCCATCGCGAGCAGCACGTGGCTGGGCTGCGGCACCCCGGCGGAGCAGGCGGAGCCGGTGGAGCACTCGATGCCGGCCGCGTCGAGCAGCATCAGCAGGGCGTCGCCCTCGCAGCCGGGGAAGGAGAAGTGGGCGTTGGCGGGGAGCCGGCCCCCGGCGGCCGGGTCGCCGTTCAGGACGGCGTCGGGGACGGCGGCGAGCACGCCGGCGACGAGCTCGTCGCGCAGTCCGCCGAGCAGGACGGCGTGCTCCTCCCGGTGTTCCACGGCGACGGCCGCGGCGGCGGCGAAGCCGGCGGCGGCGGGGGCGTCCAGGGTCCCGGAGCGGACGTCGCGCTCCTGTCCGCCGCCGTGGAGCAGCGGGACGGGCGTGGCGCCGCGGGTGAGCAGCAGGGCGCCGATGCCGAAGGGCCCGCCGATCTTGTGGCCGGTGACGGTGAGCGCGGTGAGGCCGGACTCGGCGAAGGAGACCGGGACCTGACCGAGCGCCTGCACCGCGTCGGCGTGCATCGGGATGCCGAACTCGGCGGCGACGGCGGCGAGTTCGCGGACGGGCTGGACGGTGCCGACCTCGTTGTTGGCCCACATCACGGTGACCAGGGCGACGGAGGACGGGTCCCGTTCGATCGCGGCGCGCAGGGCTTCGGGGTGCACCCGGCCCAGGGGGTCCACCGGCAGGTACTCGACGTCGGCGCCCTCGTGCTCGGCGAGCCAGTGGACGGCGTCCAGCACCGCGTGGTGCTCGACGGGGCTGCACAGCACCCGGGTGCGGGCCGGGTCGGCGCCGCGGCGGGCCCAGTACAGGCCCTTGACGGCCAGGTTGTCGGACTCGGTGCCGCCGCCGGTGAGGACGATCTCGCTGGGGCGGGCGCCGAGCGACTCGGCCAGCGACTCGCGGGACTCCTCGACCACCCGGCGGGCCCGGCGGCCGGCCGCGTGCAGGGACGAGGCGTTGCCGACCACCCCCAGGTGCGCCGTCATCGCGGCGATCGCCTCGGGCAGCATCGGCGTGGTCGCCGCATGGTCCAGGTATGGCATAACCATCCGATTGTAGAGGGCGGCCGCAAGCAACCGCCGTCGCCTACGCAGCTATCCGGCCACCGGCCGGGCCCGGTGCCGGACATGGGGCTCCGGGTCCGGTTTGCACCACCGCGCCGCCGAGCGGCTAGCCTGACGAACGCTTCGCACCGGATCGACGAGCACCGGATCGGCGAGCACCGGACGAGCATCAGACGAGCATCAGACGAGACCACCCCGGGGGGCCGCCATGTCGCAGTCGGTCGACCGCGCGCTGACCCTGCTCGCCGCGCTCGGCGACGGCCCGCTGTCGCTGGAGCAGGCCGCCACCCGCCTGGGCGTGCACAAGTCCACCGCGCTGCGGCTGCTGCGCGACCTGGAGGAGCACGGCTTCGCCCGCCGCGAGCCGGACCTGCGCTACCGGCTGGGCGGCCGGGTGCTGTCGCTGGCGCACCGGGCGCTGGAGGAGATCGACGTCCGGCAGGTGGCCGCGCCGTACCTGGCGGCGCTGAACGCCCGCTGCGGCTTCACCGTCCAGTTGGCGGTGCTGCACGACGGCGAGGTGCTGTACGTGGACGAGGTGGCCGGGCAGCACGCCGCGCGGCCGCCCCGGATCGGGCGCCGGGCGCCGGTGACCGGGACGGCGGTCGGCCGGGTGCTGCTGGCGGGGCTGCCGGAGGACGGGGAGCGCGTGGACGGGCTGCCGCCGGAGCTGGCGGCGGTGCGCCGGCGCGGCTGGGCGGCGGAGTCGGCCGAGCACCGGGAGCCGGTGACGTGCGTGGCGGCGCCGGTGGCCGGCAGCGGCGGCCGGACGGTGGCGGCGTGCGCGCTGAGCGCCCCGGCGAGCCAGGTGCCGCCGGCCGAACTGGCCCGAATGGTGCCGGAGCTGCTGTGCACGGCGGAGGCGATCTCGCTGGCGTACGGCGGCTCGCCTACTCCTCGCTGGTGCGAGAACCGTTGCGGTGCCAGGCCCGCGGGGCGCGCCAGCCGTACTTCAGGGCGAGCATCCGCAGCACGAAGGCGGTGAGCGCGGCGGCGGTGCCGGTGGCGCCGGTGAGGCGGTCCGCGCCGATGAGGAGGGCGACCAGGCCGGAGCCGACCAGCGCGGGGACGGCGTAGATCTCGCGGTCCCAGCGCAGCAGCGCGGGGATCTCCCCGGCCAGCACGTCGCGGATCACGCCGCCGCCGGCGGCGGTCACCATGCCGAGGGCGATGGCGGCGACGGCGCCGAGCCCGTAGTCGTGGGCCTTGGCGGTGCCCGTGACGCAGAACAGGCCGAGGCCGAGCGCGTCGAGGGTCTGCACGGCCCGGTTGATCCGCTCGACCTCGGGGTGCAGGAAGAACACCACGAGCGCGGCGGCGAGCGGGGTGACGAAGTACCCGAGGTTGGTGAAGGCGGCGACCGGGGTGGCCCCGATGACCAGGTCGCGCATCACTCCGCCGCCGAGCGCGGTGACCTCGGCCAGGACGCAGATGCCGAAGATGTCCATGTTCTTGCGGACGGCGAGCAGGCCCCCGGAGAGGGCGAAGACGAAGATGCCGGCGAGGTCCAGGGACTGCTGCACGTCGGTGGGGAAGATCTGCGAGGTCACGGAGACAACTATGACCCGAGCGGAGACCTCCTCCGGCACGAGCGGAACCGCCCGCTCCGCCCGGCCGGATGGTCACGGTCCGGTGGAGAAGCCGCCCGCTCCGGACGTTCCATCTCCCCCGAACGACCCCTGCCCCACCGTTTCGGCTAGCCTCCGCCTGTGAAGCTGATCGAACGCGCATCCAGGCGACGCACCGGCGGCCAGGCCGTCGACGGCGCTCCCCCGTCCCCCGCCCCGTCGAGACTCGCCTGGCTCGACGCGCTGCGCGGCATAGCCGCCCTCTCGGTCGCGGTGTACCATCTCGCGCTGCCGTTCTACTGGATACCCCACGGCACCAAGGTCCCCGGCTACGCGGACCCCGGGCTGTTCGGCGTGATGCTGTTCTTCCTGGTCAGCGGGTACATCATCCCGGCCTCGCTGGAGCGGCGCGGTGACGTCCGCGGCTTCTGGGCGGGCCGGTTCTTCCGGATCCTCCCGGTGGCCGTCCTGACCGTGGTCGGCAGCCTGCTGATCCTGCCCCGCCCCTACGCGGTGGTCCAGGGCTTCGCCTTCGACCACCCGCTGCTGTCCTCCGTGGCCAACGGCCTGATGCTGCAGGACATGATGGGCATCCCGAACATCATCGGGGTGATGTGGACGCTCACCTACGAGATGATCTTCTACTACTTCGTGACGGCCCTGTTCGTCATGGGGTGGCACCGCAAGAGCGCGCCCATCGCGATCGGCTTCGCGGGCTTCGCCCTGGTGCTCGGCAGCTGGCTGGCCCTCGGCACCATCTCCACCGACCTGGCCTCGACCCGGCACCTGGTCGCCGCGGCCGCCCTGGTCGTCGCCATGGCGATGGCCTGCATCTTCAGCGGCCGCTTCGACCTGACCCGCTGGGGCGGGCTGATGCTCGGCGGCCTCGGGCTGGCGCTGATCCTGCTGAACAGCCGGTCCACCGGCTTCGAGACCATGATGATCTTCGCCACGATGTTCGCGGGGACCGTCCTCTACCGGCTGGAGCACGGCCAGATCGACCGGCTCCCCGCCATCCTCACCTGCGTCTTCGTGGCCGCCTCCGGCTTCACGGTCGGCTACCTCTACAACCGCGGCGCGGCCATGGGGCGGACCTTCACCGGCGGCTCGTGGATGTCGTTCTCGTACGCCTACCTCGCCGCCTGGGCGGTGTTCGCGATCGGCATGCTGCTGCGCAAGCGCCGCTGGCCGCGCTGGCTCAGCTGGCTGGGCGCGATCAGCTTCTCCGTCTACCTGCTGCACAACCCGCTGATCCACGGCATGAACTGGATGCTGCAGGGGCACGCGCCGATCGTCACCTGGAAGGACCGGAGCATCCAGTTCGCCGCCTTCATGGGCGCGCTGCTGCTGATCAGCTGGATCGCCTACCGGCTGGTCGAGATCCCGTTCCAGAACCTGGGCCGCAAGGCCGTCAAGGCGCTGAACCGCCGCTTCCCGGCGAGCTTCACCCCGCCGCCCGTCGCCGGCGAGCGGCCGGCCGCCGGCACGGTGGTCGCCCAGGCCGCGCCGGTCGAGCCCGAGAAGGCGCTGTCCGGCACCGGCAGCTGACGCCCGGACGAACGAAGTCCGCCCGCCCCCGGCTGCCGGGGGCGGGCGGACTCTTCTCTCTCGACGACGCTCGGCTCGCCGCGTCAGCCGGGTTCTCCGGGCTGTGCTACTCGTTCCCCTCGCTCCGCTCGGGGAAGTGGCACGCCACCTGGTGCCCCGTCTTCAGCGTCGCCAGCGGCGGCTCCTGCGCGGCGCAGACGTCCTGCGCCTTCCAGCACCGGGTGCGGAAGCGGCAGCCGCTGGGCGGGTTGATCGGCGAGGGGACGTCGCCCTTGAGCAGGATCCGCTCGCGGCCGCCCTGCTGGCGGCGGCGCGGGTCGGGGACCGGCACCGCGGACATCAGGGCGTTGGTGTACGGGTGCATCGGGCCGCTGTAGAGCGAGTCGCGGTCGGCGATCTCGACGACCTTGCCGAGGTACATCACCGCCACCCGGTCCGAGACGTGCCGGACCACCGAGAGGTCGTGCGCGATGATCAGGTAGGTCAGACCGAGCTCCCGCTGGAGGTCGTCGAGCAGGTTGACGACCTGGGCCTGGATCGAGACGTCGAGCGCCGAGACCGGCTCGTCCGCGACGATCATCTTGGGCCGCAGGGCGAGCGCCCGGGCGATGCCGATGCGCTGGCGCTGGCCGCCGGAGAACTCGTGCGGGTACCGGTTGTAGTGCTCGGGGCTGAGCCCGCACAGCTCCAGCAGGTCCTGGACGGCCTTCTTGAGCCCGCCCTCCGGGACCGCGTCCTGCAGCTTGAAGGGCGCGCCGACGATGGTGCCGACGGTGTGCCGCGGGTTCAGCGAGGAGTACGGGTCCTGGAAGATCATCTGGATGTCGCGGCGCAGCGGCCGCATCGCGCCGACGCCCAGGTGGGTGATGTCGGTGCCCTCGAACTCGATCTTCCCGCCGGTGGGCTCGTCGAGCCGGGTGACGAGCCGGCCCATCGTCGACTTGCCGCAGCCGGACTCGCCGACGACGCCCAGGGTCTCGCCGGCGTTGACGGTGAAGTCGATGCCGTCGACGGCCCGGACGGCGCCGGTCTGGCGCCGCAGCAGCCCGCCCTTGATCGGGAAGTGCCGGGTCAGGCCGGTCACCTTCAGCAGCGGCTCGCGCACGTCGGCGGGCGTGGACGACGGGATCGCCGCCGCCTCTGTCGCCTGAGTGTCCGTCATCGGTTCTCTCCAGAATGGTGGTACGAGGCCGGGCTCGCGGAGGCCGTCCTCACAGAGGCCGGGCTCACAGCCGGGGCGCGATCTCTTCGGCGAAGATGCGGTGCCGTTCGGCCACCGGGAGGTGGCAGGCCGCGTGGTGCCCGGGGGCGGCCTCGGTCAGCACCGGCAGCTCGCTGCTGGAGCGCCCGCCGGTCAGGTCGGCGTACGGGCAGCGCGGGTGGAAGGCGCAGCCGCTCGGCACGTTGATCAGGCTGGGCGGGGTGCCCTTGACCGGGACGAGCCGTTCCTGCAGCTCCCGGTCGAGGCGCGGCATGGAGCCCAGCAGACCCCAGGTGTAGGGGTGTTCGGGCGCGTCGAAGAGGGTCTCGGCGGGGCCGCGCTCGATGCACTTGCCGCCGTACATGACCAGGATGTCGTCGGCGAGCTCGGCGACGACGCCGAGGTCGTGCGTGATGATGATGACGGCGGAGCCGAACTCGGCCTGGAGGTCGCGGATCAGGTCCAGGATCTGGGCCTGGACGGTGACGTCGAGGGCGGTGGTGGGCTCGTCGGCGATCAGCAGCGAGGGGTCGTTGACCAGCGCCATGGCGATCATGGCGCGCTGGCGCATGCCGCCGGAGAACTGGTGCGGGTAGTCGTCCACCCGGCGGTCGGGCTGCGGGATGCCGACCCGGTCGAGCATCTCGACGGCGCGGGCGCGGGCCTGCTTCTTGGAGGCCTGGGGGTGGTGCACCCGGTACGCCTCGACGATCTGCTGCCCCACCGTGTAGTAGGGGTGCATCGCGGTCAGCGGGTCCTGGAAGATCATCGCCAGTTCCCGGCCGCGCAGTTGGCGCACCCGGTCGGGGCCGGCCGCGATCAGGTCCTCGCCGTCGAGCCGGATCTCGCCGGTGATGCCGGCCCGCTTGCTGCGGTGCAGGCCCATGATGGCGAGCGAGGTGACGGACTTGCCGGAGCCGGACTCGCCGACGATGCCGAGGGTGCGGCCCTTGTGCAGGTCGAAGCTGACGCCGTCGACCGAGCGGACCAGGCCGTCGTCGGTGTCGAAGTGGACGCGCAGGTCGCGGACGGAGAGGAACGGGTCGCCGGCCGGGGCCGGGTTCCGGGGGGCGTCCTGCACGGCGTCCGCCGCGGTCTTGTTGAGGTCGGTCACGAGAGCCTCACCCGGGGGTCGACGAGCGCGTACAGGAGGTCGACCACGAGGTTGCAGACGACGATGAAGAAGGCGGCGAGCAGGGTGACGCCGAGGATCTTGGGCAGGTCGTTGTCGGAGATCGCCTGGACGGCGAACTGGCCGACGCCCTTGAGCGAGAACACCTGCTCGGTGATGAGCGCACCGCCGAGCAGCAGGCCGAGGTCCATGCCGAAGATGGTGATGATGGGCGTGAGCGCGGAGCGCAGCCCGTGCTTGACGACGACCTTGCGCTCGGCCAGGCCCTTGGCCCGGGCGGTGCGGATGTAGTCCTCGCTCATGGTCTCCAGCATTCCGGCGCGGGTGAGCCGGGCGTAGAGCGCGGAGTAGAGGAAGGCCAGCGAGACCCACGGCAGGATCAGGTTGCGGGCCCACATCAGCGGGTCGTCGGTGAAGTCGACGTACTCGAGGTTGTCCAGGATCGGCCACTCGTAGCTGAACAGCGTCAGCAGCAGGGCGCCGGTGAAGAAGACCGGCAGCGAGACGCCGGCCAGGGCGACGCCCATGGAGAGCCGGTCGAAGATCGACCGCGGCTTGAGGGCGGAGATCACGCCGGTGGTGACACCGGAGACCAGCCAGAGCACCGCCGCGCCGATGGCGAGCGAGATGGTGACCGGGATCCGGCTGGTCATCTCCGGCCAGACCTCGAGGTGGTTCTTGAAGGAGTAGCCGAAGCAGGGCACGTGGCAGGTGGCCGGTTCCGGGCCGAACTTGTACTCGGCGCCGCTGACCAGGGCCTTCAGGAAGTTCCAGTACTGGGTGTACAGCGGCTGGTCGAGGCCGAGGTTCGACTTGACCGCCGCGATCGCCTCGGGGGACGGGTTCTTCCCGATGTACTGGGCGGCCAGCTGGTCGGTGGTCTCGCCGGCGAAGCGCGGGAGCAGGAAGAAGATCGCGAAGGTGACCGCGCTGACCACCAGCAGCAGCACGACGGCCGCGAAGATCCTGCGAATGATGTAGGCAAACACAGTTGGGCGGCTCGGGCGCCCGCCGCCGTCCGGGATCTTCCGGACGGGCGGCGGGCGCCGCTGCCTTCACCTGCCTTCAGGGATGCGGAGCCGCTCGTGCTCTCGCTCGGGCTCTTACTTGGTGGTGCCGATGTTCAGGTAGTCGTACTCACCCGAGAAGGCCGGGGTGGACGCGATGTTGGTCGCGTTGTCCGGGCGGTAGAGGAAGACCTTGAAGTCGGTCAGCGGGACGTAGGTCGCGGACTCCATGACCTTCTTGTCGATGTCGCCGTAGATCTTCTCGCGGGCGGCCCGGTCGGGGTTGACCGCGGCGTCGTCGAGCAGCTTGTTGACCGCCGGGTCGTTCAGCTGCGCGAGGTTGCTGTTGCCGGAGGGCTTGATCGCCCGGCCGTCGACGATCTGCTGCAGGAAGCCGTAGCCGGTCGGCCAGTCGGCGCCCCACTGCATCATCATCAGGCCGATGTTGTGGTCCTGGGTGAACTGCGGCGCGCCGGCCGAGTCGGTCAGGTACTTGCCCTGCGGGAACTGCTGGATCTCGACGTTGATGCCGACCTTCTTCAGCTGCGCCTGGATCTGGGTGGCGGCAGCGACCTCGGTGGCACGCTCGGTGCGGGCGGACAGGACGGTGCTGATGCTGTCCTTGCCGCAGGCCTTCAGGGCGTCCTTGGCCTTGGCCTCGTCACCCTTGTTGTCCTTGGTCTCGTACAGGTTGAAGTCCTGGTGGCCCGGGATGTCCGGCGGGAGCACGGTGTTGGCCACCTGGCCGCGGATCGGGCCGCCGAGCGCGGTCTGCACCGCGACCTTGTCGATCGCGAACTGGACGGCCTTGCGGCACTCGATGTTGTCGAACGGCGCGACCTTGCTGTTGATCGCCATGTAGACCAGGCGGCCGCCGTAGGCGTTGTCGGTCTTGGCCTTGAGCTTGTCGTCGCGCAGGATCTGCGCCTGGGTCTGCGGGTCGACGCCGCCGCCCACCAGGTCGACCTGGGCGTTGCCGGCCAGCAGGTCCTTGTCGATGGTGGCCTGGTCGATGTTCATCTTGAGCACGATCTTGTCCGCGAGCTGCTTGCGGATCGGGTCGGTGCTCTTGTCCCAGTTGGTGTTCGGCACCAGGACGGCCTGCTTGCCGTCCTCGTAGGACTCGAACTTGTAGGAGCCCGAGGCCGCGATGTGCTTCACGTAGTCGGCGCCGGTGTCCTTGGCCTGCGGGACCGGCACCGTCTGCGGGGCGCTGACCAGGTAGTCGAAGTCCGCGAACGGGTGCTGCAGGTGGAAGATGATCGTCGTGTCGTCCGGCGTCTCGATCGACTTCAGGTCGCCGGACTTGTCCTTGTACGGGCCCTGGTACTTGTCCGGGTTGTCGACCAGCAGGTCGTGGAAGTACGTCGGGCCGTTGGAGTTCACCTCGGGCGCGAAGTTCGAGCGCTCCACGGCGTACTTGACGTCCTTGGAGGTGATCGGGGTGCCGTCGTCGTACTTCAGGCCGGCGCGCAGCTTGTACGTCCAGGTCAGGCCGTCCGCGCTGGGCTGGCCCAGGGACTCGGCGAGGTCCGGTACGAGCTTGTTGCCGTCCTCGCCCGCGGCCGGGTTGAAGGTGGTCAGCGGACGGCCGTACAGGCGCGAGAAGTTGTAGATGTAGGCGTAGTACGTGTTGCCCGGGTCGAGGGAGTCCGGGGTGCCCTTCATCTCGTAGGTGACCGTCCCGCCCTTCTTGTCCGAGGCGTTGACGATGTTCTTGACGGCCGCGTTGGCGCCGCCGGCGTTGGCGTCGTTGGCGCCGGCCGAGGACTTGCCGCTGCCGCCCTTGGCGCTGGACGAACAGCCGGTGACGACCATGACCACGGCGGCGGCCGCGGCGGTCAGCGCGAGGGTGCGGGACCTACGCATGGGTGAGATCAACCCCTTGAGGATGTGGAGGAGGGAGGTTCCTGACGCAGAGTCAGTTGCTCTTGGGATCGAGGGCGTCACGCAGCCCGTCGCCGAGCAGGTTGAACGCGAGCACGGTGATGAAGATCGCCAGGCCGGGCACCACCATGTACTGGGGGTCCACCTGGTAGTAGTTCTTCGCGTCGGCCAGCATGCCGCCCCAGGAGGACTGCGGGGGCTGGATGCCGACGCCGAGGAAGCTCAGACCGGCCTCGAAGAGGATGTTGGTCGGGATCAGCAGGGTCGAGTAGACCAGGATCGGACCGACCAGGTTCGGCAGCAGCTCCTTGAACAGGATGAACGGGCCGCGGGCCCCGAGGCTGCGGGCCGCGTGCACGAACTCCCGCTCGCGCAGCGAGAGGGTCTGTCCGCGCACGATCCGGCCCATGTAGGGCCAGTTGAAGAACCCGATCACGAAGATCAGCACCATGATGTGCAGCGGGAGGCCGTGCAGGCCGAACGCGCCGCCCTGGAGCGAGGCGGAGATCGCGATGGCGAACAGCAGCAGCGGGAACGCCAGGAAGACGTCCATCAGCCGGCTGATCAGGGTGTCCACCCAGCCGCCGTAGTAGCCGGCCATCACGCCGAGCACGGCGCCGAGGGTGTTGGACAGGAGGGTCGCGCCGAAGGCGACCAGCAGGGAGACCCAGGAGCCGTCGATCACGCGGGCGAGCAGGTCACGCCCCTGCAGGGGGTCGACGCCGAGCGGGTGGTCGCCGCTCATCCCGCCCCAGTCGCCGAACGGCAGGCCGCCGAGGTCGGCGTCCAGCAGGTCCGTGTTCGAGGCGTCGGGGTCGAGCCCGAACAGGGACTCGATCGGCTGGGACAGCAGGGCGAGCAGGATCAGCAGGATCACCACGACGCCGCCGGCGACGGCGGCCTTGTCCCGCTTGAAACGGGTCCAGGCGATCCGGCCGAGGGAACGGCCCTCGATCGTCTTGGCCGGGCTCGGGGAGGCCGGTGCCTCCGGCTCGTTCCCGGCGGTAGTGATGGGTGCGGTCATGGTCAGTAGATCCCCTCGCCGACGGTGGCCGGCCCACGGGCGCCGGACGCCGGGGGTCGGCGGTGCGGCTGCGGACGTGCGGAGGTGCAGGAGTTGCTTGGCAGTTGTGCGCGGCGGTGCGTCGTGCACGAGTTACTTCCCCCGTGCGGGATGGGCGTCACACGGCGGATCGAGCGGTCGGCGTGCGCGTTCACCTTCGTGGGGTAACCAGTACGCGCTTTGCGTTGCGCAGAACTCTCTGCCATCCGAACTGGCTTGCGCCAGCCCTGACAACCGACAGATGCCCAACTGTGATCTGCGTGCATGCACCACGGGATTCGGTGGCATATCCCTCTTCACACCGCTGTAACAGCCATGTCAAGATGCCTGGACGGCAATCGACCCGAATTCGACCGGAAAACACCGAAGCCGACCTGATGCGAAATCAAGTCGGCTTCGTGCGAACGTGTTTGGTGATTCAGCGCCCCGGGTATCCGGGCCACTGCCCCGGCGGCGGCTGCTGCCCGGTCCAGCCCGGCGCGGGCGGCTGCGTGCCGTAGTAGCCGGGCTGCCCGTGGTACGGCGGCGCCGGCGGGTGGTACGTCCCGGCCGGCGGGCGGCCCGCCTCCCGGTCGAAGAACGGCCGCGCGTTGGCGCGCATCCACAGCGCCACCGGGTCGTACTCGTCCGCCATCGCCACCGTGGACACCGCCAGCCCCTCCGGGGCCACCGCGATCGCCCGCTGCATCAGCGCGCGCACCGCCTCCACCGCCGGCGGCGAACTCTCGTACAGCTCCAGCCCGATCGCCAGGTACGGCTCCCCCACCGCCGGCTGCACCCAGGCCCGGCGCAGCGCGCGCACCGCGCGCACCTCGCCCGCCTGCCGCGCCAGCAGCGCGAAGAACTGCTCGGCGTTCACCTGCGGCTCGCTCAGCTTCAGCGGCCCGGCCGGCAGCCGGTCCAGGCCCGCCGCGATCCGCCGCAGGTCCGCCCAGGGCACGCCGACGCCGCCGCCCGGCGCGTGCGGGTTGAGCCACAGGCCCCAGCGGGTCCGGTACAGCGAGGCGGCGATCTCCCGACCGGAGATGACCTCGTGGGCCCTCGCCCAGCCGGAGGCGGTCAGCTGCTCGGCCGAGGTGACGGCCGGCGCATAGCCGTGGCCGCTGATCTCCATGTTCCCGTACTGGGCGTCCGGGCTGCCCGGCGTGCCGTGCCAGAGCAGCATCCACACCTGGCCGTCCGCCAGGGCGCGGAGCAACTGCTCGTACGCGTCGTAGCGTTCCGGCGCGACCTCGCGCAGGGCGCGCTCCAGCGCACCCGGGTCCGCCCCGGGGCGCCCGGTCGGCGCCTGGCCCCAGGGCCCCGGTCCACCCACCGCTCCCGCTCCCGCACTCATGCGCCCACCTCGCCGCGCCTCTTTCGCTCTTCCCGCCGGCCGTCAGCCGTCTGCACGCACCCTATGGCGCGGCACCGGCCACCGCCACGGCGACGTGCCTGTGAACCGACCCCGCTCACACCCGCGAGTAGAACGGCATGACCCGGGTGAGCAGCCACTCGACCACCGGGTCCTCGGCGAGGTCGAGCAGCACGAGGTGGACGCCACCGGGCAGCGGCGCGGTTCCCAGCGCCCGGCCGAGCGCCTCGTTCACCGCCGCCGGGTCGGCCGGGGCCGCCAGGTCGAGCTGGACGCCCACGAACATCACGGTCGGCTCGCCCTCGACGCTCGCCAGCGCCCGACGCGCGGTCAGCACCCCGGGCAGGGCCGCGAGTTCGGCCCGGCAGGCGGCCAGGAAGTGCTCCGGGTCCTCGCCCGGCACCGGCTCGCGCAGCGCCACCCGGCCGCCGGTCGGGGCGTCGGCAGCGCCTTCGGGAAGCTCCCAACGAGCGGCGTCCCGGGGGCCACGGCGCAGCTCGGCCACCCCCTGCGGCGGCACCGGAATCCCCACCGCCGCCTCCGGGTTGACCGCGATGCCCACGCCCAGCGGCAGCCCGCGGGCGAACTCCCACACCGGCGCGACCGCGAACGCCATCCCCGGCGCCTGCTGCAGGAACACCTCCTGCGAGGAGAACACCGGCACGTACGGCTCGCCGCCCAGCTCGATGGTCGGCAGGTCCAGCGACCGCCCCTGCGGGTCGCCCCCGGCGGGCAGCGGGATCCACACCTGGCTGCGGGCCAGCACCTCGATCACCCGCGGCGTCGCGCCCGGGTCGCCCAGCGCGGCGGTCAGCACCTGCTCCAGCTCGTTGGCCGGCCACGTGCCGCCCTGCGGCGCCGAGTCCGGACCGCCCCACCCCTGCTGCTGCTCCACCGGGCACCCCGTCCGCCGCCGCTCCGCCGCCGGCCGCCCTGTGCCGCACCGACGCGGAGCAGTTTAGAGGGCGTGTTCGGTGCTGGGGCCGGGTGTGACCCAGCCCCCTCTCCCTTCGCCGCCCCGGACGTGCCATGATGTGCGCGTCCGACGGCATGCGCCGCGGGCTCCACAACTCCACACCGGCCGCTCGAACCCGCGCGGGAGAGCCCGGAGTGCCGCCACGGCGGCACAGCCGGCGCCGAAGGAGCAAGTCCTCCCCGGAATCTCTCAGGCCCCCCTACCGCACGGGTTAGGCACATCTGGAAAGCGGCGCACGGCCCGGTCGCGCGCCCACCCACGGTGCAAGCCGCCATGCTGTCCCCGATGCTGGAAACCAGCACCGGGCAGTGGGCGGTGAAGCTCTCAGGTTCGACGACAGATGGGGAGACCCACGCCGCCGCATGCCCGCGCGCAGGGTCGGCCCCCGAGCGGGTCCGGTCCGGCACGCGCACCCCTGAGTGCCCCGACCGAGGAGTTCCTGGCCATGTCGTCCCTCCGCCTGACCGCGCTCGACGCGCTGCACCGCGCCCTCGGCGCGACCATGACCGACTTCGCCGGCTGGGACATGCCGCTGCGCTACGGCAGCGAGCGCGAGGAGCACCTCGCCGTCCGCACCAAGGCCGGCCTGTTCGACCTCTCGCACATGGGCGAGATCACCGTCACCGGCCCCCAGGCCGGCGAGATGCTGGACCACGCGCTGGTCGGCTTCGTCTCCGCGCTCGGCGAGCTGCGCGCCCGCTACACCATGATCTGCGCCGAGAACGGCGGCATCCTGGACGACCTGATCGTCTACCGCCTGCGCGAGGACGCCTTCCTGGTCGTCGCCAACGCCTCCAACGCCCAGCTGGTCCTCGACGAGCTGATCGCCCGCGCCAAGGGCTTCGACGCCGTCGTCACCGACGACCGCGACACCTACGCGCTGATCGCCGTCCAGGGCCCGGAGGCCACCGGCATCCTGGCCGGGACCACCGAGGCCGACCTGCCCGGCCTGAAGTACTACGCGATCCTCCCCGCCCAGGTGGCCGGCCGCGACGTGCTGCTGGCCCGCACCGGCTACACCGGCGAGGACGGCTTCGAGATCTTCTGCGCCCCGGCCGACGCCGAGGCGATCTGGCAGGCGCTGACCGAGGCCGGCGAGGGCCGCGGCCTGGTGCCGTGCGGCCTGTCCTGCCGCGACACGCTGCGCCTGGAGGCCGGCATGCCGCTGTACGGGCACGAGCTGTCCACCGACCTGACCCCGTTCGACGCGGGCCTGGGCCGGGTCGTCCGCTTCGACAAGACCACCAACGGCGGCGCCTTCGTCGGCCGCGCCGCCCTGGAGCGGGCCGCCGCCGCGGCCGAGACCAACCCTCCGAAGGTCCTGGTCGGCCTGGTCTCCGAGGGCAAGCGGGTGCCGCGCGCCGAGTACACCGTGGTCTCCACCGAGGGCGCCCCGATCGGCCGGATCACCTCCGGCGCGCCGTCCCCGACGCTGGGCCGGCCGATCGCGATGGCCTACGTGGACGCGGCCCACGCCGCCCCCGGCACCACCGTCGCGGTGGACGTGCGCGGCAAGCACGAGCCGGTGCAGGTCGTCGCGCTGCCGTTCTACAAGCGCGCGCGCTGACCCCTCCCCGCTCCCCCCGCTTTCCCATACGCGCACGTCGCAGCCGTCCGAGTGGCGGCCCGCTTCGTCGTACCCGCTTCCCATCCTGGAGAATGACGCCATGAGCAACCCCCAGCACCTGCAGTACACCAAGGAGCACGAGTGGCTGACCGCCGCTGAGGACGGTGTCTCCACGGTCGGCATCACCAAGCACGCCGCCGACGCCCTCGGCGACATCGTCTACGTGCAGCTGCCCGAGGTCGGCGACACCGTCGAGGCCGGCGAGACCTGCGGCGAGCTGGAGTCCACCAAGTCGGTCAGCGACCTGTACTCCCCGGTGACCGGCGAGGTCGTCGAGGTCAACCAGGACGTCCTGGACGACAACGCCCTGGTCAACAGCGCCCCGTTCGAGGGCGGCTGGCTGTTCAAGGTCCGCGTGGAGTCCACCGACGAGCTGCTCAGCGCCGCCGAGTACGACGCGCTCACCAACCCGCAGGGCTGAGCCCCCGCAGGGGCGGGCCGCGGCAGCGCGGCCCGTCCCGCCCCGGCCCCTTTCCCTCCTCCTCCCGGGAAGACCACACCATGACGGTTCTGAACCAGTCCCTGCACGCCCTCGACCCGGAGATCGCCGCCGCGGTCGACGCCGAGCTGCACCGCCAGCAGACCACCCTGGAGATGATCGCCTCCGAGAACTTCGCCCCGGTGGCGGTCATGGAGGCCCAGGGCTCGGTGCTCACCAACAAGTACGCCGAGGGCTACCCCGGCCGCCGCTACTACGGCGGCTGCGAGCACGTCGACGTGGTCGAGCAGATCGCGATCGACCGCATCAAGGCCCTGTTCGGCGCCGAGCACGCCAACGTCCAGCCGCACTCCGGCGCGCAGGCCAACGCCGCCGCCATGTTCGCGCTGATCCAGCCGGGCGACACCATCCTGGGCCTGAACCTGGCCCACGGCGGTCACCTGACCCACGGCATGAAGATCAACTTCTCCGGCAAGCTCTACAACGTGGTCGCGTACCACGTCGACGAGAAGACCGGCCAGGTCGACATGGCCGAGGTCGAGCGCCTCGCCAAGGAGCACCAGCCGAAGCTGATCATCGCCGGCTGGTCCGCCTACCCGCGCCAGCTCGACTTCGCCGAGTTCCGCCGGGTCGCCGACGAGGTCGGCGCCCTGCTCATGGTGGACATGGCGCACTTCGCCGGCCTGGTGGCCGCGGGCCTGCACCCCAACCCGGTGCCGTACGCGGACGTCGTCACCACCACCACCCACAAGACCCTGGGCGGCCCGCGCGGCGGCGTCATCCTGTCCAAGGCCGAGTGGGCCAAGAAGATCAACTCCGCGGTCTTCCCGGGCCAGCAGGGCGGCCCGCTGGAGCACGTGATCGCGGGCAAGGCCGTCGCCTTCAAGGTCGCCGCGTCCGAGGAGTTCAAGGAGCGCCAGCAGCGCACCCTGGAGGGCGCGCGGATCCTGGCCGAGCGCCTGCTGCGGGCCGACGTCGCCGAGGCCGGCGCCAGCGTGCTCTCCGGCGGCACCGACGTCCACCTCGTCCTGGTCGACCTGCGCAACAGCCAGCTCGACGGCCAGCAGGCCGAGGACCGCCTGCACGAGGTCGGCATCACCGTCAACCGCAACGCCATCCCGAACGACCCGCGCCCGCCGATGGTCACCTCCGGCCTGCGCATCGGCACCCCGGCCCTGGCCACCCGCGGCTTCCGGGCCGAGGACTTCCGCGAGGTCGCCGACATCATCGCCGAGGCGCTCAAGCCCGCCTTCGACGAGACCGTCGCCGCCGCGCTGAAGGCCCGCGTCACCGCGCTGGCCGAGAAGTACCCGCTGTACCCGAACCTCGCCAACCAGGAGTAGTGCGGCCGGGCCGGGGTGACCTGTCTCACCCCGCCGGCGTACCTGGGGCCCCGGGGCACCGCGCACACTGGAAGTGCGCGCGGTGCCCCTCCTCATGCGGCGCCCCGCTCCCCCTCCACGCTCCAGTCCTTCCACGAGACCAGACAAGGACGTCCCCCCGTGGCCATCAGCGTCTTCGACCTCTTCTCCATCGGCATCGGCCCGTCGAGCTCCCACACCGTCGGCCCGATGCGCGCCGCCCGGATGTTCGCCCGCCGGCTGCGGACCGAAGGCCTGCTGACCCAGGTGACGGCCGTCCGCGCCGAGCTCTACGGCTCGCTGGGCGCCACCGGCCACGGCCACGGCACCCCGAAGGCCGTCCTGCTCGGCCTGGAGAACAACTCGCCGCGCACCGTCGACGTCGACCAGGCCGACAAGGACGTCGAGCGGATCACCGCCGAGAAGCGGATCAACCTGCTCGGCGAGCACCCGATCGACTTCGACCCCGACAGCCAGCTGATCCTGCACCGCCGCCGCTCGCTGCCCTACCACGCCAACGGCATGACCCTCTGGGCGTTCGCGGCGGACGGCTCGACGCTGCTGGAGAAGACCTACTACTCGGTCGGCGGCGGCTTCGTCGTCGACGAGGACGCGATCGGCGCCGACCGGGTCAAGCCCGACGACACCGCGCTGCGCTACCCCTTCCGGACCGGCGAGGAGCTGCTCCGCCTCACCCGGGAGACCGGGCTGTCGATCTCCGGCCTGATGCTGGAGAACGAGAAGGCCTGGCGCAGCGAGGAGGAGATCCGCACCGGGCTGCTGGAGATCTGGTCCGTGATGCAGGAGTGCGTGCGGGCCGGCATGACCCGCGAGGGCATCCTGCCGGGCGGCCTCAAGGTCCGCCGCCGGGCCGCCTCGGGCGCCCGGGCGCTGCGCGCCGAGGGCATCGGCCCGGCCAACGCGATGGAGTGGGTGACCCTCTACGCGATGGCCGTGAACGAGGAGAACGCCTCCGGCCGGCGGGTCGTCACCGCGCCGACCAACGGCGCGGCGGGCATCATCCCGGCCGTCCTGCACTACTACCTGAACTTCATCCCGGGCGCGGACGACGACGGCATCGTCCGCTTCCTGCTCGCGGCCGGCGCCATCGGCATGCTCTTCAAGGAGAACGCCTCCATCTCCGGCGCCGAGGTCGGCTGCCAGGGCGAGGTCGGCTCCGCCTGCTCGATGGCCGCCGGCGGCCTCGCCGAGGTGCTCGGCGGCACCCCCGAGCAGGTCGAGAACGCCGCCGAGATCGGCATCGAGCACAACCTCGGCCTCACCTGCGACCCGGTCGGCGGCCTCGTCCAGATCCCCTGCATCGAGCGCAACGGCATGGCGTCCGTCAAGGCCGTCACGGCGGCCCGGATGGCGCTGCGCGGGGACGGGCGGCACCACGTCTCGCTGGACAAGGCGATCAAGACGATGAAGGAGACCGGGGCCGACATGAAGATCAAGTACAAGGAGACGTCGCGGGGCGGGCTCGCGGTCAACGTCATCGAGTGCTGATCGTCGAGTGCTGATCGTCGAGTGCTGATCACGCGGCCGGGAGGGCCGCGCCGGGGGCTTCCGGCGCGGCCGGGCGTTCTGCCACGGTAGTCTCCGGTCTCGGCCGAGCGGCCGGTCACGGACTTCGGGGGGGCGTTGGTGGGGGAGATCTGGGACGCGCAGCGGCAGCAGTGGGTGCCGGCACCGCCGCCTCCGCCGCCGCTCGGGGCCGTGCCGCCTCCGGTCGGGGCGGTTCCGCCGCCGCTGACGGCGCCGCTGCTGCGGGCGCCGGCGGGGCCCCGGTCGACGCCGCCCCCGGACCGTCCCGGCGGGCGGCGGCGGCCCGTGCTGGTGGCGGCGCTCGTCGGCGTGCTGCTCGGGGCCGTCGCGGGCGGCGGCGGGTGGTACCTGTACGGGCGACACGACGACCACGCGAAGGCGACGGCCACCCCGCTCGGCACGCCCCTGCCGAGCACCAGGGCCTCGGACGCTCCGCCGCCCTACCCCGAGTTCACCTTCCCCGCGACCCCGTCCGGCGGCCCGACGCCCACGGCCACGCCCACGCCGTCCGCCACGCCCACCACCGGGTTGCACACCACGCCCACCCAGGACGCCGCCGGCTTCACCCTGCCGGTGCCGGACGGCTGGCAGCGCCGCGTCGACGGCACGTCCGTCTTCTACGACTCGCCGGACGGCAACAGCCTGATCCAGGTGTTCTCGATGGGCGGCGACAGCCCGTACGCCCAGGCCACCTCCACCGACAGCAGCCTCGCCGCCGACTCCGGCCGCTTCCCCGGCTACCGGCGCCTGCGGCTGGACCGGACGCCGGGCGGCGGCGCGGTGCTGGAGTACTCCTACGACCTGGCGGGGCGCGGCGTCCGGCACACCGTCGACCAGATCGTCACCGGCCCGGACGGCCAGGCGTACGCCCTGCTCGTCGCCGGCCCCGAGACCAGCTGGCCCACCCCGCTGCGGGACGTCCAGGCGAGCCTCGTCGCCGGCTTCTGCCTCAGCGGGCACTGCCCGGCCACTCCGGCCGGCTGAGCCCGGCCAGGGCTCAGTCCGAGGAGGGCTCAGTCCGAGTTGGGCTCAGTCCGAGTTGGGCCAGACCAGCACGCCGGGCCCGTCCGGGGTGACCACCGGCACCCACGCCTCGTCGATCTCCCGGGCCCGGCCCTCGTCCACCCGCAGCGCGTGCGGCTCCTCGGCCCGCCCGTCGCACGCCCAGTAGACGATGCCCGCCACGAGCGCGCGCAGCCTCCGGTCCCGGGCGTCGGCGCCGCAGGGCTCGCCCCCGCCCTCGAACAGCTCGCGCAGGCCGGCCGTCGCGCCGGGGCCGCACACCGGGACCAGGAAGCCCTCCACCCGGCCCTGGCGGCACGCGGTGCCGCCGTACTGGTGCCGGTGGACGACCCCGGTCGGAGCCTCGACCACCACGTACAGCCAACCGCTCTCCGCCATCCCGTCAGGGTCGAGGGACACGAAACGTCGAAAGCCCATGGGCGGCAGTCTTCCCGACCGCCGCCCACGGGCTCAACGGCTTTGCCGGCCCCGGGCTCCCGGTCAGGCCGGTTCCGCCAACTTCGCTGCCACAGCGGCCAGTCGGCCGGTTCCGGCGGCCACGCCGAGGCCGTCCATGTAGTCGCGGACGTGCACGATCCGGCCGCCCCGGGCCCGGAGCACCAGCAGCCCGGGGAACGCGAACGGCTTGCCCGTCCCGCTGATCGTGCCGTGCACCACCTGTTCGACCACCACCACCTCCGGGTCCGCGCCCGGGTGCGCGGCCACCTCGCGGATCTCCGCCACCCGTGCCGCACTCGCCCCCCACGCGGCCCGGTACCCGGCCCGCACCTCCTCCCGGCCCCGGTAGGCCTCGGGCATCCCGGGGAACAGGAACGGGAACTCGTGCACGGCGTCCTCGGCGTAGAGGTCGGCGAGCGCGTCCGCGTCCATGTCGAGCATCGCCTGCCGGTACCGCGCGAGGAGCTCGAACGGGCCCGGCCCGGTGGGGTGTTGGTCGGTCATGGCTGCCACTCCTCCGCTGGTCCGGTGATCACCCCACCCTAGGCCGACTGTCTACGTGACCAGGTGGAAGGCCGGGTGCCGCAGCCAGGCCGCCAGGAACTCCGCGTCGCCGACGTGCCGGAACCACCGCTCGCCGCCCCCGGTGTCGTACGGGACCTCCACCACCCGGCCCGGGAGGGCGGCGACCAGCGCCCGCGCCCCGGCCAGCAGCGCCTCGTCGCCCGCGTCGTCGCACGGTGTGCGATAGCCCAGCACGCCGTCGAAGTCGACCAGCGCGCCGAGGCGTTCGGCGAGCGCGAGGGCCAGGTGGCCGAGCATCCGGTGGTTCGCCGGGCCGGAGCAGCCCGCGCCGAGCACCAGGCCCTGCACCGGCGGCCGCGGGAACGCCGAGTAGTCCTCGTCCTCCGCCGGCATCTCCTCGTCCTCCGACAGGAAGAACACCCCGAGGTCGGCGAGGTCCGGCTCCACCGGCCCCAGGGCCGTGGCGTCCCGCACCCGGAAGTCCAGGTCGCCGCCGACCCCGGTCTCGACCGGCGCGCAGAAGCCCTCCAGCCACGCGGCCGCCTCGGCCCGGACGGCCCCGAACTCCCGCCGCTCGAACAGCCACAGCCCCACTGCCGGTCCCGCCATGCCGCCCACCCTTCCCCGCCCACCATCCTGCCTTCCCCGCGCGCCCGTTGTCAGGGCCGTCACGTACGCTCTGGCCAGTCATCGGATCGGAGGGGGAGTCATGACGGACCGTACGGGCATCGCCGCGCTGCCGGCGAGCGGCGCCTTCCTGGAGTTCCGCTCCCCCGGCACCGCGCCGGCCGGGGGCGGGCGGTGGACCGTCCTCGGCGGGACGGCCTACTGCGGCAGCCTGGTCGTCCTCGACGGCGAGACCGGCGAGGTCCGGCTCGCCGAGGAGTCCGGCCGGGAGGACGAGGGCGACCTGCTCGCCTCCTCGCTGCCCGCGCTCGCCGCCCTGGTGCGGGAGGTCGAGGCGGTCGCGACCGGCGCCGCCGACCGCGCGGCGTTCGGCGGCCGCCGGGGTGCCGCGGTGGCGGACGCCGTGCGATCGGCGGCCGAGCAGCGGATGCGGGCGCTCGACCCGGAGCTGTTCACCCGGGGCGCCCCGCCCCCGCACTGGCACACCGCGCTGCTGATCGCCGCCCTGGCCTGGGGCGCCCGCCCCGGCGAACCGGACGGCCTCGCCTACGACTTCGAGCCGGACCTCGTCGCCGACCTGGCCCGCCTGCTCGACGAGGAGGACGCCGCCGTCCGCCGCTACCGCCCCGAGGAGCTGCCCGCCGAGCTCACCCACGAGCCGACCCGCCGGCTCCTCGTCGAGGCCGGCCTGCCCCTGGAGGGCGAGATGCTCGGCGTCCACCCGGACGCCCCGCTCACCACCATGGCCGCCAGGTACCCCGACGACTTCGCCGAGCTCACCCACCACCTCGAACTCGGCTACTGGCCGCACGACCTGGTGATCGCGCTCGACGGCACCACCGGCCGCCTCGAACTCCCCGGCCTGCACGGCGCCGACGACCCCGCCCGCTACCTCAACCGCGACCTCTCCGCCCTCCTCTACGCCCTGTGGACGTACGAGCGGGTGCGCGCCCACTGGGACCGCTGGGAGTACGGCGGGCAGGACTGGCACGACGGGGACGGCGACGACGACTGGACGGTCTTCGACCCGCACTCCTTCCTGCGCACCGAGGTCGACGGCCTGGTCGAGGCCGTCGACCCGGAGTCCTTCGCCACCCCCCGGCACTCCTGGCGCCTCCTCGCCGAAGACCCCTACACCGGCGGCCTCCTGGCCTGACCGGGCCGGTCAGCGGTCGGCCGGTCAGCCGGTCAGCCGCTCCGAGGCCCGCGCTTGCGGAGGAGTTCGTCGTCCATGCAGGTCTGGTCCGGGTCCATGACGAGGCAGAGGTCGTACCCGTCGTCGTCGCGCTGCACCTTCACGAAGACCGAGCAGGCGCGGGGGTAGCCCACGTCCGGCTTCAGCTCCAGGTCGACGGCATCGCTCCCGGTCAGCGGCTCAGGGGGCGGGGAGGTCCGGCGCGAGCCCTTCGGTTCGAGGAAGCTCCACGTCCCGACCGACACGGTCATCGGGCATCCGTTGTCGGGCACGGCTTGGTCGAGGCCGCTGATGGACACGCTGTGCTCGCCCGCGATGTGCAGCCGGGTGCCGTCCCGGTTGCCCCAGTCCCCCACCAGGTCGGCCTGCTCGATCACGGCGCGGTCGCCCCCGGCCTCCATGACCGCACAGGCGGCGTAGAGGGCCAGGCCCCCCACCGCCACCGCGCCCCACCGGACGAGCCGGCCGGCCCGCGTCCCTGAATCCACGTCTCCCCCACAGATCCGCGGGCCCGCGCCGCGCCCCCGGCGGTACGAACGATCGGCCCGCCGCCAGCCTGGCACGCCCCTTGAACACGTTCAACCATGCGGACGGCAACCGGCCACCGCACCGGGGCTCAGCGGCCGGACGAGTGCGCCGGCGCGTCCCGAGCCAGTCGGAGGGCTTCGGCCCTGACCTCCGCGTCGACCTCCGCGGCGGCGCGCCCGGCCCCGAGGTGGACCAGGTCGTACTCGTCGTCGAGCTCGGCGAGCCGTTCGGCCAGGGGCAGCCGGTGCCCGAAGTGCAGGTGGATCCGGGAGGCGAGCTCCCGGGGAGTCAGCCGACCGGCCAGCGTCCGGTTCGCGAGTGCCCGGACGGCGGCTTCCCGGCAGGCCTCGCTGCCGACCGGGTGGAAGGTCAGGCCGAGCTCGTCGAGCGCGGCCGGCAGGATCTCCGGCACGTCGCAGTCCGCCTCGCCGCGCGTGCACGCGGCCAGGGTCCACAGGGCGGGGCCGCCGAGTCCGGCGACGAGTGCGTCGCAGGCGGCGTCGACGACCTCGTGGGCGCGGACCTCACCGATGGTCCAGAGGGCGGCGCGCTCCTGGAGCTCCCGGGCGGCGGGTTCGGTGGACGACATCCGCCCATGGTCCCCGTACGGGTGCGGCGAGGTCGAGCGGGTTTGGCCGCGGGTGCCCGCCGCACAGGAAGTCGGCCGGGCCGACTTCCCGCGCGGGCGGGGGCTCAGCGGCGGGTGGGGAGGGCGAGCACCGTGAGGCCGGCGGCGAGGACGGCCAGGCCGCACCAGGAGGCGGCCGGGAGGCGTTCGCCGAGGGCGGCGACGCCGAGGAGGGCCGCGACGGCCGGTTCGGCGAGGGTGAGGGTGGTGGCGGTCTGGGCGGTGGTGTGGCGCAGGCCGTGGCCGAAGAGGCGGTACGCGAGGAGGGTGGTGATCACCCCGAGGTGCAGGACCACGCCGGCGCCGCGCGCCGTGAGCAGCCAGCCCGCCCCACCGCCGCCGCCGAGCAGCAGCAGCAGCACCGGCGAGACCAGCAGCGCGGCCCCGCCGAACATCGCGCCCATCACCCCGCCCGAGGGCCGCCCGTTCGCGATCAGCCGGCCGCCGATCAGCGAGTACACCGCGTACGAGAGCCCGGAGAGCGCCGCGAGCAGCACCCCCAGGAGGTCCACCGCCCCGCCCCCGCCCGCGAGTTCGGGGCCGAGGACGAGGACGGCGCAGCCGAGCACGGCGAGCCCGGTGGCTCCGGCCCAGCGCCCGCCGGGCCGGCCCTGCCGGGTGAGCCACCCGAGCAGCCCGGTGAACACCGGCGCGCTGCCGAGCGCGATCACCGTGGCGACGGCGACGCCGGTGCGGGCGACTGCCGGGTAGAAGGTCAGCGGGTAGCCGACCACCGCCACCGCCCCGAGCGCGAGCAGCCGGCGTTCGCGGGCCCCGCAGGTGCGGGGCAGGGTCCGGGCGGTGCGGTCGGTGAGGAACAGCAGCAGTCCGCCGAGCACCAGGGCCGCCGCCCCGATCCCGGCGGCCGGGGCGGCGGCGGGTGCGAGGGAGGCCGCCGTCCCGGTGGTGCCCCAGAGCAGGGCGGCCGCCAGGATCGGCAGCGCGCCGCCGGCCGGCCGGCCGGACGCGGGCACGGGCGTGGAGGTGGGCATGGGCGTGGGCGTGGGCGCGGACAAACGATGCGGCACAGTCGTGAACTTCCGTCGTCGAAAACCGTCAGTGGGAGTGGTTTCGAGAACGGGCGCACGCCGCAACGACACCCGGCGGCCTCAGCGGGCCGAACCGGGGCTCGGGAAGGGGTCTGCCGACCAGCGCGTACGCCCGATCAGGCGCAGAGCGGTGGCAGCACGGCGTGCCAGTAGAGGTTCACGCCCCCGATGCTACGGCCGGGCCGCACCCATGCCTAGCTCGTTCGGGTGAAGGTTCGTCTCCGATCGACGGCGCGCCGGTGGCCCGCCATAGCCTCGGGAGACCGCAGGACTCGCCGGCCTCGCCGGACTCGCACAACTCCTCGCCAGGGAAGGCCACATGACGCACTCGCCCGCCGGGAACGACCTCACCCGCCGCACGGTCCTCAAGCTCGGCATCGGCGTCGCCGTGGGAGCGGGGGCCTTCGCGGCCGGCGCTCCCGCCGCGATCGCCGGCGGCCCGAACGACCCGACCGCTCCCACCATCGCGACCAAGGTGAAGAACCTCAGCGGCCTCGCCGAGACCGGGCCGTTCGGCGCGCCGTGGACGGACCTCGGCATCCCCGTGCGGTGCCCGGACGGCACGATGCTCTTCGTCTGCGGCGACACCTTCGACGGCAGCGGCGTGGGCGACGGCGACTGGTACGCCCCGGTGGGCCTGCGCTCCAGCAGCGCGGACCCGAACAACCTGCGCATCGACGGCGTCGTCGGCGGCGACCACGCCCGCAGCCTGGTCGACGAGCCGCACACCTGGGTCGGCGACAAGCGGACGACGGCGATCCCGTCCGACGCGTTCGTCGTCAACGGCGTGATGTACATGCATCTGATGCGCGGCGTCATCTACGACACCCACCACACGGACTTCTGGCGCTCCACCGACAACGGCGAGACCTGGGAGTACCTGTGCCAGTGGCCGGCCGACCTGTACGGCGGCCAGTTCCAGCAGAAGACCTACGCCGTGGCCGACGACGGCTACTGCTACGTGCTGTCGACGGTCTTCAACCGCGACGTCGAATCCGGGATGCTGCTGCACCGGGTGCGCCAGGACAGCCTCGGCAACCCGGACGCCTACGAGCCGTGGGGCTTCACGGACAGCGGCTGGCAGTGGAACGCGCCCGCCCCGACGACGGTCTTCGGCACTCGCAAGTGGGGCGAGATCTGCTTCCGCGCCATGGACGGCAAGTACGTCCTCACCTGGCTGAACATGGACCCGCTGTCGATCAGGGCGATGGTCTTCCCGCTCCCGACCTCGGACCTGACCAGGACGCTGGAGCAGACCATGATCCTCCCCTGCGCCCCGGGCCAGGAGGCCGGCAACCTCGTCCTCAGCCCGTACGGCGGCTTCGTGGTCCCCGGCTCGACGTTCGGCGACTTCCACATCGTCGTCAGCCAATGGTACGTCCCGGACCCGACGATCTACCGGATCATGCAGTACCGGATCGCGATGCTCTCCTGAACCCTGCGATCATGAATATTCACAGGTTGCAGCGTTAACCTATGCAAAATCCAAAGGTGAAGTAGGTTACAAACCTTTCATTCCAAGTCGCGCGGTTTGCCCACATGCTGAGATCCGTGCGATAGTCGACGCAACGAAGACTTCGGCGGGCCCGACCTGGCACTGCCGACGCCCATCGTGCGGCACGCACCCCCTTGGCCGGCGCGATGACTTGCAGGGGCCCCCATCGCCGGATCACGGCGAACCCGGGGGCCCTGCGCGTATCCCCGGCCGGTCGCGCCGGCCGGCCGGGCGGCTCAGTTCCGGTCGCGCACCTTCAGCTCGAACCAGACGCCCTTCCCGCGCGGCAGCAGGTCCGCGCCCCAGCGGTCGGCCAGGTCGTCGACGACCTTCAGCCCCCGCCCGCGCTCGTTCACCGGCCGCGGCTCGGCGAGGATCATGCAGGGCAGCGACCGCGAGGAGTCGCGCACCTCGATCCGCACCCACCCGGGCTTGCGGCCCACGTACAGGCCGATGGTGCGCCCGCCGGCGTGCCGGACGGCGTTGGCGACCAGCTCGCTGGTGAGTAACTCCCCCGCCTCCAGGTGCTGGTGGAGGCCCCAGGACGCCAGCGCGGAGAGCACCAGCCGCCGGGCCACCTTGGCCGACGCCGGCCGGGACGGCAGCCGCACCTCGTTCGGCGAGGACTGGCCGCACAGTCTGGGGGAGTACATCTCCTCCAGCTCCGCCGAGCTGAGCCGCTCCAACTCCGAGAGTGTGCCCGGGACGTCCGCCCAGGCCGCCTCCGCGACCGCGCCGGCCACGGTAACCACTGACTGATCTGTTTCGCCCCAACCCGCCATGCGGACCATCATTGCGGAACGCAAGCGGCCGCGTACGGACAATGAGCAAACGATCACGCCCAGTTCGGCATATGCCGGGAGCAATCCGGAACCACCCGGCGATCGTCCGAACAGGCGTCGGAAAACGCGTCGGGGCCACCCCGGTCAAACCCGGGTTGACCCCGACGCCCGCTCACCAGCGGCTCAGCGCCCGCCTACCACTGGCTCCAGCCCAGGTTCCAGCCGCTGAGCCCGTTGTCCGGCTCCAGCGTCTCCTTCTTGATCGAGTTCTTGACGATCACGACGTCGCCGACGATCGAGCTGTCGTAGAACTTCCCGGCGGTGGTGGAACTGCCGCCGCCCTCCGCGTCCTTGAGCCCGACGCAGCCGTGGCTGACGTTGTCCCCGCCGAACACGCCGTTGCGGGCCCACCAGTTGCCGTGCACGTACGTCCCGGACGTGGTGAGCCGCATGGAGTGCGGCACCTGCAGGTCGTACGGCGCGCCGGTCATGCCGGGCAGGGTGCTGGACTGCATCCGCACCGTGCCCTCCTTGGACATGACGACCATGGTGCCGTTCCAGGTCGGGTGGTCGTCCGAGCCGGAGGTGATGTCGATCTGCTCGGTCTTGCCGTTGTCCCCGACGACGGTCATCTGGTGCGCGGCGGCGTCAACCGTCGAGACCTGGCTTCGCCCGATAGTGAAGGGCTCGTCCCGGTCCGAACCGCCGTAGACGCCCGGCGCGATCTCCACGCTCTTCAGCCGGTAGTGCACCGTCACCTTGGTGCCCGGCTTCCAGTAGTTCTCCGGGCGGAAGTCCAGCCGCCGGTCGCCGAACCAGTGGCCCTTGACGACCGTGCCGTTGTCGGTCTCGAAGGAGATGCTCTTGGCGACGGCGTCCTTGTTCTTGACGTCCTTGGTGAACTCCACCGAGACGATCATGCCGACGCCGTACGTCGCGTTGTCGTCGACGTTGTCGGCGGCCTTGGCCTGCACCTCCGGCGTCAGCGTGGTGAAGCTGCTGTCCGCCTCGGCGACCACGCCGTTGGCGTCCGCCGCCATCGCGCTGACCTGGTAGGCCGTGCCGACCGAGAGGCCGGCGGTCGGGGTCCAGCTCAGGCCGTCCGCGGCGATGGTGCCGGGCACCTCCTTGCCGGACTTGTCGCTCACCTTGACGGTGGTGAGCTTGCCGCCCGTCGCGCCGACCTTGAGCGCGGTCGGCGCCACGTCCACCGAACCGGTCTTCGGCTCGATGCTCACCGCGGCCTGCGACACCTTCGGCGCGGCGCTGCCCGGCGTCGCCGCCGCCGCCGAGGCGGGGGCCGCGCCGGCCCCGATGTCGGCCTTGGCCGCGCTGCCGCCGCCGCTGCCGCCACTGCTGCAGGCCGCCGTCAGCACCATCGCCCCGCCGACCACACCGGCGGCCACCACTCTGCGTATCGACCTCACGTCGATCCCTCCCTCTGCTCCCCTGGGGCCCGTGGGCCCCGACCGCTAGATGCGCCGGCCCTCCGGAAAGGTTGCGCCATTCGAGGGGCTCATCGCCCCGAAAACCGGAACGGCCCGACCCCAACGGGTGAGGATCGGACCGCCCCGGCATGAAACCCGCCGGCACGGTGCCGGCATGAGAACCAACGGAATCCCCCGGTCGCCCGGGTTCATCGAACCCGCGGACCGGTACGGCCTACCAGTTCGCCCAGGCCACGTTCCAGCCGCCCAGCCCGTTGGACGGGGCGACGGTCTTCTCCTTGGTGTTCACGATCTTCACGACGTCGCCGACGATCGAGTCGTTGAAGAACTTGCCGGCCACCGAGGAGTCGCTGCCGCCCTTCTCGTCGGCCATCGACACGCAGCCGTGGCTGGCGTTGGTCTTGCCGAACGGGCTGGACCAGTAGTTGCCGTGCACGAAGGTGCCGGAGGTGGTCAGCCGCATCGCGTGCGGCACGTCCTGGATGTCGTACTCGCCGCCGAGGCCGACGGTCTGCGAGTTCATCCGGGTGACCTTCTCCTTGGACATGATCACCATCGTCCCGCCCCAGGACGGCGTCGCGTCCGCGCCCAGGGTGACCGGCACGGTGGTGACCTTGCCGCCCTGGTCGACGGTCATCTGGTGCGACTTGGCGTCCGCCGTGGCGATCCGCGAGCGGCCGATGGTGAACGGCTCGTCCTTGTCCACGTCGCCGTAGACGCCCGGGGAGACCTCGACGTTCTTCAGCCGGTACTTGATGACGACCTTGGTGTTCGGCTTCCAGTAGTCGGCCGGGCGGAAGTCCACCCGCCGGTCGCCGAACCAGTGGCCCTTCACCTCGGTGCCGCCGGCGTCGATGGTGATGCCCTTGAGGACGGCGTCCTTGTTCTTGACGTCCTTGGTGAAGTTCACCGAGACGATCATGCCGACGCCGTAGGTGGCGCCGTCGCTGATGTTGTCGTTGGTGGAGACCTTCTTCTCCGGCGTCAGCGTGGTGAAGGAGGTGGTGGACGCGGCCACCAGCCCGTCCGCGTCCTTGGCCTGCGCGTTCACCTTGTAGGCCGTGCCGACCGCGAGGCCCGCCGCCGGCTTCCAGCCGGTGCCGTCCGGGGTGATCGCACCCTCGACCGGCTTGCCGTCCTTGTCGGTCACCTCGACGGTGGTCAGCTTGCCGTTGGAGACGGACACCTGCAGGCCGGTCGGCGCGACGTCCTGGGCGCCGTCCTTCGGCTCGACGTTCAGCACCGCGGCCGAGGTCTTCGGCGCCGCCGACGCACCGCCGGCGTCCGCCGGGGCCGAGGCGGCGTTGTCGCCACCGGAGCCCCCGGAACCTCCGCCCGAACCGCCCTTGTCGTCGTTGCAGGCCGCGGTCAGCAGCAGCACCCCGCCCATGACCAGCGCAGCAGCTCCCCTGCGCCCGAACCGGCTGGTGCGTATCGCGGCGCCGGCCGCCTTACCCGTCTTCACGGTCTCTCCCCTCCCGTTGTCCACTCTCTTGACGCGTCGAGTGCCCCTGGGAGTTGCACCCGGGCGCCGATCTTCCCCAGCAGGGGCACGACGCGCCGGAGCAGGATAACTGGGCCATCCGGGTGAATCCGGAGGGGAGGTGGGTGGAGCGGGGGTGAACCCCCCGTGAAGCCCGCCGGGCGGGGCCTAGCGCAGCGCGCTGCCGGCCAGCCACTGCTCCCAGGGCAGGTTCCACCCGTTGAGACCGTTCGAGGGCGGCACGAAGTCCCCCGCGGAGGCCTTCACCTCCAGCACGTCACCGGGGATCGTGTGCTCGAACAGCCAGCCCGCCGGGGTGTCCTTGCTGCTGCCGCCCTTGGTGTCGGCCAGGCCGATGCACCCGTGGCTGGTGTTGGCGGTGCCGAAGACCCCGGGGTTCGCCCAGTAGTTGCCGTGCACGAAGGTGCCGGAGCCGGTCAGCCGCATCGCGTGCGGGACGTCCTTGATGTCGTACTCGTCGCCCATGCCCACGGTCTGCGAGTTCATCCGGGTCACCTGGTACTTCTCCGACACCACCAGCACCCCCCGGTAGGTGGAGTGCTCGGGGCTGCCGCCGGACACCTTGAGCACCCGGACCACCTTGCCGCCCTGCCCTCCTCGGACGGTCAGCGTGTGCGCGTCCAGGTCCACGGTGGAGACCTGCGCCCGGCCGATGGTGAAGTGCAGGTCCCGGTTCTGGCTGCCGAAGTCGCCCGGCGCGCCCTGCACGTCCTTCAGCCGCAGCGCCACCGCCACCTTGGTGCCGGCCGCCCAGTACTGCTGCGGCCGGAAGTCCAGCCGCTGGTTGCCGAACCAGTGCGCGGCCACCGGCACCGGCGGGTCCGCGGTCACCTGCACCGCCCGCTCGACCGCCGCCCGGTCCGCGATCGGGCGGCTGAAGCGCAGCGACACCGGCATCCCCACCCCGACCGTCGACCCGTCCTCGGGCGTGAAGAACGCGACGAAGGTGTGCGCCCGGGCGACGGTCGAGAACTCCGCGTGCTGGGCCGCCTTCTGCCCCTGGTCGTCCTCCGCGACGGAGTCCAGCGTGAACGCCGTACCCAGCGGCAGCGGCCCGTCCGGCGCCCACGAGGAGCCGTCCGCGGCGATCGTCCCGGGCAGCTCCGCCCCCCGGGCGTCGGCCAGCCGGACGGACAGCAGCTTCCCCTGCGCCGCCGCCACCTTCACCGCCCCCTCCGGCGGCACGTCCTGCGCTCCGTCCGCGGGCTGCACCGTGAGCACCGCCCGCGACGGCGGCGGAGGCGGCGCGACGACCGTGGCCGAGGCGCCGTCCCCGACCGGGGCGCCCGCCGAGCCGCCGCACCCCGCCAGGACGGCCAAGCAGCAGCCCACCGCCGCCGCATGCCGCGCCCACACCCGTACTCGGCGCCGCATCGGGGCCTCCCGCCGTCCGGTTCCAACGCCGGGAACAACGACCCCCGGCCCGCCGAGGACACGCCCTCGCCCCGCCCTCCGGAGCACGCCCCCCGGACAGCCATCCGCTGGTAAGCCCCCGTTCAACGGCTTCCCCCCGCCGCATTCCGGGAAGGAAACAACGGCACGGGGTCCGGGACACCCCGTCCAGGGAGGGCAGGGCCATGGAGCTGGAAGCCGGGACGAGGCCAGGAAGCCCCCACCCCCTCGGTGCCCGTTTCCGCCCGGACGGGCCGTGCGGCCCCGGCACCAACTTCGCGCTGTGGGCGGCCGGCGCCGAGGCCGTCGACCTGTGCCTGTTCGACGAGGACGGCCGGGAGAGCCGGCACCGCCTCACCGAGCAGGACGTCCAGGTCTGGCACGGCTTCCTGCCGGGCGTGCGCCCCGGCACCCGCTACGGCTACCGCGTGCACGGCCGGTGGGACCCGTGGACGGGCGCCCGCTGGAACCCGGCGAAGCTGCTGCTCGACCCGTACGCCCGCGCGATCGACGGCAACTACACCGCGCACGACGCGGTCTGCGCCGCCGTCCGCAACTGGCCGGAGGCCGACGTCGCCGACACCGTCCGGGACAACCGCGACTCGGCCGCCCACGTGCCCAGATCCGTGGTCGTCGCGGACGACGACCACCGGTCCGACGACCCGTCCGACGACCACCGCCCGCGGACCCCGTGGTCCGAGACCGTCCTCTACGAACTGCACGTGCGCGGCTTCACCATGCGCCACCCCGACGTCCCCCCGGCCCTGCGCGGCACCTACGCCGGCCTCGCCCACCCCGCCGCGCTCGCCCACCTCACCCGCCTCGGCGTCACCGCCGTCGAGCTGCTGCCCGTCCACCACCACGTCAGCGAGGACCACCTCCAGGCGCGCGGCCTGGTCAACTACTGGGGCTACAACACGATCGGCTACTTCGCCCCGCACGCCGGCTACTCCGCCTCGGGCTCGCGCGGCGGCCAGGTCGGCGAGTTCAAGCGGATGGTGCGCGCCCTGCACGCCGCCGGGATCGAGGTGATCCTCGACGTGGTGTTCAACCACACCGCCGAGGGCGCCGAGCTGGGCCCGACGCTCTCCCTGCGCGGCGTCGACAACGCCGCCCACTACCGCCTCGCCCCGCACCGCCCGCGCGGCTACGCCGACTACACCGGCTGCGGCAACACCCTGGACACCCGCCGCCCGCAGGTGATCCGGCTGATCACCGACTCGCTGCGCCACTGGGTCGCCGAGATGGGCGTGGACGGCTTCCGCTTCGACCTCGCCGCCGCCCTGGCCCGGGCCTCGGACGGCGTCGACCCGGAGCACCCGTTCCTCAGCGCCGTCGCCCAGGACCCGCTGCTGTCCCGGGTGAAGCTGATCGCCGAGCCGTGGGACGTCGGCCCGGGCGGCTACCGGCTGGGCGGCTTCCCGCCGCTGTGGGCCGAGTGGAACGACCGCTACCGCGACACCGTACGGGACTTCTGGCGCGGCGCCCGCCCGGACGTCCGCGAGCTCGGCTACCGCCTCTCCGGCTCCTCCGACCTCTACCAGCGCGACGGCCGCCGCCCGTGCGCCTCCGTCAACTACGTGACGGCGCACGACGGTTTCACCCTGCGCGACCTGGTCTCCTACGACCGCAAGCACAACGAGGCGAACGGCGAGGGCGGCCGGGACGGCACCGACGACAACCGCTCCTGGAACCACGGCGCCGAGGGCGAGACCACCGACCCGGAGGTCACCGCCCTGCGCCTGCGCCAACTGCGCAACCTGATGGCCACGCTGCTGCTCTCCACCGGCGTCCCGATGATCACCGCCGGGGACGAGCTCGGCCGCACCCAGGGCGGCAACAACAACGCCTACTGCCAGGACAACGAGGTCGGCTGGGTCGACTGGTCGACACTGGAACGGCCCGAGTGGCGCGAACTGTGCGAGCTGACCGCCCGATTGGTCCGGCTGCGCCGGGCCCACCCGGTGCTGCGCCGGCGGGCGTTCTTCTCCGGCCGGGCCGCCGCCCCCGGCGGGCGCCCGGACCTCGCCTGGTTCACCCGGCTCGGCAAGGAGATGACCGAGGCCGACTGGTTCGCCCCGACCGCCTGCCTCGGCATGCTGCTGTCCGGCAGCGCGATGTCCGAACGGGACGCCACCGGGCGGCCGGTGCGGGACGACGACTTCCTGCTGCTCCTCAACGCCGGCCACGAACCGGTGGTGTTCACCCTGCCCGGCGAGCCCTGGGCGGCGCCGGAGGCCCGCTACGAGACCGTCGTCGACACCGCCGGGGCGGGCGAGCCGCACCCGGCCGGCGCGGTGGTGCTCGGCGGGCGCGCGCTGCTCCTGCTGCGCGCGCCCGCCGCACTCCCCTGACGTGTGGCTCAGCTGCGGGCGTGCCCGACCTCGACGTTCTCCAGCACCCCGATCGCGTCCGGCACCAGCACCGCCGCCGAGTAGTAGGCGCTCACCAGGTAGGAGGTGATCGCCTTCTCGTCGACGCCCATGAACCGGACGTTCAGCCCCGGCTCGACCTCGTCCGGGATGCCGATCTGGTGGAGGCCGACCACGCCCTGGTTGTCCTCGCCGACGCGCATCGCGAGGAAGGAGGTGGTCTGGTTGTCCGCCACCGGGATCTTGTTGCACGGGAAGATCGGCACCCCGCGCCAGGCCGGCCGCCGCTTGCCGAGCACCTCGGCCGTGCCGGGGTAGACGCCGAGCCGGTTGCACTCCCGCTCGAACGCGGCGATCGCGCGCGGGTGGGCGAACAGGTAGTCGGTGTCGCGGCGCATCGCGAGCAGGTCGTCCAGGTCGTCCGGCGTGGGCGCGCCGGAGTGCGTCTGGATCCGCTGGTCGAAGTCGGTGTTGCCGAGCAGCCCGAACTCCGGGTTGTTGATCAGCTCGTGCTCCTGGCGCTCGCGCAGCGCCTCGATGGTCAGCCGGAGCTGGTGCTCGGTCTGGTTCATCGGCTGGTTG